>CAYRCL010000018.1:0-85533 GCA_964422795.1 uncultured Chloroflexota bacterium
AAGGACGCGGCCTTGGTCTCGATTGCACTGCAGCCGCACTGGCCATTCTTGGCGTCGGTGTTGAAAACATCGCAGAAGCGATGCGTCTCCTGACGGTTCGTCGCGGCCTTGACCCTCGGGAGTACAGCATCGTGGCATTTGGCGGTGCTGGTCCGTTACATGCCGCGGCCGTCGCCGATTTGATCGCGGCACGAACCGTCCTTGTCCCGCAGCATCCTGGTCTGGTTTCAGCATTGGGTACGCTGTTAGCCGACATGCGAGTGGATAAGACTTGGACGAATATTCTTCGATCAAATGAACTCTCAGCTCCGGCCATCAACGCTCGTCTACGAGAACTCGAGAGCGAAGCCACGGATGATCTCCAACACGAGGGCTATGTTGGAAAACCGGTGCTACGGCGATCCGCGAACATGCGCTACCTCGGTCAAAATTACGAAGAGGAGATAGAAATCCCATCAGGCACCGTTACGGATCAGACAGTTGCTGACATTCTCGCGGCCTTCGAGGACCATTACGAGCGTGCCTACGGTTACCGAATCCAAGGAGAAATCATCGAGATTGTTCAATTCAACGTTACGGCGAGTGGGCCGTCCGCACCTCCTGCAACGCCAAACGTTATTCGAGGGGAAAGGGCCACACCCATTGCAAACCGAGACGTAATGTTTACCTCGGAGGATCCAATCGATTGCCCAATCTATGATCGGGCCACCCTTACACCCGCAGACAGTATTCGCGGACCAGCAATCATCGAGGAACTTGATTCGACTACGCTCGTCCCCCACCACTGGCTGTTCCAGGTCAAAACGGATGGGACCGGCCGCATGGAACGAAGCCCGGCATAACTGATGGCAAGGGAGCAGAAGATTCCGCCGAGCACCCACGCCGCAACTGACCCCGTCACACTGAATGTAATCTATAACCGTCTGGTTGGAATCTGTCGCGAGATGGGCACCACCATGATGCGGACCGCCTACTCTCCAATTTTTAGCGAGAGCCGCGACTTTTCCTGTGTTCTGTTCGACGGTGATGGCCGGATGTTGGCCCAGACCGAGTTTTGCCCCGCCCAAGTTGGTGCAATCCGCTTTGTCGTGAAGTGGCTAATAGCCGAAATCGGAGCCGAGAACATCAAGCCAGGCGATGTGGTCGTTCACAATGACCCGTATCGCGGCGGCGTCCACATGCCCGAACACGTCGTGATCAAGCCTGTGTATCACGACGGAGAACTGTTCGGCTACGTCGCAAACATTGCCCATCTAGTCGAGATTGGAGGGATGGCCGTTGGAGGGTTCGCGGCCACTGCCACCGAGGTCTACCAAGAAGGCCTTCGCCTACCTCCCGTCTGGCTGATGCGAGAAGGTGAATACAATGAGGATGTCTGGCGAATCATCATGTCGAATCACCGGGCGCCTCGGTACTCGTGGGGAGATCTCCACGCCATGATCGCGTCATTAAACGTGGCAGAACAACGCTGCGAGGAGTTGCTTGATACATACGGCGTTGAGCAGGTGCGCTCCGCCAGCAACGAACTAATGGACCACGCCGAACGATGGATGCAGAGCGAAATTCGCACGATCCCACCCGGCGAATACCATTTCGCTGACCATATGGAAGATGCACGAGCCGAACCTGTTCGAGACTGGATCCGGCTATCGCTTATCGTTGGTGATGACCAAATCATTGCCGATTTCAGCGAAAGTGACCCGCAAGCGCCGCATGTGCTGAATTGCACCTATGGTGTCACCGCATCCGGCGTGTATAACGCGCTCTTTCACTTTGCCGATAACAATTTGCCCCACAACGATGGAGCCTATCGACCAATTACCGTCATCGCCCGACCCGGATCGATTGCGAATGTTACGCACCCAGGAGCATCCGTCGGCGGAAACACTGAAACTCATCCAAGGATCTGGGGCATCGTGATGGGTGCCCTCGCTCAGGCTGTGCCCGAACGCGTCTCCGCCGCAACAGGCGGTACGTCCTGTAATTTTCTCTTTGGTGGAACACATCCATCGACCGGTCAGTACTACGTGCATTATCACTTCGAAGGGGTGGGGTGGGGTGGACGCGCCACAGCGGATGGCAATAGCCACCAAGTGATACCTAACGGAAACTGCCCGACTACACCAGTCGAGATCTTTGAAACACGGTACCCATTTCTAGAACGTTCCTACCGCTTACGCACCGACTCTGGAGGCGCGGGAACGCATCGGGGAGGTCTCGGATCCGAGCGCATCCTAGAGGTTCGAGCCCCATCTATTACTATGTCCGCACTCTTTGACCGCATGGTCTCAAAACCTTGGGGTCTGTTTGGTGGCGAAGGCGGGGAGCCTTCGCGCCTACTCATCAAACGTGTCGGATCGGACGAGTTCCGAACATTCCGAGATGCTTTTGGCACGCCGAGTAACTCCCGTGTGGCGAATATCGAACTTCACGAAGGCGATCAAATTATGCTGTGCAGCCCCGGTGGTGGAGGTTATGGCAACCCGCGACGACGGGATCCCAAAGCCACCCTGAACGACCTCTGTGAAGGCCTGATCTCTGCTGACGCAGCCCGTGACACCTACGGCGTCGCCATCGCGTTCAATAATGATGGCCAACCATCCGTTGATCTTGAATCTACCGCGCGGCTGCGGTCCGAAATACAAACCGACGACAGCCTCATCTCGACAACGATCACATCTAAAGCTCCAATAATCGAGGAACACGTTCCGCGCGGCCGGTGGCACACGCTCGAAGGTGATTGGTGGGAAACTGGAGTCGTAAATTGTCAGTTATGTGGTCAAGTCATCCCACGCGACGTCTGGAAGGCCGAGGATGGTGGAACATTCTGCTCCACGTCATGTGATGGCCTCTTCCATGGATATTTCAAACCGAGACTCGAGGCTACCGATTCACGATGAATAGCAACGGACAATCACTCCTCCAAATACGCGATCTCGCCGTCGAGTTCACGACCGACGATGGAATTGTTCAAGCCGTAAACGGCGTCTCCTACGACGTTCCAGCCGGCCATGCGATCGGTATTGTCGGCGAATCTGGCTCGGGTAAGAGTGTCAGCCAACTCGCCGTCATGCGACTGGTCGCCCGTCCTGCTGGTCGCATCACCAGCGGAGAAGTCCTTTTCGAAGGGACCAATCTTCTTGACCTTAACGACGCCGAAATGCGTCGTGTTCGCGGGAACCAGATCGCTATGATCTTCCAGGATCCCATGAACTCCCTGAATCCCGTGTATACCGTCGGGAAACAGATTGAAGAGTCGCTTCGGCTACATCAAGGTGTAACAAAGATCGAAGCTCGTGCCCGAGCGGTGGAATTGCTTGATCTTGTAGGCATACCATCCCCAGCCGACCGGATTAAGGATTATCCACACCAACTGTCCGGGGGCATGCAGCAACGCGCGATGATCGCCATGGCGATCTCGTGTAACCCTCAACTTTTGATCGCTGACGAACCGTCTACTGCCTTGGACGTAACCATTCAGGCCCAGGTCATCGAGTTACTCGCAGAACTTCGTAGCAAGCTAAATATGGCTGTCATTCTCATTACACATGATCTCGCCCTAGTCGCCGGTTTTTGCGATGAGGTGGCCGTGATGTACGCCGGCTACATTGTTGAGCAAGGTCCGGCTCGCGACATCTTCTACAACCCGAAGCATCCCTACACGCTCGGCCTTCTGGGATCGGTCCCAAATCTCACGTCGGATCGGACTGAACGGCTGACGGCGATCCCAGGTACACCGCCCGACATGTTGGCACTCCCAGTCGGCTGTCCGTATGCAGACCGCTGCTCGTTCGCTCGTGACGAGTGCCGAACGTCGGTGCCGACGCTGGACGAAATCGACGACAAACATACGATCCGCTGCCTCGTTGACGTGAGCACGGGGAATCTTCGATGAGTACACACACGACTGACACCCATACCGATTCGAACGAAGCTATCGGACCGGAAACCACAGACAACGAAACACTCCTCCAAGTGAAAAGTCTCAAGAAGTATTTTCCCGTATATCGGGGCACATTGATCCGAAGACACGCTGGCCATGTACACGCGGTCGACGACATTAGTTTTCATGTCAAGCCAGGAGAAACGCTCGGCCTGGTGGGCGAGTCTGGGTGCGGCAAATCCACGACCGGCTACTCAATCATGCATCTCGAAGAACCAACAGCCGGGGAGGTCGTTTTTGAAGGCCAGGATATTGTCCAGCTGCCGGCTAACGAGCGTCGGAGCGCCCGTCGCCAAATGCAGATGATCTTTCAAGATCCCTACGGTTCACTCAACCCCAGAATGACGGTTGGCCAGATCATTGATGAACCGCTAATGGTCCATGAGCTTCACGGATCAAAAGAAGAACGGCGCGCACGAGTTCAAGAATTGCTTGATCTGGTCGGGCTTGCTCCCTACCATGCCGAGCGCTATCCACACGAATTCTCCGGTGGCCAGCGTCAACGAATAGCTACCGCACGCGCCCTTGCTGTGGAACCAACATTTATCGTGTGTGATGAGCCAGTCTCGGCACTGGACGTTTCAATCCAAGCCCAGATCATCAATCTACTGAGAGACCTACAACAAGATTTCGGTGTGGCTTATCTCTTTATTGCACATGACCTAAAAGTTGTCCGTCATATCAGTGATCGAGTCGCTGTTATGTACCTTGGAAAGATCGTAGAGACCACCCAAAGCAACGAGCTTTACGATCGACCATTACATCCGTATACACGAGCGCTACTTTCGGCCGTCCCATTGCCGGATCCAGATCTTGAGAAGAAGCGGGAGCGAATCATCCTTCCCGGCGATGTGCCCAGCCCCATCAATCCACCCCCGGGGTGCAACTTCCATACGCGCTGTCCTTGGGCGCAGGAACGCTGTGCGCAAGAACTCCCCCAGCTTCAGGCTGTCGGCCCTAACCATGAAGTTGCTTGCCATTTCTGGAAGGAAATCGAAGATAGCGGTGGACAACCTCCCGTGAGTGCACGTGAGGCCATCCACACAGCAGTAGATACTCGCAGTACGCCATCAGCGTGATCCCTGAACAAATCTGAGGCCCTGAAATAAGCGAAGACCTTGCAAGCAATCCGCATGTGACAGGCTGGCAATGCCTTCACGCGTCAGTCGGCGGCACTGTGACAGCTCTGGCGCTCGGCCCCCCTGTGGGCGACGCACAGATTGGCCTAGCCGGCACACTCGTTGGGCTGCTCCGATCGACCGACGGCGGTGTCTCCTGGACGCCGGTACACGATGGACTCCGCAGTCCATTCATACGTTGTCTCGCGCTCTCACCCACGATAACCACTGACGGAGTTGCTGCAGCAGGCACCAGTGAGTCTGGGCTCCATCTATCGTTTGATTACGGGTTGACGTGGCAGCAATCTGAATTTTGGAACACGCATCCCTCGATTAATGCGGTCGTGTTCTCGCCACTGTTTGCAGCCGATGGAACGATCTTCGCCGCGACTACCAATCAAGGCATCTACCTATCACGAACGCGAGGCCGCTCCTGGAATGCTGCTGATGATGGCCTACCGGACGCTGAACTCACGGCTCTCGCGGTTTCACCAGCATTCGCCAATAACAAGTTGCTCCTTGCCGGAGTTGCTGACCACGGCATCTGGAAATCTGTTTCTGGTGGTATGACGTGGTCCCCAATCCATGGTCCAGACGTAAGCTCAGACATCGTTGCTCTTGCCTTCGCACCGAGTGATCCCGACGGAACAACGGTCGTAGCAGGGTATGAGTCGGACGGGCTATTTGTCTCAACCGATGGCGGCAAATCATGGCTCCCAGCCGCAACCGATCTCTTCGGAGAAGGTGTCAATGATGTGGTCACGGCCAACGGACCAGAAAACGCCAGACAGATCGTTGTAGCGCAGGCAGATGGATCAATTCTCGCCACGCACGCTCCGGAGGCCCAGTGGCACACCTTGCGCCCAGCCGACCCATCAGACGACGTACTCGCGCTGGCAGCCTGGGATGCAGACGAGAGTCTCCAAGTCCTCGCAGGGACCTATACGGGTGGAGTATTGCGTTCGGTCCCGAGCAGCGACCTATGGATACCTTCAAACGATGGCTTGGTGGCCAACCCAATTCTCGCCCAAGCCGTCCAACCAAATGGAGAAGCGATGCTCGCAGGGACGGCTGATGGGAACGTTCTACGAACAATCGACGCGGGCTCGAGCTGGACAGCCACAACTCAGGGTCTCCCACACGCCCCCGTGAACGCACTGGCAATCTCGCCCGCGTTTGTTGACGACGGATTCGGATCCGCGGTTGTGGGCCCCCATGTCCGGCATACGACGGATGGCGGCACCTCGTGGAAGGCGTTCGCATCAGTTCCAGCTGACGCGGAGATTAGGTCGACGGCCATTAGCCCCGACTTTACGGCAAGTGGCGTCCTGGCTCTTGGTGGTCTTCGAGGCACACTGCTGCTATCTACCAACCGGGGCGAAAGTTGGACCCGCCTCGATGAAACCTTCAGCGAGGCAGCCATCACATCGATCGCGTTCTCACCACAATTCGCGAACGACGGTGTCATCCTCGCCTCAGCTATCGCACACGACTCCGCAATCGTTTACCGCTCGTCGGATCGTGGCGAATCCTGGGAGGCATATGTGCAAGCCAATGCTGTCTTCCCATGGCTATCAATCGCTATCGCGATCGGGCCCACAACCACAACTGATGCCTACGCGTTTGCCACCGGTAGCCAAGTCTATTTCCCGGGAACCGGAGCCGGGTACTGGAACGTCTCCCACGTAGCCGGGACCGAAGCTGCCGTACGCGATCTCGTAGCCATCACACCAGCAGATGCCGACACGCGTTACATCGCCGCCACAAGTGTTGGACTATTCATATCGAGTCTCACGAGTCACGCTTGGGAAGAAATCGCTGAGCCACTGGCCGGACGACCAATACAGGCGATTGATGCCGTCGCGCATAGTGACGGGTATACGCTGCTCGCTACAACGATGAACGGCGAGATATGGACCGGCCGACTGGCAATCGTCGCCACCCAATCGTGAGCGCCTCGAGCCATACGGCTTCCACCGCCGCATTTGCACGGGCCCGTGCAGTCATTCCCGGTGGAGTGAACACCTCACTCCGACGCATGGATCCCCCAATCGTGTGGTCGCATGCTGACGGGTCCTACCTTACAGATGTGGATGGCAACCAGTACTTGGATTTCCATGCAGCCTTCGGGCCAATCCTTCTCGGCCACGCTGACAGATCCGTGGCCACAGCTATTGCCCGCCAACAGCACGAAATCGACTTAGTCGGAGTCGGAACGACTGAACTTGAGATTGCTGCCGCCGAAAAGGTCGTTGAACACGTCCCAAGCGCCGAGCAAGTGCTCTTTTGCACCTCTGGATCCGAAGCAACCTATCATGCAGTTCGCCTAGCCCGTGCAGTCACTGGACGGAGCAAGATCGTCAAGTTTCAGGGGTGCTACCACGGCTGGCACGACTACCTCCTGATGAACGTCGTCAGTCAACCGCACATGCTCGGTGAACAAGACCCGCTGTCTGCCGGCAGCCTACCCAGCACGCTCAACGAAACTCTGGTGATTGACTTCAACGATGTCACTGCGCTTGAAGATCTAATGACACGCCACGGCGAGGACGTAGCTGGCATGATCTTTGAGCTCGTCCCGCACGCCATTGGCTGTGTACTTCCTGAAGCCGATTTCCTGCACGCGCTACGTCGGATCGCAACCGAGTACGAATCCATTCTGATTTTCGACGAAGTAGTTACAGGGTTTCGGCATGGACTTAGTGGGTACCAGGGGATAGCAGGTGTCACACCCGATCTCACCACGCTCGGGAAAGCGATGGCAAACGGTTATCCGTGCGCCGCGCTCGCTGGTCGTCGCCGGTTGATGGAGCAGTTCAACACGGCAACAGGCGATGTCTTTTTCTCCGGCACATACAACGCCCATCCCCTGGCCATGGCCGCTTGCCTGGCAACCATCGAACAACTGGAGCGTCCAGGCTTCTACAACCATCTCTATGCCCTCGGCGATCGCATGCGTGACGGCATGCGGGAACTGGTCGCACAACACGAACTCGATGCCATCCCCGCAGGCTTCGGTTCGATCTTCACGACGTATTTCATGCAACCCCCGATTCGGAATTATTCAGATCTCGTTCGCAACGATGCCGCCCTGTATCAGGCTTTTCACGCGGGGATGCTCGACCGTGGCTTCTTCATGCTGCCACTCAATCTCAAACGTAATCACCTGATGGCATCTCACACCGCCGAGGATATAGATCGCACCCTAAACGCGGCTGATGATGTTCTGATGCGCCTATCCAAATCGACGACCCCAGTTCGCCAAGACGGAGACAGTCTGTGAAACGACGTTTTCGTAGATCACCAACTGATGACGCGTTTGTCCCTGGACCGGCCTTCGATACGTCACGGACCCCACCACCCCGAGTCCAGAACGTCAACACGACCGATATCCCAGCTGCTGTTACATCCGCCTGTAACGCGATGGGAGAGATTTTCAACCCCAACGACAACGGCTACCCGTACATGTATACCCGGATCTGGCCTGATGGATGGCTAGGCTTTAGCCCCTGGCACGGCGCTATCCAGATGTCCGGTCGTCACCTCGATGCCCTACTCGCCGCAGAACATGTTTTCGACATACCCGCGCTCGAATCAGTCATCACAGCCCATACAAAGGCCGCCTTCTTTTCGCTGAGCGCTGGACCGATCCCGGGAAACCATCGAGAACCCGGAGGGCCCCTTGTCGCATTTGACGAACACTCCATCCGTGAAGCCCTCCATGGCTTACACGCACTGGTTCGCTATCGAAACTCTGACCGCGCCCATACAGCGGCCGAAGCCCTCATCCATGATATTCAGCGTTTATGGGGAAGCAATGAAGATTGGGACGAACAGGCGATCGAAGAAGCCTACGGCATGCCCATGGTGGTCCGCCCAACCTTTGTAGAAGGGGTAGGCCGCGCCATCGGCCCACTGGTCAAATTCCACGAATCTACGAGATCTTCAGAAGCTTTAGCGCTCGCCCAACAACTTGGTGATTATGCCGCCACCCACGCCTTTCTCGATGACGGGAAATATGACTCAGAACGATTTGGAGCCCACTGCCACTCCACGACATGCACCCTCTCGGGTCTCACCAAGCTGGCTGACCTGACCGGAGACCAGCGCCTGCTAAACCGAACCCGACAGTTCTACGACCGCGGCCTACCCACGATTCGAGACGAGGTCGGGTGGGTTCGTGAACGCCACCACCGTGAATCCGCAGGGTTCCATCCGGAACAGGGCGAAATGAACAATGTGGGAGACATCATCGAAACCGCCCTGATCCTCGGACGCCATTTTGGCGACTCGTATTACCAGGACGCCGAGCGCTACCTCCGATGCCAACTCCTCCCATCTCAAGTACGAGACCTCTCGTTTATGGAGGAAGTCGCCGGTGGCGACGAACGTCGAGGTCTACAAACTCGACTGGTGGGCGTCTTTGGATTTAGTGCCGTCTATGGCCACCTGCCCAAGGGAAAACACGAGGCAGCCCCAAGCCTCGACATCGTCGGTGGTGCCACCGCGTCGCTCTGTGCCGCCCAACAGGCCATCGCGCCGACCGTCCACGAGGCTACCCATATCAACATGCTGTTCGACTACGAAAGTGACGACATCTGCATCGAGTCACCCTATACCGGACCGGTACTTCGTATTACACCCAAAACTGCTGGAGACATCCACGTGCGAATCCCCACGTGGGCTGACATCGACACCATCACCGTCAACAGCCACCCGGCACAGCCGCTCGTTCGCAACAACCGACTGATCTTATTCGAACCTCAAATTGGCCAGCCCATCGAGATCGGTCTTCCCTTACCCGACATGCACGTACAGATTCACCATGATGAACATGTCATCGAAGCCGAGCTTCGTGGCGATTCCATGCTGGCAATGGATGATCTGGGCGCGGGACTAGCCTACTTCCCTCCGGCACACAACGCTTGAAATATCATCGACGACCCTGACCACGGACCACGAAGTTACCGTCGCGGCGATTCGTATATCGTGCGTTCGGGCCCTCGAGAATCCCCCGCTGTCGATCGGTCAAATCACCTAACCCGTCAGGCGTCGGGTATTCGCCCCACCATGCCAGCTCATGCGGACTGTACTTGTAGAAAATAGTGCGCCGCTCGTGATCGGCCGTCCACGGAAGAGACCCGTGGGTCAACGCCTCAGTAAACAGCACCGCTGTCCCGGCCGGACCCACAACACGGGCAACCGATGGATGCGGATCAGTCAGGTCTTTCCATTCCTCAGGAAAAGCGAAATTACTCTTGTGGCTGCCCGGGATGCAACCAAACCCGCCATCGTCCGGGTTTACGTCAGCGAGGTTATATGCCACCACGGACAGACCGTTGTGCATCCGACCATCACTAAACCGAAAGGATGTAAGCGGACGAAACGGCACGGCGCCACCATGCAATGTGGCACCAATTGGACCAAGTCCGGTCCGAATAAGATCCAGGTACACATGGTCCAATCGAAACTTTGGACCCAGTAAACCCTCAAGGTACGGAACCACTGTCGGAAGATCGATCAAATCCAGATACGGCTGTCCCCACTGCAAAAGCTCAGAAAATCGGTGCGTGCCCTCATCATCTTCGACATTCGCCTCGATTTGTTGATCAAGTATCGTGTTTAAGGCATCGAGATGTTCGGAATCAAGCGCGTTAGGGACCGTGATGTAGCCCTGCAGGTCAAACAAATATTGCTCGTTATTAGTCATCGTCCACTCCGATATGACACCCGCTAAGGAAACCCTCAACCGGTGGGCCCGATCTACACCAACCAGTATGTTCCATGATTTTCACGGACCGAAGCAATGGAAGCCCGCAGCCATGCCTCAACATCATGCTCCGGACGCGTCACCACTTTCAGACAGCATGGCAACCGCTCAGAATCGTCCGAAGCCGTCGCTAAGACATCCAGCATGGCACCCACCGGAACGTGCCCGTCACCAACCGGCGTGTGAAAAAACGCCCCGGTAGCAATCTCAGTCAGCGCCTGAACTCGCATATCGCGAACATGCGCGGCAACGGTATATGGCGCAGCCTGGTGTATCGCCTCAAGTGGATCCTCATTGACACTTAGCGAATCGGCAAAATCGAACACGAGACGGAGCCGTGGCGAGCCGACCGCCTCCACTACTTGCACAAGTTCCGCACACCGATAATCCATATGAGGTTCCAGTGCAAGCATCAAATCCAGCGCATCTGCAAGCGGAACCAGGCTCCTGACATTTGACGTAATACACGCGAGCTGAACCGGTACCGGGTGCTTTGGGTCGTATCGGTGTGTCCGGCCTGGATGGCCGTGAACCAAACTCAGGACTGAAACCCCCGCCGCCTTGGCCAGTGTCATCGCCGCAGATGCGATCGCCATCTGGGATGACCCGACCCATCCCGTGTAGAGCGGCCCCGCACGCCGAGGATCGAAGTGCGCCGAGTCCACCCCGTGCGCGCCAACATCCCAATCATCGGTACCAGCACTTAAGTCCACCGAGACACTACCGATAAGCTCGACACCAGCCGTACGACATCGCTGGCCAAACGCCTGAGCACGTGTCGCATCACCAAGTAGACCAACGTCGAGCGCGAGCACCGAAAGTTCATGCGCGACCGCCCGCGCCAACAGCCAATCCGGAACAAATGCACCCACGGACGGCGGATCAGTCGAAAGCGTGTAAGGCGCATAGTGACTGCTAGCACGAAATTCGGACCGGTCCGTTCGCATCCACGGGAATGCAATCCATCGATACGTGTCCGCTGATAGACCCAGCCTCACGTCACAACCTGGCCCGGAAAATGATCGATGTGGTGGTCACGCAGGTGGCGAAGACTCACCCGAACCCATTGGTCAGGATCAATCTGGGGAATACCCGCGATCTCGACATGTGCAAGCAATGTGTCTGGATCTGGAGCCTCTGCCTGCAGCACGTCGAGAATCTCGGCAATGGGAGAGTTCCCCTGACCAACCGGCGCCCAATGCAGTTCCGGCTCCCAAGTTTCCATGAGCGGATGGACTGTGAAATCCTTCATATGTACGGCAGCAGTGTATGGTGCCGCTTTGCGGGCACCCTCGAGAGGATCCTCTAAAACCAGAAATGAATTCGCCGTGTCGAGTGTGACTCGGGCGAATTCTGAGCCGAGACCTTGCACCAACGCCACGACCTCGCTCAATCGGTAGTCCATGTGGTTTTCAAACGCCAGTATGATGCCGTGTTCTTCACAAGCAGGGAGAACCGAGGTGAAATTTCGGATCGCCCGATCAATCTGTTCATTAACAGGAGGATCCGAGGTGAAGTGGTTATGAGTCCCTGCCATGAGATGGGTGACTGTTGCAACCGTGACACGGCCCGCAGCGTTGAGAGCCACATTCTCAACCACTCTGTTGTGCCATCGGCAATCCCATTCCTCAGCTGTGGCCGCCCAGTTGGCGCTAAGACCACCATTGAGAACCAGTCCCGCTGGTTCCATCCGATCCGCAAGCGAACGGACGGCAGCCGTATCGCCCACATCCGCCGCATGAACGTAGAACGTCTCAAGGCCGAGGTCGACCGACTTCTCAAACATCCAGTCAATTCTGGACACACCGGAATCTGGTGGACAATTGGACTGCAAAAAGGCCGGCGGCCATCCAAAGTTGCGGTGTTCAGGCCGATCTCGGCGGCGATGAGGATCGAGCATCCATCGATAACACGCAATCGACGCGCCAAGCTTCATGATCTACACAGATCTCCGAAGTCGCAATCCTTAGCCACGCGAGCCGCTGGTCAGGCGCACGCGCGGATCAATATAGGTGTACAAGACATCCACTATCAGGTTCATTAACGCGTAGACCACTGCAGCAATCAAGACCAGTCCCTGCACCACCGGATAATCCCGAGAGACGATGCCTTCTATCAAGCGAAGGCCGAGTCCCTGGCGACGGAAAACCGATTCGATAACGACAGCCCCGGCCAACAGACTGCCAAACTCAAGCCCAACAACTGTGATGACCGGAATCAGGGCGTTTCGCAGCGCGTGGACAAAGACAACGACGCGCTCACGCAAACCCTTCGCTCGCGCGGTCCGCACGTAATCCCGTGAGAGGACATCGAGCATCGATGAACGGGTGAGTCGAGCCAGAATCGCCGCAGCCGCCGTGCCGAGCGTAATGGATGGCAGGATGAGTTCCTTGCCATGCCCATTCGAAATGGCCGGCAACCAACCGAGCATGATCGCAAAGATCCAGACCAGAAGAACACCAAGCCAGAAACTCGGAAATGAAACTCCGAGGATCGCAAACATCTGGGCAGCATAGTCAATCCACGAGTGCCGTTTGATCGACGATAGGATGCCTAAGCCAACCCCAATCATGATCGCAACCGCCATAGCAGCCATCGTGAGCTGGAACGTCGCCGCCCAGTGGTCCTTGATCAAATCACCCACCGAGCGTCGGTACTGAATTGAGTCGCCAAGATCACCACGCACTACATCCCACACATACAACACAAACTGTTCAGGGACGCTTTTGTCGAGGTTGTAACTCGCCCGCAATATTTCGATGGCCTTCCGGCTGACCTCGCCACCCTCAGCACTAGTGGCTCCTGAGCCTCCACCCATATCACCCGCCGAGAAGAAAATCTCGATGGGATCCCCGGGCAGGAGCCGCATCAGGAGGAACACGACCAGCATGACTCCAAGCATCACAGGGATCGTGTACAACACTCGCCGAAGAATATAAGCAGCCATCTGTTACAAGCTTGGGAAGGTTCGCACCAAGGTGTTCGGCCGCCGGGAGGCGGCCGAACACCGGGTTTATGCGATTGAAGCGTCACTACTCCAGGGTGCAGTACCACTGCGCGTAATTCGGCAAGTAGTCAATACCAAGGAACAGTTCCCCACCAACACGTGCCGGATTAGTCAGCCACGGCAAGTAGTCGTGGACCAACGGAACCGCGACCGCATTCTCCATGAGGTAGAGCTCAAGGTCCTTCCAGATCTTCTCCTGCTCATCGCCATCAAAGCTCGACCGAGCAGCATTGAAGTAGGTATCGACCTTGGCGCCCGGCGTCGCCGTGCCAGGCACACCGTCGTACTCAAAGAATGAGTACGCACGACCAGGTGCTCCATATGACGAGGTGTGGAACCTGTCATACATCACATCACCGTTCGCACCAGCAACACCAATCCAGACCGTGTGATACGCACCATCCTGCTGGGCAGCGCGGAACGTAGCCCCATCCATCTTCGGTGTTGACACTCGGATCCCGAGATTCTTCTCGACATCGAGCTTGAACAACTCGACTACAGGGTCACCACGGTCGGGGTACACGATCTCAACCTTCCGGCCATCAGGCGCGACTCGGAACCCGTCCTCGCCCTTCGTGTATCCGGCATCGTCCAGAATCGTGTTGGCCTTACCCGGGTCATAGCTGTAAAGCGTACTGGCCTCTGGGTTCCGACCGATCGTGCCTGGCACCAACAGGTTGCTGATGTTTAGCGCGGCGGTCCCACCGTTTGCCCGTACAGTGACGGTTCGACGATCAACACCAAACAGCAACGCCTTCCGGACCGCGAGATCATCCAACGGCCAGAGCTGGGTGTTCAACGGTAAGTACTGCCCCATACCTGGAGCTGCGTATCCGATGACGTGATATTTGGCGTTCTCGGACACACGCTTGTAATCCGCGTACGACCAGTTCAGCAGGATGTCAACTTCACCGGCTTCGAAAGCCTGGGCGTTGACCGTCATGTCGTAACCGAAAATCTGGACCCGGAGCTGGTCTGGATACGGTGCACCCTGATTTTTCAAGTATGCCGGACCCCAGTTGTACTCCTCATTCCGGTCAAACATGAGCTTGACGTCATCTTCCCAGCTGTTGAACTTCCATGGTCCCGTTCCCACCGGATCACGGTTGAAATCTTCGCCCTTTTCCGTAATGGCTTTAGGTGAAGCAAACACCGCATGCTGGTGCGCCAGGAACTTGGTGAAGAAGGCCTCCGGAGCGTCGGTCTTGAACCGAACCTTGAAATCATCAACCTTCTCGATACCGCTAATTCCCGCAATGTCACGAATCACATGCCCGCGCGGCAGCTCCTCGTCCAAGA
Source organism: uncultured Chloroflexota bacterium (assembly GCA_964422795.1). Lineage (GTDB taxonomy): Bacteria > Chloroflexota > UBA11872 > UBA11872 > UBA11872 > UBA11872. The sequence continues at coordinate 15,138 of CAYRCL010000018.1, forward strand.
ATCGCTCAAAGTTGAAGACTACGGCATCGGCATTAAACGGTTCGCCATCGTGAAATTGCACGTCGTTGCGCAACGGAACGATCCACGACAAGTTTCCGTCTTCAATTTCTGGCATATCCGCTGCCAGGCCCGGATGAAACTTGTTCCCCGGACCGTAGTTGTAGAGAAGCTCGAACATTGCTGCTGCTGGCTCGGCAGTCCGTCCACCCCACGTGGCAGGATCAAATCCCGTTGGATTACCAAATGTGAAGTAGCTAACCTCGCCACCCTTTTTCGGATTCCACGGCTTGCCATCGATCGCTACAGATTGATCCAGGTTGTGGATATCAATGCCGGGCAGCCGCTCTTTGACGGCCTCAACCATCTTCTCGACGACCTTCTCGACCGTTACGATCTTTTCAACAACCCGATCAACGATCTTTTCAACAACCACTGGTTTCTCTACGACGCGATCTACCAGCTTCTCGACAACGACTTCTTTTTCGACTTCAACAATTTGTGTGTCACCACAAGCTGCCAGTGCGGCCGCGCCGACCCCACCAGCAAGCGCAATCGAACCACCCCGAAGGGCTTGTCGACGCGTAACACGACTCCGACGCTCCATAAACATCCTCCCTAAAACACCAAGCTAGTACAGCTAGCCGGATACTTTATCTGCGTTGTTTATTCACCTGTGTTCCAAACAATACGGAGCACAGATCTGATAACAGAACCCTATTCTGCCCACGAGCTTGCTTGTGGGTCGAGTGCTTCTCGCAAACCATCACCCAACAAGTTGATGGACAAAACCGTAATCGCGATGGCAATCCCATTGAATGTTGAAATCCACCAGTAGCTTCGAAGCAGGTGCTTGCTTTTTGCGAGTTCAAGACCCCACTCTGGCGATGGCGCCTCTGCACCAAGCCCAAGAAAACTCAGCCCCGCCGCTGCCAGAATCGCACCACCCAGACCCATCGTGGCCATGATTAGAATCGGGCTCACAACGTTCGGCAGGATATGCCGAAACATGATGCGGAGGTCCGACATACCGATCGCACGAGCCGCACGAACATAGACCTGATCACGCGCTGCGAGCGTCGTACCACGGACAACACGAGCGTAGAACGGGATCCCGGCGATTCCCAACGCAAGCATCGCATTACGCAACCCAGGACCCAGTGACGCTACGACCGTAAGCGCAAGCAGTAAGCCCGGAAACGCCAACATGACGTCCAGTACACGGCTAATGAGGGTGTCGGGCCATCGACCAAAGTACCCGGCAAGCAAACCCAGCAGGCTACCGACCACCATCGAAATGCTCACGGCTGAAAAGCCGATAGTCAGCGAGATACGCGAACCTCGCACGATACGACTGAAAACATCACGCCCAATATCGTCCGTGCCCAGAATGTGACCCTCGGAAAATGGCGGCAGGCCAGCACTGGGAATGTCGAAGGTGCTGACGGGTTCAATCGCAATGAGATCGGCAAGAATTGCCATAACGGCAATGACTCCAAGGACAATCAATCCGCCCATCGCCGCTCGATTCCGAACCAATCGGCGTCGAGACATCGCCCACCCGCTCCGAGACGGACGAACGAAGGCTTCCTGCGTCTCCACCACCTCAGTATCAGTCCTGGCCATAGCCTCCCCATACCATTAGATGGTCCAAACTCGAATGTGCCGCATTACCTGCGAAAGAAGCCGGTCAAGCCGAATGGCTATGCGGCATGGACATAGCACCGTACGTGGTTACGGATCGCACCGTCAATGACACAGCCGGGTTTGTACTAGACCCAAGCCGCTAAAAACCCACGCAAGGGTCAAGTCTTCACCGGCGGTCACCATCGACACAGTGTGGGCCGGAAATCGACGTGCCTCAACAGGCTCGGTGATCCGTAATCCAAACATCAAAGATAGAGATCCGCTCGTCGACTCCGTTGGGTATTCAGCACACGACTGGCCCGACGTAGTCGACCAGCCTCAATGTCGATGTCGCCAACCACCACCGTTTCTTCATCAGCAATCGCAGCTGCGATCTGTTGCCCGTCATGATCAACCATTGATGACCCGCCGCGGTAAATGCGGGGCGACGCCCCGACTGGTTGCGGCGCCGACGTCCCAACCCGGTTCACAGCTACCACCGGAACACGATTAAAAAACGCGATCGCAGCCGATTCCCACGGTGTCACCACCATCCGGTTATTCAGCCAGACAAGAAGTTCCGCACCCCGATTCACCAGCGTCACGGGAAACTCCCCATGATGACCGTCGTAGCAAATCATCACACCAATCCGAGCACCCGGCAGATCGAACAAACCCAGGCTCTGGCCTGGTGAAAACGCCGTGGACTCATCCACGTGCGCCGCCTCATTTACACAAAGATGAGTCTTGGCATACGTACCCATCACGCCCGTCGGCCCAATCAGATAGGACCCATTCTGGGGACGACCGTCCGCATCCGAAATCACCAAGCCCACCAGGATCGACGCGCCAGAGGCTGCAGCCAAAGCGCCAAGCGCGGTAACCAGGTACCCATCGGCGGATTCAGCCACCTGCGTATAGTCATCCGTGCAATAGCCCGATGTCGTAAGTTCCGGTAGCACGACCAAATCCGGACGATCCCAAATCGCCTGTTCCGTCATTCGAAGCACGCGTTCGCGGTTGGCCTCAATATCGCCGTCGACAATCGCAACTTGCACACAAGCCACACGCATCACACCTAAACCTCTCCGAAGGGGCGCCGCTCATCCCGGCCTAATGGGAGATCGACGCGAACACCGAGATGAGCGCTCAAATATGCGGCCTGGAGAATTTCCACACACCGCAGTCCATCTTCACCGGTCAGGACCGGTGTCTCATCACGCAGAATCCAGCCGGCAAAGTTCGACCATTCGTGGTCGTACGCACCATCCGCATTGTTGTGCTCCAGGCGGACCTCGTGTGGCGAACCATCTTCCGGATGGCGGGTGACCGTCAATTGTTGTGGGTCGTAGGAAATCCCGCCGTGCTCACAGACAATCTCAAAACCAAACGCTGTGTGGTAGTTCGCCATTGGATAGTACGTCGAGACTTGTAATGAACCCACAAGTCCGCTCTCGAACGTCAACACGACCGAGATCGCATCCTCTTGGTCTGATACTTCTGGATGAACCTTGGGCCCGATAACCGCATATACAGACGCGACCTCACCAAACAGATACCGCAGGGTGTCAACATCGTGCACACCCGCCCAGTACAACAGACCTCCACAATCGTCCCTTCGACTCCAAAATCCGGTAATCCTACGGCCGAAAAACCCGCGAACGTTTACCGCCAGCGGTTGGCCAAATTCGCCTTCCAAAAGCGCGCGTTTCAATTCCGTTGCAGCGGGTCGAAAACGGCGCTTATGACCCACCATCAGCTTTACATTGTTGGCATCCGCGGCAGCAATCATGTCATGACAGTCGGCAACCGTGACCGCCATCGTCTTTTCGCAAAAGATGTGCCGTCCAGCCTCCGCGGCATCCACCACAATGTCTCGGTGCGTAGCATGAGTCGTTACGACGGCAACGGCATCACAATCACACATCTCCAGTAAAACCCGGTGGTTGGCCCAGAACGGAACACCTCGAGCCGTTCCCAGACGTTCCGCAAGCTCAGGCACCACATCAGCCACACCAACCAGCTGGATTTCGGGCTGTCGATCGAGAAGTTCGGTCGTGTATGCGCCAAATCCGCCAGCACCAATTAGGGCCAATCGGACCGGCCCCACAGATTCACCGATGGTCTCGTTTCCCTTCACCTTCGCACCCTTCCATTGGCCAGTCTCTCGACATCTTCCTGCGCAACACCATGTAGTATGCGGCACTCAGCGCCGCGAAGGCTGGCGCAAATTGAGGTGAACAATCTGTGGAAACCCCGCGCATGCCCGGCCAAACCTCAGCCTCCGTTGAAGAACTCCTCGATCTCGCATCGCAGGTACTGAATGGGGGGGCTCTCGGATACCTAATGCTGCCCCGGGAAGTCGATGTCGTCATCCGCGAGGGACGAGGCAGTCGCCTGACCAGCGTTGACGGTCGCGAATACATTGATTTCCTGATGGGGTCTGGACCGATGCTTGTCGGACACTGCCATCCCCGGGTTATTGAGGCCGTTGAACACCAGATTCGCCAGGGCACGACGTTCTATTTTCTCAACGAACCCGCAATCCGACTGGCTGAAGCCATGGTTGCCGCCGTCCCCTGTGCCGAGGAGATTCGCTATGTAAGCACAGGCTCTGACGCCACCTTCCTCGCCCTTCGAGCCGGGCGCACGTTTACCGGACGCTCCAAGATCCTAAAATTTGAAGGGGGCTGGCACGGCACTAACGACTACGCGATGTTTGGAACCGTGCCGCAACACGCGAGCGATTATCCACACGCTGACAGTGACTCACTGGGTGTACCAGAAGTTTTGAGTGACGAAGTGCTGGTCGCCCCATTTAACGACGCGGCTTATGCCGAGGAACTCATCGATGCCCATGCCAACGAACTGGGCGCCGTAATCGTCGAACCCCTGCAACGCGTCCTAAAGCCAGAACCTGGCTTTCTGCAAGCTGTTCGCGACGCATGCACCCGACATGGCATCGTCCTAATCTTCGACGAAATTGTTACCGGATTCCGTCTCGCCTGGGGTGGCGCCCAAGAGGCCTATGGTGTCATCCCTGATCTCGCCTGCTATGGCAAGGCCATGGCGGGCGGATTCCCCTTGGCTGTCATCGCTGGACGCAAAGACGTGATGGACGCATTCGGTAACGTGAGCCGACCGCCACAATCCATTGCATGGGCCAGTGGAACCTTCAATGGAAACCCCGTCGGATCGACCGCGGCCCTCGCAGCTATGGAGATCCTGAGCGCTCCAGGTGTCTACGATCAACTTCACCGAATCGGTTCCCGGTTGCGGTCAGGCATCGAAGACGCGGGCCGCCGGTATGGATTGCCTGTTCAGGCCCTGGGCGAAGATATGGTGTTCGGTGTCCGCTTCATGGAAAACAGTCACCCCACCAGCTGGGTCGATCTCCTCGAAAATGACAAAACGATGGGAGCACAGTTCGCCGCAGAGTGCGTGAAGCGTGGGATCTTAACCATACCGAACGAGAAGTTCTATATTTCAGTAGCCCACACAGAGGCCGATATAGATCAAACACTCGAGGTCATTGACGAAGCCCTTAAGGCGATTGCCTGTTAGCCCGAAGCTGTGACTTCATCGCTAAGTGCTGAATGCCATGCGTGATGTAAGCGCACCGTCCACATAAAGAATCTCACCACTAACGTAGGACGCCTCGTCGGAAGCCAAATACGCCACCGCTGCCGCGATCTCGGCCGGCTGCCCAACACGTCGCATCGGAATGTGGGCCCCAACCGCACGCGGCTCAAGATTCTGCGCCTTGTAGCGGTCCACCTGGATGGCGCCGGGCGCAATCACATTACAGGTCACCTGATGGGGCGCCAATTCCACCGCGAGGGATCGTGTGAATCCATTGATCCCACCCTTCGTCGCCGCATAGATCGCATGACCCGGCATATGCACAATCCCGTGCACGGAACTGATATTGATAATCCGACCCGAACCCTGCTCAATCATGTGACGTGCCGCATCTTGGCTCGCCGTAATCATCGACATCAAGTTGATGTTGAAGATCTCTTGCCACCGCTCAGTCGTACCGTCCAAGAATGGCTCGTCGAGGGTAAACCCAGCGTTATTCACCAAGATGTCGAGTTGACCATAGGTCTCAACCGCGCTGGCAATGATGGATCGCGCCGCATCTGGGTTACGCAGATCCGCTCGACAAACCTCCACCTCAACACCATCAGCTCGCAGTTCGTCACGCAGCTTCTCAGCCCCGACCATACTGTTTGCGGCCGAAACCAGGAGGCGGCAGCGTGCACTGGCCAAGCGCCGGACAATCCCCTTACCAATTCCGGTTCCTCCACCGGTTACGATCGCCACACGCCCTTCAAGTCCCGACATGTATGTCACCTCTAACCCATTGGGTTCTCACGTGAGCGCAGTATTGTGTCATGGACCGCACCATTGATGATTAAGAAAGCTCTAAGCTACCTAATTGAATCCTCCTGTCCGGCTACAGAGGACGACCCAAACTACGAGAGTCCACGATGCGTATTCTGCTAATGACCGACTGGATGACACCGATCCGCGATGCCATGCGGTCCGAAATGCCTGAGCACGAGGTGGTAACCGCACCCCCAAACGGCCTGCGCGAAGCGATGGAGATGGCTGACGTACTTGTGCCAGCTCGCAACGCGATTACGCCTACGGAACTAGAGTGGGCCGGACGAACACAATTGATTCAGCAGTACGGAGCAGGGATCGACGCCATTGACGTCGCCGCCGCAGCCGCACGCGGAATCCCGGTAGCCAATGTTCCGTCGGGCCCATCAGATCTAGCGAAAGCCGTAGCGGAATTTGCTCTTTTCCATATGATTGGCACCGGCCGACGCTTCACCACGCTGCAACACGTCCTCAGCGAAAAATCGGTCCAAGCACCCTTCGGCGCTTCGGTCTTCGACGCACAAGTGTGCATTGTGGGCCTCGGCGGTATCGGGTCCGCGCTCGCTCGCCTGTTGCGCGCATTCGACTGCCGGGTTGTGGGGGTAAAAAGAACGCCGGACACCGACCTACTCGATGAACTTGGCATTGCTGCGATCTATCCATCCAACCAAATATCAGAGGCCGTGCACAATTGCGGGTTTGTTGTAGTGGCAGTACCGCTCACAGACGAAACAACGGGGCTAATCAACGCTGAGGTCATTGCTGCAATGCCCCAAGGCTCCGTCCTCATTAACGTGGCCCGTGGTCCGGTTGTCGACGAAAACGCCTTGCTCGCCGCCCTGGAAAGCGGTCATCTCGCTGCTGCGGGACTTGACGTCTTCTGGGACGAACCGGTCGACCCAACACACCCGGTGTTCGATCGCGAGGTCTTCGCGACCCCACACTGTGCCTCATCATGCGATCTATTCCTGCGCGGTGCAGCGCGGGTCGTCCGGGGGAACATCGAACGGTTACAACGTGGTGAGCCGCTTCAGCATCGGGTCAACTAAGCAACCGCTCCAACTCGTTCGGCTAGGCCATGTACCAAGTTCGCACACGACCATCTAGCGCAAAGACGAATCGATCGATTTGCACAGCGGACCAGAGACCATCTCCTCAACGGTCTGATTGGTACCGTTCCAACTGCCGGCTAGCTGTCAGCTACCAGCGGGTTCGAAAGAATCCCGTTGCCCTCCAGCTCAACTTCAACCACGTCGCCCGGGTTCATTTGCCGGCTGGTTCCAGAAGTCCCCGTGAAGATGGCGTCGCCAGGCTCGAGCGTCATCACGTCCGAAACAAAACTAATGATCGCGTCCACCCCATGGATCAACTCCGACGTGTTCGTATCCTGCACGACTTCATCATTCAGCCGCGTGACCAAGTGCAAGTTGCTGTAGTCAAGCCCCGTCGTAATCCACGGACCAAAGGGCGAGAACGTATCGGCACCCTTACCTCGCCACCACTGCACATCCTTTTCACCGTTCGTTTCGCCGCCCTGCCATCTCCGAGCACTAATATCATTCGCAGCACACACGCCAAGAATGTAGTCCTTGACCTCAGCCTGGCTCACACGCGCACACCGCTTTCCGATAATGACCGCCATCTCCCCCTCGTAATGTGTGTTTTCATCGTCAGCCGGAATCACCACTGGTCCTCCAGGATCCTGAACAGACGATGGTGGAGCTAAGAAGGGCTGCGGACGCTCAGGACCCGCGCGACCGCCAATGTGGCTGCTGTAATTACCAGCCAAATTGACGATCTTTGTTGGAACGGTAGGCGCCTTAAGCGTGACAGCTGAGAGCGGAACCGTCGTCCCAGTCCGTGAGAGATCACCGAAAAAATCGCCTTCGATTTCGGCAATCTCTTCACCATCAAGAATTCCGTGGTGGATCGCTCCGTCATGCTCGTATCGAATTAGGTGCATAGTCATAGTCCTCAATGAGATTGATGGAATCCTACTCTGGATAACCAATCGGATTACTCAAGATCCCGCAGCCTTCTAGCTCAACCTCCGTGACATCACCACTCTTCATTGGATCGGTGTCCCCAGAGGTTCCGGTGAAGATTGCATCGCCGGGCTCGAGCGTCATACATGAAGAAATGAAACTAATCAGCCTATCCACACCAAAAATGAGCTCACTTGTGTTTGTTCGCTGGACTTCGTCGCCATTCACGCGTGTGATCAGGTTTAAATTGCTGTAATCGAGTCCGGTCGTGACCCATGGGCCAAACGGCGAATAGGTATCAGCACCCTTGCCACGCCACCATTGGGAGTCAGATTCACCGTTCGTTTCGCCGTTCTGCCACTTTCGTTCGCTAATGTCATTGGCCGCACACACACCAAGCACGTAATCCTTGGCCTCGGCCTCGGATACACGCCGACAGCGCTTGCCAATAATCACCGCCATCTCGCCTTCATAGTGCAGGTCCGTGCATCCCTTCAGCCAAGCAATAGTCCCGCCGGGTTCGAGAACCGACGACGGGGGTGCTAGGAACGGTTGCGGCCGTTCGAACGGTGGCGCACCACCCATGTGACTGAGGTAATTCCCGGCCAAGTTCACGATCTTGGTTGGCGCCGTCGGAGCCAGAAGTTGAACATCGGACAAGGCGACCGTGTTCCCGGTGCGGTCAAGACTGCCAAACACGTCCCCCGCTATCTCAGCGATCTGATCACCTTCGACAATACCGTGAGAAACCCGACCATTCACGTTGTAGCGAGCCAAGTGCATGCTGTGCCTCCATAGATAGCTTTAACAATCTTCCGCAAATCATACTTACAGCCGGACCTCTTGGCGATTCTGAACGCTGGTTATTCCGGCCACGCCCCTATGCGACGCAATACCGCATAGACCTCTAATTGCTGTCGCTCGAGACGTTCCCATTCCTCCCCAAAATCCACATCCGTCCAATCGTAAAACCCACGCCCGGTCTTCAACCCGTAATGACCGCCTTCCACCAAGCCACGAAGCACATCAGGACCGCGATCCGCGTTTGAAAGATCCGGCCAGACAGACTCGGTCCCACTAAGCGCGATATCAAGTCCAGCCAGATCACGATCACGGATCACGCCCATCAGTGGCATCCGCGGCGAAAAGGAAAAAGCGGTGAGCTCATCAATATCCTCAGCCGAGATCACACCTCGATCCACCAAGTCGATTGCTTCCCTAAAGAGCGCCTGTCGAAGACGATTGGCGACCTGTCCCGGAAGGTCGACATTAATACGTACCGGACGTAATCCAGACCCACGCAGCAAATTCACAACCGTGACCACGGTCGATTCACTGGTCGCCTCACCCTTGGTCACTTCAACCATCGGGCACAGATAGGCCGGACGAAAGAAGTGCGTCGTCGTGAACCGATCCGGACGACCAGTGGCTGACGCCATGTCACGAATTGGAATACTGGACGTATTAGAAGCCACAACAGTTTCACCAGCCAAATGCGGAGCCAGTTCGCTATACAAAGCCCGTTTAACGTCAAGCTTTTCCGTCACCGCCTCAATGATCAGTGAACGGTCCGAGAGATCGGCAAGATCCGTGGAAAATCTAATTCGATCAAGTACGGAATTTGGATCCGCTGAAGATCGCAACCCGTATTCAGCCATCAGTTCAAGATTCCGCGTGATCTTGCGCTTTGCAGCCTCAAAGGCAGCCGGCTGGGTGTCTACAAGGACAACTGGATGGTCCGCGATTGCGAACACCTGGGCGATACCGTGACCCATCAGCCCAGCACCAATCACACCGATTGGGGAACGCGAATCAGTCAAAAGCTCCAGATCCTTACATACGCATGAAGCATTTCCCTGCTATCCACCCTTAGCAATGGCGGGCCATTCACTCTCCGGGAATGCACGCATGGTTTCTGTACTCCCGCCAAATTCCCTAGATTTCAACGCGGCCCGGGCACACGATTCATCGTCGGGAAACTCAACGATCGCCATGAAATCGTACTGGCCCATCGTCATGTAAATCCCGGTCACTTTTCCTCCGAAAGACTCAATCATCTTGTGTGACTCAGGCGCACCCTCCGAAATTGCTTCGGTAATCGGCTCATCGTCGACACCAGCTCCACCTGATTCCATCTTCATCAACATCACATACGTCGGCATGTTTTACCTTTCAATCCCAAAGCCTGTAACTAACCATCCAGCATCAATCGTAGTCGTGCGGCTACCCCGTCACAATCCAGACTTTTCGATGGGGTTACACACGAAGAGCCGGCAGAACCTCCAACTCCCGGGACCGCCCGGCTGTTCACGGAAGCATTGACGCATGGGTCATTACCGTGGACGAAAGATTCTTTTGGGCCCGGATGCCCGACATCATTCATTTAGGTGTGGGAAGCCGGGGCTGTCGATCTTGGACAGGCGCATCAGCACATCAAACCAGTTGTCTACGAAGCGGAGAGATGGCCGCGCAGAAAGCGAACTCCGAGCGGAATAACCTCTAGCGCATCATCAACGCGATCATCACGCCCCAGAACGCGTTCGCCTTCATAAACCAGACTCACCCAACCGTTATATCCGAGACCACGGAGAATAGAAAAAATCTGATCGTAATCCAACAACTCTTCGACACCAGATGCGATCCGGTACAGCTTGGCGCGAACATGCGTAGCTAGAGGAGCCGTGAGCCGAATACTCGCCAGGTAGTCATGTTGCCCGCCCTTGTCATCATCACCATACCCCGACGCACCTGGAGATCCCGCGTACTGGCCAGTATCAAGAACGTGGCCAAGGTTGGGGTGATCAACTTGGTTGATTAGACGAATTACATCCTCGCCATCAGGGGCAATCTGCAAATGATTGTGATTTTGGAGTGCCACCACAACACCCTCTGTAGCACCGAATTGGGCACAATCGCGGAGAGCGTCTGCGCACCGATCCCACGATGCCGACCGATCTGCTTCCGTAGCAGGACGCCCGCTGAACACTCGAACTTGTGGCGCACCCAAAAGCGCTGCCCGTTGAATCCAAGCTTTTGTGTGCACGACAGCAGCCGCCAATTCATCAACGGGACACGCAAAATTATTGGAGATTGATACACATGGAATGTCGAGTCCACGGTCAAGACACGCGCGTTTGATCGAGAAAAGATCAGCTCTGGTCACGGAGGCAAAAGCCGCCTCGTGCAGATCCGCTCCATCAACACCGAGTTCACGACACACGTCGAGAAACCCGAGCATATCCATGTCGCCACGACGGAAGTGCGACGCGTAGGACAGGGACAAAAGACTCAGCTTCATGATGGTTCCGCCCCGACTGGAAGATAATCCTCCATAGCCTAGAGCGGTAACTTCATACGGTCGAACAAAACAGCCCGAAAAATGCCGTGAGTCACCTGCAACCACTAATCCCACGCATTTTCGGTTACTAGATGAGACTCAGAATTCGACGAATTTGGGATCCGAGCACATCCGCGACAGCACCGAAGCCCTGATCATTCGGATGCACAACATCCGCCAGCAGGTCATCTTGCCCAGGTCCAATCACGCCGTGACCATCGATCAAGATGAGATTGGCATCTCCAAAACTCTGACGACGATATACAACTTCACGAATGACGCGACGGTATTCCTCCAATTTCGCTCCCCCTCGGGTTGTCAGCTCGAACTCGCGACTGTGCAAGAGTGGCGTCAGAATGACAATCGGGACACTCGGCTGGGCGGCACGCAAGATCCCTAGAAACTGGTCGTATGTCTCCTCGAAACGACGCGGCTCCTCGTAACTGGAACCGAACGTGTTCACCCCATACGCGAGCACAATGACATCCCGAGCAAGCGAGGCGATGATTTCTGCCATGGCTGGCTCACCGCGGGCAGCCCCCGACGCACCCAAGTTGATGAAGTCAACACCCAGTGTCCGCGCGATTCGTGCAGGATACGTGGTGCCCGCCCGTGCGGTTACGGCGCCGTGGGTGATCGAATCACCGTAAAAGACAATGCACGGTCGGCCAGCACGATCAGGACACTCGATCACGGCGGCGGGGTCTACACCCACACCCACAAAACGGATTTCCGAATATGCGGGCAAATACAACTCAACCAACTGATCACGCACCGGACCCTCGTACACAACAGCTTCAGCCGCACCAATGCCAGTAGGAACAAGCTGCGAATAGAACTGCTCGTTCAAATAAACGTCGATCGCCGAACTAGGGTGCGCCGGTATAACGGATTTGCTGATCCAGTCAGCCCGGGTCGCAATGGTGGGGCTGTTGGTCCTAAAGGCAATGCGAACACCTGAAGACATGCACAAACGTCCCCATGTGTCGCTTGGAAGCCGCGCACGCCACGATGGTGGTACACGACGAGCATGCGCACGTCGTTCACCAACAAGCCCGTGATATTCAAGTTCGGGCGCTAGCGCATCCAACCATCGCATAGCAGTGCATCGTACAGCTCGATGACCCGAGACACCTATACCTCAGGGGAACAATCAGCCACAATTCAGTGGTGTGACCCGATGCAACTCAATAAATCATTGCTGAATAAACCCGCTTCAGAACTTCTCGAAGGATTTGCCGACGCCCTGGAAATCCGCGGTGCGAACACGTTCCGAGTCCGAGCATTTAGAAACGCCGCCCGACGCATCGATATGCTCACGGTCGATATCAATGAGCTCATTGAATCGGACGAGATCGAGACCATCCCAGGCATCGGCAAAGGTATCGCTGGCGTGCTACGCGAGTTCGCCACCCATGGACACGTCGAAGAATACGAGCTGATGCAAAGCGAAATCCCCGCCGGAGTCTTCGATATGCTGCTCATTCCTGGCCTCGGCCCTAAAACGGTCGCGACCCTATACAACGACCATGATCTCTGCACCCTTGATGAACTGGAAGCAGCCGGCCGTGAGAATCGACTCGCTAACATCAAGGCCATCGGTCCAAAACGGCAAGAAAAACTCCTTCGCGAGTTAGGTCGATTCCGGCAGCGCATCGCACGTCGCCCGATAGGTGACGTGTTGCCAATGGCTGACCGTCTCGTCGCACATATTGCGCTCCACCCCAATGTGGAAGATGTGCAATATGCAGGCAGTCTCCGGCGCGGCCAGGACACAATCGGCGACCTCGATATTCTGGCGTCGTCGACCGATCCCAATCCCGTGATCCAACACTTCCTTTTGGCCGATGACGTTGAAGAAGTTGTCGGATCAGGCGACACAAAGACATCTGTCCTGGTCAGCAACGGGTTCCAGGTTGATCTGCTGGTCATTGATCCAGCCAAGTATGGCGCTGCACTCGCGTATTTCACGGGTTCGAAGAATCACAACATTGAAATTCGAGCACGCGCGCAGAAACGCGGCCTGTCACTCAATGAACATGGCTTCCTGGATGTAGCGACAGGGCAACGTCGCCCAGCCACCACCGAGCATGCCGTGTATGAAACCGTTGATCTCCCATGGATTGACCCCGCATTACGCGAAGACCGTGGCGAAATCGAAGCCGCCGAAAACGGCAAGCTGCCAGATTTAATCAACATTGATGACGTCCGAGGCGAATTGCACGGCCACTCACTCTGGAGCGACGGAGCAGCTTCGATCAGGCAGATGCTCGCAGCCGCACGCAAACGAAAGCTCGAATATTTCGCCATCACCGATCATTCGGGAAGTCTCGGGGTTGCCAACGGCCTCGATCCAAAACGTCTGTCCGAGCAAACCAAAGAGATTGATGCGGAACGGGCATCATGCACGGACGTCCATATTCTCCACGGGACTGAAGTCGAAATCCTCCCCAATGGCACACTGGACTTCAGCGACAAAATCCTTGAATCGCTGGACGTGGTGGTCGCTTCTGTCCATAGCAATTTCAATCAGTCTCAGGCACAGATGACTGAACGACTGATAACCGCAATCGAGAATCCGCATGTTGACGTAATCGGACATCCGACCGGACGGCTACTCGGTCGCCGCGATGGCTACCAATTCGACGTTGAAGCCGTTCTTTCAGCATCCGCTGCAACCGGAACCGCCCTCGAGATCAATGCCGCACCACAACGGTTGGACATCGACGACCTAACCGCGCGGCGTGCCGTTGAACTCGGCACACCGATCGCCATCAACAGCGATGCCCACCATCCCGACAACCTCGAATTTCTACGCTATGGAATTTTGACAGCCCGTCGTGCCTGGCTACGTCCGGGCGACGTGCTCAATACACTTCCGTTACATGACTTACTTGGCTGGCTATGTCAGCCCAAACCGCGTCGTTGGATACCACGCTAGGAAGGACCTCGCATGGATTTTGGCCTATCAAATAAATCCGCTCTAATCACTGGTGGAAGCCGAGGAATTGGACGATCGATCGCGTTGGCCCTCGCTGCTGAAGGCTGTGATATTGCGATCACTGCTCGCGGAACCGAAGATCTCCATGCAACAGTCGGCGACATTGAAGCAGCGGGCGTTCGCTCCCTGGGAATCCCGATCGATATGTCGGACCCTGAAGCCCCAGAAAGTGCTGTAGCTCAATCGATTACTGCCTTCGGCCGTCTCGACATCCTTGTGAACAACGTTGGAGGGTCTTCTGGAGCACGTACGTTCGCCGAGGCTTCGGACGATGACTGGGCGGCCACCCTAAACGTGAACCTGTGGCCCGCAATCAGGTCCAGCCGGTCCGCCGTACCACACATGCAAGCCCAAGGTGGAGGACGCATCATCCACATCACATCCATTTATGGACGTGAGTCGGGAGGACCGGTGACCTATAACGCCACGAAATCAGCGATGAACAGTCTCGCTACCACCATGGCGAACGAACTCGCACCCGATAACATCACCGTTAACGCAGTGGCACCTGGATCAATCTGGTTCCCAGGTGGCGGCTGGGACCTTCGTCAGAAGAGCGATCCTGACGGGATCGAGCAATTCCTCCGACAAGACTTCCCACTCGGACGATTTGGACGACCCGATGAGGTTGCGGCTGTCGTAGCGTTCCTTGCCTCAGATCCCGCATCGCTTGTGACTGGCGCATGCTTGAATGTTGATGGTGGCCAGTCACGTTCCAACATCTAGCCCAACTTTGATGCCTATAATTCGTCTCATAACCCATCCGGATAACACCACATGACACCGTTTCAGGAACGCTTACAGGGTGTAATTCCAGCCCTTCTCACTCCACTCACCCCACAATTCTCCGCGGATACCGATGCACTACGACGCGTCGTTCGTCGTGTGATCGACGCTGGGTGTCACGGATTCGTGCTTCTGGGAACCACCGGTGAGTTTGCATCTATCGACGACAAAGAGCGGAGCAGAGTCATCCAAACAGCCGTTGATGAAGCCGCCACGGCCGTCCCGGTCGTCGTAGCCTGTGGACAGCCAAATGTGCGCCGTGTCCACGAGCAAGCACAAGAGGCCACAAATCTTGGGGCCGACGGCCTGCTCGTAAACCCTCCGTTCTATTTTCCGATGAGCAACGACGAAGTCGTCCGATATTTCGAAGGCGTCGTCAACGCATCACCAACGCCTGTATTGCTCTACAACATTCCGAGCATGACGAAAGTATCCGTCGATGCGCCAACACTCCTCAGGCTACGCGATGTTGGAGTTCAAGGCACGAAGGACAGCTCTGGCAGCCCACAAAATTTACTGGCGTATCTAAACGCCACACGTGCCGACGACTTTCGGGTAATCGTAGGTGGAGACAGCCAACTCCTGCATGCGTTGCTCTCCGGAGCCAACGGAACAACCGGTCCAGCCCCAAACGTCGCGCCCCAATTGGTTCTCGACATATACAACGCGTGGCACGACGATAACTTGGCTGCAGCAGCAACGGCTCAGAACGTGCAAAACGAATTTCTCCAAGCGATGGCAAGCGTGTCGTCCGATTTCCTCGCCGTAGCCAAAGGCGTGCTGAGCCGTGTGGGCATGATGGACCACTGGATGGCGCCACCAAGAACCTCTCTTGATGACACCAGCATTGATCGCAGTTTTGAAGCTGTGCGGCAATACCTGCCAGAACATCGGTAGGTTGCCCCTACCACATGACGCACACACTATTCCGTCCGATTTCAAACTCGACAGAGGAAGCCACGTCGCGTCACCATGGGCGTACAGCAAATGACCCACGCTAAGGCTTGATGCCGTGGACCGACCAGTAGAAGCATATATGCATGTCGGGATTGTGCAGTTCATGCTGTACCCAGACCTTCAAAGCGGCGACGGTCCAATCGTCGAAACCGCTGAAAGTCTGGCCGACGACGAATTTTTCCATGCGCTTGAAATCACGCGAATTAACGACGTCCAGGAACGCCGATCCATGCGTCGTCTAGCCGAATCGTCTCACCTCACGCTTGGATACGGAGCACATCCACAAATCCTCAGCGGTGCGCTTGACCTTAGTTCGGCTGATCCTGAACTACGGACACGATCGATAACTGAGGTCAAAGCAGCGATTGATGAAGCAGCAGAGTTGGGAGTGTCCATGCTGACGCTACTCGACGGCCCAAACTCAGCCCCTCGTGTGGATGAGACCGAAGCAGCCGTTGACCGGGTGGTCACATCTTTAACCGAACTCTGTGCACACGCCGCGCCCCATAATATGTGGGTAGCCCTCGAGCAATTCGACCGGTCAATCGAGAAAAAATCCCTGCTCGGACCAATTGAACTCTGTGTACGTGTCAGTGAGATGGTCAGAGCCTCGACTCCCAATTTCGGTCTCTGCCTCGACCTCAGTCACCTTCCCCTTCTGGGGGAAGATCCAGAAACTTCCTTGCGAACAGCTGGTGCCCATCTCATTCAGGCACACATTGGTAATTGCATCGCACGCGATCAAGACCATCCGCAATACGGTGACCAGCATCCAGTATTCGGTGATCCTGCCGGTGAGAACGACGTGCCTGAACTGGCTGCCTACCTTAAGACGCTTCTTGAGATCGGCTATTTCGAACAGAATTTGCCAACACCGATGCCACTCGTCTCATTCGAAATGAAGCCGGCATCTGACCAGTCAGCCGCCATGATCATTGGTAATTGCAAACGGACATTCCAACTCGCTTGGGCGCAGGTTTAGCGTCTGACGGGAAAGTAAGGGAGCACAGCGAAATGCAGATCGGGTACATCGGGCTCGGCAAGATGGGGCTACCCATGGCGACCAACATGCGTACCGCCGGCCACAACATGATTGTTCACAACCGCAGCCGCGCCAAGATCGACGCGTTTGTTGCCGATGGTGGTGTGGCTGCCCAGTCACCAGCCGATGTGGCTGCCCAGTCAGACATCGTATGCGTGAATGTCCCAACCCCGGAAATTTCAATCGATATTCTTCTAGGCCCGAACGGTGCCATTGAGAGTGCGCGCGCTGGGCAGCTCTGGATCGACTTCGGAACAAACGGCCCCGACACCGCACGCACCTGCGCTGAGGCCGGGGAACAGAAGGGGGTTGGTTACCTTGATGCCCCCGTCAGCGGGGGCCCGGGCGGCGCTGAGGCCGGCACGTTAGCCGTATTTGTTGGCGGGTCTGAATCCTCCTTCGCGCAGGGGAAAGAACTCCTCGACATCATCGGTGGAAAAATCGAGCACTTCGGATCTGCCGGAACTGGCTGTATTGCCAAGTTGACGAATCAGATGATCATTGCAAGCGTTCGAGCCGCCAATGCCGAAGCCTTCGTACTGGCCGTGAAGAACGGACTAAACCCGCAGCAACTCTATGAAACGTTGATGGGTGCGTTCGCAGCAAATCGCTGTATGGAAGTTGATTTACCTAATCTCGTTCTCCCACGCGACTACAGCGCCCGATTCGCGGTTGACCTTCTCTTAAAGGACCTCGGGCTAGCACTTGAAGTTGGACGGCAAAGCGGTGTGCCCTTGATTGCAACAGCACAAGCCGATCAGCTCTATCAGGAAATTCGGTCAAAGGGATGGGGCGATCTGGACGCCGCCGCAACTTTCAAGCGACTTGAAGAGATTGTTGGTGTGGAGGTAGCGGTGCCGAACGATGAATAGCCGCGTCGCCCACGCATAGGCGAGCACCACATCAACATATGGAATGGTTAACACGCGAAGTACGCTTCCTGCTGGCGCGCCTTGTTACAAACTTCTTCGCAGTACTAGCAATAACCCAGCTTCTGGACGGCGGCATCGGATTCCCGGACCGCGATACCGATTCCTTCTGGGTGGCCTCACTGTCGTTGGCTGCTGTTCTCGCTGGAATCAATTCATACGTCAGGCCCGTCGTCCAATTCATACTCAAGCCTGTCGGTTGCTTACTCTCGCTGCTCACGTTTGGGTTTTCGCACTTCCTCATTAGCGCGCTGGTTTTCTGGATAGCAACTCTCATTGTTGACGACTTCGTTGTCAGCGGTGTCGGACCAGCTCTGCTCGGGACATTAATCATCTCTCTTGTTGGTGCGTTTGGATCGCTCGTGTTCGGTAAGCGACGTAAAGAACACAAATGAATACGTTCAGCAATACCACCGGTTAGGATCACAGAATGCCGAAAGCGCGGCGCAGCACGCTGATTGAAGCCGCAATCGAAACCCTAGCAAGCTCGGGCCGTCCAATGACACTCGACCAGATCACGAGAGCCGTGCTTCGTGTTGAAACCAACGGCGCCAAGATCGGAGCACGCGTGCTCGCACCATTGCTTGCAACCGATGACCGTCTAGTACTCGCAGAAGCCGGCCATTGGGCACTTGCCGGGTGGGAACAAGAAAGTCATGCGATTGACGATGTGGATTTTGTCGTCTTCGACGTCGAGACAAACGGTGGCCGAGGAGGTCGGCATCGGATACTAGAAATCGGCGCCATTCGCGTGCGGGGCGGACAGCAAATGTCCAGCTACACGTCACTCGTGCATCTACCTGGACGTGTCTCGAAATTCGTTACCCGCTACACCGGTATAACGAATGAAATGCTGATTGATACACCATCGGTCGAGACCGTACTCGAAGATTTCCGTTCTTTTCAGGCGGGAAGCATTTTGATCGCACACAACCTGCCAACCGATCTGGGCTACCTAAATCGAGAGGCGATCTGGGCGGGTCAAGCCCTCTTTCCCGGCAACGGGCTCGACACGATGGAACTCAGTGTTGCTTTGATGCCTGATTTACCTGGAATAGGTCTCGCTGCAGTTCTCGAGGCTGCCAACATTCGGGATACACCTACGCATCGGGCACTCGACGATGCACGAGTAACGGCTGACCTCTTTCAATTCTTGCTTGGCTGCGCGTCAAAACACGACGTGCGCACAGTCGCAGACTTGCGGAGTCTAGAAACGCGAGGCGGCCCCGAAGGCCGACTTCCTCGGCGAGCACGTACGCTCGCTCGTTGGGCTTCGCGCAACCTTCCGCCGTCCGCCGGCGTCTACGTATTCCGCGATACACGCGCTCGGGCACTATACGTTGGCAAATCGACCTCTCTACAGCGTCGCGTACGGAGCCACTTCACAGACTCGGCAGGGTTCATCAGGCGTCGCGATGGCATGCTCGAACGAATCGACACCATCGAGTGGGAATCCACAGGATCTGAACTTCGCGCCCTTGTGCGCGAGGCTGCGTTAATCAAGATGCTGACACCCGAATACAACATCCAACGAAAACGTGGGCGCGGTGCACGATTTATCCGTATAGGCCCTCCCGATACAGCCGTAATAGGATCCACCTCAGAAACGCATATAGACGACGCCGCGTATCTCGGTCCTTTCCAGACCACCAATCACGCGCGCTTGGCTGTAAACACCGCTCGACGCGTGTTTGGACTGCCATCAAATCGATCTTCGGATAAATCGATTGCGCGCTGGCGACGCGATGCAGCCGTCGCCTTCTTGAGTAAAGGAAAACAATCCGCCATAGAAGTGATCAAGCAAAATGGCCAAGCAGACGATGAACGCAAAGAACTTATCCGACGAATCCAGCGAACCCGGCTTATACGAAATCCAATCGGTGGTGGGCTGGGAGCCGCCCCTGCACTTGCTATCACCGCTGGATCCAAGCCAGGTGACGTGGAGCTCGCTCGCATCGAGGCCGGTGTCATTGCCTCCGTCGTTTCACTAACCCGACCTCGTCGACAAAAACTTGATGAGGTTCTTTCAAGAATGGGGGAGCCATGCCTAAACAGTACTGAAAACACAAGCGAGGAACAGAGCATCGTGCTGGCCTGGTTGCATGCAAACATCCAGAAACCAGATGTTTTCATCTGGGACACAGCGTTATCACGGGAATTCGTTAACCGCGTCTGGAAACGCGTCAAGATTGCATCGACCGTTGCATAACACCACGAAACACCCCAAGAGTCGAGCCAGCGATCAATAAGAGCCGGAGATCACATTCCAAAAACTCCGTGGGCACGACATTCGTATCAAACCATCACAAGGAACTAAAAAGCTCCCTTCGGATTCTTGAAACTCCGCGACGTCCGACGCACCGAAACATCACGTTGAAAGATAAGACGTGTGGCCTTCCGGAGGCGACGCTGGGAATCGAACCCAGGATAAGGGTTTTGCAGACCCCTGCCTTACCACTTGGCTACGTCGCCGAAATAAAGAGACAGCCCAACCATACCCAGCAAAGCATATCGGCAGCGCTTTATCAGGGCCAACTGTTTGACTTAGCTAGCACAAACACCTCGGGCCGTTAAACCGTATTAAGAGCATCCTCTAAATCAAGTCTTGGATAAAACTCAGCTAACTATCGTGGCTGCATCTGCCCGCGCGCCACGACCCGCCATCGATCACCCGACTGCTTATTCAACTCATAGCCAATCACACGCTCGACCGCCATTGGATTCGGATCCGCCATCGAACCATCAGATCTACTTCGTAGCCGAAGGGTTCCACGTTCGCCTACTGCAACCCGCACAACTTGACCTTCAACATTGGAACCCAAAACCTCTTGTTGCAAATCACCATCCAAATAGGCGCCACGACGCCGTAATTCCTGCACCGAAGCCTCAATCTGCTGCGCGAGCATTTCTGAGAACACCGAACGCAACTCACCTGTATCAAGCGTGTGATAGGCATCGAACTCAAGTCGCGAAGCTCGAACGGCTGTGTCTGCCGCCTGACTTAGACTCACCTCTGTGGCGTCCTTTGAGCCACGAACAACCCCAATGACCATAAGAATTGCTAAGACAACAGTCGCAGCTATCCCCAGCCGCATACGACGCAATCGTCGATCCTCAGATTCCTCAAATGCCTCCGCGTCCGCAACCGACGTTCCATGCTCGTCAACATTCGACGGTACAGTCGCCTCATCCGATGTAGTAGTTGTCGTCCCAGTCGTCACAGAACCACGGGAACCAGTCGGCCGAACATCCCAAAGATCCGAAATGTCAACGCGGCTGCTCGACTCGTCATCATCGGCCGACAGCACCTCGTCGACATTCGAGCGCAGGATCTCTCCTTCTTCAGGCTTACTACCTACATCAACTCGGTCAGGCAAATCCGCAGGTGGAGCGATGAGAAGATTGATAAAACGTCCGTGGGCATCCTGTTGAGCCTGCTTAAAGCGGACAGCCTGACCAAGCATCCATCGACCTTCAAGTAACAGTGTTAGGTCATGGCCATCGAGCAAAACCACTTGATCGACCTCACCCGATTCCGCTGGAAACTTAACGGGGAAACCCTGTATCACAATCAGAACATCCGTCGCTCGACCAACCGCTGACTTCAACAACTCTGCGAGATCCTGGCATTCCCACCAAATCTCGACTCGACACCGATCCCCCTCTAAACGAATTGAACCTGAAACGTGGTCAGCGGCAGCCCTGAACGGATCGATAATATCGGCGCCACCTGATCGCCCCAACGCTTCAACAACATTGGCAAGCTTCGAAAGCCTATCTTCATCCCTTTCCAGCAATTCTCGAAACAACTCAGCGTGTGCAGCCAAAACACGGCGCCTGCGTACACCGGCATCGCTAGAACCTTGTGAATCACTCACTACTAGGATCACTCACTCTTCAAGTAATGACCCGCACCACGAAATTCGTCGAAGATATCCCTCGTGCAACTGTCATAACGACGAATCGAATACGGATGGTCACGCCTGTTTCACCCTATTACTACCAGATCTATTCCGCTTCTGCCCGCGAACCATCCAACCATCGCGACCATAACCTTGCCCCGCCGTCTGTGCATTATCAGGGTCGCGATACCCAAACCGAACCAGCCGGCGCCATTGATCCGTCCGATTCGGTGCCGACCCATGCACTGTGTAGTAGCTGAACAGAACTACATCCCCGGCGTCCGCAGGAACGGACACTGCTTCCTCGAGCCTATACCGATCTGTGGGGAGATGAGGAGCGGTTCCATCCCCACGGATGTGTTCAATCGGGCCATCGATATGGCTTCCATTGATAAATTTCAGACAACCATTCTCTTCATTAGTCCCATCTATATGGAGAATCGCATCGACATACCTAGCACCCGTATGTTCATAAAACGGGAAATCCTGATGCATCGGAAATGGTGTTCCCATGCGAGGTGCCTTAGCGTGCAAGGTCGTGTGATGCAGCTCCACATTAGGTCCAATAAGATCCGCGACAGCACCAGTCAGTCGCTCATGCACCACAGCCCGCATAAACGCTTCTGAATAATTCTGGAGCTCGTGCATCGCCGTAAGCCGAGAGCGGGCATCTTCATCAGCGGTCATGTATTCCGTACGCCAAGGACCCTGCCAACCGGCGGTTTCTTTAGCCCATTCCACCATAAGCCGCTCTAGTTCCCGAGCTTGAAACGCAACTTCATCGGACGAGAACACCTTACGTAAATGTAAGAACCCACAGCTGTTGTAGAACGCGACCTCCTCGCTTGACAGTTCGTACATCAAATGTTGGCCCATCACTAACTCGGCTACCTCAGCATTATGACGTCAGCGTTGAATTTCATCAGGTTTTGACACTAATTAAGACCATGACCAGATCGAGGCACAACAACGACAGTAGTTGAACACAGCTGATAAAACATCCCGATCACGGCTCTTTCCTCTGTACATCCTTCGCATCCACCACTCAACCTCCTACAACTCACTGCATCACCCTATGACAATAGACACCTCCTCCGTGTTTGTTGAGCTATCCACGTCAATCCGACTAATGGAATGGGCGGCGATCCGACACGCCAATAGGGTATCGTCGGGCACTTAAGCAACGCATCACGATCCAGTCATGACGAATTCAGGCCCAGCACAAGCAAATCTTGGCCGTCTACTACTAAACGCCTTTCGCTGGGTTGACACACTTTTTGAATCCAGGATGCACGCCCGAGGCTGGAAACATCTCCCACGGTCGAACTCCCTGGTTCTCCCCCACCTTATGTCCGGAGGCATTCGGCCTGCAGACA
The DNA here is from genome assembly GCA_964422795.1 of uncultured Chloroflexota bacterium. GTDB lineage: Bacteria > Chloroflexota > UBA11872 > UBA11872 > UBA11872 > UBA11872. Next base: position 38,465 of record CAYRCL010000018.1, read on the forward strand.
TTGCTAAGAAGGCGGGAGTAACTCGACAAGCAATTCACCAAGTAGTTGAGGATCTCGAAAGCCTCGGCCTCATTGAAATGCAAGCTGACCCGAAAGACCGTCGGTCGAAGCTTGTTGTCATCACATCCCGTGGACGCAAGTTTGATGCCGCCGTACAAGAGGTCTCGACTGAGATCGAAGAATTATTGTCCGCTAGGATCGGACTCGTGGCTGTCTCTAATCTTCGGATGGGACTAGGCGCAGATTGGGGTGACCCTGCTCTCGACCATGATAAGCCACCTGTCAACCTATGGTGGATATGACACTAAATTGGAACACTCAGCCCACACCCGTCACCATCACATCCCTGAGGGGAAAGATCACGAGTCAGTAGCCTAACGACCCTGCGGGAATAACCTGCCATCGGATAGACCGATAATGCAGCTAGAATCACACAACTACGTTGCCAACGTAAGGCGGGCTCATGAACTCGCACTGCCTCTCACATTGCCTGACAACAACAGAAGCAGAGATCTTTGAACGCGACGGTTACCTAGTCGTTGAAAATGCCCTGGAACCATCACACACTGAGTATCTACGTACGACTGTTGACCGACTCCAGAACGATGGCCGACTATCCAGATCCCAAATTATTAATGTAAAGGGACGAGTCGACCATCCTGATTTCCTTTCGCTGGACCAGGCGTTCCTCGATCTGCTCGACCATCCAACCACCTTCCCGAAGGTATGGGGAATTCTGGGATGGAATATCTATTCCTATCATTCCCATCTCGGCGTAACGGAACCCATTGATGGCACCTACGATCCGGATGGAAGCACGTACGGCTGGCATCAAGACTCCGTTCCCTCATGGCGCGATATGCCCGAACTAGATGTGCCGGCACGTCTTTCTCTCAAGATTGGGTACATGCTGACGGACACGTCAGAGGCTGGACGAGGAAACTTCTGGGCCGTGCCGGGAAGTCACCGAAATGCACGTCTCGAACTTCCAGCTGACGGCAAAGGCCAGCCTGACGGCGCCATCCCCATATGTGCATCTGCGGGATCCGCCGTCTACTTTGACCGACGGCTCTTCCACGCCGCGAGCCCAAATCATTGGACTGAGCCTCGTGTATTTCTCGCTTACGGCTACGGTTATCGATGGCTGCGAACAAAAGATGAGATGACAATCCCACCGGACGTAGTTGAACGCTCCGAGCCGATTCGTCGACAGCTGTTGGCCGCAACCTCGTCCGAGAACAACCGGTACGCCCCAGCCGACGATGATGTCCCGCTGCGCAAGTGGCTCATCGACCACAATTTAGAAGCACCGATCGGAGCACCGGTTACAGACCAGTAGCATCCTGCTTTCCGTTATTGAAACGAAGCAATGATCGGCCCATACAAGGCACGCTGGCCCCTAGCTGTAGCTTAGATACACTATGGACGTTCCAAGCGCAGATAACATGGGGACATTGTTGGGTACTGATGTAGCAGGCCCCAAGCACACACAAAAAAACATCGAGATGACGGAACCTAGACAACAAATACTAGTACTGCACCTAGAATCTGGCGATCTTGGATCATCCACCGTCGCGTGGGCCCTCTATGACGGAACACTCGGTCCCGACGAAGTGCAGATGCAAGCCGGCAGCGAGAATAAGCCACCGTACCTCTCCGTTCTGGATGCCATGCGCGATGGCTGGCGTGTGTTTCAGGCCAGCCCACTTCCGGAGCGCAGTACAGCTGCAGGAACTGGACAGCTTGCCAATGAATTTTGGCTTGAACGGATCGAGCATGCAGGCACGTCGGGCTGAGCGTTGTTAACACGAAAGGATTAGTGGGATGACAATTGCCGCGATGGATGTTGACCTCGAGCAAAGATTGCTAAACGTGGAACAGATGGCGCGTTTTGTTATTGATGGCTTTATTGAATTCGATGACCTTGTTCCCGACGATCTTAATGAGGCTGTGAATGCCGACTTAATCCGGACTGTCGGTCCAGACGGCCTGGCACCAGATTACCGTTGGCACATCACCGATAACCCCCACGGCTTCTACGAACAATCAGAAGCCGTCCGCGAAGTACACGAATTGCCCGGTGTCCAATCCGTCCTTCATAGCTTGCTCGGACCGGGACATATCGGCAGCCACTCAGCCGTGCACGCAACAGCTCCTTATAAGACAGAGGCACAGCAGTGGCACGTGGACGGTGGTGGTCGACGTCAAGTGCGACTACCCGGAGTACACCGGTATTCGTTTGACATCCTGACTGCCTATTTCCCGCACGACACTCCCTACGAAATGGGTCCGACTCTCGTCTTACCTGGCTCACATATGCGTTCAGTGCTCGGACACGACGTTACCCGGTATAAAAACATCGTTGGCCAACGCCGGCTATCCGGAAAGGCTGGTCGGCTAGTCTTCATGCACGAAGCGCTATGGCACTGCGCACAGACCAATGAAACCGATCAGTGGCGGTTCATGTTTAAGATTCGTTACAACCCACGGGTCGCACAGCAAGAAACCTTCAACACAGAGGGCTGGGATAGCGAAGAGATGCGCCGATTCTTCCGGATGAGCAAAGGCACCCACCAGCTAACAGGCGAATCACCAGCGGTGGTTACCGAACGGGCGAATTGGTGGCGTTACCTATGCGGGGCTGATGAACTGCAAGATCCGAGCGGAACAGGCGCACACGCAGACTACGCTTAACGAATCAACGACCTGCTCTAGGTCGAGCGTTCGATCACATCCACAACGACGGTATGGTAGCCGGTAGCCCCATCAGGATCTGGTGATTGGTCTTCGTGCGTCTGGGTTTGGCCAGTTGCGTCAGTCGCACGAACACGAAGCACATGCGAACCGGGCACAGCATTCCACGGAAGCACCCACTGGCGCCACGTATTCCCGGTAATCTCCTCTGCAAGATTCGCCTCTCGCCAATCCATCGAATCGATCTGCACCTCAACCTTCGTCACTCCGTGTGGCTGGGCCCAGGCCACACCGGCAACCATGTGCTCGCCCGCCACCAGTATCTTTCCAAGTTTCGGAACATCGATACGCGACTGCGTTTTGATAGGAGCTTTTTTCGCCCAACCACGTGGGATCCAGTAGGCATCAAAGTCCTCAAGACGGTTTAGGATAATCGCATCAAGCCATTTCGTAGCTGATACATAGCCATACAAACCCGAAATCACGAGGCGCGCGGGAAATCCGTGGTCCATCGGGAGCGGAACCCCATTCATTCCTAGAGCGACCAACGCCTCACGGGTATCGTAAGCAAGCGCAAGCGGGAATCCTGCAGTAAAGCCATCAACCGACAGGCCAACGACCTGGGTCGCCGTTGGTTGCACACCAGCCAGATCAAGCAAATCCGTCAGCCGAACACCTTGCCATCTGGCATTACCTACCAAATCACCGCCGACTTCGTTTGAGACGCAACAGAGTGTGATGTAGCGCTCGACCTGCGGCATATCCAATAAATCCGTGTAAGAAATTTCGAATGGCCGATCAACCAAACCCTCAACCTTGAGCGTCCACGTCTGCAAATCAATCCGGGGGATCGCGAATGCCGTATCAATTCGATAGAAATCCTGATTTGGGGTAATAAGAGGGCTAATGCCATCGACATGCAGTGTTGATCCCACTGGCAGAGAAACAGCCGGTTCACTCGGATGTGGAAGAACCACATCATCACGACTTGCCGCAATCGTACGCGCCCGTTCAATCAAAATCCGTCCACCAACCGCGGTTCCCACCGCAACAGTCGCAAGCACGCCAGCCAAGCGCAGAAACGAGCGACGACCTATGTTGCCCAAACGTGCATCCCGAACCGGACGCGGTGCCCCGTCCTGCATCGCAAAATGACGAAGGACCACCAACGCCCATATTCCAGCCACCACAGCTACCGCACCACCAAGGATGGAGGAAATAGACGAGATCTGGTCGTCGGCTATTCCAGCTGCTACAGCCAGGAACCCGAACATCAGAAACCCGACAGGCCCAACCCAGGAGCGCCGACGTGCACCCACACCTAGTAGCACGCCCACACCAACCCCAAGGACCACAATCGCGATCGCGAGCACAAGCTTGTCGTGTGTTCCAAAAACAGCGATGACAAAATCCTTGACCCACTCCGGCGCCAAATCGATCACAGCATTACCGACGGCGACGATCAATGACGGACCGCCAGTGATCACACCGCTATAAAGCTCACTAACCCCGAACCCCACGCCGACCGCAATGGCACCGGCTAGAGCGCTTCGGCCCTCACGTTTGAGGCTATGAATCAGCCCCCCGTGCACCTCGTACACAAACTTCCCCCGTACCGGCCCAATGCCCCTAGTTGTCCCTAAACGCCAAACGGCCGACCGTCCTTAATGCCGAATGACCAGAACCGTCGCAGCCTAGCCCATAAACCGACGAGCAATTCGCCCTGCGGTGCAATAGGCCGATGAGACCGAGTCAAGCTCACGAATCGCTTCTTGATCCAGCGTAACCTCAGCTGCATCAGCATTCGACTCCGCCTGTGCTGCCGTCCGTTCACCAACAATCGGCAAAACTACCGAGTCACGTCGTGTCCACGCAATCGCTGCTTGGCTTGCGGTGATGCCCATAGCCGATCCGATGCGCCGTAACGTCTCGATCACAGGCATGGCACGCTCAAGTGTCGGCCCTCCAACGAGACGAGCCAACCGGCGCTTACGAGGAAGTTGAGCCGCTGGTCCATACTTGCCGGTCAGGATCCCTTGGCCGACAGGACTATAGGCAATCAACGTGACACCCAGATCGTGACACGCTTCCAACACACCATTCACCTCCGGTGCACGACGTAAGAGGCTGTATGAAACCTGGTTCGAGACGAGAGAAACACCCTCATGCGCGAGCACCGCATGTGCACGATACATTTGCCGAGCGGTGAAGTTGCTGACCCCGATATATCGAATCCGCCCGTCGTGCACAGCACCCGCCAAACGTCGGAGAAGCCGACGATGCGAGATTACGCTCATGGGCCAGTGGACTTGGTACAGATCAATGCATTCAGCACCGAGACGATTCAAGCTCCCGTCAATAGCTGCATCCACCTCACGCAATTGCCAACGAGTGGGAACGGGGAAATACTTGGTTGCAACTACCGCGGGTCGGGCATCGCCAGCCCGCAACTCACCAATCCTTCGTTCGGACTTACCTGACCCATAAATCTCGGCTGTGTCTAGCAAGTTGGCTCCGCGACTCATCGAAGCAGCATAGGCAGCAGACACATCGGTTGGCTCCGATTGGTTGCGCCCTCCCCAATACGCGAGATCGCCCCATTGCCAAGTCCCAACACCAACCACACCCACTTCAAGGTCTGATACACCTATTCGTCGTTTCGGAATTATGGGCTGAGTCATTTCGCACCTGAGCACGCAACACTACAAATCTGTCGGGCGACCCCGAGAGGACTCGAACCTCTGACCTTGTGGTCCGCAACCACACGCTCTATCCAACTGAGCTACGGGGCCTTTCGATTCAGTGTATCAACGGAACCCAGAACTTCCGCCCACGGAATTGATACCCAAAACAATCGGGCTGCAAAGCAGCATCAGTGTCCAGCAAACGGAGTGCCCTCCGCGAGCGCACACAACTCTGCCAACCGGCCGTGATCTAGTACTCACAGACTACGCTACTGACCTATACCATCCAGCGATTGGAACCAGCCCGGTCAACCACTCACTGCCGATCCCGGATCCTGTAGACCAACTCCAAGCCTCTCCAAACACGGTCCAGCTGCGAGGAAGATGACCGCATCAGCAACTGAATGGAGCACAATAGCCGGAGCTATTGAGCCAAAATGAGCCGCCGAAATCCCAAAAACAGCACCGCCGAGCGTGCCCAAAACAAGAAATGAAAAGGGGAATCGGCGATCCAAGCCGTGATGGAACCCAAACACAATTGAGCTGATAGCAACTGACCACGGCATACCAACCCAGTTCGCCAATCCAAACAGGAAAACACCACGGAAGAACAGCTCCTCTGCGACCGGGTTGATAACCAGGTAGAACGGTAAGTCAACCAGCAACGCGGAACGCCCGGGTACGCTTCGAGCCGGCCAAAGCCAGCGCCGATACGTCAGCGATACCAGTGCAACACTAGCGGACCAAAACGCAACCAAGACCCAGTCCGCAGGCGTTAATCCCAGTCGCACGCCGACTGCCGCAGGATCAACGTCAGCGATCACGATCCAAATGATCGGCGCTCCAACTAGGAATGCTATACGAGTTGGTATATCCCAACGCATCCACCGCCAGGAATCACGCCACGTATATCTCGGAAGACGAGCTTCCTTAACCTTCACTTTCCCCCGACTGAGATAGCCGCTTTCCATACTGCTGTGCATAGTAATCACGGAAGACACCGTCCACGATCGGCTGCCACCAATCCTGTGACTCGATGTACCAGTCGACTGTAGCGTCAAGGGTTGCCTCAAAGTCATAGCGCGGCAACCAGCCCAGTGATTTCAGCTTTGAATTGTCCAGTGCGTAGTTCCAGTCATGCCCGGCTCGATCCTCGACGAACTGGATCAGATCAAGCGACGCACCGACGCGTTCGCAGATACGGCGAGCCACAGTCAAGTTGTCGCGATTGTTCCCAGCCGCGACATTGTAGATTTCTCCTGGTTGCCCCGACTCCAGCACCTTTAGGATCGCGCTCGCATGATCATCGACGTGAAGCCGGTCGCGCTGCTGCTCGCCACGTCCGTAGACCGGCAACGGTTGAGCACGAATAGCGTTGATGGTGAACAGCGGAACCGCCTTTTCGGGATGTTGCCACGGACCTACAGTGTTAACACCACGCGTGATACAAACCGGGAGCTGGTGCGTTTGCCACGTAGCGAGAACCATCAGGTCGCCAGCCGCCTTTGAAGCCGAGTATGGGTTGCGGGGAGCCAGCAAAGAGCTTTCAATAAATGCTTCGCCGTACGTCTCCCCGTACACTTCATCAGTGCTCACATGCACTACCTTCTTAAGGCCAGCCAAGCACGCCGCATTCATCAACCGATGCGTACCGAGGACATTGGTGTGCAGAAACGGTTCAGCGTCCAGCAACGATCGATCCACGTGGGTCTCAGCAGCGAAGTTCACCAACCATGTCGCGTTGTCTAGAGCAGAACGAACGACCTCATCATCTGCAATATCACCCACGATTAGTTCACATCCCAACCCTGCGAGGCGCGATCGGTCGCCAGCATAGGTAAGAACATCCAGCACACGAACATCCCATGCTGGTCGTGACTCACACACATAGCGGACGAAATTGGCGCCAATAAAACCTGCGCCTCCAGCCACGAGTAAAGTGGGGCGCACGGACATTCGGTACCTCGCGTGAGCTGAAGATGATTCTACCAACAGAGATCCTAGTACCGACGCAATCCACACAGAATCACTGCTCCCGACACTCACCTGTTGGATTCGAGAAGTCGATCGGATTGATTTGGACGAAATTTTGGATCTTGCCAGTTACGAAACAAACAAGCCCCGTCTAAACTACCGAGGCACACGATCACCCAGTTGGGAAGTACATGAGGGTCGGTCTCGTAATGGAGGCCGACGAGCAAGGCCATCGCGCCTTCTTTCTGCAAGCTCTCCGCGACCTCGACCTCGTCCAACACGTTGTCGTCATCGACGAAACCGGCATGACCTTCGAAGAAGCCGAATACACCCTCGGATCCAAGCTGCGCGGAACCCATACCAACATGGAACCCATCCTTAAGAGCGGCGCCGTGGACCTCGCGATCGTATCGGTAATCGCTGCGCACGCCCCACCTATAGTTCGCCGCTGTCTGGAACATCATCTTCATGTGATGGTTGAAAAGCCCGCTTGCACGCATCCAGACCAATTCGCGCCACTCGTTGCGCTAGCCGAGAAGCAAGGACGAAATCTGATCGTGCCCCTAGCGCGCCGACTCAGCCCATGGGTTCAGGAAGCTCGGCGCCTGGTAGAAGAAGACACCTTCGGTCGTATCTACGCACTACGAGGCGGTGTCATAGCCGACCAGACTCGCTTGCACCCTTCGGATGGGAAATACGACTGGACGTTCCATCGAAAACTCGCCGGAGGGGGCCACCTGCTATGGCTCGGTATCCACTGGATTGACCTGATGACCTATATCACACGCTCATCGGTAGTCGAAGTCCAAGCATTAACAGGAATCGTCGGTGGTGCACCTATTGATGTCGAAGATCTGGCACTCGTTAATCTCAAATTCGAGAACGGTGCCTACGGATCTCTCATATCCGGTTATCTGCTGGATATCCCATACCAGTTGGATCTAAGCCTCTGGGGTTCGGACGGCTGGATCAGGTTCGGGACCGCTGACCAACACAGCCTCGAGTGGCAGACGAGATCCGCGGACTCGGCCGATAGCGTGACTCACCAAATCACATACAGCGGAGCGGTCTTTCCAAATTACACGCCCTGGATCGAACGGACCCTTCGATCCTGCACCAACAATGGTGAGCAGCCTCCTATTACCGGAAGCGAGGCTCTGAATGCGCTCCGCGTGGTACATGCCGCATATACATCCGCCGAAACCGGACGTACCGTCGCGCTTTAGACAAGACGTTCGTCCTCGCCCGAATCCACATTAGGCACGAGTCCAGCGACTTGGGCTTATCCCTGCCGCATCTGTTCGCGAATCAAGTGGACTTGTTTGTTGGGGCTTGTCTGTTGGCCCCCCAGCTGCCGCAGGTGCAACACGCTGGTTACGATTCCCACAAATCGCTCGCGTCTCTTCGGAAAGACCCGCGAGCACATCCGCCGGCCAGACATCCACATCCGGGACGGTCGGTCCACACCAAGCTGGTCGATAGGACATCGCAATCATCTCGCGAGATCGATCGCCAGTGTTTGGTCCATTAGCATGAAAAAGCGCGAGGTTGATCACGACCGCAGTGCCCGCCGGCGCAGAGATACTAATCTCCTCAGGGTGGGACGGATACCGCTTGTACGGATTGGCATCCGGATGCATCGAGAGGTGTGAGCGTGGAACCACGCGCAGCGGGGCAACTTCCGGTGTCAGCTCGTCCAAGTAATACAGCACCCGTACTTGCCGAGGCGCACTAAACGAATACCCCCAATTAACGTGGCCATACGGATGCGAGTCCGTATGCAGATTCATTCCCGGGTGCCCTGGCTCGGAAATCGCAAAGTGCGCATTCATAAAAACAAGATCCGGACCCATCGCCGCCCGCAGAAATTTGATCACCGGCTCGTGGGCAATCAAGCTAGTCACTGCTCCGCCAGCAAACTGGACATCCGACATTGTGCGCTGGTGCACGCTATAGTCCACCGCCGTTGGATCCCAATCACACGTTTGCCGTTTCAATGTTGCCAGCGTCTCCGTGTTCAACACCTCCGGCAGCACCACGAAACCTTCGACCTCAAGGCTGCGGATACGATCCCCTGTTGAGAGCGTAGACCACTCCCGTCCGTCAGGATTCACATCCACGATCATCAGCCCTCTTCTCTGTCGGCAACGCCGCCAAAAGCCAGCGCACGCGCACGAAGTAAGGGGTAGAGGCTATCGAAATGTGGTGTCGGAACGCAAAGTCGACCAGCACGCTGCACGAGCACACCAATTACATCGTCCAACTCGACCCGCCGTTCACGCTCATAATCCAACAGCAACGACGGAGCACCATCGTCGGCAAGGTCGTCCACGATCGATCGAAATTCATCGCGGATCGTATCTGGAATCGCAACACCGGACGCACGAGCCGTCGAAATAGCCTCTTCCAGCAACGAATACAGTAAGGCGTTTACCCCAGGTTGGCCTTTCAAATGTCGGTAGCGCAACATCGTCGATGTCGCCACAGCCATCAGCGGGGCAACAAGCGCCAACTTCGACCACAACATCACCGACCAATCTGCATGCCGCCGCACGTCTGGAATTCCAGATTGCTCAAGAGCATCCGCCACAACCATGGCATCTGACCGTGCCGTATCCGTCTGCCATCCGACATCCACACGATGCTCTTCCTCCAAACAATGAATAACACCGGGACCCGCCACGTGACTAGTGATCCAGCTCACACCAGGAAGCACCCGATCGGTACCGAACTTGTTGTTCAGACAGTCAATCCCGGCAATTCCATTCTGAACCGAGAAAACAAGACCGGTAGGACCCATAGAGAGAGCGAGCGCTTCAGCGGCTGTCTCCGTGTCATACGTTTTTACACTGAACAGGGCAAGATCAACCGGACCTTTCACCTCGGAGGGATATCGAACAGCCACCAAGTCAGCGCGCTGTTCATCACCTTCGTCCATGCGAATCGTCAGTCCATCGCGTTTGATCGCTTCGAGATGTGAACCGCGCGCAACAAGCGTCACACCATGACCCGCCTGTGCCATTCGGGCTCCCAAGAAGCCACCCATTCCTCCAGCACCCATCACGAGGACTCGCATCCACGCCACCTTACTAATGGCCATTGGCGATCGTTATTCGCCTAACACCTAGTGGACTGCGCAACGTCGACCTTGTCAACTCTGTCTTGATTGGCTCTCCTTCTGCTAGCCTTGCGAACTCGCCCCTACACAGGCACGGCATGCCCTGGTCGCCCCCCGACTGGCTCGATCCCCATGGCGACGCGACGCCCGTCATCGAACCCGGTCCGCATATACGAGAGCTCGCCACACGCGCCGGTCATAGTCCAGATTCCGCCTGTCCTCGGCTCGTGATGGGAGGCTTCATCGACCCAATGATTCGCCCCATGATCGAGACCGCAGACGCGAACGACTCAGGTCTTCATGCCCACCTCAAGCTTGGGAGGTTGGACAATCATGCGGTGGGCGTAGCACGGATACCGATCGGGGCTCCGCGTGCCGTGGCAGTACTTGAGGAACTCGTCGCGCTCGGCGCGCGGACCATTCTCATCGCTGGAGCCATCGGCAGCCTGCAACCTCATGTGGAAGTTGGACACTATGTCATCCCTTCCGAAGCAGTTCGTGAGGAAGGCACCTCCTACCACTACGCACCAGCCGAACAATCGGCACTCGCACGTGGACCGGCAACGCTTGCACTCGCCGAGGCCGCCCACAACGGAAGCGGTAAAGTTCACCAAGGCTGCGTATGGACCACAGATGCTCCGTACCGTGAATTCGCAGGAAAGGTCCAGGCATACGCAAGCAAGGGCGTGCTCGGCGTAGATATGGAAACGTCTGCCTTAATGATCGCGGCTGCTTTTCGGGGTGTTGATCTCGGATTGATCCTGACAGTCAGCGACCTCGTCCATCGACGCGACTGGCCGAACATCTTCGGGACGGATGAATACCGCGCCAATTGCACCACAATGGCCGCGATCGTCGTGCAAGCTGCCAAGCAAATCATCAAAGCATACGGAGGTGACGATGACTGATTCACCAACACCACGTGTTAACCAGTGCATCGAGTTGCGACAAGCTGGACAACCACTGTTCTACGACATCATCGGGCTATCCGAGCCGCTGTCCTTTGAACGCGGGCATGCGATGGCCAATACATGGGCAGACCTAATTCTCGTGGAATTTGAGCATCATCCGCTCGACACCCGCGGCCTTACCAACTTTATGTTCGGACTGTGCGCTGGCGGCCCCACACGCTCGGGCCACCGAACACCGACCGTACTCTGCACACTCCCAGCGAACGGAACAACCGAGACCGAGGTTCAAGCAAATGCTTGGCAAGTGAGACACATCCTTGCGTCCGGCGTGCATGGTCTCTTGCTCTGCCACGCGCGATCAGCATCTGCAACCCGAGCGTTCGTCGAATCCAGTCGTTATCCAACCGGAGAACCTGGACTCGATCAGGGACTATCGGAAGGCACCCGGGGCCTGGGCGGCCACACGACCGCCGCCGAGATCTGGGGGCTATCTCATTCCGAGTACATCCGACGCGCGGATCCTTGGCCACTCAATCCAGATGGTGAACTCTTGCTGGGTGTCAAGATTGAGGACCGACAGGGCGCAGCCGCTGCCCAAGAAATTGCCGGCACACCTGGTCTGTTCTTCGGTGAATGGGGCCCAGGCGATATGGGCCTCTCGCATGGCTACCCGGACGCGCACGACCCCCCCTATACAGCCGACCTCGATAAAGCACGGCAAGAGGTGCAGACCGCATGCCATAACGCGGGCCTCGCGTTTCTCAGTAGCTGGAATGACCCAGCGATGAGCGTCGAGGATCGGGCGAACCATCTCCTGAACAACCTTGGGGCTGAAATGATCTGTGGGGACGAAGCCTTGGCTCGAGTCGGGCGTATGATCACATCACGCAATAGGCCGGTCTAACCCGGTACCATCCGTGCAGAAACCTTGGTGCACCAGACTCCGGCCCTGCCGTAATCACACCACAAGACACACGCACACCACTTTCGACGATCCGTTCCTGCATTAAATCTCGACGTCTGGACTCTTGTCAGCAACCCTCCAGCTGAACAATGCACGCCCCTGCCATGCCAACGCACACACATGCCCCGTTCCCGCGCGAAGAAGTTGCGAACGCCACGTGGCAAGCTTGCACTCCCTTATTTCATATTTAGGGTAAGCACGATGCGCGTAGGATTCATTGGACTCGGAGCTATGGGCCTACCCATGGCCCATAATCTTCGATCTGCCGGCTTTGATGTTGTTGTTCATAACCGAAGTCGCGCCAAGGTTGATACGTTCGTAGCCGATGGTGGCGAGGCAGCCGACACCCCAGCCGACCTTGCCTCGAAAGTCGACGTCGTCTGCGCGTGTCTCCCGATCCCCCAGGTTTGTGAAGAAGTTTTCCTCGGCCCCGATGGTGTCCTCGAAAATGCACCAAAAGGCCAGTTATGGATCGATTTCAGCACGAACGGTCCGGACACCTCCCAACGCATCAGCAGTGCCGCACTCAGTGCGGGTTGCGGCTATCTCGATGCTCCAATCAGTGGCGGTGTTTGGGGTGCCGAGGCCGGAACGCTCGCCATCATGGTTGGTGGAACAGCTGAAGATTTCGCTCGGGCCTCCAAGGTTTTTGACGCGGTTGGGACAAACATCCGGCATTTCGGAGAATCCGGAAGCGGTAGTGTCGTGAAACTCGTGAATAATCTCATTGGGGCAGCGACAAACGCAGTGATCGCCGAGGGCTACGTTGCCGCCGTGAAGTACGGCATCGATCCGGCCTCTATGTTCGAGACGTTACAGAGCGCCACAGCGGCCAGTCCAGGACATGAGCGCATGATTCGCGATGGCGTATTACAGCGCGATTTTCAAGCAAAGTTTGCACTGAATCTACATGCGAAGGACCAACAACTCGCTGCCGACCTCGGCAAGCTCGTTGGTGTACGAATGCTCGTGACCAGCGCTGTTAACGAGGTTTATAAGGAAGCACAAGCCTGTGGGTATGGGAATGACAACACAACCGCGATTATTCGACCGTTGGAAGACCTCCACAACGTGACTGTCAAGCCCTCTGCATAATCTGCGTCGACAACACCCATCGATCCAATAACCGATAAGGAGTTGGTCCATGTCGAGTGATCTTTCCGTGCTGGGAATCTCGGGCAGCCTGCGGCGAGCGTCGTTGAACAGCGGCCTCCTGCGCGCTGCTGCAGAGCTTCATCCACCTAGCACGGAATACGCCACATTTGAGCTTGCTGATATCCCGCTCTTCAATAGCGACCTAGAATCCAATGGTCCCCCCAAAGCAGTCGTCGCCCTACAGGAAACCATCAAGCATTCCGATGGCCTGCTGCTCGCCGTTCCTGAGTACAACTATTCGATAAGCGGCGTGCTTAAGAACGCACTTGACTGGGCATCACGAGGAGATCCATCCGTACTCGACGGTAAGCCGTTGGCGATCATGGGTGCTGGTGGGCGCTATGGAACAGTTCGCGCCCAGCTTCACATGCGACAAATCGCACTCCACAACAGTATGCGCGTCATGATTGACCCCGACCTGCACCTCCCCCGCGCTCGATCACTCTTTGACAACGATGGCAACCTCACAGACGCGAAAACCCGTGACAAGTTGCGAGCCTTTATGGTCGCCTTCACCGAGTGGATCACGCACAGTCGTACAGATCCCACCCTGAAATACAGATAACGGTGTATGCAACACTCGCAACCACGACATGCCCCCGTACGATAAGGCCGTTCTGCATTCGGAGGATATAGGCATGACAGATCGAACGTTAAAAGTCGGGTTCATCGGGTGTGGACGGATTTCCCGGCTGTACACCGACATCTATACCGGGCTGTGCGACATTGCCCAGGTCGTGGCCGTTGCGGATGTTGTACCCGGATTGGCCCAGGACCGTGCAGCAGCGATGTCGGAGGGCTACCAGGCCGAAGCCCACCGCCAACAAGCACTGGTACATAACGCACGATCCGAAGAAGACCGACAACACGCGCTGCAGGCAGCGGCTGATGCGGCGGCAGCGGCAAGTAACACAATCCGGGTATACGAAAACCATGAGACCTTGCTAGCGGATGATGAGGTGGACGCCGTGGTCGTGTTGACCACACCACCGATCCGCGGAGTGCCCGCGGTAGCTGCGGCCCAATCCGGACGACACGTCTTCACCGAAGGTCCAATGGCAAAATCCGTCAAGGAAGCCGACGAAATCGTCGCTGCCGTCGAAGCCGCCGGCGTCAAGCATCTCTCCCAGTGCGGAGGCCGCTATACCCGGGGCATGGAACATGCACGGCGTGCCCTGGCCAGCGGACTCCTCGGACCGTTAGCCAAAGCCAGCGTTGCGGTGACGTGGTATCACCCCGCTAGCTATTGGGGGCCTACTTGGCCCGGTCGCTTCGAAACTGATGGAGGCGGCGTCGTGATGCACCATGGGCGCTATGTGATCGACCCCTTCTTATCGGTGACGACCGCACCGATCGTGGAAGTCGCCAGCAGCTATTCCGGACCCTTCTTACGCGACATCGAGGTGGATAGCTATAGCCTGGCACTCGTGCGCTATGCCGACGGGGCCGTCGGCACTGTTGAAGCTTCGCTGCTACACCACGAGCATCAAAACTGGACAACCCTCGGCGGTGGGCGCATGGAATTCATTGGTGAGAATGCATCAATGCTGCTCCTGCACAAGCATCCTCAACCAAACGTGCCATCGCTGCTTATAGGCAACCGTCATTCCATGTACGAATCCACCGTCACCTTTGGCTCATCCAACACGGCGGGGGTGGTCGAGCAGCTCGAAGCCCTGGCCGATGACCTAGCCGACCTGCCCGAGAGCCCCAGCCAGCTCGACCAGAGTCGCCTCTGGGTGACAGCGATTCTCGAGGACAAACCTTTGCCAGTTCCGATCAGCGTCCCGCGCGCGCACGTGGAGTTGAGTCGCGCCATTTACAAGGCCCAGGAAATCGGCGCATCCGTAGCCTTGCCCCTGGAGACCAACGATCCCTACTACACCTTCGAGGGACGACTCAGTCGACCAAATTGGATGCCGACTGGTCCAACGGATTAGAAGCGGAGGGCACACATGTACAAGCTCAGTCGGAGTTAGACGATTGGCGATCAGCTCTCGACACGAAATCAGGGCACACCGAATGACATTGAGGCTCACTTCAAATACCGAACGCTGCGGGACCGTACACTAGCACTCGCACTACCTACATAACCGCTTCGACAGGAACCACCGATGCCGTCCACAACACCAATTACAGTCGCGCACGGTGATGGCATTGGACCTGAAATCATGGCGGCAGTCCTAGATATCCTGAGCGCAGCCGGTGCAGATCTTGATATCGAAACCATCGAGATTGGCGAACAAGTCTATCTTCGGGGCACCCCATCAGGTATTGATGAATCCGCCTGGGAATCAATTCGCCGCACGCGCGTTTTCCTTAAGGCGCCCATCACCACGCCACAGGGTGGCGGATTCAAGAGTCTGAACGTAACGACACGCGTTGCCCTTGGGCTCTATGCCAATGTCCGACCTGCAATCTCATACCACCCATTCGTCCAGTCCAAGCACCCGGATATGAACTTAATCGTGATCCGAGAGAATGAGGAAGACTTATACGCGGGTATTGAGCATCGCCAAACGGCCGATGTCATGCAGTCGTTGAAACTTATTTCGCGACCTGGGAGCGAACGTATCATCCGCTTCGCGTTTGACTATGCTCAACGCAACAGTAGATCAAAGGTCACGGCATTCGCCAAAGACAACATCATGAAGTTGTCCGATGGTCTTTTTCACGAGGTGTTTGATGAGATTGCTATTGAATACCCCGAGATCGAGGCAGAGTACTGGATCGTGGACATTGGGGCCGCCAAGCTTGCAGACACACCCGAAGCTTTTGACGTCGTAGTCCTACCCAACCTTTACGGTGACATACTGTCGGACGTCGCCGCCCAAATCGCTGGATCCGTTGGTATGGCAGGCGCAGCCAATGTCGGCGAGAGCGCAGCCATGTTCGAGGCCATTCACGGGTCAGCACCACGACGCGCCGGGCAAAATCTCGCCAATCCATCCGGACTGCTAAACGCTGCTGTCTTAATGCTAATCCATATTGGTCAACCGTCGATCGCAGCTGCGGTGCAAAACGCCTGGATGCGTACTCTCGAAGACGGAATACATACCTACGATGTCTATGACGCTGAACGAAGCCACGAAAAAGTCGGAACAAGCGAATTTGGACAGGCGGTTATCGATCGTCTAGGCCAACAGCCTCAAACACTCGAGCCAGCATCGTTTGGTGCTGGCGGAGCCGAACCCATTCCACTCACATCGTCCAGATCTGGTCCACGTCCATCCAAAACAACCGTCGGAGTTGACGTGTTCTTTGATTGGAGTGACGGGGCGCCAGAAGCGTTGGCGAATCGACTACAAGCCTCGAATGGCGATGGTCTTGTGCTGCAAATGATCAGTAACCGGGGAGCAAAGGTTTGGCCAGAGGCGGTAGTTGAGGGTCTGATGGTGGACCACTGGCGAGCCCGATTTACAGGCGCCGATGTGTCCCCAGTAACCCACGCGCAAATCGCTAATCTGCTCAACCGCATTGCCCAATCAGGTCTTGATTTCATCAAGACAGAGAACCTCTGCCTTTTTGACGGCACACCAGGCTACTCACTCGCCCTAGGAGAATGATCCAACAATGAACACTTCGTCCAAAACCCCGTTAGTCGGCATTGTCATGGGTAGCGCGTCTGACTGGGAGGTCATGCAACGAGCCACCACCACCCTCGCTGATTTCGGCGTTGCCTACGAAGCCCGTGTACTCTCGGCCCATCGAACTCCCGACGAAACTGCTGAATGGGCAAAGACCGCCGAACAACGTGGTCTCCGTGTTCTCATTGCCGCCGCAGGCGGGGCAGCGCACCTGGCAGGCGTAGTCGCCGCTCATTCCTTACTACCCGTCCTCGGCGTCCCAATGCAAGCCTGGTCACTCGATGGACTTGACTCATTGCTTGCCATCGCCCAGATGCCCCGAGGAATTCCCGTCGCCACGCTGGCAATCGGGAGTGCAGGAGCCACGAACGCTGCCCTATTAGCAGTCGAAATTCTCGCGCTGGGCAACCCTGAGCTACGCCAACAACTGACCGATTTTCGTACGTCTCAAGCCCGGGACATCCTAAACACAACACTCGAATAGGGGGGCTGGTCAATCATGACGAACCTGCGCAACCTATTCCAACAGCACTGGGATAGCGTCCAACTCGGGGATATGGACGCAATTACTCGAGACTATGCCGACGACGCCATACTGATCCGACCTGATCGCATGTTTTCGGGACACAGCGGGTGCCGAGCATTTTTCACAGAGCTGTTCGAACAACTTAATGGATTTGCCGCCGACCAGCATTCCTTAACTATCGACAACCCGGTGATCCTCTTGGAGTGGCGGGCCACCCACACCGATGGTCGTACTGCGACCGGCGTGGATACCTTTATCGTAGAAAACGGCAAGATAAAAATTCAGACTCTTGCATTCGACGTCTGGTCGAGAGCACCATCTCGAGACGATTAGCGTCGCCCAGAACCGTTTACTCAGTATCCGTGCCTAAATGATGTGATTCACGGTTGGGCTTGGACCGCTGCAGATCAAGTCAAGCCCGATAGGTGAAGTACTTCCGCCATGCGGCTACACTCACCCTCCCCACTGCCACTCGCGAGGACTGAGATGCTCATAGGATCCGGATCACATGTTTACGAAGTCATCGACGATTGGGGCAATCTGCCTTCTGGGTTGACCTTAGGCACAACGCATGGAGTAGTCGAAGATTCGGACGGGCGCATTTATATCCACCACACAAACAGTCCGTCGGTCTTTGTTTTCACCCCTGATGGAACCTTTGTCGAGGCATGGGGCGATAAGTATGCGGAGCACGCCCATGGGATGCATCTCGCACGCGAGCGGGATGGAGAGTACCTCTATCTCGCAGCCACCCGTCACCACTTTGTCGCGAAAACAACACTGGCGGGCGATGAGATCTTTAGGATCGGAGCCCCTGAACTACCTGAGATCTACAATGATGATCACCCGTTCGTGCCAACAGAAACCACGATTGCACCGAACGGTGACATCTACATTACCGATGGTTATGGAGAGCCATGGGTTCACCAGTATCGATCGGATCGAACCTATGTTCGGTCTTTTGGTGGACTAGGGTCCGAACCAGGGAAGATCAACAACCCCCATGGAATCACGATCGATCCACGGCATACCGAACCCCGCCTGACCGTAGCCGACCGGAAAAACTCACGCCTCCAATATTTCTCGCTTACCGGTGAGCATATTGGGTTTCTGGACCACGATCTCCGATTGCCCTGTACTGCCGAATATCACGATGGGGAGACGTATGTGCCTGACCTACACTCCCGACTGACAGTCTTCGATTCGAGTGACAACCTCATCGTCCACCTAGGTGACTGGCCAGGGTGTTGGGACCATGAAGACTGGCCGAATCTTCCCAAGTCGGCATGGGTCAGCGGGCAATACTCATCACCACATGATCTACATGTCGATGGCGATGGCAACATCTATCTCGTCGAATGGCTACCTCAGATTGGCGGCAAGATCACCAAGCTGGTTCGACAGTGATCGAGATACAGCGTGAGCCTGCGGCGGTTGGCACATGACGGTCGACGACATCCAACGACTACATGTGCGCACGGAGTTACCCGAGATTGATGAAATTAGCGACACCACACTCGCGACGAAAGTAGTTGAAGCCTGGGCCCTAGCGCTATCACAAAGTTCCTTCGAATCAATTGCAGACATTCCCGCTTCCGGCAACCCCGACACACCACCGATCAAGACCGGAACGCAGACAGATCACATCCGCGGTGTAACGCGCCTCGCCATCGCAATTGCTGATGAACTGGGTCAACAATTCCAACAACTTCCCATAGATCGTGATCTCGTGATTGCAGCCGCACTATGCCATGACGTTGGAAAACCGTGGGAATTTGACCCCGAGAATCAGACCCGGTGGTCCAATAACCGAATCCGTACTGGATTACCTTCAGTCCGGCATCCTGGATACGGGGTGCACATCTGTCTGACTGTGGGACTACCAGAAGAAATCGTGCATGTCGCAGGTGGACATTCGGGTGAAGGCGAACTCGTGCAACGCAGCTTGACGAATATGATCGTTCACCAGGCTGACTACGCATTCTGGGGCGTTCTTAGAGCTGGTGACCTGCTGGAAGACGAGACCTAAGCCCGACTCCTCGAGCCACGTGAAATACCCAGGCATTTGTTGCGTGTATTTCAAACCTGAGATCTTAGTACCTTATGGCTTCGCCCTCCCGAGGCACAGGCCATGCACTCAGGGTCAGACGTTCACCGGTCGCCCGGTCGACGGTTCCCATCAAGGTGTCGGGGCCCGAACCGGTTAAGTCGAAGGTGAATGTGCCAGCCACATCGATAAATGGATTTAGCCGATTGCTATCAAGACGACCAAGATGCACTTTGTCGCCCCAAACACGTACCGGCCCATCCCTTGACGTACTACGCGTGTACTCAACCAAACCATGAACGCGGATCTCGTACTCGTCAGCTCGAGTAGAGGTCATCCGGATCGAGTAAGCGTCAAACACCATGCGCAAGGTGAGCTTGCCATCCACCTCAGCTCTCCGGATCGTCGCTGTCCCACGAGTTCCCTCGAGAACCCGGGTCCCCGTAAAACCTACGACCTCGGGCCGTAGGTTTTGCTCAATCACCTGCGTTACGAAGACATGGAACAACTGCGCAGTCTGCTCTTCTGATGTCGGCGTAGGGTTTTCAAGTATGGAACCAGAAACGGGTTCTTCGGCATCGATTACGATCACAACGAGTGCCGCGGCGAGTAGAACCGAGCCCGAACCCAACAGAAGCTGCTTGCGGTTCACCGATCCGGTCCGTCCAACATCGGTTGAGGCAATTCGTCAACACGTCGCGCAACATCGTCGCGAATCCGTCGCACCCTCTCAATCGGAAGGCCCGATGGATCGTCAACATCCCAGTCCCAATACTCATCGTCCGCGACGACAGGACCCGCATCACCACAGCCCATCGTCACGCAATAGTCAGTCGATACGAGATCTTCGCTAGACAACCGGGCCGCCGTCACCTTACTGATGGCAATTCCAAGCTCGCGCATAGCCGCTACGACCAAAGGGGTTACTTGGCACGCAGGTTCGGTTCCGCCAGAGATCACACGCATCTAATCACCAGCGACTGCCTGTAGAAACCCAGCTGCTATTTGACTTCGACCAGCATTGTGTCCACAAACAAAAATCACGAGAGCCGATCTGGAACTGGTTCGATCCACGTTGGAGATTATCGGCATAGTGCTACTTGATCCAGAATCGCAACACTGATCACAGACACAATGATAGGCCGGAACCCATAAACGCCACCGCATCAGCACAAGGGCGCAAAGTACACTCGATGGACGGTCAAGTTTTTGGCAAAGGACCACAAGCATGGCAAATACAACAGTCGGCGTCGTTGGGTGCGGCAGCATGGGCCACAACCACGCGAGGGCAGCCATACAAGAACTGGATGCTCGAGTGGTCGGCGGATGCGATATCAGTGCTGAGGCACGCGAACGTTTCACGAAAGCATTTGGAACCGATGCGGTCTACCCGTCATGGGATGAGCTGTACGAGAAGGCCAACCCAGATATCGTTTTTGTAACAACACACGGATCGTTTCACGGACCAGCCACCATCGCAGCAGCTGAGCACGGTATCCACGTGTTTTGCGAGAAACCAATGGCGCTCTCGCTCGCTGAATGCGATGCGATGGTTGAGGCATGCGACCGCAACGGGGTTAAGCTCGCAATTAACCATATCAAGCGAGCAAGCAGCTACAACAGCATGGTCCGTCGCCTGATTGAGTCCGGTGATATCGGCGACGTCTTCGCAATTCACGCCTACAACAAAGGTGGACGCGAACGTCCAGCTGCGACCGAGATGATGGAGATGGGCACACACAGCGCCGACTGGACGCGTGTCTTTGCACCCGAGGTCCAGTGGGTGCACGCACACGTCACTGTTGGCAACCGAGAAGCAGGCCCACTCGACATCATCCCAAGCACCGAAATCACCGGCGCGCACCGCGATAGCGGGCCCGTCATCGGTGAACGAGTTTTTGCAACCTACGGCGCCGGCGCCATCAACACCACGATCAATTTCTGGATGAACGCCGACAATGACGACTGGTCCTATGGACTCGACATTATCGGCACCAAGGGACGCTATGCGCTACGAAGCAGCCTTGCCACTCACTTGTTTCGCCATTACGGGTCACAAATGTCACCCGTATACAACCACCAATGGCAGCCTGTGTTGATGCCCGAAGAAGACACACCCCATGGACGGCCGCTAACACGAGCCGAAATTCGAGATCGGCTACAAGGTTTGATGTTCCGTGACTTGTGGGAAGCGATTCGGGATGACCGTGAACCGATATCGAACGGTCGCGAAGGTCGGGCAGCCCTTGAGATGATGCATGGCGCGTGGGAATCGCACCGGCAGCGAGCGCGTGTCGACTTTCCGATGACCCGGCGCGAGCATCCACTCGACGCATGGGCTGCGGAATCGGCACACGCGGAGTAGGAACGCTGAGCCCGCGAAATAAAAGTTGCTCTACTCTAGTTTGACATGAATGACCAATACGGGACTACGACCATTTGCCACTCTGGGAACACCCTAGTAATGAACGATGACGGGGGTCCCCCGGGCAAAAAATCTCCAAGCCCATTTGGAATCTTCTAGTCGAAGATTCACGCAGCCCGACGAGCGCGCGTAACCAAAATCGTTGTGCCAGTAGGCATAGTGAAACCCAATCCAATCCTCGGTGAAGTACTGGATGTGCTGGACGTCGCCCAGGTTATATACAGCAGCTGTACTGCCATCCGAAACCAAGCGAGAACGGGCAATTCGGCTAAAGATACGAAAGCGACCCGCCGGTGTGAAATCAGGATAGCGCCCGGTGGAGACAGCGGCTGTTCGAACTGGTTGACCTGCATCAAAGAAGGTCACAACCTGGCGCGTCAAGTCGACCTGCGCATGCCGATGAGCCTCAGGTCCAAAGCCTCGATCAAGCGCAGCCAAATCGACAATAGGAGCATGTGGGGCCTGGGCAACACGGTCTGCTGGCAACCGCAGTCGTTCAACTTCCATTACCCCGAGCGGAAGCTCGGTCACCCCTGCAGTATTCGCCGTCAGCACGGCTCGTTCGAACACTTGCCACAACACACCTGACCCTGACGTTGCCGGCCCGAGCGGATACCCAAAGCGATGGACGCCGCCTCCTTCACGATGATATGGCCATATCTCAGGATGTACTCCATAGCCGGTTTTGCTGAAAAAATGCGCCGTCTTCGAATCCCTGTTTTGGTCGTGACTACCGAATACATACGGACGACCTAGATCGAGCAGAACAACACCCAGGGGATCACGCGCGGCGGGCGAGAGCGCCAATGCACCACGCTCAAAATACTGCACACTGCGTCGCCCTACACGAACTTGCTCCGTGATTGGCCAACCAATACCGGAACTACGCCCATACTGCAGCCACCAGGCAAGAATCGATCCACCAACGTGATGGCCTGTCTCTGGAACATAGATAGCGGGCCTTTGCACACTGGGTACAGAAGCATGCACGCGACGAGACCGCATGCCACTAGCCATCACAGCTCCGACGCCCACGCCAAGCTGGGCTAGAAACAATCGACGAGAAGCGAGTGCACTATTCATGACATACGCCGGATGAATCGGACCAACCGTCGAACGAGACCAACCTCCACACACTCACTAATACTTAAGGACCGCTATCGGAACGTCCGGAGCATGGTAACGGTTGCTACGCAAGCACAGAAATCGTTGGCAATGCTCACCGCGCGCGGAGGTCTCTACCGCTGCTGGATCGCCGCCGGCAGAATCATAAGTTCAGGTACATAGGCACGTGGGGGCAATGAAGTCACAAAAACAACGGCCTCGGCTACGTCTTCAGGCTGCAACGCCTGCGCAACTACATTCGCAGGCGTCGGAACAGGTCGCCTGTCAATCATCGGCGTATCCGTCAATCCCGGGAACAGCACCGTTGCACGAATTCCATTCGTGGCTTCCTCGCGCATGAGACCGTGCACAAATCCCACCTCAGCATGCTTTGTAGTCTGATAAGCCACGCCTGAAACATCTGGAAGCTGCACAGATGCCGACGAGATCACAACCAAGCATCCCGACGACTCACGGAGCGACGGAAGGGCTGCCTGTGTGACGTCATATAGCCCCCACAAGTTGGTTCGCTGCATGACCTCCCAATCCTCTGGACTGAGACGCTCTAGGGCTCGATTTGGGATATTCCATCCGGCTGCATAAATGAGCGCATCAATGCCTCCTAACGCGTCACAAACCTTCTTGACTGAGCGTCGCGCTGCGAGTGGATCCTGAAGATCAACAGGTATTACACATCCGGTGCGGCCGAGCCCCTCGATCTCGCAAGCGACTGCGCGCAACGCTGTTGTATTGCGCGCGAGAAGCGCGACATCAGCACCAGAACGGGCCAGACTGATCGCACTGGCCCGACCCATACCACTGCTAGCACCGTATACAGCCACCCGACGTCCCACATGCATACTGGGCACCGTTCGTCGTCCTAGAACCCGGAGGAGGCCGCACGTTTCGGTCCGTAGGCGCTCTCGAGTGCTTCCTGCGTGAAACCTTCCGCCACCCGACCGTCCGCGACATACCCGTAAAGAGCAGCTTTGAAGATCGTCTCAAGGGTTGACACAGTAGCGACCGCGAGCCCGACCGTAACCACACCAATCGCAACACCAGCAACTGGCGACACCTGTCCAATCACCCACGCTGGAATCGCCGCGAGAAGCACGGCTACAAATCCGACAATTGAGAACCCGAAGTTCGCGACAACTTGATCACCCCACGTTCTCTTGAACAATGAGCTGGATCGTCGGATCGCCGCAATCGGACCGATGCTCTCAGCCACAAGCACCGGCACCACAAAAAACGTGAGATACGCCCACACACCACCGACAATCGACAACGCGATCTGGCCAATTATGTTGTCACGCGATTGGCTACGGAGAATCTGCAATACCAGCCCGACAGTGGCCGCTATTACCGCCCAGCCCGCAATCTGCGGAAGACGCTGATTTGCCATCCGGAAACCATCCGCCATCGTCGGATTCCCGCCAGCTAGTCGGATCATCGCTGCACCCGCGAGCGCTGCGTTGAAGTAGATAACAACAAATGCAAGCAGAAAATATGTGATCGCGAGTAGCCCGAAATCCGCTCCTGAGATCTCAGTGCCCGTTGACAGTCGGTCCAGCGTCCCAATACCTGTTCCGAGACCCGTCAACAGTACAGCGAGAATGACAAAGGCAACGCCAGACAACAAGGGAAAAGCCACTAACTTGCGGTCTCCCTGCAACACTCCCCAGCTCAACTTGATGAGCTCCCAAGTCCGTCCAATAGTCTCGAACATGGCGTACGTTCGCCTCCTATCCACCCGTCGGTCCACACAAGGATAGGTCTCTCGCGAGCCCGTGGCGAGACAGGCTTCCTAACAAGCGACTATTCTCCGATATCGCAAATCTCCAACGTGGTCACCCGGCCAGTTTCAAGTTGTACGCGACGAATCGCGTGGTTGTTGGTATCGGCTATGAACAACACACCGTGGGCAACTCCGACACCACCAGGTTCATGAAATCTCGCATCCTCCTTAGCGCCATCAATATGACCCGCAACAACATCCCCTGCGAACGTCCACACACGACGTTCGGATGTCTCAATTACTTTGACCTTGTTGTTGAAGGTGTCCACAAGAAAGACTCGGCCTTCCCCTACAGCAATGCCAAGCGGATGTTGTAACCGCACAACATCACCACGCCCATCCACATCACCGAAGTCAAAAAGGCCAGTACCCACGACGGTAGTGACCTCACCCTGTCCGTTGAGCGGAAGAGACCGTATTGAACTCGTCTCACTATCGACCACCAGCAATCGATCATCAGCAACGACCAAGCCACTGGGTTGCGCCAGATGAGCTTCATCAAGTAGGCCGTCCCGAATACCCTCTACTCCGGATCCCGCGTATGGCCTGATCGCACCAGACACCAGATCTAGAACCCATATCTGATGCGTACCAGCCATAGCGATGAAGAGGCGCTGATTAAACAAAGCAAGATCCCATGGCGAGGCGAGTTCAGCCTCGAGCGCACGATGGACGCCGGGCGCGGGATAGCCACGGGATCCTGTCCCGGCAATCGTCTCGACGGTGCCATCCACTCGATTTACCCGACGAATTCGGTGGTTTTCCGTATCAGCAACGTAGAGCGCAGTCCCATCTGCAACCAAGCCCTGGGGATAAGCAAACTTTGCTTGACTGCACGTGCCATCACGATGACCAGGCTCCAGCGAGCCAAACACTCGCGGCTCAAATCCAGAATGGTCAACCTCGACAATCCGATGATGCCCGGAATCAGCTATATACAAGTGATCGTTAGTGGCATGCACTTTCCCGGGGAACGCCAAATCCTGACCACCCACGTCCGAATGATCGAGAATTTCAAGTGGCGTTTCCCGAACAGTCCCTGCGACCCGATGCTCCGACAAGATCTCAGTACAGACTTTGTCAAGCGCCTCGAATGGCGCCTCGCCCGCGTGTAACCCAACCACGTTACCCTCGGGATCAATAAAGACAAGCGTCGGCCATGCACGTACCCCGTAGGTCTGCCAAATTTCAAATTCAGGATCGTTAACAACCGGGTGCTCAAGTCGATGTCGATGCGCTGCATAGCGAACACTGACCGTGGAACGCTCAGCAGGAAACTTCGGTGTATGCACACCGATCACAACAAGCGATGCTCCATGCCTTCGTTCCAGTTTCCGCAACTGCGGAAATAATTGAAGACAGTTGATTCAGCAGAAAGTCCAAAAGTCCAAGATTACGAGGCGACCTCGAAGATCTGACATTTTTAACGGACGCCGAGTGTTTGCCCAGTCCAACCCATCCGGGAATTCCGGAGTCGGGAGCGATACCGAAGACGTCATCCGCTCTCCTCCAATAATTGGCCGCGTAGCCTGACAGATCGAATACAAGCTGGGTGGATCCGTACAACAGTCGGAAATCCCATACAAACCATTTCAGGTGCATCGTGCTTCAACACCGCAACACTCGTATTCGCGCAAATACTGTAGTCACGATTAGTTTTCAACAACTCACTATCATCAAACTTCAGCGCGTGATGCAAGTCGGCACCACAACAACTCAGGCATCGCGGTGTCACGCCTACCCTCATTCCTTCCGACATGGAACAAATCCAGTAATTGCCTAAGTCTCATTCCCTCGGTTTGATACACGCAATCTCGGACGCCCGTATGAGAACAGAATCCAACATGTCAGGCGTCAGGCGTCCGGTGAATGTGTTCTGCTGACTCGGATGATAGGACCCAATCATCGTGTGAGATCCAGCTGATATTTCCTCCCCGTGACCAAAGACAGGGATTCGCCGACCGCAATAGTCTCCTCGATCCCGATATACATGCACCATCTGGCGCCATGCTTCACCGCCCAACGCGACAACCACTCGGAGATCTGTCAAAAGATCGAGTTCGGCCTCTAACCACGGACGGCAGGCAGACCGCTCAGTGGCGGTGGGGCGGTTTGCTGGCGGCGCACAACGCACGATCGCAGTCACGTAGGTGAAGTTCAACCGTAAACCATCATCCCGGCTGCGACTCACCGACTGGTTCGCTAAACCCGCCCGGTACAACGCCTCAAACAAGAAATCACCCGATCGATCACCTGTAAACACACGCCCGGTTCGATTTGCGCCATGTGCAGCAGGTGCCAGGCCAACCAGCATAAGCCGAGCTAATTGGTGACCAAAACCAGCGACCGGTCGCCCCCAATATGTTTCGTCGCGAAACGCAGCCCGCCGAACTTGTGCAACGCATTGACACCAATCCAAAAGACGGGGGCAACGTCGACACGCATGAACACTCGCGGCAAGCTCACCTAGACCAGACATCAGCGATTACCACTCACTTAATGGACTGCAGGGTACGATCTAGGCATGGAAACCTCGATAGTCCTCTTTGCCGGAGCACTATCCGCACTCGCCGTGTTTGCCGCTACCACATGGTTCCTAATCGTACGGCTGCGTTCACTCCAATCCTACGTGGCCAATTCTGACCAACGTCTAGCCGATACCCTTGGCACAATTGGAACAATTCTCGACCGTTCAGACTCATCCCAACAAATCACCCTTGGTCAGCTGAACCATCAAGTCGGTGAACTCTCAGCATCCTCCAAACAACTCTCACTTGAAGTCAACCGTCTATCCGACCTTCGCGAAGCACTGATATCACCAGGCCCACGTGGCGGATTTGGCGAAGCAGTCCTTGAAGATCTCTTGCGCGATGCGCTGCCGGCCAACGCAATCAATTTCCAGCACACTTTTCATGATGGGAGTCGGGTCGACGCCACAATACGAGTAAACGACAGGCTCATCCCCATCGATTCAAAATTTCCCCTCACAGCATTCGAAGGAATCACAAAAGCAGAAAGCGACGATATGCGAACGTCCGCCAGGCGAAAATTCGCCACTGATATCCGCCGGCACATTGACGCCGTTGCCGAATATATCCGACCCGCTGAACACACGGTCGATTACGCGCTCATGTACATCCCTGGAGAGAACATCTTCCACGAAATCCTACGGACCGATCGTCACGAAAACTCCGACATGCAACTTTGGCGCTATGCGCACGAGCAACGAGTTATTCCAAGCTCACCGAACACCCTACTCCTATACATTCAAACTGTTGCGCTAGCGCTACGCGGTCTGTCGGTTGAACATAGCGCACGCCAGATTCAGGAGCGCCTGGCCACCCTTGCACGGCAAGCCCGTGTTGCTACAGGAGATGTCGACATCCTCGGCACACACCTTCGCAATGCACGGAGTAAACAAGAAGACCTTGCCCTAAGTCTGGCAGAGCTTCGTGATTGGCTTGAAAAGCCTGTCGAGTTGGATGCGACAAGCACCAAAACCGGATCAATAAACAATCCAAACCCCACTAACCTTCAGTCGACTTAAGGAACGGTCGGATTTGCTCGACCAAATCATCAGGGACTTCTTCCTGAGGCATGTGTCCAGCATTCTCAAGAAGACGGATCTCTCCGTGGGGGAATTCGCGAGCCAACTTGACGGCTGCTTCCACCGGTGCAGTTCGATCGCCGACTCCCCATACCAGAAGAACCGGACACTTCACCCGTGCCACCACTGAGGAATACATCGACGGATCGATGCCCTTCAGCATAGCCGGCAAGGCGTCAAAAAACCCCGGGGTGCCATATGGGAGGTACTGACGATCAACATCCGCCGATGTCACCCGCCAAGGATCACGACGCCCCAGCATCTGCCCCATCCATACAAACCAGCGTTGAGCATAGATACGTCGTACTGCAAAACCAGCAACCATTGGAAACCGTCGAATGAGAGCCAGCAAAAATCGAACACCAGGTCCAGCTATTAAGAATGGATTTATCAGTACCAAACCGCGTACATACTGCCTATGGTCAGCAGCGAGCTGAACGGCAGCCTGACATCCAGCCGAATTTGCTATGACCACTGCATCACAAATTCCATGAACACTCAGCCACTCGACCATACGAACAGCCTGCACACTTCCGTCGTACCGAACTGAAGCAGGCTTGTCAGACAATCCATGCCCTAGAAGATCCACCAAGTGGACACGATGGTTTGAGGCTAAGTCCGGTGTAATAAATTCCCACGTCTGTGAATTACCCACAAACCCGGGGAGCAACAAGAGATCCGGCCCATCACCGACCGACCGGCTGAAGATCCGACCATCGGCAACCATTGTGCGTTGCCCGGCGCCTAGATTCGCGGTGATCTCTAAGGGTTCCGGTCGCCCCCTAAACAACAGCCATACAACGAAGGCAAAAGCAGCCCCAACAATCTTCTTCATACAACAACCAGTAACACGCACGTCAGCCAAGTAGTGACTATGCTAAAGTTCGATTCTCGCAAACTGCCACTGCCAGTCGGTTACGACACTTGGCATGGCCACAAACCACCGAGAACATCCGCCCGTGCAAAACTACGAACTTGTCGTGATCTATGGGGTCGATCAAGTCCCCGAGTTAGAAGCGTCCCATATCGACACTGTTGCAGAGCGACTTAGCTCTCATGGCGCAAATATCGATAGTGTGAATTCGTGGGGACGTCGGAAGTTCGCATACCCGATCCAGAAGCAACGGGAAGGGCACTATACCCTCTTCAGATTCTCGATAGACCCTCAAGCGATCGACGGTCTTGAACGCTCGCTCCAGATCCTCGAGAACGTGACTCGGTTCATGATCGTCGCTGAGGACCCTGAAGTAGCTGCTTATGAGACCAAGAAGCTTTCTGAGACCGAACGGTGAGTGAACAGAGTGGGCGACGTGGGCGATCGCGCGGTCTCAACAAGGTCCAAATTATTGGAAACCTTGGTCGTGACCCAGAAATGCGGTTCACGCAAGACGGAACGCCCGTGACCAATTTCAGTGTTGCTGTGAATGACAGCTGGCAAGGCCGAGATGGTGAACAGCGTGAGCGCACGGAGTGGTTTCGAATCGTTGCGTGGCGTCGACTGGCTGAGATTACGAATGAGTACCTCCGCCAAGGATCACGTGTATACGTCGAGGGACGTCTTGAAACACGAGAATGGCAGGACCGTGAAGGGAATGACCGAACCACAACTGAGTTAATCGCACGTGATTTACTCATGCTAGGTGGCAGAGACAACGAAGGTAGTGAACAGATACAACCAGAGAACGACGAACGCCCAGTTAACGACGACGAGATTACGGCGGACGACCTGCCGTTCTAACGACATCCAGAACGGAACAAACATCATGACAGACTCAACAGACCAAGAAGACACAAGCGTCCCGTCGGAAAACGCGGAACGCAGCGCTCCTGCTAGTCGTCGAGAGTCCGGGAACCGGGGAGGCTTCGGTGGTGGTGGACGCGGTGGTGGTGGACGCGGTGGCGGACGAGGACGGGGACGCGGCGGTCGTGGATTCCGGAGACGGGGAGATTATTTCAAGCAGACAGGCGAGCCTATTGATTACAAGAACGCCACCCTGCTACGACGATTCATTGCAGACACTGGACGAATTGAGCCGCGTCGAAAGACAGGGATCACTGCCAAGAACCAACGCAAACTAGCAATTGCTATCAAGCGCGCTAGGTTTCTTGGGCTACTTCCCTATATCGTGCGGCGTCGGCTACGCGGCTAGGAAGGATCCATGCCCGCGCGGAAAACTCCGCGCACTCATGCCCAACGCCGGCGTGAGCAACGCGATATACGCCACGCCCAGCGCAAACGGCGTATGGCACACATTTCATGGCGTAACGTACCGAACGCAATCCGTGACTGGAGCGAACTCTCTCCTTCCCACCGGACCGCAGCCGCTGCTAAGACAATAATCGCTGCTGCAATCACCATCGTTCTCTTTGTAGGCGTGTTAGTTGGAATCGCCGTATTTCGAGAGTTCGTGGTTCTTCCAAACACACCCGTCGCCATGGTTAACGGCACCGCTATCGAGGCACGACGCTATAAAAACTACCTTGCACTTAGAACCTATGAACTCGATCACCATAGAGACGCCGCACCGAGTACCGGAAACTCCGATGGCCTACAAGAGCAGGCTTCCTCACTCGTCATTTCCGCAGTTACCGACCTCACGAACGAGGAACTTTTGCGTGTGGCCGGACCTAATCTTGGTGTCGTTAGCACCACAGCCGCGATCGACAAAGCACTTGAAGCGTTCATTCGGGGAACACGTGACATCGGTGATGGTTTCGAGTTTGCGTCAGCGCTCGACGAGATACGGACCGAATTAGGAATCGATGTCGATACAATCCGATCGCTTCTCACGACACGAGTGCTCGCGGACGGGATTTCCGACCAACTTTCAGCAGCCCTGGATCCCACACCTGAACACATCCTGGTGTCTCACATCGTCACTAGAAACCGCGAAGAAGCCGAAACCGTGATCGCGCGTCTTAACGATGGCGAAGCGTTCACTCTCATTGCCGCAGAGGTCTCCATTGACACAAGTGCCACAGTCGGTGGCAGCTTGGGCTGGATACCACGCGGCCTTATGCCAGACAGTTGGGAGACGGTGGCCTTTGCACTAAGCCGCGGGGGATACACCACACATCCGGTAGTCACCAAAAACGGATGGCACGTGATTCTCGTACACGAAAAATCCGATTCTCGCGAGCTAGACGCCTCAAGTGTTCGCCATCTGAAGCAGGCAACGTTCAACGAGTGGCTCGAGACCGCCCAGTCAAACGCAGATGTCGAATTTCTCCTGACTCCAGAAATTGTTTCTTGGGCTCAACGTCACTTACCGAATTGATGCCGACTCATCCCAATAACTAAAGACAGTCACCTAGAATCTCGATTTGCAATAGCAGGTACCGATGGCATGACCTAGCGAGTTTTCAAGACCGCGTCAGGAATCGGCCGTTTATCCGGAGCAGACGAAACAAGCACACTGAGCGCCATTGCCAACACGGCTAGAATTGCACCGCCAAGAAACGGAACTTGATGACCGAAAGCCTTCCACAAGATACCCCCGGTTACAGGTACCACCACCGCGGCCACATGGTTCATCGTCAAACCCACGACCAAACTCGGTCGAAGATCCGACGGATCTATCAGAATCTTACGCAAGTATGTTGTAACTCCGATTTCTGCGCTGAAAAACAGATTGTCTAGAACATAAAGCGCAAAGAGCACAGTCAGTGACGATATCGTTGCGTATCCAGTAAAAATAAGCGCCAATGCTCCAAATGAAACCATCAGAACCGGACGCTCACCAATCCCATCGATAAGCCGCCCAAAAACGTAAGCCCCGCCCACAGTCACGACTCCATTAACCAATCCCAGCACGGCAATAGTTTGAACGTCAACTGCGTGGTCCCGAACGAGCAAGAAAATTGCAAAAGTCATAAAAATGTGACGACGGCCACCATCGAGAAATGTCAAGGCGTAGTACAACCAATATCGACGACGGAGTACTAGACGCGATGTATTTTGAACCCGATTCAAGCCCCGGATACGGAACACCATAAGTCCACCCAATACAACGATGGAACCCGACACAATGAACAACGGTCGTATTCCGATTCCGGCTACAGCGAGGGCAACTATGCCGATGCCGACAAGCTGTGCCACGGCCGCTACAGAACGAATCTGCCCAAGTCTTCGCCCCTGAATATCCGTCGCGCTCAACCGCAGAGCAATCGTGTTCGATACGGGCCACCAGAGATGAAACCCAACGCTGCCAATCACTGAAAACACGATCAAGGTCTCTATAGATTGAACATGAAAGTAATTGAGATATCCGAAGCCAAGAAGAAACAATGCGACCAGACCAACCAAAGGTTCAGCAACCATCATTACCATTGCGCCGGACACAACCGCAAGAAGCCCTGGAACCTCTCGTATGGACTCGAGCAACCCTAGCTGCTCAGGTCGAATACCCAGTTCCTCCACCATAAAGTTCGTTGAAATGGTCAGGAACAAAGCCATGCCAAGAGCGAAGCAAAATGTAGCTGCCAACAACCAGAAAAAAGGCGAAAAGCTGCGTTCAACTAAAAATTTCGTGTTAAACACAGGAATTGCCACCAAACAGTAGATCCGCACCACCAGACCACCAATGTGGCACCAGATTCAACGCGTCAGCGGCGCATGCGCCCCTTTCCATCACATTTCGGACATGTTCCGTTGAGATCGTGCCAACCATCAGGTTTCGACGGATCGGGCCAGCGCTCATTTACACCGCCTGACCCATCACACCGGGTACAGACCGGTCCGGTCGGCGGGAGAATACGCGGAACTACCAGAACACCTATAACGACCAGAACCATAAAGATGATCCAAATCTCAGGCGGCATCTTGACCTCATCGGAAACGCACAATCATGTGCACGTACAAGCAGTATAGGAGGAGGAAACGGCTCGACGTGTGCGATTTGTACTGGATTCATTCGGTATCTAGAATCTCCAGCAACACCGGGAGGAATCTACGTCCTGACAGGCTTCACACACCTCCACGTTCACAGCGAATTCAGTCTCCTCGACGGATTCTGCCGTATCAACGACTTGCTAGATCAAACAGCAAAGCTTGGTATGGATGCAGTGGCCCTCACCGATCATGGCGCCATGTACGCGGCTGCGGATTTCTATCTCGCTGCACGCGATCGTGGAATACGTCCGATCATTGGATGCGAGGTTTACGTTGCTCCACGAGCGCATACGGACCGCGATCCTACACTCGACAGACGCGCATATCATCTAACCCTTCTTGCTCGAAACCTTGAGGGCTACCAGAATCTCGTCCGCTTAGTTTCGCGTGCAAGTCTAGACGGCTTCTATTACAAACCTCGTGTAGATCGCGACCTTCTCCGCACACACGCTTCGGGATTAATCTGCCTGTCAGGATGTCCATCAAGCGAACTTTCCAGAGCCCTTGCCCAAGACGACCACATACAGGCGGAAGCTATCGCACGCTGGCATGCCGATGTATTCGGGCCCGAAAATTACTACATCGAACTGCAGCGGCCTGGGCTTCCTGAGCAAGAACCCCTCGTTCATAATCTAATCGGACTCGCTAGCAGCCTCGGACTACCGGTCGTCGCATCTAACGACGTTCATTACCTGACACCCGCTGACAAGGATGCACATGACATCCTGCTCTGTATCCAGACAGGCAGCAGAGTTGAAGATACGGACCGGATGCGGATGGAGGGCGATTGGCATCTGAAATCGCCCGAGGAAATGACTCAAGCCTTCGGAGACCAGCCAGACGCCTTGGCTAACAGCGTGGCGATCGCCCAACGTTGTGATATCGAGCTTCCATTCGGACGAATTGCAATGCCCGAAGTCGACTTGCCCAAGGGAATGACAGCTACCGAGTATCTTACGCAAAAAGCGAAGGATGGCTTGTCACGACGCCGTCCAGACGCGGCACCTACATACCACGATCGACTAAATTACGAGCTGAATATTATTGACCAGACAGATTTCAGCGCCTACCTACTCCTCGTCGGCGAGATCATGGAATTCGCAAGAGCGCAGGGGATGCTAACCGCGCCCCGGGGCTCGGTTAATGGCAGCTTGGTCGCCTACGCCACTGGAATGTCCGAGATAGACCCGATCAAACACAACATCATCTTCGAACGCTTCTTGAGCGTTGGCCGGAAGGGCTCGATGCCCGATGTCGATATGGACTTTCCCAGCGACAGACGCGACGAGGTCATTGAGTACATTACACAACGCTTCGGATCTGACCACGTGGCACAAATCGTGACGTTCGGAACGCTTGCAGCCCGAGCCGCCGTCCGAGACTCAGGTCGCGTATTAGGTATGGACTATGGAGAGGTCGATCGCATCGCCAAGCTCATTCCTGTCAACCCCATCACCCCATTCGACATTAACCGATCTCTGGAATCAGTATCCGAGCTGAAGGATCTGTATCAAGACGATGCCCGAGCACGGCGTTTGCTCGATTCAGCGCAACGTATTGAAGGCATCGCGCGGCACGCCTCAACCCATGCAGCCGGTTTAGTCGTTTCAAAGGGTCCGTTACAAGAACACATACCCCTTACACGATCAGCCGACGGACAACCGGTAGCCCAATTCACCTTTCAAACAATAGAAAAGATTGGACTGCTCAAGCTAGACGTTCTCGGCCTATCCAACCTCCGAACAATCCAGCACACGTTGCGGATGGTTGAGCAAAAAAGCGGCCACAAACTCATGCCGGAGGACATTGCACTTGACGACGACGACGCGTTCGCTCTCCTGCGTAAGGGACGAACAGTCGGCGTATTTCAGCTCGAGAGCACCGGAATGACCCGAACACTACGGGATTTAGCACCCGCCAACATCGGCGAACTCGCCGCCATCATCGCGCTTTACCGTCCCGGACCGATGGCGAACATCGAGACGTATATCGACCGCAAGCACGGTCGATCCGATCCCGCGTATCTCCACGAATCGCTTGAGCCCATCTTGCACGAGACCTATGGAGTGTTGGTCTACGCCGACCAAGTTCTAATGATTGCCCGCGAGCTCCCTGGTTACTCGTGGGACGAAGCCGACAATTTCCGCAAGGCCATCGGCAAGAAGATTCGGCACGCCGTACAGAAAGAACACGAGCAGTTCGTAACCCGATCGACGGAACGTGGTATCCCAACAGACGTGGCAGAGCAGGTTTTCACGCTTATCGAACCATTCGCGGGGTATGGCTTTAACAAAGCACACGCAGTGTCCTATGCCGTGATCGCATATTGGACAGCCTGGCTAAAAGCCCATTATCCAGTTGAATTCTTGAGCGCCCTGCTAGCGACTGATGCTGGTGAGATTGAAAAGATCGCTCGTACCAAGACCGAGGCTGAACTATTGGGTGTCGAGGTACTACCCCCAAACATCAATCAAAGCGGTGTCACCTTCGAACCGCGAGACCGTTCGATCGTCTTTGGTTTGGCTGCTGTCAAAAACGTTGGAGAGCCCGCCGTTGAAGCAATCGTTGCCGCCCGTGAATCCGGTGGGTCATTCACATCACTAGCAGATGCCTGCGAACGAGTCGATCTCCGATCTACCCCGAAGAGCGCTTGGGAATCGCTGATCAAGGTGGGTGCCCTCGACGAGCTCGGTGAACGACAGGCGCTGCTGGAAAGCCTTGAACCCGCTATGAAGCATGGTCGAGACGTGCAATCGGATCGCGCTACTGGTCAGGCAACAATGTTCGAAACGGGCCTGCTCGTGACGACGGAGGAACCAACGTTCGGAATGGCAAACGTTCCTGCAGCCCCGGAAAATGATCGTCGTCGATGGGAAAAAGAACTGCTGGGTCTTTATGTGACTCCAAGTCCATTGTCCGACCATGAGATAGGCGAACAACTCGCTGCAAACGTTGACGCCCGGATATATGACATTGAGCCGATGCATGTTGGACAAACGTTGACGGTGGGCGGGATCGTCTCGAACGTACGCTCATTCATCACCCGAAAAGGACACACCATGGGCGCGATCACACTGGAGGATCCGCCAGGCGCAATAGAGATTATTTGCTTTCCACGTCTGTGGCAGCGTATTGCAGGTGAGCTCGAGGCCGATCGGGTCGTAATGGCCATAGGTCGGATTGAAGGCGATGATGCCGCACCCCGAATGCTTGCCGACAACATCTATACACTTTCAGCCATATCCGATGACTTCGCTAAAGCCAACGCCGACCGCTCAAGCCAACCGGAAATGCAAGCAACGCAAACCGATAGCGTCAGATCAACAGAAAAACAGGAAACTACCGAGCTGCAAATTACTGACAATGAGCGTGATGCCGGCCTCTCTCAGGCCGACACAAGAGCAGCGGACGAAAATACGAACCCATATTCGAAAACAACGGATTCGCTGAGCAATCCGGACCCAGTGTTCTCGCATCCCGTGGATTCAGATCCAACAGAACACGCATCGACGAGCAGTCCTGAGTCGAGCATCACCGCGATTGATCCCGCCACAACCAATCGGCTACCTGACGAAGAACAAAAGACCAACACTCCACCGACACGTGTCATTGTGACCCTGCACCGAAGTCCAGATCCAAGCTTTGACATCGACCTGCTCAAGCGGCTTGAAACAGCAACAACAACGAACCGAGGCGAGACACCACTGGATCTAGATGTCATCAAGCCCGACGGGTCTGTAACACGCCTTCTCTGGCATCATCGAGTCGATCCAAGCGACGCGCTGCTAACCGATCTCACCCATCAATTCGGAGCTGACGCTGTACAAACCACTTAACGACGAATCGGTTCGCTTAGTGCCAGTCGTTCGGGTGCTCGACTGGGGAAACTATTTCGTCAAACGCATCGAATGTTCGTGCGATCTGAAGCGCGGCGACATCCGCATGTAGCTCATCAATGGTGGTCGGACCAACAACAGTGACATCAATTTCAGGACATGCTAGTGAGAATGCGAGAGCCGCGGTCGGAAGATCAAGCCCGTAGGACCTAACTCGCTGTTCAATCTTCGTTACGGATGCCACCACCTCAGCCGAGGCATCTCGATAACTGTAGCGGGCCCCATCAACCACCCCGGTGCCCAAAATATTGCCACCAAAGGGGCTGATATTGATAACACCGAGATTATGTTGCCTCGTGTGCGGATGGATCTGTGAAGCAGCTTGGCGGTTAAGCAACGTGTAGTGGTGGTACGAGCCGATAATGTCAAACTCACCGCTCGCAGCAGCCATCTCGGCGAACCTTGCATTGCCCACAGCAATTCCTATTGCTCCCACCAGACCCTCGGATTGAAGCGTTCGGAGAGCTTCCAAGGTGCCCCGCCGACTCATAATCTCGACCCAGTGCTCGGGACGGGCATCATGCAATTTCAGCACGGGAAGATGACTAAGGCCAAGTTCCACCATGCTGCTATGAACACTCCGGACAGCCCGATCAGGATCAAAATCGCACTCAATCCCTCCATCATCCCGGCGATAGCGTCCAACTTTGGTAACGATCAGAAGGTCGTCGGGAACCTCAGCCTCCCGCAATCTATCCGCCAGCCAACCCTGTTGGTACGAAGGAGCTGAATCAACGTGCCGGACACCCAACCTAACCGCCTCACGCAGCAAATCGACATAGGCGTCATCGTCAATCTTGCCAATCCAGTTAGCCGATCCCAACGCAAGCCTGCTGGACCGAACACCGGATCGACCGAGAGTGACAGGAGGTATCGCCGGCGGCTCTTGCAACACTTATTACCTCAAAAACAATAAACCACCACGCATTTTGTTAATGGAAATTCACCAGCACAAGCTCTATGCGTCAGAACTCGTATCCGCCATCAGGCATCATCTGTACTGATACGGTCCAAGTCACGAGTACACGTTATGCCCGAACCAATTCCACATGTCGACGTCGAGCTTGAGGATGAGTCTGGCCATCTTGGTGAATTAGTTACGCCCGGAACCAACCTCGAGCGCATTGCTGGCGGTCTAGCATTTACTGAAGGTCCTGTGTGGCGCGGGGATCACCTTCTCTTTA
This sequence comes from uncultured Chloroflexota bacterium, assembly GCA_964422795.1. Taxonomy (GTDB): domain Bacteria; phylum Chloroflexota; class UBA11872; order UBA11872; family UBA11872; genus UBA11872. Next base: position 77,030 of record CAYRCL010000018.1, read on the forward strand.
GCGACATCCCGAACGATCGTATCTGTCGCTGGCGTGATTTGCCCGAAGGCCCAGAGTTGACAACATTTCGCGCCTTCAATGGCAAGACCAATGGACTCACTCTTGATCGGGAGGGTCTCCTGCTCGGCTGTGCCCATAGCGGACGTTCTGTACTGCGGTTCGACCAAAATCAACAACCGACGCCTATCGCTACCCATTTCGAAGGCGGCCGATTCAACAGCCCCAATGACTTGGTTGTAAAACGAAACGCCGACATATATTTCACTGATCCGCCCTATGGCATCGATGAGCTCGGACCTGACGCCAAAGAGCAGACCGTGAACGGCGTCTTCCGACTAACAACCGATGGAATGCTCGATCTTGTGACTGACCGATTCACACGCCCGAACGGACTCGCGTTCTCACCAGATGAACAGAGGTTGTACATCGGTGACTCGGGCGGACCACGTGATGTGTGGGTTTTCGACGTTGAAGAAGACGGAACCCTCTCGAATGGGTCCCAATTCGTGGACATGGATACTCATCCATCATCCGGAAACCCCGATGGAATGAAATGCGACATTGGGGGCCACGTATGGATTACCGGACCCGGTGGAGTGTGGGTTGTCGATCCGAACGGAACGGTTATAGGCCGCGTGAAGTTGCCCGAACAGCCTGCGAACTTAGCTTGGGGAGGACCCGAGTGGTCGACTCTCTTCATCACAGCCCGTAGCAGCGTATACCGGCTGGAAACAAACTGTGTCGGCGTCACAGTTCCCTAACTGTCCTCAAAACGATTCCGCTGACGCGCTCCAAGACAATCGCCTGGACCACACACGTATTGCTTGGTCACGTCCACCTGTTAACCAGAGCAGTAGACCGTGCACTGACTTCTCGGTCAGATAGGAAGGAGCGCCAGCGGTTTACGATCTCCTGGAACTTCGTTCACCATCCAATCGCATAGCTGAGGCGACGTGGATCAGCGCCACCAGAGAAAACACGATTCTGAACATCGCCCATGCATATGCACACAGCACCAGCCAAACGATTCCAGGCTGACACTATTTGTATATCGTGGCCACGGTCCGCCAGGTTCACACGTACCGTGCCATCAAACCGATCTTCCATAACTAGTCGGCCAGGACGGTAAGGATGCGGATCCCAAGATCCAGGAAAATTCTCACTCCAAAAACGTGGCATCTCGATTGCAACCTGCGGATCCATACCGAAATCGATAAGGTTGATCGCGACCTGGCTCATCGCTTGTGTCTGTACATCGCCTCCTGGTGTTCCGAATGGCATCACACGTCCATCCGACCACAGCACCAAACCAGGATTGGGTGTCAAACGTGGTCGCTTCCCGGGAGCAACTCCTGCCGGATGCCTCGCATCCAACCAACCTTGATTACCGCGGTCAGAGGCAGCAAAGCCAAGCCCTGGAATCAAAGGGCTCGCATCGTGAATAACACCGTCACTGGGTGTAGCCGACATTGCATTACCTGCGCTGTCGACCACGCACAAGTACGTAGTATCCGGGGGAGATGGCGCATCAATAGGCTCCGGTGGTGCTGTCGAAATCAACCGATCGAGCTGAGACACATCCGGCATGGCACTAAATGCCACATCGCTAATCAAATCGCTCCACGCCCGAGCCCGGTTTTTCCCTATGAGTGCGTCTAACGGGACCGTCTGGAACTCAGGATCACCGTAGTAGGCGTGACGATCCGCCATCGCAGCGTTAATGGCTTGTGATAGGTAGTGCACATATTCGGCGCTGGAAGACCCCATTGCAGCTACGTCAGTTGTCTCCATAATGTTCAGCGTCTGCAGGACTACCGGTCCCTGGCACCAAGATCCGCAGGCGTACACCTCATGACCTCGATACGTCGTCGAAATCGCAGATTCCACTCGTGTGCGGTGATCTGATAGATCCGCAGCCGTCAGTGGACCACCAACAGCCTGGTTAAATGCGGCAATCTCAAGAGCGATCGAGCCTCGATAAAACTCATTTATGACGGCCTCAAGACCCTGATGCCGATCACCGCCCACGGCCCGTTCCACAGCAATGAGACGCTCAAAGGTACAAGCAAGATCTTCTTGAACAAGTGGACTATCATCACTTTCTTCGCTCGAACCAAAGATTTCTGAAACATAGGTCCCGGATCCCAGCTGCTCAACGAGTCGTCGACCCTGAGCACGCAGCTGCACATCCGCTGTGAATCCACCACCTGCCAATTCAAGCGCAGGAGCCACAACATCAGCAAACGTTTTGCTACCAAAGCGATCCAGCACCGTAACCCACGCGCCCAATGCCGCTGGCGTGACAGTTGCCGGAACACCTGACGGGATACGACCACCGTGCCGAGTTTTAAACCACTCGATGGTAGACCTAGCTGGCCAGTGACCTAAACCACTGATCTGCCAGACCTCGCCGGTTGATTGGTCGTGCACAAGAATCGGCGCCACACCGCCAACATTGCAGCTGTCAGGAAGAACGACATTACTTGCTAATCCCATTGCAGCCCCAGCGTCGAACGCGTTACCACCAGATTCCAAAATCTTGACGCCGGCCTGCGTTGCTAACGGATGGCCCGAAGCCGCCACAAAGTGGCGACCATGAATCGTTGGTCGATTTGCGATTGCCATCATGCACGCCTCGGGAACGAGAACGTGATGCTACCGCTCTGACTGCAGACAAGCGACTACCCCGTCTGTCCCGACTTCGACGTGCTTCTATGGCTGCTTCGTCGTACATTACGTGTGCACCGTGTAAGTTCGAAATGTCGCAGTTATGCCACTACTCCCCGAACAGCGTGCTCAATTCGATTCAGAAGGCTGGGTGATTGTCGAAGACGTATTCGATCAATCCGACTTCGTCACGTTGCTGGATGACTTTGAAACGGTCGTGGACAACATTCGTCATGAAATACATGAGTACGTCGAGGCGGATACGCTAGCCAAAGACGCAAGCTTCGAGGACAAGTACAAGTGGATGGTGTGCCAAACGGCATCCATGGCGCAAAAATCGGTCAGTCACAAGATAGAAAACCCCTGGCCAGGGTTGAACGGAAACCCGTTCGACATCTCGCTACCGCAACGCGATATCGAGACGGACACGCGAATGTACACGGGTGCACCAGCCTTCCAGTTACTCCGGCATGATCCTCTATTGGACCTTGTTGAAGATCTGATCGGGCCAGAGATCACATCCAATCCTGTGCAGCATATTCGGCTCGTCCCTCCCCACAACCTCGTAGAAAAGAGCCCTCGCAAAGCAACTGAGTGGCATCAAGACATTGGAGTCGTCTCGGACGACGCTGATAACACACCTATGGTTACAGCCTGGGTTCCCATCACCGACGCGCCCGTTGATCGCGGGTGCCTAGCCGTAATGCCGCGTGGCCACCAGTTAGGAGTGTGGCAACACTGCGTCACCGACCAACACATTGCGCTTTCGTCCGCCGACGTTGCTGAGGATGCCATGGAACCGTTGCCGATGCGGAGCGGATCTGTGCTCTTCATGACTAGATTCACACCGCATCGGGCTTTACCGAACGTAAGTGATCATGTCCGCATAAGCATGGACCTGCGTTATCAACCCTCTGGTTATCCGACGGGCCGGAAATGGTTTCCAGCGTTTGTAGCCCGGAGTCGATCGCAACCAACCTCCGAGTTACACGACGCCAACGCATGGGCCGCGATGTGGACAGAAGCTCGTAACGCACTCGCCGCGGGAATCGAACCCAAGTTCAACCGATGGGACCGTACAGGCATCGGATGCGCATAACAGCGCGCAGAGTTGCCAAGAAATCACCCGCGTGCAGGTTCTAGCTGCAACAGATTTCGTCCTCTGCAATGCAAGAACAGGCGACACAATAGCTCTCGGTGGAACCCGTCTTACTACCCGCACAAGCGATATAGCTGGAGCATGGGCCACGTCAGACGGCACACGAGTGTGGATGGGTGCCGGATCGGACATCCAGACAGAATTCAGTGGTCCCAGTCACTTGCACGTCCAATGCCTCGCACTCGTCCCATCGGGCATCTTCGTTGGAACGTCGGAGGCCGGCCTGTACACAAGTAACAATGGCCGACTCACACGATTGGTGGGGTTTGCTGACGTGGATAGCCGAACTGACTGGTTCACCCCATGGGGCGGTCCACCCGATGTCCGAACCATCGTGATGGATCCCGTCGGAACCCTGTTTGCTAACGTACCGCACAACGTGCATGGGCTAACCATCTGGAACCACGCGGTATGACTTCAACATCCACGATGAATCGTGGCACGGTAGATGGATCCGAGATCCGTGTGCACGTACGCCCCTATGCCGATCTCGCAAGGTTTTTTTTTAGAGGCAACAAAAAGAAAAAGACGTGCGAAATCAAACTTGCGCATGGATCAACTGCTGGCGATCTACTCGACCTCTACGGGCTCGACCATTCATACCGGCTCACTCTGGGCCTGAACGGACAGCTGGCTTCACGCGAAAGCCGCCTGCATGATGGAGATACGCTGGAAGTCTTAGCACCAATGTCAGGTGGATTTCGAGCCAACTGATGCCAACATCGATCCACAACAGAATCTTGCGTGTTGACCTCACAACCAACCGCACCTGGACCCAGCGTCCCGGTAAACCGTTTTTCCGCACATACCTCGGCGGTCGCAATGTCATTGCCCACTATCTTTTGAGCGAAGTGCCACGTGGAACTGACGCGCTGGATCCAGCCAATCGCCTTGTGTTCGCAATGGGCCCAGTAACAGGCGTAGCGTTGCCCGGAGCTGGTCGACACAGCGTAGGTGCCAAGTCGCCGCTGACGGGTTTGTTCGGCGAATCCGAGGCCGGCGGGTACTGGGGATCGGAACTCAAGCAAGCAGGATGGGACGGCATCGTGATCGAGGGCCGGGCCGAAGTCCCGGTCTATCTCTGGATTAACGATCAGGACGTCGAGATTCGTGACGCTCAACATCTATGGGGGCAAGTCACTGGTCCCGTCGAAGACACGTTGCGTAACGAGCTTGACGACCAGCAAGTGCGCGTTGCACAGATCGGGCCTGCGGGCGAAAACCTAGTACGGTATGCCTGCATCGTGAATGACTTGAACGAGGTCGCCGGCCGAACAGGCATGGGCGCGGTAATGGGCTCAAAGAACCTAAAAGCAATTGCCGTACGCGGTAGCCACCGCGTCCCTGTTGCCGACACTGGACCGATCAAAGCCACAGCACGCTGGGTAGCCCACGAAACGCTCGGAGAGGGTGGTATCCACCACCGACTACACACCTGGGGCACAGGTGCAATGGTTCAATCCAAGCAGCTTGAAGGCCACCTAATCGTCCACAACTTTCGTGACGGACAGCTCGATCAAGCCACCAATATTGATGCAATTACGATGCAAGAAAAAGTTATCGACCACATGGATCGATGCTTCGCGTGCTCCGTGCGGTGCAAAAAGCGCGTAAAAGTTGACACCAATAAAGTAAGGGTGGAACCGAGATACGGTGGTCCCGAGTACGAAACGCTCGCGGCTATCGGCACCAACACCGGTGTTACTGACATCGTGGCCGTTTGCAAAGGGAACGAGATGCTCAACTATCTCGGCCTTGACAGCATTTCAGCGGGCGCCACGATTGCCTGGGCCATGGAGATGGCTGAACTGGGATACCTCGAGGGCTACGGCCTAGACCGCCAATCATTGCGCTTCGGATCCCCACAAGACGTCTTAGACATGATCGAGAAGATTGCCTACCGCGAAGGAATCGGAGATCTGCTGGCCGAGGGCGCTCTACGCGCGGCACGGACCATCGGAGGCGATGCCGAAAAGTACGTGGTGCATGTCAAAGGTCTGGAAGTCGCTATGCATGACCCCCGAGCCATGAAAGCCATGCGCGATAACTACCCGATCAACCCGACTGGAGGTGATCACACAGGCGCCGGCCTCAAACGAACCTCCGTAAGAAACACTGTGGGCTTATGCCAGCTTCTGCAATATGACGATGCCAAAGCGCTTGAACTACTCAACGGCGCTTCGGGGTGGGACATGTCGCCGCAAGAGTTGCACGAAGCGTTCGAGCGGGGCCTCACAATGGCGCGTCTGTTCAATCTGCGCGAGGGCATGTCAGCAGACGATGATCGCCTACCTGATCGCCTCCACGAGCCGCTCCGACTCGGTCCCCTGAAAGAACGCGTCCTCCCGCGCGAAGACATCCGTTCATATGTGCAGAGCTACTACAGCGATCACGGTTGGGACCCCAAATATGGTCTACCCTTTCGCGACACTGTCGTGCACCTAGGAATCAATATCGAGCATCTTGATATCTCTGACCTATTAGCTGAACGACCAGAGCCATTGGCCCAAAGTGCCTTGCCCTACAGGCTCGATCTCGATTCGTCCACGGGATACGATGAGTGATTATATTTTTCTCGCACTCTAGCTACTAAGTTGTCCGCGGACGCGACGTGGAATAAATATCCGTCTCTAAATCGCCTTCCAGTCAAAGTGATCCGCTAGGCTCCAGCAATGGAATTCATCAAGCGTCTCTCGAACTTTGCCGGCCCGGAGCGACGCACACTAATAGGATCGATCGTAGCAGGTCTCGTATTTTCAGCTAGCGGGCTTGTACCGCCGCTACTAGTCCGCCAGATCCTTATCTGGCATGCCGACGGAACCACCTCAGGAACATCCATCGGGTTGATCGTCGTAGCACTTATCGCAGCCTACGCGGTCCGGGCTCTCGCACGTTACGCCTACGGAATGCTCTCTCACTGGGCAGCCTACAACGTCCAACACAGAATGATGGTGACCCTCTACCGCCACATCCAGACACTACCCCACCGATTCTTTACCAATCGCCGTGTCGGTGCTTTAGTTTCGCGCTCAGTTGGCGATGTGGAAACGGTCGAGGATTTCGTAGCACACGGAATTCCCGAGACGGTGCTCGCCGTCGCCCTGCCATCCGCGATGCTTATCGCCCTATTTTTAATCAACTGGCCGCTAGCAGTACTGGCCCTGTTACCAATGCCAGCGATAATAATTCTTGGACGCTATCTTTTTCCACGCATCCGCCGATCGTGGCGTACCGTCCGAGAGGCTATGGCCGGCGTGACAGCTACTGTCACCGAAGGCATCGCAGGCTATGCCGTCGTCAAAGCCTTCGGACGTGAGACCGAGCAACTTCGCTTGGTTGAAAACCGCTGGACCCAGTATCGAAACGACATACAAAAAGCGCAATTCTTCTCTTTAATCCCTGCAGGCATAATCGAAGTCATTGCCGGAATCGGCCTAATTCTAGTGGTTGCTGTCGGTGGCGATCTGACGTTGCGCGGTGTCGTGCCCGTAGCCGATTTATTCGTCTTTGTCGTGTATCTCGGACTCATCTACCAACCAATCATCCAGCTCGCGGCTATCAGCGAGAACATCCAGAAAGCTATGGCTAGTACAGATCGTGTATTCGAGTTGCTAGAAATCAAGTCCGATCTACGTGACAAGCCTGACGCCACTCCACCTTCATCACCTACATGGTCTATCGAATTCGCCGCTGTTGACTTCCACTATGAACCCGCGGAACCAGTACTGAAAAACGTAAGCCTGCGTGCCGAAGCTGGTGAACTCGTCGCCTTCGTAGGTCCTACCGGGGTAGGGAAAACTACCTGTGCCCACCTGGTCCCACGGTTTTACGACGTCCAAGGAGGAACGCTACAAGTCGCCGGGATCGATGTTCGTGACCTACCTCTATCCTGGTTACGAGCCAACATCTCACTTGTGCTACAAGAAGTGTTTCTCTTCTCCGGATCGATCCGCGACAACATTGCGTTCGGTCGACCCGATGCCACCGAGGACGAAATTATGGAAGCAGCACATGCTGCAAACGTGGACGAGTTCGCGTGTCGTCTGCCTGACGGATATTCCTCACGTGTTGGCGAGCGCGGCGTAAGACTTTCGGGTGGCCAACAGCAACGCATCTCGATTGCACGTGCCGTGATGAAGGATGCACCGATCTTGATTCTTGATGAGGCTACGTCGTCCGTGGATGCCGAGACCGAGGGGCTTATTCACGAGGCTCTAGATCAACTTACGAAAGAGCGAACAACACTAGTCATTGCCCACCGTCTAGCCACGGTACAACGCGCCGATCGCATCGTCGTCCTACAGGAGGGAAAAGTCAGCGCGATCGGTACACACGAAGAGCTGATCGACCGACAAGGATGGTATTCAGACATGGTCCAGCGTCAACAACTCAACGCCAGATGGAAACTTGATAGTGGATAGGCTCTGGAGCCATAAAGCCACCTCTCGGTAAAGATTCGCAGCTCATTACAGGTCGGTCCCTCGACATCATGCTAATGCGAATCCACCCACAGTCGTTTTTGCAAGGTATACCTTGCAAAAACGACCTACTACGTCCCTGACTACCTCTAAAGGCTCTATTCTCGTGAACACCACGCACCTCGCCGATCAATTGATGTGTGAGTAGAGTTGGACGGCCAATGTCGTGGGCGACGAGCCCTTGCCCGTTGCAGTTATCA
>CAYRCL010000019.1:0-31852 GCA_964422795.1 uncultured Chloroflexota bacterium
AGGTCCATCGCCGGTTGGCCATGACTTCGTGTCAGCAGAAGAAACGGTTCGACTATGGGCCGAACACAATCGGTGTCAACTCGATCCTCTGATTGCTACGACGGCCCTGGGTAATCGCCGGATTGAGTATGTAGGGTGCGCGGGTGGTGCATTACGGTCTTCCTGACGGAGACCATGATGTGTCGTATGAACTCGGAGATGGCGAAACCTTGCAAATGACGTGGGAGTTCTTTAAGAGCCTGTAAATGAATTGCGGTCAATGTTGTTCATGGTGGTAGGGGGCCGCGAGCAGATCTTCACCCCAATCACCGTCAAAACTGCGCATAACCGAATGGATATGGTTGGCACCGTTCTGAGTGTTGTCATATTCAATAGCAAACGATGGTCCAATAATTGCGTAGTAATGTCCCTGACCCTTGTTCTCTGGACCTGCCCAAACGAATCGTGTTGTGTCGAGTCCACCATCTGAAATCTTCGTCCATTCATTGTTGGCCACGGTCGTTGTAGATCGGCTCACATAATGGCGTATGAGCGTCACGAAGCTTTCTCGTTGTCCGTCTCGAAGGGATGCAAAGTCAACCCCTCCAGAGGGTAGGTGTTCTGGATCCGCAACCCGGTAGTTCTTGGTCAGGATGTCATCTGGAGCGACCGGGTCGACGATGGCGCGTTCCTTTTGCCGCCTGTCGAGATCGCCTAGAAACGCCCGTGCGAGGTCTTCTTCAGCTGCAAGGATTCGGGTGCCTTTGTGGTCGCCGTGGCGAATTTCTGCCGGATTGGAGCCAAGGAATAGCGGAAGAACGGCCACATAGAGGCCATCAATGATGGTGGCTTGCACACTAAGGTGATGACCGCCAGCGCGCCAGCCCCAGGCGTTTCCGTGTCCTGGTGTTCCAAAGACACTGAAGTAATACAAGTCAGGGTCACGCACCCAGTGCATAGACTCGTTTTGCATGTGCTCCCACTCGTTGAGCGTGAGTTCCAGTGCAATGATTGCCTCGGCTTCGCGTGCGCTCCGGACGCTGAGCGCGGTTGCTAGCAGGCGATGCGCGGCGTCACGTTGAGCTTGGCTCATATCCTTGAGCTGAAGGCCATTCCGAGCAACCGGCGTGTAATGCCATTTGTAGCGTTCGTCGCCCGGAAATGGAAATGTTGCACGAGCTTGTTGCCTGGCATCGAGTGCAGAGAGGAAGGCCTCAGCCTTAGCCTGCATCTCGGTAGCGAGTTCCACGGCTTGTGAAACCTTATGTACGTCTGAGTTCATGTGTTCGTATCAAGCGGGACAGGCGATGCCACTGCGGCTCGTGGCGTTGTGCATGGTCTGCAGCACATGTGCTGGTCCGTTGCATCAGCTGACGTGATTTCCGTTGATTGTACGGTCACTTATGTTTCGGGGTCCGATGTAACAGGTTGGCGGACCATCGTCTCACGAACAAATAGGACAAAGGTCCCAACCCCAGCAACCCCGATGCCAGCGAGAAAGAATGGGGCAAGGGCAAGACCAATGAGGTCAGCGACGACCCCGACAACCAATGGTCCTCCCATATGACCTACATCACCGATCAACCGCCATATGCCGAGGAATTCGGATGGCCGGCCGCTAGGTGCTAGGTCCGTTCCGAGGGTCAGCATAGTTCCTGATCCAATCCCGTTTGCCACGCCGACCAGCAATCCAATCAGGATCAAGCCGGAGAAGTCCTTGGCGAGCGGTAACAATCCTATGCCCAGAGTAAAGAGTGTGAACGAGGGTATGATCGCGAACTTGCGTCCAAAGCGATCCATTACGTAACCGGCAAGTGGAAACATCGTCATATCGATCGCTGCTGACGCGCTCACCACGATACCGACAGCGGTGGGGTCGAGATCCAGTGCGAAGGCGGCATACAGAGGGATCAGTACGCCACGTCCGGAACGAATAGTAGCCGCAAAGATTTGGCCTATGCCTGCCGTAACAATGTCACGGCGTTGTTCGCGGAGAATATCCCCAAGTCCAGATATTGGTGATGCTGGCCTGCTCGATGTCTGCTGCAGTTTCGCCAAGCTTTCTCGATATAGGATCGATGGGATCATCCCGATCGCAATGGCGATCCCTGCCAGCATGAACATAAGCCCGAAACCAAAGGCATCAGCAATGACGCCGCCTGCTACTGGACTTGCGAACGTGCCGATCCGTCCAATTCCACCGAATAACGACATCACGCGACCACGGTGACGCAGAGGGCTCATTCGAAGCATGTATTGCATGCGGGAGAGTCCCCACAAACTCAGACCCGCACCAGCGACTAATCTGGCACCAATCAGCAGTACGTATGACGGTTCGAAGGCGAGCAGTAGAGTTGTTACCCCGGCAATGCCGAGGCCAATGATTTGGCCTCTCCGCTCAGGGATGCGGGAAAGCAACACGCCACAGGGCACATTCGAGATCATCGTGCCGATTCCTGCCATAGCCACGGCCAAGGTCACGAGCGTGAAATTCACATCGCTACTTGCTCGGTCTCGAACTAACTCGGCTACGAAGAGCGGGAGTGTGGGCACCAACATGCCCTGACCGAACGATGAAACGAACGTGGGTATGTACACGCGCGGGACCAGCGGCTTAATGGTGTCTAAGGCACGGCTTGATTCCACGAAGCCGTATGGTACGTCACACGATTTCATCCCAGCATGGAGAATAGAGCGCGATCCTCCAAGGTAGAGGCTGTTATGCGTGCGATTCGTGTGAATGAGTTCGGTGGTCCACCCGCGCTGGTCTTAGAGAATCTTGTCGATCCTGTACCCACAAGAGATGAAATTCTCGTTCGCCTTGAGGCCATTGGGGTGAATTTCATTGATGTCTATCACCGCACCGGCCGGTACGACATCGCTCCTCCGTTTACACCAGGGATGGAAGGGGCGGGCGTGGTTCAAGCGGTTGGCGACGAGGTGACTGGCTTTGCTGTTGGGGATCGTGTCGCGTCGGCAATGCAGATTGGCTCCTATGCTGAACTGCAGGCCATACCGGCAGCCGAAGCAGTCAAGTTGCCAGACGGCATCGAAACCAAGGAAGCCGCGGCAGTGATGTTACAGGGCATGACAGCGCACTATCTGGCGCACTCGACATTCGAACTCGAGCCCGACCACACAGCTCTTGTTCATGCCGGTGCTGGTGGCGTTGGTCGTCTGCTAATCCAAATGGCCAAGCGAATTGGTGCACGTGTGATTACAACGGTAGGCACAGAAGCCAAAGCTGCGATTGCCCGTGCTCTGGGTGCTGACGAAGTGATCGTGTACACCGAAGACGATTTCCTAGAGAAGGTGCATCGATTGACTGACGGTGTAGGGGTTGATGTGGTGTACGACGCTGTAGGGATCTCGACCTTCGATCGTAGTCTCAATGCTTTGAAGCCACGAGGGATGCTCGTTCTCTACGGTGCAGCCAGCGGTGCTGTGCCCCCGGTAGATCCGATTGCATTGATGGCCAAGGGTTCCCTGTATCTCACACGGCCAAGCCTGGCCGCATACGTATCGACTCGTGAAGATCTCATCCGACGGTCGGAGGACATCTTTACGTGGGTTTCCTCTGGCGAGCTTCACCTCCATATCGACCGCGAGCTGCCGTTAGCTCAAGCGTCGGAGGCCCACACGGCCCTAGAAGGTCGGGACACCATTGGCAAAGTCCTCTTGATCCCCTGATGGCGAAGGCGCGTTCAAACAAATACCGATTGTGGCTCTATGCGGCTGGCGGTGTGCAACAGTCACCACCTTGGGTTTCTATGCGATTGTCTCGGCCTCGATGTGAAACAGTCGCGCGGCATTACCACTATAGATAAGGTCTCGGTCTTTGGTGGAGACAGGCAGATGATCCACGATTGGGATAATCACTTCTGGATCAACCCACGGATGATCCGTCGCAAACATCAGCTGCTTTGGTCCGACCATGTTTAGACCGTACTCAACTGCCGGTGGCCACGGCGACACTGTGTCGAACCACACACGCCGTAGATACGTGCTCGGCGGATGTTTCAAGAACTCGGCACCGCGCTTGAGCACCATAGTTTGATGGTCCAACCGTCCGACGAGGTACGGGAGCGCACCGCCGACATGTGGGCATACGATGGTTAACGCTGGATGACGATCCATTAAGCCACTAAGAATGATGCGGGCCAAGGCTATCGTTGTGTCAAACATTAGGCCCAGCGCTCCGACGAGGTTCCGTCCCTCTACCTGGTCAAAAGTCATCGGGTGGGCCGGATGTAAGCACAGTGGAATCTGGAGTTCCTCAGCGCGTGCGAAAAGCCACTGATGCTCAGGTTCATCGGGATATCTTCCGTTAAGGTTCGCGTACAAGAGAACCCCTCGAACATCCAGCTCATGGACACAACGTTCGAGCTCATAACGTGCTGCCTCTTTATGGAACATGGGTAATTCGCATAGGCCAACAAAGCGGCCCGGGTGTTCTCGAACCTGAAGCGCAATGAAGTCATTCAGCATCTGCGCCACCATTAGAGCATCGTCACCAAATCGTTCAGGGCCGGGATCGTTCGGTGACAACACGGTCACGTCAATGTCATTGCGGTCCATGGCTTCAATCTTTGCTGACATGTCTGAATGGCCGGGCATTGCGCGACGCCGCCACTTCGCGGTATCAATGAACAACTGCTGGCCTTCGTAATACGCTCGGGGCTCATGCTTGCGTGTCCTTAAGTATTCAAGGTACGGCTCAGGCCAAACGTGGCTTTGTGCATCAATTCTCATCGATCACCCTTTTAGACGGCTTGGTTTAGCAAGCGCGATGGCATGACTTTGTCGCGCGTGTCGTAAATTCGCGCTCAACTCTACTAGTCGCAACCACGTGTCTGGTTGATATTCCATATGCGGTCTGGCTAATCAAACTTGCTTCGCACGGTTTGGGTCGGCACGCTTTGCTGTGTTGCTATTTTGGGAACCCCTCCATGAACCATACTGAGATAGACGCAATAGCTGGTCGACCCATTTACGATCTCAGTGTGTCTCTTGAGGCGGGCATGCCGGTGCATCCAAGCCATCCGCCATTCTCCCTTGCTCTCCAACGACGCCATGGTGATGTCACTCGTTCTGGTGGGATGAGCAGTGCCAATGAATTGATCGTTATGTGCGGTCATAGCGGAACCCATTTAGATGCGTTGGGTCATGTGTCACACCACGGTCTACTGTGCGGAGGTCGAGATCCTAAGGACATTCAGCGAGGCGGACGCGGATTGCGCGAACTTGGTATTGAAACAGTCGGGCCTGTCGTGTGTCGTGGGATTCTTCTGGATGTGGCTGGTGCGGAGAACCTTGACGTGCTTCCAAATAACTATGGGGTGAGCGCTGAGGTAGCACAGGCAGTTGCTGCCGATCAGGGCGTGGACATCCGCGCTGGAGATGCTGTCGTGGTTCGAACAGGTCTCATCCAAAAATGGAATGATCCATCCTTTCTAAATTTTGCCGATGGCCAACCCGGCATTACTCTCGACTGTGCGGAATGGCTGGTCGAGAAACAAGCCTTCATGGTGGGGGCGGATACGATGTCGGCTGAACAGGTGGTCGCAGGGACCGACGCGCTTCCAGTGCACCCTTTCTTGCTTGTAGATCACGGGATATACATTCTTGAGAATGCGGATCTTGAGTCGATTGCTGCTGCTGGTGTTTACGAATTCCTCTACGTCATGACGCCCCTCAAGTTTGTGGGAGCGACCGCCTCACCGGTACGACCTCTCGCAATCGTCTAACTGGTGAGGTGTGAGGGTTCAACCATGAAAGCTGCTTATCTTCAAAGCCCAGGACAGATTCTGGTGCGGGATATTCCGACTCCTGTGCCTGCATTCGGAGAGGTTCTCATTAAGATTCACTCCGTCGGCGTGTGCGCCTCCGATATTCACTATTTCGAGCACGGGCGGATCGGTCGTTATGTCGTAGAGACTCCGCTAATTCTCGGACATGAGCCAGCGGGTGAAGTAGTTGAACTTGGTGAAGGAGTCGATGCACTCGCGATTGGCGATCGTGTATCCATTGAACCCGGTGTGCCATGCCGAACCTGCCACCATTGCAAGCACGGTAAGTACAACCTTTGTGATGACGTCGTCTTTATGGCAACACCTCCTGTACACGGAGCCTTTGTGGAATATGTCGTCCACCCGGCCGACTTTGCACACCGCATTCCGGACAATGTTTCCTTCGATGAAGCAGCCCTGATCGAACCACTCTCGGTAGGCCTTTTTGCTGCTCATCGTGGCGAGGCATGCGTGGGCGATCGTGCGATCGTTCTTGGAGCTGGACCGATAGGGCTTATGACGCTACTTGCACTCAAGAGTCGCGGGGTTAGTGATGTCACGCTAGTCGATATCGAACCATTCCGACTTGCAAAGGCGCAAGAGCTTGGTGCGATCGAGACCATCGATGCTGGAAACGTGGACGTTGCTGCAACTCAGGCTGAGGGGTTTAATCTAGTTTTTGATACGGCCGGAAACCCTGTCACGCTTACACAGACAACACGAGTAGCTCGTCGGGGTGCTCGTGTTGTGCTCGTTGGTCTGAGCAGTCAGGACATGACGCCCATTGATACGAACGAGATCGTTGACAAGGCGATCTCTCTTTCGGGGGTTTTTCGGTATGCCAACACGTGGCCGTTGGCAATTGATCTGCTTGCTAAATCCACGATTGATCTTACGCCAATGATCTCAGTTCATATGGACCTTGACGCGACCGACGAGGCTCTTGAATTCGCTCGCACGCGGAAGGGTTCCTGCATCAAGGTAATGGTGACGCCTTAGTCGATAGCGTCCGCTAGTAATTCGGCTAAATGCAGTGGTCGTCCTGCGCCCTTGGGGTTCGAGCCCTCCCGAAGGTGAAGTAAACAACCTGGATTGTCTACACATACCCTGCTTGCTTTGGTTTCTGCAAATCCATCGAGTTTCCGATTTCGCATGCGCTTGGCGACTTCTGGATGATCAAATGAAAAGGACCCACCAAATCCACAGCACTCCCCGGTATACGGTGCCTCAACCACACCGTAGCCCGTTTCACGCAGCAGTGCGCGGGCGTGCCCTTCTGTTTTAAGTCCATGACGCGATTGACAGGCGTCGTGGACCGTAACTGTTTCTTTCACGATCTTGCTTGGGCTACCGATGACTCCATACCTGCTAACGAACGACGCAAAGTCAATGATCTTTGATGCGGCTTGCTGCGCACGTTCGACCCAGGGGTCCGGTGTTCTTGCAAGCCGGGCGTAGTCGTTCAATATGGCGTTTACGCAGCTAGTCGAAGTGCTGACGACGAAGTCGACATCGGCTTGTTCGATTGCGGTAATCGTCTGCCGCATCATTTGAAGGGCAGCTGAACGTCGACCCGCATTGATTGCGGGAAGTCCACAACATGAGAGGAAGGCGATAGGTTCAACGGAGATTCCACGGTCACGAAGGACCCGTATGGCGGATTCGCCGATCTCTGGAGACAGCCAATCTGTCATGCAGCCAGGAAAATAGGCGACGCGGATCGTTCCTTCTCCTGGCGGTGACGCGAGCGTTCGAATCCGGTCTCGAAAGGGTCGGGATTGAATTGGCGGGAGAGACCGCCGTCGGAATGGGGAGCCAGGAATGTGTCGGGCAATAGTTTGAAGCCCTGGAACCGCGGCAAACAGTCGCAAACTCCGACTGAAAAGCTCTTCGTTCGCGAGGGCGTCGAAGGCCTTGTTCTTGAGGAAGGCGCCCGGGCTTCTCGTACCCGAGGCCAATTCACGAACATCAAGAATCAGTTCAGGAAGCTCGATACCAGCTGGACAGACGCTGGCGCACGCCCCGCATCCGGAACATAACGATTGAGGTCCAACGACATTTTGGAGTCCGTGGTGAAAGGGCGTGAGCAAAAGCCCGATGGGTCCGGTGTAGATGTATCCCATCGCATGTCCGCCCACCTGTTGGTAGACCGGGCAGATGTTGGAGCAAGCCCCACACCGTACGCACTGTAGTCCTGCGCGGAGTCGATCATTTTCGCGCATCGCCTCACGACCGTTGTCGAGCAAAACCACGTGTACGTGTCGTGGGCCATGCACTCCAAGAGAGAGCGACAATTCGATGTCCGCACTTCTGCTGGGACCAGAGATGAATGAGAGGTATGTGGAGATTGGTTGACCCGTTGCGCTCCGCGGCAGGGCCTCCATCATCACGGTCGCATCGGATAGGTTTCGAACGAGTTTGTCGATCCCCGCAATGATGATGTGAACCGGTGGAAGTGAACTAGCTAATCGGGCGTTGCCCTCATTGCTGACAAGCATGACGCTGCCTGTTTCAGCCACCAATGCATTCGCTCCCGTGATTCCTGCTCCTGCCTGAATGAAGCGGTCACGCAAGTATTGGCGAGCAGCTCCTACTAACACGTCTGGGTCTGGTGCAAGTTTTTCGCCCGTGACTTGACCGATGAGTCGTGCGGCGCGCTCTCGTGTCATGTGCAGCGCCGGCGCGATAATGTGCGAGGGGCGTTCGCCGGCTGCCTGGATGAGAAACTCTCCGAGGTCAGTTTCTACGACTTCGACTCCATCAGCTTCCAGGGCCGCATTAAGACCGATTTCTTCTGTTGCCATTGACTTGCTCTTAACGACCATTGCCACGTTGTGCTGATGCAATATGTCGAGAACTGTCGCAACTGCGCCTATCGCGTCGGTTGGGGTATGCACCACGGTGCCTACGGATTCGGACGCTTCTCGAAACTGTTGTAGAAGCTCAGGGAGATTGTCGATTGCTGCCCGACGGCGGGTTCGCAAATCAGCCTGCACCCGCTCGAAGTCGTGGGACTCAAAAGCCGCATCCCTTCGTTCAGTCAGCTTTGGGAGCGTGCGGCCCAATGCGATAGGCAATGAGGTCGAGGCGAGGGCCTCACGTAAGCGACTACGGAATGAGGGGATTGCATGGCCAGTTTGGTCAGCGGACATGATGGCTCCTACCCCACGACGAGTTGGCGCATAATTCGAGCATCACCACGGCAGTCGGTGGTAGTCCGTGAGATGCACCTCTCGACCGGTAATGCTTGATTCTTCAGCCGCAGTCAATATTTCGAGAATATGTCGTCCGTAGCGACTACTGGTCTGTGGGCGTACTCCGGTTGTTATCGAGTGCGCAAAATGCCGATATTGCTCGACAAAGCCATCTTTGCCGTCCGGTTCGATATCAGTCCATTTGTCGTCGATGCCAACCCGAACGGATCCACGGATACTGTATTCGATCTGACCCAGGGCACAATGCGCTTCCACGCCATCCTTCTTGCATCCATGGGCACTGCCAATTACCAAGACTAAGCCGGGGACACCGTTAGCAAATTGAATGAAGGCCGTGGTTGTGTCATCAGCTCCCTGATAGTGCATCGATGTGCTTTGTCGGGCTTTCACCGCAACGGCTCTCGCTCCCACACAATATGTGAGCCAATCCACCGCGTGGACTCCATTTCCGAGCCACATCCCTCCGCCCATCCAACGCGACCGGTATTGGTATCGCCGACTGTCATAGGACCAGTTCTTGCTGAATGTCGACATGGCCGTCACCACTGGGCCCAATTGATTGCTATCGAGAATTTCACGTGCCTTGCGCGGCGCTGAGTGAAATCGTCCAGTTAGGCCGATTTGCAGAATTCGATTTGCCGCTTGTTCGGCTTCGATCATCCGATCACACTCATCGAGCGTGATAGCCATTGGTTTTTCGACGAAGACATGGCGTCCCGCCTTTAAGGCCTCGACAGCAAGATCCGCGTGTAAGTGATGACCGAGCACGATAGCTACTGCGTCAACGTTGGGGTCTTCAAGCAAGGCCTGGTGGTTTTCATATACGGATGGAATTTCCCACTCCGCCCGGTGGGATTCACGCAGATCGTCCACGAGATCGGCGGCCGCTACGCATCGTGCAAAACCTTCCTGTTCGGCAACTTTGAGTGCACTCAAGTGACTCCGGGCGATTCCACCAAGCCCAATAAGTCCGATCCCCAGCATTGCCTTTTCCTCATCTCGTATTGATTCCCTCGGTATCTATAGTGCCAGCACACGAAGATTGTGCACGCCTCTCAATTAGATTGGATCCGGCGACTTACGTTGCACCTGCGAGCCCCGCGCTAATATGGGCCGACTCTAATCCCGACGCCGTCAATAACTGTATGGCTTCAACCTCGACCAATCTCCACGATCTCATGATTGTGGACTGCGATGTGCACGTGAATGATCCGCCCGAAGAACTCGCGCGATTCATCGATATGCCATGGCGGCGTTCCCTTGAGCATTTGGGTGGAGGAAACCAACGCTACTTAGACATTCCCGGGTACGCGCCATCGCTCTCGATTGACCCCCCATTTCCCGATCGTGGCCTTAACAATCGCAGCGTGTCCGATCCAGCACAGATGCGGGCTGACCTGGATGGCATGTCGATAAACATCGGAGTTATGTTCCCTGATAACTTGTTGTTGATTGCCACACTTCCCGACGTCGACTACGCCGCTGCGTTGGGCCGGGCATACAACACGTGGCTGGCTGAAAAATGGGTTAGTGCAGAACAAGGGCTGTACGGAGCTGTCCTTGCTGTGCCACAAGATCCAGAAGGTTCGGCCGCACAAATCCGTAAATTTGGTCGCGATGACGGTTTTGTAAGCGTGTACTTACCGGTTTCTGGCGTCCGGCCACTCTGGGGAGATCGTGTATACGATCCTATTTATGAAGCGGCGGCTGAGATCGGTTTACCTGTCATGTTGCACAGTGTTGGGCTGATTCATCCAAATTTCCCCTTCAATCTTGATCACCTGACCTCACGGATTGCACGTCATCCGATTCAACATGAGTTCGCTCTAATGGCAAACCTGTTCACGATGATTACCTCAGGCGTTCCCGTGCGCTTTCCTGAACTCAAGATCGTCTTTACCGAAGGCGGTATTTCGTGGGTGCCCTACGTCATGTGGCGGCTCGACAAAGAATTTGCCGAAACACCGACCGCAGCCCCGCTACTTGAACGTCCCCCCAGCACCTATATCAAGGAGATGTACTTCTGCACCCAGCCTGTGGAAGAACCCGAACGTCCACAAGACCTAGTGACAATGATTGATCTGTTCGACGGCAGGGATCATGTCATCTTTGCTTCTGATTGGCCACACCATGATTTCGACCATCCGCAAAAAGTTTTAAGCACACCCTTTCCCACTGAGGTGAAGCGCAAGATTATGGGTGAAACCGCACTTGGCTTACTCAATCTCACACCTGTTGCTGCTACGAGCTGATGCCGCGTATTTTGGTCGGATCCGTGCAGGACATTACCTCCGAACACCCCGTGTTTGTACGGGATGGGGAAATCGAGATCGGTGTCTTTCGACTGGGAACTGAATTTCGGGCCTATCGAAATCGGTGCCCACATCAACAGGGCCCCGCTTGCCACGGCGTGGTTACCGGAACGCTCGTCGCAACAGCCCGATCCAATTGGCGTCCTGAGTGGGTCCTGGATGGCCAAGTACTGCTCTGTCCATGGCATTCAATGGAATTCGACCTCACCACGGGAGCCCGGATTCGAGGCCGTGGTGAACGCCTCCGGGCCTATCCTGTCCACGTAATCGACGATCAGGTGTATGTAGATATCGGTGTGCGCGGATCAATCGTTGAGCGTAATGCGATGAAAGCTAAGACCTGACGAAGACCCGTACTTCAATAGGATCAATATCGAACCACGCAAGTAGTTCTGACAGCATCGAGACACGAACCACGTAATCGCCAGGCTCGTCGGGGGCTCTCAACTGACCTGCAAACGCATAGCCACGTCCCGGCGGGATTTCCCCGTAAATATGGCCTAAAAGCGGCACCCGTCCTTCATAAGCCGGGATCTCAGTCTCTGAGCCATCTGAGTTGGATCGATACCAACGCCATCCAAGACGAATGTTCGCCTCATCCGTCCAACTCTTACGACCGATGTTCATAGCATCGACATGCAGTGGAAGCAAAGAGGCCACGTTAGCATCGAATTCGTCTGTGCTCCGAAGTGCGAGCGTCGCGAGTAGGCCATCTGCACTTCCAGCAAATGGTTCTATCGGAGAAGAGTCAATGACGATCTTTTGCGTAAGTACCAGCGCGTCATCCGCGGTAACACGAACCCGATAATGGCCTACCTTTTCAGGCGTAAAGAAATGCACTTCTGTTGCGTGAGTTTGACCGGGACGGAGGAACGGTGGCGGTAATACGTTAGTACTAAAGCTCAACGCACCATCATCGTTATCCTGTGTCCACTCGACGTGCATCGACCGGACACGTGAGTCCTTCACGGGTATCCAGGGGCGAGTGGAGGGATTGTGAAGAAGAAGGGTTCCAACAAACCCAGCCGATGGCGAAGCTCGATCGACTAGTACCTCGGCCTGCAGATCGGACCATTGTGTGAGAGCGGGATCGGTTAGGTTGTACAGCGTAATGAGCAGGTGTTGATCAGTTCGAACAACGGCCTCAACCCACGGACCCTCCGCAAAGGTTTCCCACACATCGCGATCTCGTTCGCCAAGCTTTTGCCTGTCGATAACAAGGGTGCGAAGACCATACGCTTGGAACCCTTTTGCCAGTCCTGTTAATTCACTGGCCATGAGACCTTGGGTGGCGTCACGGAAATACCAATATTGTTGCCAGATGTGACCTGAGTACCCATTTACGAGAGGTCCGGCACCAATTCGTGTCGCCATCCATAGTCGAGGGATCTCCGCATTGCCCGTGACAGGAACGAACAGGGTGGGGCCCGGACCTGCTTCCCGCAGTGCCGTCTCGAGTTGTCTATTAGCGGGGATTGAAAATGCGGGCAAAGGCTCAGGCCAACTTTCGAAGAGGATTAGAGCGACAGCTACAAATCCGATGAGGGGCGTGGTGAGCCAGCGGTGCGAGGATCGTTGTGCAATAGCCGCCACTCCGATTCCCGCAAGTACAGCGATTGAGAAGTGCGCTAAGAGTGAAAACCGTGCAACCACGCGAATAGCGCGGAATACCGGCAGATTTTCGAACAACAGTCGGTATGGAAGATCAATGTCACTTACAACCTCATGACGTTTCCAATTTGGACCAAGCGAAAAGAGAACAGCGGTTATGCCGAGGGCAATGAGTACAACGGTGGTTGTCCGGAGTGATCGCTTTCCTATGTTTGGTCTGAGTAGGCCTGCTGTTACACCAAGGATGGCCATCATTGGTGGGATAACACCAGGAAACACACGGCGTTCCCCACGCGGGACAGGAAAGCGTTCCGCGAGAAGGTCATGCCAGCGCAGTCGACTCGTGGGTGACAAATAGTCGCGGAGCTGGACAGACCAAAACTGCACTTCTGTAATGTCGCGATCTGCCTTCCACGCATCACTAAATGCAAGATATCCCTGAACAATCGGGATGAACGGAAGGCTTACAGCCACAGCTGCCGCAATGAGGGGAAGACAGCTTCGGATTTCTCTATTCACCATCGTATTCCGAACGGCCGGCGCAAGCACAAACGCCGTATACACGAATGCGGCAATCACCCCCAAGTGCACTGCGGTGGCGAACTGGATCCAGACCATTAGGGTGGAAAGGCCAAAGTCGACCCAATGGCCCGTTCGACGGAAGCGCAGCCCAAATAACAGCACCAGAGGCAGCCACCAGGCGGCCAACAGTTGGAGATGGCTTGCATAAGCAAGCTGTAATGGGCCGAAGGCGAATATGGCCCCAGCCGTAAGAGCACCCGATCGTGACCCGGTTAGTGCGAGCACCGCCATATACATCGCGGCGGCGTTAAGTGCATAGGCACCAATGTGGGTCAGGCTGTACGCAAGAACTGGGTTTTGCGTAATCCAGGCAATGGGTGCATAGATCGGTAGAAGACCCAAAAGTAAATCCGATCCAAACAGAGCCCCTCCCGAACCAAAATAGAAATTTCCAATAAAGAGGTGGGCAGGGCGCGTGAATAGAGTGGTCCGTTCCCATTCGAGCACACTGAGAAGAAAAAGCTGATCCCCATCGGGCTTATACGTAATGTGGCTGCCGGCAACAAGCAGTAAGGGGTAAGTGAAAATCAATGCAGCCGCCCCATAAATCATCAGGGCTGTTAGGTGCCACAAGCGACTACCGGTAAACCACCAATCCGTGGCCCGATCTAAGTATTTCAGTAATGACTGGTTCAGCAAGCCTGTCCTATCCAATAACTTCGTATGCTTAGGCCCGGTTTCCCACGTGCATTAGGTTCCAACAAGGACCGTATCTAGATAACCGTGCACCACGTGTTGTGCAGTGTATTCTCATCCATCTCCTCAAACACCAGAACCCGTGTACTCACGAAACCCAAAATCTTGCACGAGCCCTCAAAGAAACGATACGTGGTTGTATGAAATTCATGTCAGCGCTTTCACTTGAGACACAAGAAGACCAGATCGTTGACGATCTAATCGGACAAATTGGTGATGCAAAGGGTTTCGATCTCGCGATTACCTTCATTAATCCAGACAATCTGGATGTCGCCGAGCAAGTCTTCAAGGGTCTCCAAGATAGGACGCAAGCCATCCATTTCATCGGATGCACAGCCGCCGCCATTATTGGAAAGACCCACGAAGTCGAAGAGAGACCAGCGACAAGCCTGCTGGTTGCAAACCTCCCAGGCGTCCACATCGAAAATATATCCGCGATTGATGAGATTGCTTCCGGCGTCCGACCCGACACCCGAGCATGCATCCTCCTTGTTGATCCATTCTCTACGGATAGTGAGGAGTTACTGCTCCATCTTAATGAGCTTGCGCCTGCAGCCCCTGTCATCGGTGGCATCGCGAGTTGGGCATCAAGAGCGGGGCAGAACCGGATCACATCCAATGGACATACCAGTGAATCGGGCTTCGTGGGGCTATTGCTTAGCGGTAATCTCTCGATCACCACTGTCGTATCGCAAGGATGCCGACCTGTTGGAGCGAAGTACGAAATCACGGCGAGTCACGGTAACGTAATTGATGCACTTGATAATGAGTCGCCTCTTGAGATTCTCCAAGACGTATTTGCTCAATCAAGCGAACCCGATCAAAACCTGATGCGAGAGGGAACGCTGGTGGGCTGTGGAATATCGAGCGAACCTCATGATCTCGGACACGGATCATTCTTAATTCGAGGCTTACTTGGAGCAAACACATCCTCAGGTGCCCTAAGCGTTGCAGGTCGCGTGAATATCGGAGACATTGCCCAGTTTCACGTGCGGGACGCAGGTAGCGCCCGTGATGACCTTGAGATGCTCCTAACCCCACAAGCCTTTGAGGCAACGCCTTCTGGCGCATTGCTCTTTACATGCACTGGACGGGGACACCGATTTTTTGGTGAGCCTGATGTCGATATCTCGATCATTACAACTGCGTTGGGCGAAACCGTTCCTACGGCCGGTTTTTTCTGCGCTGGAGAGTTTGGTCCAATCGGAAAGGACAATTTTGTTCACGGATACACAGCTAGCGCTGTTATCTTTCGCCCGCAATCAACAAAAACCGTGTAGACAGAGAAGCGTCGTGGACACAACAGGTATATGTGAGCCCGCAGCCGCCAACCATCGTTGCTGGTAGGGAGGACCGAAGCCTGGGCATCGCAACAAGGCCAGATTGGACTAAGACCCCGAACCTTTCACTGTCATTGTTACTCTCGCGCAGTGAAAGTCAGTGGCATTCACGCGCCTAGATCGCGCGAATGCTAGACCCGCTCCGCAACTACTCGGGCTGTTTTACCAGGCGAATGTACGGCAGCGGCGATTCCCATCCATCCGGATATTTTTGACTAGCTTCCTCATCAGAAACCGACGGAACGATGATCACATCATCCCCTGCAGCCCAATTTGCAGGAGTTGCCACCTGCTCCTTGGCAGTCAGTTGACACGAATCCAAAATCCTCAAGAGTTCAGGGAAATTTCGACCCGTGGTCATTGGGTATGTCAGCGTGGCCTTGATCTTCTTGTCAGGACCAATGATGAATACGGAACGCGCCGTCGCATTGTCTGCTGCAGTACGACCAACACAAGTCGATCCGGCATCACCAGGAAGCATGTCGTAGAGCTTGACGATCTCCAGGTTGGGGTCACCGATCAAGGGATAGCGCACCGCATGGCCCTGCGACGCCTCAATATCTTTGGACCATGCATTGTGGTCCTCCACGCGATCGACACTTATCCCGATAATTTTGCAATTTCGAGCTGTAAAGGATGTTTCAAGGCCGGCCACGGCGCCAAGTTCTGTCGTACAGACCGGGGTGAAATCCTTCGGATGTGAAAACAGCAACGCCCAACCGGAGCCAATCCAATCATGGAAGGTGATCCGGCCTTCGGTTGTGTCGGCTGTGAAATCTGGAGCTTCGTCGCCGATTCGTAATGCCATCGCAATCACTACCATCTGCCTTGAGAGGGACAGCTATAGTACGTAATGCCTCGATGTTAGGCAATCTGCTTGACGAATGTTGACGAATGCACCGGTGAAACCCACAGGATTTGGCAGACACGCTAGTGGTGGCTCGAATAGTTGGCATCCTCGGATTTTCATGCTTCGTTCGGGTATGCCAATTAAGAGCCGAATTGAAGCAAATGGAATCCAGAATTCGGACGTCAAACATGGATACGGCTAATGAAGTTTTCAAAGTGGATACAACCAGAAATGTTTTTGGTCAATACTTGCGAGCATCTTGACCACCTAATGTTTGGCCCTCATAACAGTCATTCAATCGGGACCTTAGTAGCTTGAGGGATCGTGGTTGGTATAGGAAGCATGATTCAGCAAAGATTTATTATGAGGGGCGAAAAATAAAGACACCTCCTCCACGTCATGCTAGCGACGGTGTCTAAATTGGGACTCGCTGCTAATAAATCTATGCCGAGAGCATGGCCCACCACGGATCACCCTTAAGAACTTCAGGCGGCTGTTCTTGGGCTCGCTAGGTTACGGATTGATACCCAAGTCACTCAACACCGATTTCCGAACCTTGCACACCATGGTGTACGCCGGATCATACATATTCCCAATGTCATATTCGGAAAACCGTCCGAGGAGCATGTGAGCCTCCCTCGTTGTCAACCCATAGCTAGTCTCTAACCAATCCAGCATCTCGGTTGTTGCATGCTGAACCGCCTGATCCAAGGGTCGAACGTTCCCACACGTCATCAAATAGAGGGCGTCTTCAGCTCGCGGCCACTGAATCGCCTGATGCTTGATCAAGTCGAGGCTGAAACGAACATCCATCGAGATTTCAACGCCGGTGCCATCCATCTCGCCATCGCCCTGAAGTGCATGGCCATCACCGAGAAAGAACAACGCGCCTTCCGTAAAGACAGGAAAGAATACCGTCACACCTTCAGCGATCCGGTTGTAATCCATGTTTCCCCCGTGTGGGCCTGACGTAGATGTTGAGATCGCCTCTCCAATAGCTGGCGCCACACCAACCGTACCGAGCATTGAACGGAGCGGTAGGGGTTTTCCAGTCAGACGATTCTCCAAGCTGGTTAGCGTAACCGTGCCGGCATCTGCATCGACATGCCATTCAGCCAACTCAACCTCATCGCCGAATTCTGGTTGATAGCCAAAGTCGAGCACGTTCGGTGCGAGTTGTGCAGATGTCCAACCAAGAGACCGATTTGGTCGAAGATGTTCGAGATGAAACACCAAGGTGTCACCAGGTTCGGCCCCGTTAACGTAAATTGGCCCGGTTTGGGGATTAGGTCGACCAGCGAGCTCTGCGTTATTGAGGTCGCGACCTCGGGCATCTACTGTTGAAGTTGCTATTGAGTCGCCCGGATCAACTCGAAACGCAGGCGCGTGTGAACCAAATGTGTTGTGAAAGGTGACAGGTAGAAAGTCATGGGTCGCCATAGGAATACCTCAAGGTTATGAGAGGGAAAGCGTTAGAGGTTGCACGATCAGACCCACCATAAAGTTGTTCGGTTAATCATGCACACTATGAAACACAGATTCGCAACCCGCCTGAATTCCCGCTGCCTGCGACCTGAACCATGAATCCGGAATCAAGCGCTCCATCCCGCCGACCAATCGTGTTGTATGACGGTCAGTGCCCGGTCTGTTGTCGCGCGGTCACAGCACTTAGTTTTCTCGATCGAGGCGATCGTATTGCACGGCTGGATGCCACGTCGCTCCGTGCAATTCCCCTTATGGCTACCATATCGCCAGCGAGTCGGGGCCGAACCGTCCATGTTCTGAAAGCAACCGGACACGCTAAACACGGCGGTGACGCGGTCATTCTCCTCCTTGCGATGCTGCATTGCGATCGAGTAGGAACGAATCTGCAGAGATGGCCGGTGACATGGACAATGCGAGTAACTTACCTACTGTTTATCGCTCTCCGTCGTTATTTCAAAACCTTCCCATCCTGGGTTTCAGACGCACCCGATGACAATTATCGCAACACGGACTGGCCCTTGCTCTCTAGATCCGACGTGTCGGACACTGCCGTTATCCCGACACATTCAGGTCCAATCGCATGACCAACATCAGACTTCCTGACGTCGAGGTGGCAGCGAGACAATCGAAAAATGTCTTGAGTCGTGTGATGGCGGCAAATCGACAGGAAGCCGTTAGTGAGGTCCCACCCGTCGTATGGGCATCTGAACCATTCCTATCCGGCTATGCCCACATCGGCCGTCAAGAGTATTACGACTCAGCGGAAGCAAAGTACCTCGCGCAAGCGAAGTTCCAACTCGACTTCCCCGACATCTTGCACTTGCCCGGGGTTGCTCCTGATTTTGGCTATGCTCCTGAGACGTCCGCTTGGGGTTCGCCTATCAAGCGTGAGGAAGATGGTCCACTCGTACCGTTCGCCGCCGTCAACGACATTCACGAATTGTCGGATCTGAACAAACCCGACCCGTGGTCAGCTGGATATATGGCGATCGCGCTACGTGACTATGCGTGGTACGCCGAGCACATGGACCCACGAATTGGAACAGAGTGGGGACACTTTCACGGCTATGGTCGATGCATGGGTGTCGAATCAGGTGCTCTCGTTCTTGGGTATGAACGGTATCTCATCGAGCTTTATGAACATCCGAAACTGATCCATGACTGGAACCAACGCGTCGTCGAATTGAATATCGACTATGTCCGAGCCCAAGAATCGATCACTGGAAAGATTGACCGCCTTGTGGTCACCGACCATCTTGCCGGACAGATTCGCCGTGAACACTGCGAGGAATTTGTTTACCCATACCTACGGCAAATATTTGATGCATTCCCCGACGCTTCTTTTCGGCTCTACCACAATGAAAATCTTGTGCCAGATGATGCAGTCGATGCGATCGCTGATATGAACTGCACAGTCTTCATGTTTGGGATTGAAATGGACATCGCAGCCCGCTACCTGGGCGGTCGTGTCTGCCTTATGGGCAATGTGCCACCGATCCATGTTGTCCAAGACTTAGCACCCACCGCTATTACCGCTGACTGCGCCCACCGACTTGCGGTGGGCGCTCCTTCGGGCGGCATGCTCTTATGCACGGCCGGAGGACTTTCACCGGGAACACCTGCCGAGAACATTCGAGCCTTTGCCGACTCTGTTCAAGGAGTTCCGGGAGCGTCAGGATCAACCAACAACCCATAACCCTCAACTGGCAAGCCGACCGGCGAACCCGCCTGTGGGAACTTCTGGGTGATCTTCCACCGCGTGACCGTGCAATCGATGTTCGCACCATCAGTACGAGCGACTGCGGAGCCTATCGACTTGAACGACTCGTTCTTGATTTAAATGGCAGCGAGGCTGTCCCGGCTCACTACATTCGCCCGGTACATGGCTCGCCACCATTCCCAGCGATTCTTTACAACCATGCCCACGGTGGCGATTACGCCCTGGGCAGGAACGAGCTCTTGTTTGGTCGAGCCTCGCTTCAGAGTCCCCCCTATGCCGAACTCCTAGCTGGCCTCGGGATCGCCGCGCTCAGCATCGACCATTGGGGTTTTGGAGAACGACGCGGACGTTCAGAAAGCGAGATCTTCAAGCAGATGCTCTGGCATGGGCGAGTGCTCTGGGGCCACATGGTGTACGACAGCGTGCGTGCTCTGGATTATCTAGAGAGTCGCGACGACGTCAACAGTGCGCACATTGGGACTCTGGGCCTCTCGATGGGTAGCACTATGGCCTGGTGGGTTGCGGCTCTGGATCCACGCCTACGCTTGTGCGTGGACATTTGTTGTTTAACCGACTACGAAGCTCTGATCGAGACCCATGGGCTTGATCGTCATGGCCTCTACTACTACGTACCCAGCCTGTTGCGTGAGTTCTCGACGGCAGACATTAACGCGTTGATCGCTCCCCGCCCTCACCTGAGCTTGGCGGGTGACTACGACCCGCTCACACCACCCGCCGGACTCACGCGCATCGATGCGCAACTACAGACCATCTATCGCGATATGGGTGCCTCCACAGCCTGGCGGATGTTTCGGTCGCCGTCGGCTCACCTTGAAACGCCTGCCATGCGTACCGAACTTGTCGGGTTCTTAAAGGAGTGGCTGTAAACGACGTTCCGGGGCACCGTGAAGACCAACCTCGCGGGTTGGAGGCGTTGACACTGATTGAACCCATTGAGACTCATGACAATAGTGAGTGCCACTCACGTTTGTTCTATGCCGGGAGACGGCACCAAGCTGGCAAGATCCATCGGTCGCGTATACATAGCCAGCTCACCCTCAGATGTACGAGGCCATTCCATCTCTGGTCGATCCCAATAGAGTTCAACACCATTTTGGTCTGGATCTTTAAGGTACACCGCTTCGCTGACACCATGATCTGAACAGCCATCAATAGGCCACGAGGCTTCCATAAGGACGCTCACTGCCCGACCGAGTTCCGACCGACCGGGATATACAAACGCAACGTGATATAGGCCTGTTGATCCAGGCTGTGGTGGACCAGCATCGCGACCGACACCCCATGTATTTAGACCGAGATGATGGTGGTACCCGCCGGCGGACAAGAAGGCAGCCTCGTGGCCTATTTGCTGCACCATCTCCAGACCAAGTAGGTCCGAGTAAAAATGAATCGACCGATCCAAGTTAGCAACCCGTAAATGAACGTGACCGATTCTGGTTTCTGCAGGGATAGGCACTGTATAACCTCCTCGAACTAACCCTTTGCTTTGCCACGCAAGCTTGCCATGGAAGGCGCTACCTCCCGAATCTGTCGTCATTTCACTATGCAGGACAGCTCATGTCGGTATGCTTCGATCTCAAGCCCGAGGAGACTCGCGCGCACCAAATAGAAGGACCTGAATGTGACCGATAGCCCAAAGGTGATCGTGACGGGAGCAACTGGGAAGATTGGTCGAACGTTGATGGAAGATCTCGAGGACCGATTCGAACTCACCGGCACTTCCCGAAGCCCAAATGAGGACCCACGCTTTATTCAGTTGGACTTTGACGATGTTGACACCGTAGCTGAGGCTTTTGCTGGTCATGA
Source organism: uncultured Chloroflexota bacterium (assembly GCA_964422795.1). GTDB lineage: Bacteria > Chloroflexota > UBA11872 > UBA11872 > UBA11872 > UBA11872. The sequence continues at coordinate 21,407 of CAYRCL010000019.1, forward strand.
CGTCGTCGTGCACATGCACGCTAAATCAAATCACAACACGGACAATTTTGAGGAGTACTTATCGCCTAATGTGGTCGGCGCATGGAACGCCTATGAGGCCGCCCGCAAAGCGGGCGTCCGACGACTCATTTACGCCAGTTCTAATCACGCGACCGGATGGTATGAAATGGTCGGGGATCGATGTGATGCAGAATCATTACCACGACCCGACGGCATCTACGGCGCCGCAAAAGTTTGGGGCGAAACCGTCGGCCGTTATTTCTCAGATCGCTTCGGACTGGAAGTCGTCGTGTTACGCATTGGCAGTTATGAATACCGGGCAAAACCTACAGACTTCACGATGGGTCCCCGCATCCTCTCGACGTGGTTGAGTGACCGGGACCTCGTACACCTTACCGAGCGCGCCATTCTCGCGCCCGACATCAACTACGGCATCTACTACGGCATCTCCGCAAATGCTCGAGCCTATTGGGACATTACCAATGCAGTAAGCGAACTCGGATACCGCCCGGTCGACAACGCCGAGACCTATGCCTCCGAAGTGCTCGCCAATGGCGGCGTGTACTCGTTATGGGGATTCGAAATTGAAGGGATGCTTTAGCAGGGTCATGCGTACTATTGCTGAAATACATTCTGTGATTTCTTACACAGGAACGCCGTATGCCTCCGGGTGATACACCGTTACCAACCCGTCGATTTGGCCGCCATCCAGACAGTTTTTCGATCATCGGACTTGGAGGAGGCCATCTCTCCCGTTCATCTGTTACTGACGCAGAAGCCGAAGTCGTGATTAAATCCGCGATCGATTCAGGGATTACCTTCCTTGATACCGCATGGGATTACGGGTACGGCGCTTCAGAAACGCGTTATGGACGTGCCCTTAAAGGCCGTCGGGATGATGTCTTCCTCATGACCAAGGTTTGTGCTCGGGACGCAAAGACTGCACGGGTGCAACTTGAGGAAAGCCTTCAACGTCTTGGAGTGGACTACATTGATCTCTGGCAATTCCACGAAGTGAATTATGACAACGACCCTGAGTGGATTTTCGAATCCGGCGGAGCCATTGAGGCTGCGCTCGAAGCTCGGGATCAGGGCAAAGTACGATACATTGGATTCACCGGACACAAGAGTCCACACATTCTTCGCGCAATGCTGGATATGAATGTTGAATGGGATGCGTGTCAAATGCCCATCAGCCCTTTTGACGCATCATTCCGTAGTTTTGGACGCGAAATACTTCCATCACTCAACGAACGGGGGATTGCGTGCCTCGGCATGAAGTCACTCGGTGGGAATGGGCAATTTGTCGGTGTCGGAGGTGTCACCGCACAACAATGCCGAAGGTATGCGCTAACGCAGCCCATATCCGTCTTAATATGCGGAATGCTTAATGAAGAGGATCTCCGACAGGATGTCGGTATCGCGCGCTCCTTCGAACCAATGACGGAGACTGAGCAAAACGAACTGCTGGCCGCCATCAAACGAGAAGCAACGGATGGTCGACACGAATACTTCAAAACTACGACGTACTTCGACCACGAATACCACCGCAACGCCCACGGGTATCCGGAGTTCGCCGAGATACGCAACCGCTAAGCGTGCGCCTAGCTGTATGTAATAAGACGCTCAATGATCGTCCGGTTGAGGCGTTTTTCGCCCTTGCCGCCGACGCCGGATTTGATGCCGTCGAAGTAATCCCTGGATCACTGGGCACTCCGATCGCTGATCCTGATCCGGCCATGCGAGTACAAATCCTGCAAGTTGCCCGAGCGATGGGCCTGGAATTCGTGGCTATGAATTCTATTTTTGAACATGTACCAACATTCAATCTGGTGACCGATGATTCTGACCTTCGTCAACGATCCGCTGAAGAATTAGTCGCCATCGTTCACCTCGGAGCACATATGGGCGTGACAAGTATCGTCATTGGTTCACCGAGGCAACGACGGGCACCGGCTAACGCAAGTTTCGATGAGGCGACGGATCTGTTCATAGCCGGACTCATCCCCGCAGCCACGGTCGCACAAGAGTTCGGAATAACCCTGTGCCTTGAACCACTCATCCCCTCCCGCACGAATTTTATGAATGACACCACTGAAGGCATCACGGTGGCTCGCCGGATGAATCATCCAGCCGTCAAACTCGTTCTGGATGTTAAACAGATCGCTAGGGAAACACAGAACTTCAAGAGCGCCGTGGAAATAGCGTTGCCTTGGCTGGCATACGTCCATGTGAATGACGCAAACATGCAGGCACCGGGTGAGGGTGACACCGACTTCCTACCGATCATCAAGTCTCTTAAAGAGGTCGGCTACGGTGGTGTTATATCCTTTGAGGCTTTTACCTTTGCGGATGACCCCAAACTAGTCTTAACCCGATCACGCAGGCATCTAGAGTCGATCCTCGACGCATCCTAACGTGGGCAAATCACGCCGAGCAGCAAATCTATGTTTGCCCTGTCATCTCCGTCCATACCAAGCGATGGTCTGAGGCGTAGGACTCACCAGTTCTAGATTGGATCACCCGAAGGTCGGGTGTAACAAAAATATAGTCGATCCGGTTAACCGGTTCCACTGCGGGGTCCGTTGGGGGTCCACCAGGCGCACTGTCATCAAACCCAGCTTTCACGAGCGTGCGGACCACCACACTACCTGGGGTCGCGTTTAGATCACCTAAAAGTATCGTGCGTGGTGCATCATCCCATGACTCCAAGATGTGCAAGATCTGTGCTGCCCGGGCCGTGTCTCCATCATCCTCATGGTCGAGATGTGTATTCAAAATCCTGACCGGAGCGGTCGCCGTTTGCAGAGTCAGATCCTGAAAACCACGGGGGACACGACCTGCGAGGTCGAAATGGGTGTTCACAGCACTAATCACCGGAAGCCGCGTGAGCACCGCGTTGCCCCACAAATCGCCAGCATTCGATCCGTATATCACCGGCATATCAAGTCGACGGGAAAGCCAGGCCAGGGTGTCAATTGACCCAGAAATAACCCAGCCCCGACCTATTTCCTGGAGCGCGATGACGTCGGCCGGGTGTCGTTCAATCTCCTGGGCTACGGCCTCGAGATCGAAGCGGTTACTTGATCCGAATCCTTGCCGAATGTTGTAGGTAAGAACACGCAACGTCTGTGGATGTGCTTTCGCTAGATCAAGACCAGCACTGGGGGTCGGGGAGGTGATTCCCACTAGCAAGGAAGGCAAGAACAGGAATCCGACCGCTACCACGACTGCGGGTCGTAGCACGGAATGCTTTACTGCCGTCGATGGTAATTCCGATTGCGACGGATGTCGGGCCAACAATGAAGCAAGGGCTGGAATGGTCGTCATTGCGACCGCTGTTGGAAGAATCCAAGAGGGTCCATAAAAGGAAAGAAAGACAAACAGCAAGATCACGAACAGTAACCCGCTGATCGTAACCACTGACACACTCCATATACGGGACAACCGTTTCGGATCAGACAGAAATAACGTTCCGGCAACGACCGGTAGTCCTAGTCCAAGCATTGTGGTTCCCACAACATGCGCAGCCGGCACCAATGTTGCTAAAGCAGAGCCGCCACAAAGAGTCACGACTGCGCTGAGGACATGCAACCGCCGGGCTTGGTGTGACCCGCAAGATAGCCAAATGTTTGACCACAGCACGCCACCAGATGCGCCCAGGCCGACCCAGATCATGGTCGCACGAAGATCCACAGCGTCCGGTGCTGCGGCTTGTCCGAAATTGCCAGCAAAGGCAAAGAATAGGACCAGCACGGGGCCAAAACCCAATAGCGGCAAACTTTTGACCAGCCCGGGAAAGGTCAGATCCTCGCGTGTACTCACATATGCCCCAAGCAGCATGGTGCCAACCAAGAAAAACACCATCACCGTCGCCCACAGCGACGAACTGAAGGGCGCATCGACGGTAATGAAGACAGCGCGGATCGCAACGTCAAGTGCAAACGCTACGGCCAATCCCAAGGCAGCCCAGCGATGAAGTGCAGCGAGCGACAAGCCAAGAACCCACCCGAAAGCAACAGTTCCAACTGCGCCGAGAATAAGGTCGTAGTTCGGGGAGGCTGAGATCTGACCAACCAAAGCAGTTGCCGCCAGCAGGAACACCGCCAGCAGCCTTGATCGCCGCAATCCCAGAAGCAGGACAAGCGGCCCAGCCAGACTCCAGGCCGCAAAGATCGCAACGACGACCAGGGCCAGAACTATCCGATCAGAAGTCTCGCCAAAAACCCAAAAGTTGTGCGTTGTGAAGACCCGAATTGCTTGAAATCCAAGAACAAACACGGCCGCTGCGTAGAGGGAAATCAGCAACGTACACCTCGCATAGGCAATCTACCTTGAATCCGTCTGTCCAGCCGCGTGACTGGCACGGGCGCTCACTCCCAAAACACCAAGAAAACCCTCTGAGTCGACATGGTCGAAATCTCCGACCCCTTCCATGCTAGAAGCGTCGGTATACAAAGAATGTGGAACGTCTTCAGCAGATGCGAACTGGACATGACCACGGTTGATATCAACGACGATCGTACCGGTTGCAAGTTTCGTGAACACTCCAATCGCCTGTCGGATTGATCGACTCGCAAGGTCGTGCCAATAGCCCTCGTAAATTTGGCGACCTAGGGACGACGAAAGAGAATCAAAGACAGGCCGAGCCCGACGGTCAAGGATGAGTTGTAAGAGGTACGCGTAACTGCGTCCGAGCAGCGTCATGCCGGGCGCTTCGTATACACCCCGTGACTTAATGCCAACAAAGCGGTTTTCGACCGTATGTAAGCCAATCCCAACCCCATGAGCTCCACCGATCGTATTGGCCCGATCGAAAACCGAATGAATTGGCATCTCCTCGCCATCGAAAGCCACCGGAAGGCCAGATTCGAATCGGATTCGAATCCGCCGCCCAGCATCCGGTGCATCTTTCGGATACACACCCATCTCAGGCGAAACAAATTCAGCAGGCGTACTCAAATCTTCGAGGTTTCCCGCCTCATGCGTAAGCCCCAGAAAATTCGCGTCCGTCGAATATGGTTTCTCGCGCGTCGCGCGAATAGGTATACGCTTGGCGTCACAATACGCAATCATTTCCTGACGCCCAGGGAACTGTTCAAGAAAATGCGGGTCTCTCCACGGGGCATAGACGTCTATGTTGGGTGCCTGCATGTTCGCTGCCAGTTGAAAACGGACTTGATCATTTCCGCGCCCCGTGGCCCCGTGGGCTAAGACCCCGATGTTACGAACAGCCAGTTCTGGCAGCATGGCGGCGACCGTGACGTACCGGGCGATTCCCGTCGTATTCCAGTACCCTCCCTCATACCCTGCCTGTGCTTGAACCACTTCAAGACCGGCTTGGGCAAGGGCTTCCCGTCCATCAACGATGACCGCTTCACTTGCACCGGCTGCGCGCATACGTGTTGCCGCATCTTCAATATTTGCTTCATCGGGTTGACCCAAATCGGCCGTTAGCGCCACGACAGCAACGCCGTTATCAACGAGCCAGCGAGTAATGGTGCAACTGTCCAGCCCCCCCGATGCCGCGAGAGCAACAGTCACCCCTGAAAGATCGCGTATGCCCAACAGTTACTCCTTTGAACGAACAACACAGCCGCAGCCAAACGTTTCACTCTGCTCCCAAGAGTACGCGTCGAATCACGTGTGATCCAACCCGCCATCGATCCGACCGAGCTCCCCAGGAAGCCATTCGCGATAACGCAACGTGCCGCGTTCGGGATCAGGGTCCGGCAATCCGGCCGCCGCCAACTCACGACGCAGCGGATGCTCGTCGCGCGTCAGCGGGAAATCCACCCGTGCCCCACTAAAGTGTGATTGCCACGTCCCATCCATCCTCTCCATCACCGCCCGCCCTTCGTAACCGCTACATTCATGCTCGCGACTCTCATCCAGCATCCCCACTGTCTCTTCTGCCATCCATAGGTCTCCTGACTTCCACGTGTCATCGTAAAAGTCATGGCCATGGATGTAGCGATCCGTATCTGCCAGTTCATGCTTGACCCATGGGACATCTCCAACCACTGCGTCACGTCCACGTCGAATGAATAGTGCGTTTGAGTTGTAAAGACAGAGCGCACCATCCTCTCCATAAATCTTGATATGAACCCAGCCACCGTGTTCACTGCGGCGGTGCATCTCCGTAAAGGCCTTCAATCCATTAGTGAATGCATAAACGCCCGAAATGTCCTCACCCGCGATCAAACCAAAGCCATACGGACCTTCGACAATATCCTCTGCTCGCGTCGGGCGTCCGCCCGTTTCACACAGTGCAACTACTGAGCGGGCATCACCCGCAAATCGGCGCGTCGCGTTTAGCAGATGCGTGCCGATATTGAGCATATCGTAGCCACCGTAATACCCCTTCCCGCGAATCTTGATCGAGGTCAATGGACCGATCTCACCGGCATTGATCATGCGCTCCGCAACCAGAAACGGAGGCGTCGTCCGAGTCTGATGGTGGACGGCGAGTCGCGTCCCGGTGGTCTCGGCTAACTCCACCATGCGATCGGCATCAGCCAAGCTGTTCGCCATCGGCTTTTCCACCACGATCGCCTTCGGTGCCCGATGCTCCAGCACTCCTATGGTCAGCGGTGCATGCAGATCTGTACGGGTTGGAATATTGACGATATCAAGATCTTCTCGATCCAACATTTCGTGATAGTCGCTGTATGTTCGCTCCACACCAAATTCCGCTGAGGCCTTCGCTAATCGCTCGGGATCCACATCGGATAACGCTGCCAATTCGGTCCGCGGATGCGCCATGTAGGCTCGGGCTTGCTTTAGCCCCCGTGGGCCTACGCCTAACATTCCAACGCGATACGTCCCCATCCTATCCTCCTTGTGGCCACACACAGCTCATATGAGGACGGTAACAAACACCTCCCCAAGGATGGCTGGAAGGTTAGTGATCAACCAAGCCAGATGACACCAAACTGCGATGTTGTACTACCCGGACTACAACCCTAAGAACAGGCCGTCGTACTATCCGCGCTCGCCAAACTCATCCAGTCGCACGGTGCGGTGTTCCTCACTGCTACGGACCGACGCCATGACGATGCGAATCGAGTCAAGGCTGTCTCGCCCCGACGTGAGCGGTTCACGATCCTCAGCCATTGCCGACATCATCTCGCCCATGCTCCCGCCAAAGGCATCGGGAAACCATTGCCCCTCAACAGGGAAACATACCGCGGCCTCAGGCTCGTCACGTCGCGTGACCTCCACCCAGTTCGGGGTGCCTATCACCGACCCCTCCGAACCATCGATGTACCACGCCTCGGACCGTGCGGCCGGGCTTTGGACAATATTGTTGAAGTGGTCGACCGCCGTAAAGTCGCCGCTGTCAAAGTGCATCGCCACACTATGACTAAGCGGTGACACGGCGTTTTGACCATCCATCATGGCAGTCGTCGTGCTTACAGCGTCCGGAGTCCGCTGACTGAAATGCCGTACGAGATCAACGAAGTGCACCCCGTGATCAATCAGGTTGAAATGAACAAGATCCCGCCACCACTTATCAGGTTGGTCCTGCCATGAACGACGCATGTGAACCACGCTAAACAGCTGCCCGCATACCCCGAGATCCACGAGGTGTTTAATCGCGGCATGCGCGGGGGCCCACCGGGCCTGCTGGTTGATCATCAAGGGAACGCTGGCCCTTGCCGCCGCCTGCTGCATGGAGACCGCCGAATCCCAGGTCATCGCAAAAGGTTTTTGGGACAACACGGGCTTACCCGAACCCAGGCCCGCCTCCCATATCGTGGGTCGCACATGGGCATGGACCGCGAGGTCAATAATCGCAACCTTAGGATTGTCCAGAACGACGCTGGGGTCGGTATCACCGTCCGCAATACCCCATCGAGCTTGCGTTGCAACGACGGCATCTGGATCGATATCGGTACACGCCACCACCTCATATCCAAAATCTCGGTACGCAGCCAGATGGGAATGATTGACAATGCCGCCACAGCCAATGATGCCAATAGGGTAAAGCGGCCCATCCGGCGGGCGGGGACGATAGTCCGAAGATCGCAACTCCAAGTCAGCCAGTTCCATCCGTATCGCCTCCCTGCCTAAAAATCATCTCCATCCATGACCGTAGTCCAGTATCTTCACGTACAGACTACGCATCCGCTTAGGAACCCTCCACGTGTTGAAGGCTGGATTACTTGGCATACGCGCCTCAGGCCGAACATCGGTGTTCGACACCCTCGCCCAGGGGAACGCGTTCCAAGCCGACGGCACCGGTCGTTTCACCGCGCGAGCCACGCATCTACGTCCGGGGGATGCCCGCCTCGACCGCCTTGCCGAAATCGGCAGATCAAGAAAAATGACACGGACTGTGCTTGAACTCATCGATTACGAGGGTGTTGGGCTTGGTGACCGCGGAGGCCGCCAAAGCGAATGGATCAACACACTTCAGTCCTTAGACCTCCTCGTTCTCGTACTTCCCTTGTTCCTTCATTCAGATTCCACAACAGGCATCGTGCAGAGCCTCGACGAGACCTTTGCTGAGCTCATCCTTGCTGACCTTGAAATGGTGGAGAACCGATGCGCACGCATCGAAGAGGAGTTCAGGCGAGCAGCCCGTGACGAAAGATCGGCACTCGAGGACGAGCAATCGTTATTCTTGCGTCTCCGCAGCATCCTTGAGTCAGGACAACCCCTCAACGCAATCGCGTTGTCGACTCATGAATCGCACCGGGTCCGAAGCTTTGGCTTTATGACCCTAAAGCCCTTGTGTTTCATTCTGAACACCTCAGACAACGATGTCCCAGCGTGGGCCCGCCTGCAGGAGACATGCAGTGTAAAGACCCACGTAGCAACCCATTCGGTGGTCGGGTTTAGTGCGGCCATCGAACTTGAAGGCACCGAACTTCCGAGCGCTGAGCGCGAGGAAATAATGAAGGATATCGGCATCGCCTCAGCCCCTGTGACACGCATAAGCCAGGCACTCACCCAAACGGCCATGCACCTCACGGTGTACACCGTGGGAGAGAACGAAGCCCGGGCCTGGTCGATCCCGAACGGGTCATGCGCGATTGATTTTGCTGGAACCATTCACACAGACTTTGCCAAGCGATTTATCCGGGCAGAGACTGTCGCATTTGACCACCTCAACACCGCTGGCTCTCTGGTAGAGGCTAAGAAGCAAGGTGTCGTCCGCCAGGAGGGTCGGGACTACGAAGTCAAAGACGGCGACGTCATGGAAGTCCTATTTTCAAAATAGCTATGTCCTCCAGCACGCTACCGCCCCCCACGAATCAATCATCCCCGCGTTACCACGGCCTTGACGGTCTCAGGGCGATTGCCATGGTGCTCGGCATCGTCATCCATGCGTCCATCCCATATTTCTTTCCGAAAGGAAATCCACTATGGCCCGGCGATGACGAACAGTCCCTAGTGCTATGGGTCGTGTATGAATCGATTCATGTATGGCGCATGCCAGCTTTTTTCCTGCTAGCAGGGTTCTTCGCCCACCTTCTGTTGGAACGTCGCACGACACGCGCCTTCATCAGAAACAGGATCGAACGCATTGCAGTCCCCCTGATCATCTTCTGGCCGATCATGATGGCTATCGTTCCGGCCGTATGGGTGTACGGATGGACGACCGAGTATGGTTCCCTCCCTGAGCAAACCGGCCAACCGGACACCCTATTGGGGTTAACGCTCTTTCACCTATGGTTCCTGTATTACCTGCTCATCCAGTACACAGCCCTACTCGTTTATCGCGCCGTTGGCTCCGGGCTTACACTCGCTCGACCGCTCAGACGACTGGTGGGGAGGATCACCTTTACGCGGCTTCCGATATTGCTCATGGTTGCAGCCGCGGCTCTTCAGTTTGCAGGAGCAGGGATGCAAACATTTGCGTGGTGGCCAATCAGTTGGGCCCACTTCCTGTATTGCTCGCTCTTTTTCCTGTTTGGCTACGGTCTCCACGGCAGACCTCATCTGATGGAACAATTGAAGACATCCCTCGTGATCGGGAGCCTTCTAACCGTCGGAGGCCTATGTTTCGTGATACAGCTAGCCTTTACAGCCCTCGGGTTTGATGCTGCTGTCCGTGGGGCCATCTCACTGGTCCCTGTATTTGGGGCCCTCACGGCCCTGACCACCGGCCTCACTGCAACGTGTTGGACCATCTGCCTTGTAGGGATAGCCGAACGACAGCTGAAAAACCGTAGCCCCGTTGTCCGATGGCTCGTTGATTCGTCCTACTGGATTTACATCATGCACTTACCGCTTGTCGCGTTTCTCACGTTCTGGTTAAGCCACCTAGACCGCCACGGCCACCTCCGCGAGATAACCGGCGTGGAATGGAGTCCCGTCTTCAAATTTCTACTCGCTACCGGTCTGCCCCTCGCGATCAGCCTGACGACGTACCAGTGCCTTGTCCGGCACACTCCCCTTAACACATTGCTTACCGGACGCCGCGCCCGGAGGCTG
>CAYRCL010000020.1:0-32105 GCA_964422795.1 uncultured Chloroflexota bacterium
TGCTGGTCGGGTGGCAGGTCTGGATCGATGAATCTTAACATCTGTCCCGTAGCGACGAGGTCTACTTTGCCTTCCCGCCAGTGCAGCTGGCTTCCAACGGCGGCGCCATGGAGTTCGCACGTGGCTGACCGCTGCTGGGCATTGGTGGTGCAGGTAATGGCCAGCGTATCGGCACCGTGATCGGTGGACGGGGTATTGACCACAGGCGTTGGCACGGTTCTGGTTACTACCGGCGCCTTTTGACCTTCACCGACTTGGCGTGGAGGAAGCTGGGATGTGTCGACCATCAGAGCAACGATCATGCAATTTACGCCGACGCCATCACATGATTCCAGTTGGATGGGATAGGTCGGAGTGGCTTCCGATGGGGTGAACTGGATCTCACGGCCCTGAAATTGGAGGTTCTCGTGCCCGACCAACCAGAACAGCAGTTTTCCTTCGGCAGGTGCGTCGGCTACGCAGGACACCACGCGCATGGCCAGGCTGAACGTACAGATTGGATTGAGTGTTCCGGCGCCGTTTGCCGTGGGTGGTGGGGGTTCAACCTGACCCGGCGACGGTGGTCCATCAGGGATCACAGGTGTTGGGACGATGGCCACAGGTGTTGGGACGGCGGTCACACGGCGGGCAGTTTCGGACGCTGTCGAAAGGCTGGTCCCTCCGCAGGCCATGCCCAGCCCGAGTGCCACTAGGCACAGGATGAGACGGGTGGATTGTGACGCTATCCAGTCGTGCGCGACAACGTGAAATGAGCCAAGGCGGGTCATTGGAGTTCCGACGCGCGGGGTGTTGGCTGCTCGATGACTTGGAGCAGGCTTTCGCGGACAGCCTCGGCCTTGATTGTTGAGGCAATCCGGAACCCGGCCGGACCCTCGGCCGTGGCCTGAAATTCGACCTGGCCATCAAGGACGACTGCGCGCATGCGGGTTGAATCAAGAGTTAGATACTGCTCGCCCAGTGCGAGCATGAGGGCTGCTGGGTCGTACATGGACGTCCAGTCGCATTGACGCCGATCAAGATATGTTGTGAGCATCATGGCTAGCGAAGGTCCGACTCCGGGGGCATTGTGTATCCGAGAGAGATCATCGCGCAGCAGGCGAGCTTGTGAGCTGATGACATAGTCTGCGACTCGGACGTTTAACCCGCTGTTGCACACGGTTGATGCGGCCTCAGGATTGCTGCTGAAATTGTGTTCCCACATGTTGTCGGGGTCGTGTCGTCCACCCATCATGACGATGCCAGCCAAGCGCTGGGCGGATTCTGGTCGTTCTGCAATAAGTCGAGCAGCGTTTGTGGCTGGACCGATCGTGACGAGCCAGATCGGATGGGTCTCGTGAGCTAAGACATCCGCCATGAGGTCCCACGCTGGACGTGGATCACGTCTCGGATCATCGGAGCCAAGGGGTAACAGGACATCCCCGGAGCGAGTTGGCTCTCGTCGTTCACCTCGCGGTGCGCCGGCCGCAACCGGGATTCCACTTGTTTTGAGGTCGTCCAGTACACGAAGTACGAGGGCGGCGCGCCACTGGGTGTCGCCGAGGACCGTCGTGATTGCTCGGACATCAATCTGTGGGTGGCGGATGGCAAAGGCCAGCGCAAAGGCGTCATCGACATCATCGCCGAGATCCGTGTCGAGTATGAGTGAAATCACCACGCGCGCTCTATGTGTGTGTGCCAAAGACCGAGGTGTTGGCCTGTTACTGATGCCCTGCTTTTGGCCACACTACATGCTAGGAACTGTCACCACTGCTCATCGCGCTGCTCAGATTGTCCATCACTTGTTCAAATTCGAGCGCGACGCGAGATTTTTCACCAAATGACCGAATTAGTCCAAGTGGACCCCCGCCCGACCAGGTCTGAGTCAGGGTGATTTCGGTCTCCGATCCGCTTGGACGAAGATCGACCGTCGTACGTACGTTGTTGAACCGGCTGATGTCGCGGCCGTCGTGGACTTCTTGCTCGGTCCGCCACGCCATACGGCGTGAGTCATCCCAGGCGACAAGACGATGATGCGCCTGAATTCCACCGTTCATTTGTGCGGTTTGTTCGCGGCCCATACCTTTCGGTGGGCCTCCGGTGTGCTCGACGGACAGTACGTCCGGAAGCCATTCATTCATTCGCTCGAAATTCGAGAGGAGGTGCCAGACGCGTTCCTGTGATCCAGGTATGACGCGACGGGCGACAACTTTGGCCATGGGTTTGGGGGATCCTTTCCTACGAGCGAGGTGTGGTGCTGCAGATGGTAAGACATAGTCAAGGATGCAAGTCTGCGTTGCATGGCGGGGAAGTCGCAAGGTGGAACGCCGATGCTACGCTTGTTCTGGCGAGGTTTACGCACGCAAGCCCCCGTCGTCTAGAGGCCTAGGACACCACCCTTTCAAGGTGGAGACAGGGATTCGATTTCCCTCGGGGGTACCTAATCGGTTGTTCAGATCGTTAGCAATCGCCGCTGTTCGGGATGATGCATATAAACTTCAGGCTGCCTGACCCCGTATTCTCAAACTGGTGGAGATCGTTTGGCGGAACATAGACGGCTTGGCCAGCCTCAAATGATTGCCTGTTGTCAGCCGTTCGCAATGTGCCCGAGCCTTCCACGATGAACACTTCATGTTCCCACGGGTGCTGGTGGTAGGGCGTGGTCGCGCCTGGTGCCACATCAAAGAGGCGCATTGCGAAATTTGGTGGTGAAACTTGCCGTGCAATGAGGTCATGCTTGATGACGGTGCCAACACCGTCTTCGCTGCGGTATGTCTCAGTTGGCACGTCAGTGGGCGCGACGACAAACGGGTGATCGGCGATGCGAGTCGCCATAGGGAATCTCTTCTAGTGGGTGTGGACCGTCAATGGTAGGACGCTGGCTAAGGTGTGTGTAGGATTTCAGAGCCAGTGGAGGTCATGTGCTGCATCAGCCACAATAGACGTGCGATAGCCGTAGGGATAGACCATGCCTCCGACTGTAACGATCCGAATACCGAGCCTGTTGCGTCACCACACGAATGATGCACGCATCGTGGAGGTGCAGGCGGCCACTGTTGGTGGCGCTTTAGAGGCTCTCTTTGTACAGCACACCACCTTGCGTGATTCGTTGATTCCAGCGAGTGGCAACGTGTTTGAGGCGACAAGTCTGTTTGTCAATGACAGCGAGGTGAGTGTGGATCCCGGTCTGGCGACGGAACTCGTTGATGGCGATATGGTGACCATTCTTCCAGCTATGGCTGGCGGCAGCGGGCAATTTTCTGACGAGGTCTACGCCCTTCTTCTTCAAGCCTCTGCAGGGGAATCGTCTTGATGTCGAACCAATTGAAAGGCGTTCTTCAGGCTATTGATGTAATCAACAGTGCTGATCCCAATCAGATTGAAATTGAGAACGAGATGCGGCCGAAAGAGTTGACCCATGCGGGGATGGTTTCGGCGTGGATCGAGCGACTTTGTCCTGATGCTGATGATGCGTTGCGTATCGCTGCGCATGGACACCATGTACGGCGCTGGTCGATTCCTCGGGACAGCTATCCGCCCGGTCGTCGTGGTTATCTACGCTGGCGTCACGCGCTACATGATGTCCACGCGGAGACATTGGCCGAGGTGATGGTGGACGCTGGTTACGAGGCATCCGTGATCAGTCGTGTCCAAGACATTGTGCGAAAGAAGAACCTACGACGTGATCCCGATGTCCAGGTGCTGGAAGATGCGCTGTGCTTGGTCTTTCTTGAAACCCAGTTCAACGCGCTCTGTTCCCGTCATCCAGAGGCCACGATGGTTAACGTGGTGCAGAAGACGTGGCGCAAGATGTCCCCGCGTGGGCAGGCGTTAGTTGATGATCTAAATCTTGAGTCTGAGGATCTGAAGTTTTTGGTACGGGCGCTTGAATCGGAATCGGCGGCTGCTTCAGATGGCAACGCGTAGAAAAATGTTGCGTGCTTTGGGTATTGTAGAGGTGGACTATCGAAGCGGCGAAACTTGTGGACGACAGTACTGAAGACGTTCAGCGGCTCATGTTTGCGGTCATCCATCGCGATGATGTGGAGGCTGTTCGAGATTCGCTGAATACCTCGGGGTACCGCTTCACACGCGTTGACGCACAGGGCGGTTTTTTGCGTCGAGGCAATTCTGTTTTTATGGTTGGTGTTCACGCTGACCAGGTTGATGACGCACTTGAAAAGATGCGTGCGGCTGCCCAGCACGCCTCATCCCAATCGGATGAGGGATCTCAGTACGGCGTTGTGTTTGTCGTGCGCGTAGATGCGTTTGCCCGACTGTGAGGTTCTAGGAGCACGTTGTGGACCCTGCTGATCCTGCGAAATGGAATCGACTAGTATTCGTCATTGTTCACGTTGATGATGCAGGTGACTACGCTGACACATTGCTGGAGAGTGGGTTTTCACACACACGTATAAATGGGAGTGGCGGGTTTTTGCGGCACGACAATGTCGTGTTCATGGTGGCTGTGGCGGGTGCTCGCCTTGGGGATTTGGAGCGCATGACCGCGAGCATCTGCCGCAGTCGGAACGAGTTTGTAACCTTGCCGTGGACCGGAGAGATAGACGTTGTGTCGCCTATCGAGGTCACCGTGGGCGGCGCAACGATGCTCGTGCTCGAGATGGAAAAGGCAATACGCATATAGCAATCGGGACGTGTGCACGGGATTTTCTCTGGAAGTCCTGCCAGATGAGGCTTATGCCTCGGTATGCGGCGTTTGTTGCCACTACCGTGGGTGGTTGCTGGTGATTGGCCCTCAACGTCCGATCACGACTGATGCTGAGGCGAACGATTTGCTGAGCACGCTTGTCGCCATACCAAGTGTGGCGCCCGGGGTTGCGGGCGGAACGGGTGAGGCTGCAATGGCTGACACCGTTGAGGCATTTGCTCGTGCAACTGGTGCTCACGTAACTCGACAAAAGGTCTTGCCTGGCCGTGAGAACGTGATTTGCTCGGTCGGTGCTGATCTCTCGGCTCCATGCCTGCTCCTCGAGGCTCATATGGATACGGTTGCCCTCGGATCCATGACCGATGGCCACGAGCCACGAGTGGATGCCGAGGCTCGATTGCACGGGCGTGGTGCGTGCGATACCAAAGGTTCTCTTGCTGCGATGCTGTTAGCTCTCCGTTGGGCGGCGTGCCACGATGACCCCCCAGGTCCGATGACATTGGTCGCGGCTGTGGATGAGGAGACCGGTGGTACCGGGGCGCAAGCACTGGCGCGTTCGGGTATTCGGGCAGC
The DNA here is from genome assembly GCA_964422795.1 of uncultured Chloroflexota bacterium. Lineage (GTDB taxonomy): Bacteria > Chloroflexota > UBA11872 > UBA11872 > UBA11872 > UBA11872. The sequence goes on from CAYRCL010000020.1 coordinate 5,219, forward strand.
GGGTGCGATTGTGGGTGAGCCGACGAGCTTAGACGTGGTGCGGGTGCATCGTGGTGATGGGCACTGGCGTATTGCCACGTTTGGCACGGCTGCTCACAGTTCCACGCCCGAGTTGGGTGACAACGCAATCTTCCGCATGGCGGATGTCCTGCAGGTCATTCGCGAGGAATTTGATCGCCGTCTTACGGCGCGTGTTCACCCTCTTGCGGGGGCATCGTCCTTCTCAGTCAACACTATCGATGCTGGAACCTCGATTAACGTGGTTCCGGATCGATGTGAACTCATAATGGAACGTCGGCGCATTCCTGGAGAATCACCAGCTGATGTTCTAGGTGAACTCGAAGAGGTTCTCGAGATTGCCAGACGGCGCCATCCGGGCCTGCGGGTCGAAATTGTTGACTCGGTCGCCTCTGGTGAGGTTCTAGATACGCCAGAGGATTCGCCCATAGTTGAGGTTACGCGGGGTGCCGTTACCGACGTGTGTGGTACCGCACGGGTGATTGGTGTGTCGTACGGATCGGACGCTGCAACGCTAGCGACGGCTGGCATTCCGAGCGTGTTGTGCGGGCCGGGCGACATCGCGTATGCGCATACAGCGGATGAATTCGTTCCTCTGACCGAAGTTGTTCAGGCGGCTGAGATATATGCTCGGGCTTGGATGCGATTTGCGGACGTGGTGGCTGCGTCGTCGATCTGAGATGAGGCTTGACGGGATGGAACTTTTGGCACGGGTGGCTGTTTGCTGGATGGATCAGCGTCTCACGCAATCGATTCAGGTGTGCGTACTCGGGATTCGCGACTAGACTCGGCACAATGATGATGGAATTGAGCGGCCTGAAGATACGGGGCTATAGGCCTCGTGACGCCTCGCGGATTCGTGAGCTGACGATTGAAGGATTCGACGGTGTCAGCATCGATCAGAATGCGGATCGGTTGCTGGAGCTTGAGGCGTCGCCCGATTGGCAGGCGCGTAAGTGGGCGTCTGTAAAAGCTGAACTCGATGCGTCCGAGGAGGACCATTTTGTCGCGGTTCTCGATGGAACGGTGGTGGGATATATCACTACGCGTCCAGTACCCGAAACGGGTATCGGTCATATTCCCAATCTCGCAGTTGACGCCAGCGTCCGACGTTCCGGTATCGGGTCCCGGCTGATTGCACGCGCGATCGACCATCTTCGTGGGCTCGGCATGCGGACAGCCAAGATTGAGACCTTGGAGCAGAACGCGCAGGGGCAAACGCTCTATCCCCACTTTGGCTTTGTTGAGGTCGCGCGCCAAATTCATTTCATGAGGCGCCTCGATACGGACTAATTGCGACCTCTGTGCTACCCGTCGCTCCAATCGAAGACACAACCAACGAGTGAGGGATCGGACGTGAACAGCAGGTTATATACGGATTCAAAGTCGTCGGGCATAACTCGATGTGTGATTAGTGGAGCAAGTTGAATTCGTCCGGAGGCAACCATGGCCATAGCAGCGTCGACGTCACGTTGTGATGACCAGAGGGTTGGCATGGTTTCGCTTGTTGGATCACCGCGATGTCCGAGAGGCCGGATTGAGTCGTGGGCCCCGATGACAGTCAGCCCCTTCTTATGGACATACCGATAAAAATTCACCCCATCGGTGATTCCGCGCGTACTCGCCAGCAGCACTACCCGCGCGAGATGTCCGGCTAATTCAAAGGCCGTGGCGATTGGTGCTGGAGACCCGGTGCACTCGAACACGACGGCGGGTCCACCGGGTGGGGATGTCAGGATCCGCTCGCGGCCTGCTGGCGTTGTCACGTCAAGTGGCTCAAGCGTCGCTGGATCGATCGACTCCAGGCCTGCTATCGGATCGACGAGTGCGCGACGGACAGGGTCTGTGTCAGCGACGAGGACCTGCGCAGCTCCTGCTGCATAAGCGAACTGGGCAGCGAGTGATCCAATCAAACCAGCACCAATGACGAGGACCGTTTCGCCGATCTCGATGCGGGCTTTGCGTACCCCCTGTAGCGTAATCTGCAGCAAGCGGTGAAAGGCGGCATCTTCATCAGCAATGGCACTGTCGATGGGCCGTACCCGGTCGGTAGTTACGCAAACGACCGACGCATGATGCTCTACGGTCAGGACTCGTGTCCCAATTGTTAGGTCGACCCCAGGTCCAACCGCGATCACGTCGCCGACTCCGCTGTAGCCGACGCGCCGGGGCCATGCGCCAGCAGGGGTGTTTGGCATGTCGAGTAGGGATGCCCGCTCCGTGCCCGGCGACATGGCGGTGAGTCGATTCCAGACGAGGATTTCTCCGGGGCCAGGGTCATCCAGATTCTGTGTTTCTAGCTCAATGGAACCAGCAGAATGTGCGATGAAGTGTCTTGACTCCATAAGTGCGTTCACTTCGGCGCCGATCAATGTGGATCTGCAGCCTGCCACAGTCGGCGAAGCTTCGTAGGATACAGGGGCGTGCGAGCTTTGGAGCACTTATGCAGATCACAAAAGTTGAGCCGCTTTTTCTGGATCGTTATTTACTTGTTCAGGTCCACACGGACAACGGACTGGTTGGTGTGGGCGAGTCGGGCGCGTGGGGGTTCTTAGAGGCGTCCGGTGCGGCTATTGAGAAGATGGGGCGATATCTCGTTGGTGAGGATCCGCTACGTATCGAACATCACTGGCAGTACATGTATCGATGGAGCGCGTTCCGAGGGGCTGCGGTCATGGGAGCGCTCAGCGCGATCGATATTGCACTGTGGGACATTGCGGGGAAGCACTTTGAGGTTCCGGTCTACCAACTTCTTGGAGGTCGTGTACGTGATCGCTGCCGTGTGTATTACCACGTGTTTGGCGATCGTCGAGACCTGTTGGTTCAAGGCGTTCGTGATGCACGTGCTGCGGGATACACGGCTGTTGGCCATCTCACGCCGTTCCTTGATGAAGCGCACGACGTCCCATATTTCAAGACACATGCTGAAAAGATTGCTGATGCTATCGAAGCCGTACGGCTTTATCGCGAAGCCGCGGGTACGGGGGTCGATCTCTGTATTGAGATTCACCGGCGTATGACGCCGGCCGAGGCGGTGCAGCTCGGCCGAGGCATCGAGCAGTTCCACCCGTATTTCTTTGAGGATCCGGTAACGCCAGACAACCTCGACGAGATGGCGTACGTTGCTTCAAAGATCAACATTCCGATTGCGACGGGCGAACGATACAGCTCGCTGTGGGAATTTGATATGGCTCTGCGGCGTGATGCGGTGCAGTACGTACGCCCAGATGTTTGCCTTGTTGGCGGTATCTCAGGTACGAAGAAGGTTGCTGCACTGGCTGAGGCACGGCATGTGGGCGTGGTCCCGCATAATCCGTTGAGTCCGGTCAGTACGGCTGCTTGTCTTCAGGTCGCGGCAGCTATCCCGAATTTCGCGCTCCAAGAACTCCCCCTTGGCGAGGAGTTCCCGCCTAAGAGCGATATTGTTGAGGGCGTACATCCGCACGATGGTGAAGGCTACATTCGGCTTACTGATCGTCCCGGAATCGGTGTTTCAATCAAGCCCGATGCTGCGGAGACAGCGCCCTACGTAGCTCGAGAAATCGACACTCGTCTCGGTCGTGATGGTGCCGTCGTAGACCAGTAAGTCGAGGGGCCTCACGAGGCCCGTTCATCGAGTTCTGCGACCCGATCAAGGGCTTCCGTCCAAACGTCTTTCGGGATCGGGGTGGTCGCTTCACCTAGGTTGGTTTCTATCTCGTAGACCGATGCGGCTCCCGTGAGCACCACGTCGATGTCGTCGTTCGCGAGCACGAACTGCATATTCAGATGGCGCAGGTCCACATGGCGCTCACGACACCAGGCGTACCAATCACACGCACCCTGAAGATCGTCCGGGGTGAACATGTCACGGTATGGTCGGACTTTGATTGCGACCATGGGATCACCATGTGCGAGGAGACCCTGCATCTGGGGGGATCCAAGAATAACGCCCACACCATGTGCACGTGCGTGTTGAATCAGCGGTACGGCGGTACGGCGCACGAGGTTGTAATCGTTATAGGGGAGCACAAAATCCACGCGGCCCGCGTCGATGGCCTCTTTATGGAAATCAAGGGTGCGGCAACCGAGTCCAATGGCGTCAAGGCGCCCTTCGTCCCGGAGCGCATCGAGCGTGTCAAAGCCATTGCCGGGTGTCATGACAGGATCCATCGATGGTGGGTCATGGATCAGAATGGCTTCGAAGTGCTCGCGTCCAAGCAGCACGGAGCTGTTGTCTAGGGACCAGCGAATGTCATCGGCAGTGTAGCGATGTGGACGATCGGGATGGGTGCCAACCTTGGTGGAGATCGTGAGTTCGGGTACGGCGAGGTCACGCAGGGCCAGTCCGACGTTCTCCTCGCTACGGCTGTACAGCGGGGCGGTGTCGAGGTGCCGCAGGCCGAGCGCGTACATGCGGTCAATCGTCTGGCGTGCTTCCTCAGGCGTAATGGTGTGTGCAAGGCCACCCATATGCGAGCTGCCAAAGCTCAGGTGTGTTGGGTGGAGGTCCGTATGACCGAGGCGACGACGTTCTAGGGGTCGCATTCCCGCCTACACCCAGCCGTGCTCGGTCTGAATGGGCTCGCCAGTCACTTGGCTGTTCCATTCAAAGCCGGATGGCAATGCAACTTCACTTCGTGTGATCTCCGACTCCTCGGCCGCCAACAGGATTTCCTGAATGTGGCGACCATATTCGCCCGGCACCGGAGGTTCGATGTCTTTTTCTATGGCTTCGGCGAACCTCGCCCATTCGAGCCGCATGTTGTCGGGCCAATCATCGTGCTCAACGGGTGTCCATGCATCGTTTTGGCCTATCCAGAGACCTCGGAGTCCGGAGGCATTGCTGTGGTTAAAACGCAGACTCCCGTTGGCGCATATTACGTGCGTGTCATGCATGGGCCCACCGTCGGCGTAGCCGACGCTGACCACAACTCCAGCAAGGCCGTTCTTATAGCGGATGAATGCGGTCGCCGAATCATCACTTGCTTGGTAGTGCGCGCGTGTACCGATTGCGGCTGATACCGAACTAGCTTGGGAGGCCATGAGCCATGTGACCCGATCCACCACATGCACTCCGTTACTCAACCACATCCCACCGCCATGGTAGCGACTGCGATATTGCGGACGTCGTTTGGCATGGCCCCAGTTCTTTGACATGTAGCTTACGATTGTGATTAAGGGTCCAAGAGCTCCTGAATCGAGGATTTCCTTCGCTTTCACACCGGAGGGGAGAAAGTGGTTAGTGAGCCCGACCATGAGCTTTACACCGTTGGCGTAAGCTGCATCGATCATTTCGTCGCATTGCTCCAGCGTGATGGCCATGGGTTTCTCGACAAGAACGTGCTTCCCGGCATTGAGCGCGTCGACCGTGAGTCGGTGGTGTAAGTGATGGCCAAGGACCACGCCAACGGCGTCGACGTCCGTGTCGGCCAGCAAGTCGGTGTGGGAGGTGTATCCTCGCGCGATTTGGTACTTCTGCATGAATGCGTTGCGGTTCGCTTCGATGAGGTCGGCGCAGGCGACGACCTCAACATCGGCTAAGCCGGCAATGGCTTCGCAGTGGGATCTGGCAATGCCACCAAGACCGATCATTCCTACTCGGAGCATGGATATGTCTCGCACGAGCAACTTCCGCAGGGACGGTGCCAGTAGTAGGTCGATCCGTCAATACAACTGGTTGACTGATCGGCGTGGACTCTGAAGCTACACATGATTCGGGCTCTGTGCGAGGCAGGCCGTTGGCGGTTTTGGCTCTCTTCTTTTCCGTCACGGCCAACTTTTTTGTTGTTAGGGTAAAGGCAAGGCGTCGCGTGCTTGCTTCGTTTGCCCCCCTGGCGAGACTTGTACTCGTGTCGGCCTATGGCACCTACCAAACTCGTTCTGTTCAGGCGGGTAAGGGCTACAGCTTTTCCAAGATTCGTGAAGGACATGACTGGTATAGGAGTGACGAGGACCGCGAGGAACGGCGATAGCTGAACGCTCAGAAGAGACAGGCGGGATAGTTAATCCGATCGTTGGTCTCGTGGTACTGTCTTCGCCTGCGTCGCGGTACACGAGCCACGCCGTACACTACCGGACATTCGTTGTCACGATCGGTCATATCTGTCGAAGGATTCATCGTTGGGAACTCTGAATCTATTCAATCTGTCTGGATTGACGGTTTTGGTAACCGGTGGCGGCACCGGCATCGGACGCGGTTTAGCGGTGGGGTTCGCTGAGGCTGGTGCCTCGGTGGCGGTCTGTGGTCGTACGCAGGCGACGCTTGATGATACGGCGGCTGCTATTGAGGCGGCGGGTCAACGGGCCCTCGCCTTAACGGCTGATGTTACGCAGTCTGATCAAATAACTTCGGTCGTCGACTGCATAGTCAAGGAGTGGAACCAACTCGATGTCGCTTGCAACAACGCGGGTGTCAACAACTGGGTGGATTCCGTAGATCTCTCCGAGACTGACTGGAATTGGATCTATGACACCAATGTGAAAGGTGCCTTCTTTTCCGCACAGGCCGAGGGGCGCGTCATGATCGCAGCCGGTAGCGGTTCAATCATTAACTTGGCGTCGATGTCGGCGCGAGTCACTAACCGGCCGCAGATGCAGGCGCACTACAATTCTTCTAAGGCTGCTCTTGTCCAACTCACCAAATCCCTTGCAGCTGAGTGGGCATCATCTGGTGTTCGTGTGAACTCGCTGAGTCCTGGCTACACGCGGACAGAAATGGCAGACGCACCGCGTACGCGGGAGGCTCAGCCCATTTGGACGCGTGATACGCCCATGGGGCGTATGGCTGAGGTCGATGAGCTGCGGGGCCCAGCGGTTTTCCTGGCGTCCCAGGCATCGTCGTATGTAACCGGCCATGACCTTGTTGTGGATGGAGGATTCACGATCTGGTAGCCGTACCCCACAAGGCTGGCGAATGCAGCGTGTTTATGGGATGGGTCTTGTGTGTGAAGGATCCGACGGACTGGCACTATGAGACGGCATGCGCAGCGTTCCCGGCGGGGTGGTCGTCATGAAGATTGCGGATATTCAGTCCTTTGTGTTCAATCCAAATGTTCGGAATCAACAGGTTGTCCGTATCGAATCCGATAATGGTTACTACGGTTGGGGCGAAGCGGGATTGAGTACACGTGATCGTGCTGTGGGTGGGGCGGTTTCGCACTTCCGTGATTTTCTCATTGGCCAGGATCCGCGACGCATCGGCCGTATTTGGCAAGAGGTGTACCGCAGCCAGTACTTTGAAGGTGGTCGCGTACTAACCTCTGCAATGTCGGCGATCGATATTGCCTTACATGATCTTGTAGCCAAGAGTATGGGTGTGCCGGTCTATCAGTTGTTGGGTGGTCGACAACGCGACTATGTGCCTTGCTTCATCACCACACAGGCGCAGGATCTTGATGGTGTAATCGAAGAAGTGCGGAAGTATGTAGCTGAGGGATGGGAGTGTATCCGTACATCCATACACTCACCCGAGATTCCTGCGGGCAGCAGCAAGGGTCCCCGTGACCTAACCCAATTTGCGCCACGCGCGTCTGTCGCTGTCACCGCCGAGTGGCATACGGCGCTTCGGGCTGCGGTCGGGCCCGGGCCAGTGCTCGGACCTGACTATCACCACCGGCTCTCTGTGGCTGAGGCGGCTTCGTTCTGCCAACGTATGCCTCATGGAACGATTGACTTTCTGGAGGAACCAATCCGCGATGAAAGTCCAAAGGCCTACGCCACATTGCGTTCGATGACGGATGTGCCGTTTGCAATCGGCGAGGAGTTTGCTAGTAAGTGGCAGTTTGCTCCGTACATCGAAGATGGGCTTGCCAACTTTGCCCGCGTGGATGTTTGTAACGTGGGTGGGTTTACTGAGGCTATGAAGGTAGCCGGCTGGTGCGAAACACATTACGTCGATCTCATGCCACACAACCCACTCGGTCCGGTCTGCACCGCTGCAAGCGTGCACCTTGGTGCCGCAGTGCCGAACTTCAGCTGGTTGGAGGATCGGCCTGATCTGGAACGCGATCATTATGATCAGATGTTCCCCGAGCGTCCTATACGTGATGGGACGTGGTATCCCGTGCCGGACGGACCAGGGCTCGGAGTGGAGATTGACGTGGAAGCGATCAAGGCGTTGCCGGTAAGTGACTGGGAATGTCCGCATCTCACGCGGAGCGACGGATCTGTAACAAATTGGTAAGAGTGAGCGGTTTGGGCTTTGGGTGAGTAGGAGTGGTTCGCTGCGAGCACGAGGCTCTTGGGGTGGAGTGCGCGTGACATTTTGCGTGTATACAAAAGTCCGTGCATAGGTGTGCAATGATGAAGTGTTCGTATTTTGTTCGGTATCGGTGCTATGTACACCGAGCTGCATTGCCACAGCTATCTCTCATTTTTAGATGGGACATCTTCGCCTGAGGCACTAGTCGCACGCGCTAGTGCGTTGGGCATGTCCGCTCTCGCGCTCACGGATCACAATGGGGTCTATGGGTTGCCACGCTTTGCCTCGGCTGCCGAGCGTGCTGGTCTCAAGGCGATCTACGGCGCAGAGCTGACGTTAGATGATGGATCCCACGTGCTTTTACTGGCCCGTGATTGTGCAGGCTATGCGAATCTCTGTCGTGTTATTACCGCAGCACGTCAGGGTCGTGCTAAGGATGACCCACAGCTCGATTTCGAAATTCTGGCCCAGAACGCGGAAGGCCTGATTGCACTCTCGGCTTGCGAGCGGGGCCAGCTGACGCGTGCACTACGTGTGGGGGGATATGCCTCCGCGTTGGAGGTGGCTGCGCACCATCGCGATGTCTTTGGAGCAGACGGCTATTTCATCGAGTTGCACAACCATCTGCGGCCCGAAGATGGCCGTCGGAACGCGGCCTTGGTGCGGGTGGCTGATGAGCTTGGACTACCCATCGTGGCTACGAATAATGTGCATTACGCGGATCTAGATCGCAGCTTGCTTCACCATGTAGTTACGTGTATCCAGCACCAAACGTCGCTTGAGGCTGCCGGCCTTCTGCTTCGTCCCAACGACGAGTATCGGCTGAAGTCAGCGATGGCTATGAGTGATCTGTTTACGGGGTACCCACAGGCGATCGTGAATACAATGGCCATCGCGGAACAATGCACGTTTCATGTGCGTGATCTGCGCTATGCCTTCCCTCAACCAGAGTTGCCGTGTGGTGAGACCTCACGTGGGATGCTGATGCGGGCAGCTGCGCGTGGTTTGTCGAGGTTCTACCCGTTCTATCCTAATCCTGGAGCGCGCCGGAAGGCGCGTGCCCAGGTGGCTACTGAGCTGCGTGTGATGTGTCGATGGAATCTCACCGGCTACGTGATGGTGTTTAAAGACATTGTGGAGTTTTGCCGGCGCGAGCGAATCTTGGTGAGTATGCGCGGGTCGGCACCGGCATCTGCGTTGTTGTATTGCTTGGGTCTTTGTCCTATTGATCCTGTGAAACATAGATTGCTCTTCGAGCGCTTTGCTTCTCCCGAGCGAGGCGAGCTTCCCGATATTGATCTGGATATCGAGCATGCGAAGCGCGAGTGTGTGATCCAGTATGTTTATGCCAAGTACGGTCGTGCCTGCGCGGCTATGGTGGCTGAGGTCAACACGTTCCGGAACAAGAGTGCAGTTCGTGATGTGGCCAAGGTTCTAGGCGTATCGACGCATCAGGCGCAGCAGCTTTCGAGCTGTCTGGAGCGATGGGATTGTGATGATCTGACGGAGGCACTTGCGAACTCCGGGCTGGATATTGGCGGGCCACTTGCGACGCAGATTGTGGAATTGGCGAGCCAGCTTGTAGGGACGCCGCGACACTTATCGATCCATGTGGGTGGATTTATCATCTCCAGCCGTCCACTTAATCAGGTGGTACCGCAGGAACCTGCCCGCATGTCTGACCGTACAGTCATCGCTTGGGATAAGTACGATCTCGAGATGCTGGCTGAGGATTTTGGTATAGATCTCGTCAAGCTTGACCTGCTGGGGCTGGGCATGCTCACGCTGATTGCTCGTGCTTTTGATGCGCTGCGGGCGCGTGGTGAGGCGGACTATGAGCTGCACGGATTCCGTTATGACCCCGGTGTCTACGACATGCTTTGCCGGGCTGACACGGTAGGGTTATTCCAGGTGGAGTCGCGTGCACAGATGTCGTTTCTACCACGGCTCAAGCCACGAAATTTAGATGATGTGGCAATCAGTATTGGGGCTATTCGACCGGGACCTGGTGCGGCACGTGCTGGTGATCACATCGCGAAGCGGCGCGACGGCGTAGAACCGGTTAGCTATCCGCATCCTGTTCTTCGGGATGTGCTTGAGCAAACTCACGGCGTGATTCTGTGGCAGGAGCAGGTAATGCAGGTGGCGATGCGTTGTGGTGGCTACACGCCTGGTGAGGCAGATCAGCTCCGCCGTGCCATGTCTAATAAGCGCTCATACGAGCAGATGCACATGGCCTTAGGCGATCTAAAGACACGCATGCTGGCGCGTGGATTCTCGGCCGATCTATCTGACACAATTCAAGAGATGATTTTCGGTTTTGCGGACTATGGATTTCCTCGTGCGCACGCCTATCCCTTTGCGCATTTGGCGCTTATCTCGGCCACTCTTAAGTTGCGACACCCGGCCGTCTTCTACACCGCGTTATTGAATAGCCAGCCGATGGGTTTCTACGCTCCGCACACGATTTTGTGGGATGCCTACCGCCATGATGTGGATGTGCAGCGGGTGGATGTGAACCGAAGTGTTTGGGATTGCACCGTGGAGGGCGAGCGGATCCTGCGCCTCGGTTTCCGAATGGTGGATGGCTTGGGTGCAGTGAGCGCGGCTGTGTTGACGGAAGCACGCGGTTCTGGGTTCTACCAGTCGATCGCCGATTTCATCCGCCGTACTGGACTCAATCGTGATCAGGTCGAGCGAATGGCTGCAGTTGGAGCGTTCATTGACTTTGCCGACCGGCGTGCGGCGATTTGGCTGGCTGGCGAATTGGCTGGGCTCAGCGGACCACAATTCATCCCCGGGTTGGCCGAGAGTGTGGCTGTGCCTGCAGAGGTTCCAGCTATGGGGCTCTGGGATCGCGTTGAGACGGACTATGTGGCCATGGGGTACTCGCCAGAACGTCATATTGTGCAGGGGTATCGCAAATGGCTTGATGCGCGTGGTGCTCACCGTCTGGTCGAACTTCCGGATCTGCCGCACCGCACAGCGGTCTGGGTGGGTGGATTGGTGATTTGCCGTCAGCGACCTGAGACCGCCAACGGCTTTGTGTTTCTTACCTTGGAGGATGAGACTGGCTTGCTAAACATCATTGTCCGACCTGATGTTTTCGAAAAGCAACGCAAGGACATACACGGCGAACCGCTGGTGATTGCCCGTGGTCGTATTTCCCATGAGCAAGGGGCTACGAGCCTCATTGGTGAGCACTTCAGGCCGTTGGACACGCTCACCGGTGCCGATCACGTACCCCGGAGGGATTTTCACTAAGCGCTGTGGATTTCCTAGGCAGGCCGGGGTGCTGGATCAGCCATCGGGTGCGGGCCGTTGGTGGCTGCGGAGCTGCGCGCAAGATCGTAGACGGCATCCTGGAGTTCAAGGATGCGAACAGCCTTTCCAATCGGGCTCGGTGGCGGGTTTCCGGCTGCTAGCGCGTCGAGATTGCGCTGGATGGTGATTCCAAATAGGTCGCCTCTTGGCACTTCATCAACGCGCGTGCTGCCTTCTCCACGGTGGATCTGGACCTCAGGCTCATAATCGGACCCATAGTGCGAAACGACCGTCGCTTTGGTGCCAATCGCACGAACGACGTAATCGCCCGTTGCATTGTCACCGAGGGGGGCGTGGTAGGTGGCCTCAATCAGCGCGGTTGCGCCGTCGCCGATTCGGAAGAGGCCGGCCGCATAGTCTTCGAACGGCCGCTTGTGGGTGGCGTTTGAGAGCACGCCAGCTACCACCGCTATTGGCTGATCGCCAGCAAAATCTAGCAGGGTGCCAATTCCGTGCTGGCACTCGATCGCCCAGCAGCCTCCTCCCGAGATTGACGGATTGTTGTGCCACGCTGACGGTGTGTCGTCATATCGGGCGGGCGTCGCTGTACTGAGCCGACAGTAGAAGTGCACAAGCTCGCCAAAGGTACCGTCCGCTCGCAGCTGCCGGAGTATCTCGTTGATCTTCATTTCTTCATTGGGCAGAGTTGGAGTGCCCCAGTGGTTGGCGGCCTCACTGGCTTCGGCTGCCGGCCGGAGACGGGCGGCACAGTCGGCCCACGGCTTGTCGAAGAGGTACGGTACGCCAACGTCGAGGCAGGCCTGCAAATAGCTTGGTGCCAGTGTGTGTCGACCCGACACAAGCGCCACGTCGGGACGTGTTGCTTCGAGGCACTCGATGGGGTTGTCGAACACCGGACACTCATACGAATCAGCCATGTTGGCGCGTTCGGCCTCGACGGGGTCAAAGGCTCCTACAACCTCATGGCCAAGCGCTCTTGCGCGACGGCCCATTCCATCCCCGTGGTGACTGAAAGACAGTATGACCGTACGCATGGGTTTGGGGTTCTCAATAGATAGTGACCATAGTGTACGGGGAGTGCTCGAATATAGAGACACGTGAGACGCAGTGAGCGACCTGCGAACGGAAATTCAGGTACGGCCTTGTGTTGACTGTGGGCTAGGCGGTCTCTTCGACCTTCTCCGCGTTTTCGTCGGTAGGCCCAGCTTGGGGCACCAGGATTGGGCTGCCGCCAGACTCCACCGTCTCACGCGTGATCACGACCTTCTTGATGTTGGGTGTGGATGGGAGCGTAAACATGGTGTCCATCAACAGGTCCTCGAGGGAAGTGCGTAGCCCACGTGCGCCGGTCTTTGTTTCCAGCGCTAGTCCGGCGATGGCCTCAAGTCCGTCGTTCTCAATCAGCAGGTCTACATCATCTATTGCGAACAGTTCTTGGAACTGGCGCAATAAAGCGTTTTTGGGCTCGCAGAGGATACGCACGAGATCCTGCTGATCGAGATCGTCCAACGCGGCAACCACCGGCAGGCGGCCGACGAATTCGGGAATCAATCCGTACTTCAGCAAATCGTCTGATGTGACTTTGTGCAGAATGTTCTCGGGTTTATCGCCGGTGGGACGTTTCCCAAAACCGACGCCGGTGCCGTCGCCCACACGTCGCGCGACGATTCGATCCAATCCTTCGAATGCGCCTCCACAAACGAACAGAATGTCTCGGGTATCAATCTGGATAAACTCTTGGTGCGGATGCTTGCGCCCACCCTGGGGTGGAACGTTCACGACAGCACCCTCGATAATCTTGAGTAGCGCTTGTTGCACACCTTCACCGGAGACGTCGCGTGTTATAGAGGGGTTATCTGCTTTACGGGAAACCTTGTCGATCTCATCTACAAATACAATCCCGGTCTGTGCACGTGCGATGTCGAAGTCAGCAGCTTGGAGTAGACGCAGCAGGATATTCTCAACGTCCTCACCGACGTAGCCTGCTTCAGTGAGGGCTGTCGCGTCGGCAATACAGAAGGGGACGTTGAGGATCCGGGCCAGCGTTCGTGCGATCTCGCTCTTGCCCACACCCGTTGGTCCCAGGAGCAGAATGTTGCTCTTATGTAACTCAACCTCATCGTTGGTGACGCCCGCTGCGACGCGCTTGTAGTGGTTATACACGGCGACTGATACCACTTTTTTGGCGCGTTCTTGTCCAATGATGTATTCGCTGAGGAGTTCGTATAGTCGCTCGGGTGTTGGTGTGCTGCCGGACAATGTGCGCGGCCCTGGCACTCGAGCATGTTCTTCTTCGATGATGTCACGACATAGATCCACGCACTCGTTGCAGATATATACGCCGCCGGACCCAGCAATGAGGCGGCGTATTTGGTCCTGAGTCTTAGCGCAGAATGAGCAGCGATAGCTCGTGCGGCCTGTTCGATTAGATGCCACGGTGCTGTATTCCGGTAAGTATCAGCTCATGCCGGTAGTTCACTTCAACCTACGATTCAGTACCATCTTCGGGTGTTCCCACCGTAGCGGAGCGCGGTGTCACAATCTGGTCGATCAGGCCATACTCACGTGCTTCCTCAGCGGTGAGGTAGAAATCCCGATCTGAATCAGCGTGGATGCGCTCTGCCGGTTGCCCCGTGGCCTGAACAAAAATCTCGTCGATTCGCTCACGAACCTTGCCAATCTCGTGTGCACGAATCTGCAGGTCAGCGGCTTGGACGAAGCCATCGAAGCCCTGAGATGGTTGATGCAGGAGGATGGTGCTGTGGGGTAATGCTGAGCGCTTACCTTTGCTTCCACCGGCCAGAATTACGCTGCCCATGCTGGCAGCGAGGCCAACGCAAGTTGTAGCGACGTCGTTGGGGACGTACTGCATGGTGTCGTAGACCGCTAGTCCGGCACTGACGCTGCCACCCGGGGAATTGATGTACATCGAAATATCAGCTTCCGCATCCTCGCTTGTGAGGAGGAGCAGCTGGGCGATGATTGTGTTGGCGACTGCGTCATCGATCGGTGTTCCTAAGAAAATGATGCGGTCACGCAACAGCCGGGAGTAAATATCCATCCCACGTTCACCGCGGTCAGTTTGCTCGATCACATACGGGACGAGAATACTCATGTATCTATCCACCTCTTTCGTATACGTATAGAAGATCTAGGTCTCAGTAGTTTTGCGACCACTGTCGTCTAGCGATGATGGGGTGTCTTGACTGGTCTCGTCGTCATTCCCTGCCGTATCAGATCCAGATTCGGCGGCAGCCGCTATCGCGCTCGATGGTTCATCATGATGATGGTCGTGCGTGATCGCTGCGTCACCCGTCGCGGCTGCGACAAGCGTATGCAATGCCTTGCGAGAACGTATTGTGCCCTCGACCTGTCCGCGTGATTCATCCCGCATCAAGTTTGTTCGAATCAAGTTTCGCCGTTCTTCGGGGTAATGCGCGGCCACGCGCTCAATCTCGGCTTCCAGCTCTTCGGGCTCGACTTGAATTTCTTCTGCCTTAGCGTAGCTGTCCAGCGCCAGGCCGCGCTGAATTCGATTGAGGCCCTCTGTCCGAGCCTCGTCTTCCCATGAATCACGCGATTGATTGGTCATTGCTAGGTAGGTGTCGACGGCCACGCCTTGGTTGACGAGTGCACGAGTACGGTCTTGAATAACCTGATCCCGCTCGCGGTCAATGAGAACATCAGCGATGTCAAATGTTGCGCGGTCTACGAGGGCATTGACTACTTGATTCTCGACTTCATGTTGCGCTTCGTGCGCTTTGCGTTCGGTAAGGGACTCGGTCACTTGAGTCCGAAGCGCTTCTACGTTATCGAAGGGCCCTGCACTTCGTGCGAATTCGTCGTTGAGTTCGGGTAGCGAGCGTTCACTGACGCCATCAATCTGAATCTCGAATGTGACGCGTTTTCCCCGAATGGATTCATTCGGGTCGTTTGGCGAGATGTCAGTTTCGTAGGACGCGTTATCACCACTGGACTTCCCAGTTACCGCACCATCGAAGCCTTCGGGAAACCCGTTCTCGCCCACAATGACGTTGTATGGTTGTGGCTCCTCCGTATCGATTCCTTCGGCCATGATTTGGATGCGGGTCTGGATCATGTCGCCGGACACGGTGGCCCGCTCAACCGGGTCCCAGCTTGACTGGGTCGTGCGGAGTTGCTCTATTTCAGCTTCAATCTCTGCCGCTGTGACGTCGGATGTTGGGGCTTCTACCGAGATATCGGCGGTATTCCCGAGCTCGATCGTTGGCGATACGGCGACCTCAGCCGAGAACGTAAAAGGTGAATCCAAAGTCGGTAACTCTGGAACGTCGAGTTCGGGTTGATCGACCGGAGTGATTCCCGTTTCAGCCAGGGCGGACGTATAGGCCCGCGGGACTAAGGTCTCGAGCATGTCTTGCATCACAGTCGGTACACCCACGGCATTTTCGACGAGATGGCGGGGCGCTTTCCCTGGACGAAATCCAGGAATCTTGGCTCGGCGTCCCACTCGCTGGATGGCTCGACCGTACTCGCTTTGCAGATCGTCCGGCGGAACTTCGATCGATAGCCGAACTCGGCTGCGTTCGAGCTTTTCAGATGTTGTAGTTATATCGGCCATAAGTTTTCACGATGATGTTCTGTGTGGCACCGGTGGGGAAGGAGAGACTCGAACTCTCACGGAGAGCAATCTCCACGTGATCCTAAATCACGCTCGTCTACCAATTCCGACACTTCCCCTCGGAGCGATTCTGTTGCGAGATAAACAACGCCCGCGCGCAGGATGCGGTCGGGCGGCCGATATCATTATAGGCTTGCTTGGCCGGTGTGGGTTTTCCCAGGTTCGACCTTCGGGCTTTGGTATGGCGCGATGACCGGCTAGGATTAGCCTATAGACAGCGACGCCTCGTATGGTCGGTGGTGTCACTGAACCGAGAATAGGATTATGAGTATGGCCCACACAGTTCCTGATCTCCCCTACGCTTTTGATGCGCTTGAGCCGGTCATAGATGCGCGCACGATGGAGATCCATCACGATCGGCACCACGCAACTTATGTCACAAATCTGAATGCAGCGCTTGAAGGTCACGACGAGCTAGCGTCAAAGAGTGTCGAGGATCTGATCAGTGATCTTGCTTCCGTTCCCGAGAGTATCCGAACAGCTGTGCAGAACAACGGTGGTGGGCATGCCAACCACTCGCTTTTTTGGACTGTGCTTGGTGGTGGTGGTCATGGACATGCGCATCCGCACGGCGCGCTGTCGGACGCTATAGATGAGGCGTTCGGGAGTTTCGAGGTGTTCAAGGAACAATTTGGTCAAGCGGCAACAACACGGTTTGGATCTGGTTGGGCGTGGTTGATCAAGAACGCCGATGGATCACTGGCTGTGACAAGTACGCCAAATCAGGACAACCCGCTTATGGATGGGAATGGGAGCACTGTGCTTCTCGGACTCGACGTTTGGGAGCATGCCTACTACCTCAACTACCAGAATCGGCGTCCGGACTACATCGCGGCGTTCTGGGAGGTCGTGAATTGGGAAGAGGTGGAGCGCCGATTCGGTTAGCTTGGGCTGTGTGCGACAGCATCGCTTTCGTTGGGTTTTCACACCACTAGGATTTATTCATGCTTTCAATTTACAGGCGCGCCTCGTGGCAGATTCAGCTCACGACGATTGTTGTCGTCGTGGCTGTGCTGGTGATCATTGGGTTCCTGGGGCTTCAGCAGTTTCAGGCTGGTGATCCCGAAAACGTGTCTCAGGAGCGAACGACAGTTGATGTTGGTGGAGCAGCGGCTATTTCCTTGCCACAGGGCGAACGACCGTTTGGCCTGCATGTCATTGGTGAAGGGGAGGTTGTTGTGACACCTGATCGTTCGATTGTCATGCTCGGAGTCTCGGCTTCAGCAGATACCGCGGCCGAGGCTGCAGGGACGGCGAGTGCGACAGTGGAGAGCCTAATCGAGGCGATTCGTGGCGTGAGCTCAAGCGAAGATGAGATTCAAATCCAAACGACCGGCATTAGTCTCTCACCAGTCTTCCCGCCTCTGGGGCCTATAACCCCAGCACGATCTGCCACTCTGCAGCGGGAGCGTTCGCCTGAACCTATCGGCTACCGGTCTTCGAACACCATCACGGTCACCATCGATCGTTTAGATATAACTTCAAACGTTCTTGATGCAGCTCTGGGTGCTGGTGCTAATACAGTACGCTCCGTTACCTTTGCCTTGCAGGATGACGGACCTGCTAAAGCTAGCGCGTTGCGATTGGCTGTTCTCGATGCGGCGGCCAAGGCTCGAGTTGTTGCGGACGCCTTGCAAGGTAGCGTACGGGGCGTGATATCGATGACTGAAGAATTTGTGAACGTACCGGTCGCGCGTGGTGGCATGTTTGCCGAGGCGGCAACTGTACGGGGTTCCGTTCCTGTTGAGCCTGGAGAGCTACGGATTCGGGCTGTGGTGCGTGCGAACTTTGCCTACGAGTAGGCTGGATGATCCTGAGCGCGCGAACACGTTGATAGCGAGAGTGGCTTGAAGTGTCAGAGCCGCATATGCCTAGGAAGATCGAATTTGGGAGGCTTCGTTGTAGACGACGCCTGGAATAAAGGTGGTGGTTGGTGGTTCTCCAGCAGGGCAGGATAAGAGCTTGGTCAACAAAAGGTTCGGCTCAATGCCCCTTTTACACTACTCGCTTGTGATAAACGTAGGAGCTGGCGCAGAAGCAGTTCTGTGCGGCCTTTCCGAAGCGTGTACGGCTAGACCGTAGGTGATACCAATTCATGTCGTTAACGCCGCCTAGAATTCCCGGGACACCACGGCCGCTTGGCCTCGGTGATCGCGTGGTCCACATTCCGCGCGGGCTAACGACTCATCTGCGTGTGGATGTTCACGGGATACGTCCGAAACCGCTCCGCCCCGGGGTCATCCTCAGTGGATTTTTCGTTGGGCTGATCTTGATTGGCACCATCTTGCTTCTGATGCCATTCTCACTGGCAGCAGGACGTGAACCTGATGTTCTGACCGCACTCTTTACGGCAACCTCAGCTGTTTGTGTGACCGGGCTCACGGTCGTCTCAACGCATGATCACTGGTCGACTATTGGCCAGGGCGTGATTCTTTTACTCATTCAGATTGGCGCTCTGGGATTCGTTGTCGGGGCAATCGCCATTTTCACGCTCGCGGGGAGGCGGACCTCGACCCGTGAGCCGTGGATGTTTGGTCAGCGACTGGGTGTGGGGGAACCCGGAGGTTTGGTTGGCTTGGTTTGGAGGATCGGCTTGTTCACGATATTTGTAGAAGCAATCGGGGCGGTGCTGTTGTTCCTCCGTACCAGTGAGGATGCTGTTGTCGAAAACGCGCTCTGGTGGTCTACGTTCCATGCGGTATCAGCGTTTACCAATGCTGGATTCGATATTGAGCCTGGTGAGTCCAGCTTTTCGCGTCTTATTGATGATCCGATCACGCTTGGTGTACTTACCGGGCTACCATTGATTGGCATTTTGGGTTTTACCGTGATCTTTAATGTTCTGCGTCGTCGATCATGGCGTCGGCTGACACTGGAATCGCATCTCGTTCTGACCGCGATCCCGTCACTGTTGATTGCGGGTGCGATCATGTTGTTTGTGTTGGCACCGACTTTTGGGAACACGGTCGCCGCTGACGACTTCGGTCTGCGAATTAGTACAGCGCTCAGTCACTCGGTGTGGCGGACGACCGGGTTTTCGACGGTGGACCTTGGGTTGTTGCCGACAGATACTCTGATCGTGTTGATCATCCTCATGTTTATCGGCGGGGCGTCAGCGTCTGTGGCAGGCGGAATCACGGTCAACTCATTCGGTGCACTTTTCGTTGCCATGGTTTCGCATGTTCGAGGTCGGACCTATCCCGAGGCGTTCGGTCGGCGGATTGCCCATGGCTCGATCATGCGGGCACTAGCTGTGGTTGGGTTGTCGTCGAGTGCGGTCTTGATCTCAACAATTGTCATGTCGATTGCTGAACGTGGGTCAGACACGGTCTTCTCGAACCTCCTCTTTGAAGCCGTCAGCGCGTTTGCGGTCGTGGGATACTCCACTGGTATTACTCCCGACCTTTCCGTGGTGTCGAAGCTAGTGCTGATTACAACGATGTTTGTCGGCCGGCTTGGTGTTCTGACGCTCGCCCAGGCTTTGCTCACACGCGAACATCATCCGGTTGTCCGATATTCAGAGGAGGTTATTAAGGTCGGCTAGGCGTCGATTGAGAGACTTGTTATGCAGATCTTAGTAGTTGGCTTAGGTCGTTTTGGACGCAGCGTGGCACGCGCGTTGTCAGGTTCGGGGCATGTGGTGATCGTCGTCGATGTGTCGGAGCGAGCGATCCAGAGTGTGGTCGATGATGTGGATCAGGCCGTTGAGGGTGATGCAACAAACGAGGCGGTTTTGCGCCAGGTCGGCGCGTCTGACGTTGATCTTGCCATTGTCGCTATGGCCGATGTTGAAGCTAGTGTGGTGATCACGACGCATCTCAAGGATATGAAAGTTCCCCGGGTCTTTGCTAAAGCATCAAGTGATGTGCATCGAGTGATTCTGGATCGCGTCGGTGCTGACCACGTGGTGTTTCCGGAGCGTGACATGGCTGGGCGTCTCGCTCAAAGCATTGCGATGCCTGGCATGCTCGATTACTTGGAGGTGCTCCCGCACGTTGGAATTACCGAGATCCATAACAAGGCCTTTGTTGGGCACTCGCTCGCAAACTTGAACCTGCAAGCGAAATACGGTGTGAACGTCTTGGTTATTAAGCGGGACACTGAATTGATCGTGATGCCGGAGTTGACGGAGCGGGTTGGGGCCGAGGATGTGCTTGTTGTGATTGGGCGTGACCGGGACATCGTTGAACTACAGAGCAGGATTGGTTGACGAAGCTGTCTAATGTGAGTTCGTTGATAGGTTGTGGACAACCTGTGTTTTCACGATGTTTTCGTGGACGGAGTTTGAACTAATTGGCCCTTCAGCATGATGACTACAGGTCTAATCGAGGACATAATTTGCGTCATTCGCAGCTGGATGTGAACCGAACAGGAAGCGAACAAACTGTACACAGGGTGGGAAATAAGCGCAGTTGACGCCCAAGATACAGTGGTCGTAGGATGACCGACCCACTATATATAGCCTCTTGAAGCGTGGGTTGCTAGCATTACACGATCCTAGTTGCACACATCATGATGTGTTTGGGGTGGAGAGTGTGTACGGCGATGTTAACGAAGTCATATTGCATGGGTGCTGAAGGAGTGGTCCTGCGGTGATCAAGCTTCTCGGCGAATTACATAGGACCCGAGATGGGCGCCAATTCGCGATTGACTCGGTCCAAATTATTCCCGCAACAGGAGCTTATGACGTGGTGCTTTTCGGTGTACGAGGAGCTGACAGCGAATTCTCGATGGGGGTTGCATTTCCGCATGAATCAGCGAGTGCCTGGGGAGCGAATGACTCGTTGGTGCGTGAGGGGTTGGGTCAGATCCGGACACAATTAGATAGGGGAAATACTGAAGACGGATCTCTTGTTGAGATCCCATCCACGGCATGGGGAGGTTGGCGGCCGAGCTATCGGTTTTCGGTTCCGTCCCGCACTCGATACGCATAGGCGTCGTGTCCGCCAAAAGGTCGGATACGGCGCCATTATCGTCTGAGCGGTATGGGTGATGAGTCAACGACTGATAAATGCAAAGGAAACAAGGCAAGGAGATTAGTGTGAGCGATACGAAGAGGAATACAAGAACAGGCATGGGAACGTATCCGGAGGTTTCCTCAAACTCGCTTGCTGTGTTGGAGAAGCGCTACTTCTTGAAGGATCGAATCGACCATCCGATTGAGGATGTCGATGGTTTCTTCGATCGGGTTGTGCGCGGTGTGGTGGATGTGGAGCTTGAGCGCGGTTGGGTAGATGCGAGTGGTCATGCAGAGGTCGTGGACTCTATGTATGACCTGCTTCGCGGGCTTAGGTTCATACCGAATAGTCCATGTTTGATGAATTCGGGCAAGCCCGAGGGCTATGCACAAATGGCCGCCTGCTTTGTGTTGCCGATTGAGGACAATCTGCGCAGCATCAAGACAACCGATATGAACGCAGCGATTATTCACCAAAGTGGTGGTGGAACCGGATTTAATTTTTCGAAGATACGGCCTCGAGGCGACTTTGTTCGAAGTTCTGGTGGTGTAGCCAGCGGTCCGATCAGTTTTATGTCGATGATTGATTACTCCTGTGGTGAGATTAAGCAGGGTGGGACTCGCCGCGGCGCGAACATGGGAATTCTTAACGTTGACCACCCAGACATTCTTGAATTCATCGCGTGTAAGACCGAGGACGGGCGGATTGCGAACTTCAATATCTCGGTCGGTATAACCGATGTATTTATGGAGGCTGTTCGGAGCGACAGCGAGTATGACTTAGTAAATCCACGTACGGGCGATGTCTATCTGGATCCCTCATCTGGTGAACCCCGACGCCTACAAGCGCGCGATGTTTGGGCGAAGCTTGTGGATGGTGCCTGGTTGAACGGTGAGCCTGGCATGATCTTTCTTGATCGGTTGGAACGGACGAACCCCACACCTGATGTGGCGCCGCAGGACACCACGAATCCGTGTGGAGAGCAGCCGCTTCTTCCGTACGAGGCTTGTGTGCTCGGCAGCCTCAATTTGAATTGGCACCTTAGCAGCGATCACACAGGGATCGACTGGGATGTTTTGCGAAGAGACGTGCACCTTGCCATCCGTTTTCTTGACGACATGGTGGAGGCCTCAAACTTCCCGCTTGAGGAAATTGACGCCATCGTCAAGCATGGAAACCGGCGCGTGGGTCTAGGGGTTATGGGTTGGGCTGACGTACTCTTCTCGCTCAATCTTGCTTACGACAGTCCGGAGGCCGAGGTTCTTGGAACCAAGGTGATGGCCTTCATTAATGATGAAGCACGGCGTGCATCAGAAATTCTTGCAGAAGCCCGTGGGGCATTTCCGAATTTCGCAGGGTCCATATGGGATGGACAAGGTCATGACCCACGACGCAATGCCACGGTCACCACGATTGCGCCTACTGGAACGATCAGCATGATCGCTGATGCATCCAGCGGTATTGAGCCATTGTTTGCGCTGATTTTTTGGAAGAATGTTATGCGCGATAGTGAGGACAATACCGCTACGTCCTTGCGCTACGTGAATCCTCACTTCGAGGAATATGCGCGGAACCACGGTTTCTTCACCGAGGCGTTGGTGGATGCGATTGAGGCTAATCACGGCAGTTTGCGTGTCACCAAAGCAACGCCTGATGAAGTGTGCGATGTGTTGCTGCGGGTTCCAGAGATTGCGCGTCGGATATTTGTGACGGCGCACGACGTCTCTCCGGAATGGCACATTCGGGTGCAGAGCGCTTTTCAAGCGAATACGGAGAACGCGGTTTCGAAAACGATTAACTTTCCAAATGACGCGACACGAGACGACGTCGATCAGGGCTACTGGAGAGCGTACGAGCTCGGTTGTAAGGGTGTGACTGTATATCGCGATGGAAGTCGTGACCTGCAGGTTTTGACAACAAGTAATAGTGGTGATGCAACGCGTCGTGATTCAGAGGAAGGTTCTCAATCGGCAACTGATGGCTCAGCTGTTCCAAGCAACGGGGTGGATACAACATCAAAACCGGAGCAGGTGCTAGCTGGAAATGGACATACAACGAGCATGCCTGAGCCTGCAAGTACCAGCGCTGGAAATGGCGTAGCCGATGAACATGTAGTGGCTAATGATCTTGCCTATGCTGACCGCGACAACCTCCCTGTAGCCATGGCCGTCGAGCGTAAGCGCCCCGATACGATTCATGGCACGACAACGCGTATCCGAACAGGTTGTGGTCCATTATTTGTCACGATCAACGAGGATGATCTAGGTCAGCCCTTCGAGACATTTGCTGCGTTGGGCAAGGCGGGTGGATGTGCAGCTGCACAGACTGAGGCCATCGGTCGACTTGCGTCCTTGGCTCTACGCTCGGGCGTTCCGCCTTCTGAGGTTCAGAAACACTTGCGAGGGATCACGTGTCATCGACCCGAAGGGTTCGGCGAAAACCGTGTGCTCTCGTGTGGTGATGGCATCTCTCAGGTGCTCTCGAGGCGACTCAACGTGGAGCGTGCTGACTATGTTCCAATGGTTGATCTACAAGGCGAGGGCACCTATGCGTCGGCGACAGCGGTCGACGCTGTTGCGCAGCCTGTTACGTCCGAATCGAATGGTGCTTCCCAACAGGCGACCTACACAGATGGTTCGGCTTCCGGACAAGCGTTTGTTGGTGCCTGTCCAGACTGTGGGGGTAACCAGATGCATTTCGCGGAAGGTTGTTTGAAATGTATGACTCCCGGTTGCGGGTACAGCGAATGTGGATAGCGCTTAGTCTTTGATCAAGTTTGTTGCACCCGTTTCTATTGCGAGAAGGTTCTATCGATTTGTCGTGAGGTGTGAATAGCACGACAACGTTGCGTTCGTGTATAACCATTACCAATCGAGGAAACTGTCCCACGCATTGTTGTCAGGATTTCTCCTTGCCGCCACCACAGTCACTGAGCACGTCTTGGCAATATGTGATTCTGGGCAAACCGCTTGGCCGGAAGTTCCTTGAGGGTGAAACCTTGCCACCGACTGAGTGGATTAGTCTTTTTCGTTTTCGTAACCGGATCTGCTTGATGTGAGTAGGTTCGACTCGGATTTAGGATGACGGTCGTTATGCGTCACCGGCTTGAGAGAAGCCAATCTATTCAGGTCGGTCTCACTCAAACGTTCAACTTCTTCTCCGACGCAGCTAATTTAGAAGCATTGACCCCGCCATTCCTAAAATTCCGCATATTGACTCGATTTCCAATCGAGATGCGATCCGGTACGAGAATTGAGTACACCCTGTCTTTGTTCGGTATTCCTATTCGATGGCGAACGCGCATCACGGAGTGGATGCCTGGACAACGCTTTGTTGATGAGCAGGAAATAGGTCCCTTCGCATTTTGGCGCCATACCCACGAATTCTGGTTCCATGACAAGGCAACGACGATTCGTGATGTGGTCGAGTACTCTGAGCCTTTCGGGATGCTTGGTCAATTAGCGCACGGGCTTTTCGTCAAGCGAATGCTCGATCGAATATTCGACTTTCGGCATGATCAGATTCAATCTTTGCTTAATAATGTTGCTCCTGTGCGTGTGGACGCTCAGAGGATTAAGTGTAAGTAACCTAGATGGTGGGGGAATCCAATAAGTTCTGATTCAATGGCTGGTGTGATAGCTGGAGATTTCGCTATTGAAGTCTTCTTTGATGGTGATTGCCCATTGTGCGTACGTGAAATGGCGATGATTCAGCGTCGTGATAAGCGAAAACTGATCCGGTTTAGCGATATTTCCGCTACGGGCTTTGATACTGATTCAGTGGGTTTGTGTCGGACCGTGTTGATGAGTCATATCCATGGACGTCTTCCCGATGGCTCGATTGTTGAAGGTGTTGAGGTCTTTCGCAGGCTTTATACGGTAATAGGTTACGGTGGCGTGGTTGCAATATCGCGGATACCGGGACTTTCACACCTTCTAGAGTTTGGTTATCGAATCTTCGCAGCACAGCGCTTCCGGTTGACCGGTCGGTGTGCAAGTACATCGTGTTCGATGCACTCCAAGGCGATGGACTGACGCAGAATGATTGATCGTATGAGACCGTTCACTAAGGCGCATCTCGCGGAGGCAGCTGAACTCTGTCGCCGGGAAATTCCACACTTGCCATGGACGACAGAAATATTGGTTGATCGGATCTTTGACGATCCTGATTTTGATCCTGAGCTCAACCCAACCGCATGGCGAGGTGGTCGACTCGTGGGCTTGGCATGTGGTGCTCCGCCGAACGTGGATCTTCAGACCGCTGGAGGTGTCAAGCTGTTTGCGGTTGCACATGATATGACCCGACAGGGTATTGCTGGCCAGCTTCTTGATCACATTGAAGATCGTCTGGCGGCATCTGGGGCATTGGAATCATTCGCTGTAATTGCCGGAAACAATCGGTTCATGCAAGGACTGGACTTGCGATACACAGCGGCTTTGTGTTTTCTGGAGGCTCGCGGCTATGGACGTGTTGGCGATGGGATGGATATGGATGTCAATTTGACGAGCCTTTCGTTGGATACGACAGAGGTGGAAGCGGTGCTTGCCGAGACACATGGGGTTCGGCTGCGGCGGGCGACCCGCGATGATTACGATAGCGTGTGGGCCTACGCTGAACGCACGTTTGACGTGCCGCGCCCGGAGGTGTCAACCGTACCTGTTGGGCGGCGTTGGGCGTATTTGGCGACGTCTGGATTACGGCGGAACCCGCCTACACTACATGTTGCTGAGCAGTTGGGTGAGATCACTGGGTTTACGGTGACTGATGTGGCTGCCCCAGGTCGTCTGGGTCCTATGGGGGTTTCATCGGAGCTTCGCGGTTTGGGAGTAGGAGCGGTTTTACTGAAACGCGGGCTTGCTGATCTACGCTCCCAAGGTCTCGAGACTGGGGTGATTTATGGTGCTGGACCGTATGCGTTCTATGCGACGACCGTCGGCGCAGTTGCGAATGCTGTCTTCTGGATCCTTCGCAAAGAGCTTATCTAGCTCGATTCGAGTTATTGTCTACATAGAGCGTCCCGCGAGCGGTGCTGCGTCTCGCACCTCAGGCGCGACGTCCGCTTCGAACGAGGCAAATGCTTGATGCATCAGTTTTGTCAGCTATCCAACCGCGATCGCTTCGAGTTGTACGTGAGTCGCTGCCATGGCCTGTGCAAGATCTGGAAGGGGGCTGTCCGTTCAGCCGGTATTTCGAAGGCCGGCGGCCACACCGTTGATCGTGAGAAGAAGGGCTCGCTGGATGCTCTCCCGGTCCTGACGGTTTGTGCTGGGAGCGCGGCCTCGTGCTAGCAGGTCAACCTGGAGGACGCTGAGCGGGTCGAGGTAGGCGTCGCGCACGTCGAGCGTTCGTCGTAGGAGTGGCAGGGCGGCGAGGGGCGCGGCTCCGGTGATTCGGGTCACCTCAGCAATGGTCAGTGCGTGTTCAGTGGCGATGTCGTCGAGGATATGGTGCAGCGTCGGGTCCACCAGGTTGGTGACGTAGTGGCGGGCAATGGCGAGATCCGTCGTCGCGAGGGTCATTTCGACGTTGGACAGGAACGATCGGATGAACTGCCAGTCTCGGTGCATGTCGTGAAGGTCAGCATCGTGGCCGGCCAGCCTCGCCGCTTCGAGTGCGGTGCCGACACCGAACCAGCCGGGGATGATCTGGCGGGACTGAGTCCATCCGAACACCCACGGGATGGCTCGGAGGTCGCTAAGTGATGGGTTTCCGCTTCGAGGTGATGGTCACGATCCGATGTTCATAGCACCTAGTTCTTCAACCGGAGTCGCGGAGTTGAAGTAG
>CAYRCL010000021.1:0-5608 GCA_964422795.1 uncultured Chloroflexota bacterium
CAAGCCCAGGTGGTGAAGTCCTCGAGATCGGCAGTGCGGGTGATTTCCTCGGTGAGGATGTCGATAGTGGTGATCTGGGGTGAGTCATTACTGAGCAGGAGCAGTTCCCCGGCGTCACCGTCAGTCCCGATCCCGGTGGCAGCCGCCACGCTAGCGGCCTTGGCTGCATCGGCTTGCTTGGCTTCGGTGCTGACCAGGGTGTCGCCGGTGTGTCGAGCCTTAGTGGCTTCGTCGGCGATGGGCGCAGTGGTCGTGCTCGAGGCGGTGGTCGGGGCTGCTATGGCTTCAGCCGGGCTGCTTTCGCCGCAGGCGGCGAGGAGTCCGGTGGTGCCGAGTCCAACCATGCCGACGAGGATGCGGCGTCGCGCTCGTATTGATGAATCCATGGCTAGGCGCTCCTTATCTTTGCCGTTGCGGTGGTGTGGGTTTAGATGTGAGGGGCCTCAGAGAAGAGAGTGCTGACAATCAACCAAATAAGAATCGCAGCACCGAAAACAATAACGGCGATCATGCGAAGGGTTACCAAGTGACGCACGGTGTCAAAGACGAGGAGAAGTTTTTCGATTAGCCGATCAAGTGCCTGACGCATGAGTGTTGCTGGGGGATGCTGCTAGGTATGCGCAATTGTGCCTACTATCCCAGATTGTTTGGGTTGGGGGAAGTACGGTGGGGCGATGGGTGGAGGAGTGCGGTGGCAGAAAGTGAGGTGGGGTCTGCGACTATGGGTTAGTCCGCGATGGCGATTTGATTGGTGGGTGTTCGATATTTGGTGATAACGCGTATCGTGGTTTTGGTAAGCCGTTGCTTTGCGCAACTAAAACGTGTTCTCCAGAGGTGTCTGCAGTGCCGATGGTTTGGATATTGGAAGCCGTAGGACGAATCGTAAGGACGATGAGTCGTGTCTGAAGACCGCACGTCGTACACAGAGTGGCTCGAACGTTGTGAGCGCCTGGTCGCGTCTCGTTTCTTGCCTGACGCAGCGGTACGGCTTGCTGTTCGTGTTGCGTTGCGTCGACGGCTCCGTTGGCTTGAACGGGAGCGATTGGCTACGTGTGATCAGCTTCCGACCGTCGGACCGATCGCCGTCGAAACCGAAACGGCCAACCGCCAGCATTATGAACTTCCGACCGAGTTTTTCCGTGTTGTGCTTGGGCCACGACTCAAATACAGCAGTGCGCTTTGGTCTGCCGAGGTGAAGACGCTTTCTGAGGCTGAGGATGCGATGTTGGAGCTTACAGCGGCTCGGGCGGCTTTGGCGGATGGTCAGCGCATCCTTGATCTTGGATGTGGTTGGGGCGCATTTTCGCTGTGGGCTGCTAAGCGATATCCGACGGCGAAAATCACGGCGTTAACGAATTCTCGGACTCAGGAGGTGTATGTGCGTGATCGCGCTGGAACCCACGGTCTATCTAACCTCGACGTACGACGTGGAAACGCTGCGTCGTTGAAGCTTGACGGGCGCTTTGATCGAATTGTGAGCATTGAAATGCTTGAGCATGTACGTAATGTTCGACCGTTGCTCAACCAATTGGCGGCTGTACTCGAGCGGGATGGGCAAATGTTTGTCCATGTATTTAGTCATCGGCGGTATGCGTATACATTCGAACCTCAAGATGGATGGATGGCTCGGTGGTTTTTCAGCGGTGGCGTGATGCCGGACCTCGATCACTTTTCACGAAATACACAGGCGTTTCGAACGACTGAACGCTGGATTCTTAACGGCGAGCACTATGCGAGAACGTTGCAAGCGTGGCTTCGGAATCTGGATGCGAATCGCAACTTGGCATTGTGCGCACTACGAGAATTCTATGGTGCAGCGAATGCAGAGCTGTGGCTGGCACGCTGGAGGCTTTTCTTCATCGCGTGTGCCGAACTTTTCGCATTCCGACGTGGTGATGAATGGGTCGTGGCGCATCATGTACTTGTCCCGGCGGAGTAAAGATCGATGCGTCCATTTGAAGCTCGGCGTGTCGCAATGCCGATCATTAGCCCAGAATCTTCGGGTCCAGTCATTGCCGTTCGACTACCGTGCTACTAGCTAGAGGCTAGAGGCGTGAGGCGTTTGATTAGCGCGTCGGGACTATCTGTAACCACGATGTCAACGCCAGCATGTATCCCACGGCGTGCTGCGGCCAAGTCCTCGTTTGGCCATGTGAGGACTGCGATGTCCCAACGGTGGGCATAGGCAACGAACCCCGCGGTTACGATGTCGTCGCGGAGGCCGACTGTGGTTGATCCGCAGGCTCGGGCATCGGCTAACGCTTGTTCACGTGCACGTGTCGACGTCGTGTCGATATCGTCGGGGAGGAGAAGAACGCTGTTCGCTGGTGCATAGTCGCGATACGCGTCGATAGCGGCGGCAGCGAAACTCATGATGTCGGCAGATTTCCCAGGGCTAGCTTCTAAGTAGATATTGGCAGCTGCTTGACCCACTTGTTGTGCGTTAGTACCGGGTCCAATTTTGAGTTCAGCGAACAGGCGGGTACGGTTCTGGAGTGATTCGATTGCTGCTTGGAGCGTTGGAACACGCGTTGCTGCCTGTGCAGGTGTCTCTACGCCTCGGAAATCAATTTCACCAAGCTCTTGGACTGTTAGCGCGTTGACTACACCTGGATGCATTGTCGTCCGGATCAACTCATGGTCGTGCATCAAAATCGGGATGCCATCTCGAGAGAGCCGGACGTCGAACTCAACGCCATCAACACCGAGACGGATTGCAGCCTCGAACGAGGGCATCGTGTTTTCTGGCGCGAGGTGTGGTGCGCCACGGTGGCCGATTATTAGCGGACGACGTAACTTGCGGTTCATCATGGTGAGCTGGTGCTTAGAGCGTGAGGTCGATCAAGAATGGGTTCAAGCCAATCTCCCAGCCTAGGGAGGTGTGCGACGCTCGGGGGTCGGTGGTCCGGTATTCGAGATACTCCACCCACCGTGGATCAGAGACATGACTTTGGCAAGCAATGAGCATGCTTGTGACGTCGATTCTTTCAGATAGGCTGTTTAGATACGAGCCACCCGTTGTGCAAACAGCGCAGCTGTGCACAACGTAAGAGGTGCTATGGCGGACTACCGATCACGAGTTCCATCGTACGTATTTCCTGAGACCCTGTCTGAACAGGAAGCGGTGCTGGCGGCGAATCCGTTACTGCAACGGATGCAGGCAGCACGAGTTGCGATGGACGGAGATCGCTATCGGCCGGCGTACCACTATGTCAATCCCGAATCAATGCTCAATGATCCCAACGGCCTGTGTTTCTGGCGGGGAAACTGGCACCTGTTCTATCAGGGGCATCCACCTGAAGATCCTCGACAGCATTGGGGTCACGCGATTTCACCTGATCTGGTGCATTGGCGAGATCTGCCGTATGCCATCTATCCAGATCCGGAACGGTGTTGTTTTTCTGGCGCGACGCTGGTTGAGGATGATCGCGTGATCGCTATGTATCACGGCACACACGTTGGGAACATGGTGGCAGTCTCCAGCGATCCGTTGTTGCTCAATTGGTCGAAGGTTGGCGGTAGGGCTGTAATCCCCATTGTGTTGCCAGACGGATCCCCACGGCCCTATCCCGTGTTTGATCCATGCTTGTGGTCGAAAGACGGCGTGTACTACACGCTGTCGGGTGGTGCGCATCCGGAGGGTCCAGCTGGGAAACCCATCGCGGTGCAGCACTTATTTCGATCCGAGGATCTCCGGCATTGGGAATATCTTCATCCGTTTGTTGAGGATGATCAGTACACGTTGGTTGGTGACACCGGGCATTGCCCATATTTTTGGCCGATTGGAGATCGCCACATGCTGCTGTTTTTCAGCAGCAGGAGTGGTGGCCAGTACCTGCTCGGTGATTACGACACCGTCAGGGATAAGTTTTTGGTGACCCAGGGAGGCAAGTTCAATCACGGTGCAACAACCCCTTCGGGCGTGCATGCGCCGTCTGCTACACCGGATGGTGATGGAGGCGTGATCGCAATTTTCAATATGAACTCTGGAAAGCCAACACCGGGTTGGGATCAGATTATGACGTTGCCTCGGCGTCTGACCGTCGATGGCGATGCAGTCGGTATCGAACCCGCAGGCGATCTTGTATCGCTTCGCACAGCTCCGGTTGTGACAGGCCCTCTAACCCTTCCGGCTAACGAAGAGGTTGTTCTTCACGATGTGGTGGGTGATACGTTGGAATTGGAAGTTGAAATCGAGGCAAGTCCTGCCTCGATGGTTGAGTTGAATGTCCTGCGGTCGCCAGAACGGGACGAATACACACGGATCGCATTCTTTCGTGAACGCGGATTTCGGAACGCTCGATGGAATGCCGATGGGGGATTCCAGCCTGATGCTGACAATGGCTGGGTCTACAGCATGGATAAGACTGCCAGCAGCCTGGTATCGATCGATACGTCCTACGCATCGACAGCATCCGACGTGCGATCGCGTCCACCGGAGACAGCGGTGGTCCACATTAGCGAGGACGAGCCGCTACGGCTACGTGTCTTTGTAGATCGAAGCGTCGTTGAGGTTTTTGTGAACGGTCGGCAGTGTCTCGCGGTTCGGGTCTATCCTGAGCGCGCTGACAGTGTGGGCGTCTCGCTCCGGTCACAAGGCGTTCCAAGCACGATTCAATTGCTGAATGCATGGACGATGAACTCGATCTGGACGTGAGCCTTGTTGACACTCTCGTGCTGTGTATACGGCGAGCTCGATATTTATTCGAGGCATCGTTCGAGTGAATGGTGAGTCGGACGCAAATTCCGGTGGTTAGTGGGAAATTGGATCGGAACGGTGCTGCGGTGCAATCGGTACGCGCTTTGAGGTTTACATAAATAATATATGTAGCTAGGATAAGCGGTCCGATTCTTGGGTGCGGAGGTTAGATGGTGGGCACGATTTCGAAGGCTCGACTGGCAGGGTTTTCACTCATATTGGGACCGGTGATTACCGTTATCTGCTATTTCATACAACAGTTCATTACTTCGTCGCCCAGTGGTTCGTGGGGTGATGCCGCGGCTGCAGGTGAGACGCTGCGGGCTGCAGGTCCGGCAGTCACCATTACGTCGGTCATCATTCCGCTGGCACTGACCATGTTGCTATACGGCGTTTTCTTTATTTTGAGTGAGTTTCGCGGGAATGGGGAGGCCCTTGTGGGCTACGCCAAAATCCCGATGTTGATTGGTCTCGCAGGCTGGACCTATACGGTAGGAATAACTATTACGTTCGCCAATTGGGGTGGTGCTGACGCCGGGTCGTTTATCACCGTATGGGGTGTGAATCAGGTTTCCAGCATCATGTTCAGTCTCGGTTTCACTGCAGCGTTTTGGGCGATTGCGTCACGTGATGAGTACAACCGCGTACTGGCTTACGGTGCCACAGCGCTCGCGTTACTGGCGACGATTTTGTCAATCGTTCAGCTGGTCACGAGCGACGGGGCTGTAGCGGCACTGATGCAGTCAATCATTGGCATCACGTACATCATCCATACGATTTATTCGATCTATCTCGGACGGGGCTTGTTGGCGAGGGCTTAAGAGCTGCCACCAGTAGTTGGATCGGTTAGGACCGTGGCGCTCGGAGGCGCTAGGCGACGAACGACCCGGTGCCTTTAGAATCCGACAC
>CAYRCL010000022.1:0-30629 GCA_964422795.1 uncultured Chloroflexota bacterium
GGCGTCGCATCGGTAGTCCGACGCCTCGGCAAGAGCGCAAGCAACCAGGCCCCGACACAGGCGGCCCAAATCAACGGTTCAGCATAGACCAAAGCGAAGCCAAGTGTCGTAGTTCCACGACTCCCACTAAATCTGGCAAACACTTGCCACATGCTGCCGGCTGTAACCGCAGTAATCGCTATCAACACCGCAACGGAATCACCGCTAAAGAAACTCTTTGCAAGTAACACCGCTGACGTCGCAGCAGAAAAATTCCAGATTAAAGCGCAGATCGCCGGTAATTTCCCGACTCGGAAAAGGGTGTTGTAAATACCCAAATTCCCTGATCCCGTGGTCCGGAGATCCACTCGCTTAAATATCGCTGATACAACAAGAGCCGTAGGAACACTGCCCAACAGATATGAAACCGTACCTAGGACGGCATAGCTCTGGAGTTGCTCAATATTCACGACATACGCTCCAGCCTCATTCTAGCTGCCTCCGCCCGCACAAGCTGCTTCCCTATAAACATCGAGCATTAGCCGACCGGATCGCTCCCACGAGTAGTTCCCGATACGAGCACGTCCACGTTCAACCAAGTCATCGCGGACAGCCGCATCCGTGACAATCTCCCCTAGGCCATCAGCAATAGTAGCGGCATCAGCAGCATTCGCCACGATTGCTGAGCCCCCGGCTACCTCAACGATGGCTGCGGAAGCGGATATCACAACTGGACACTCGCATGCGAAGGCCTCCAAAACTGGAATGCCGAACCCCTCTTCATGACTTGGATATACGAAAGCCGCCGCAAGGGAATATAGAGCACATAACGTTCGATCATCGACGTGCCCAACAAACCGGACAACATCGCCAGAACGCTTGATTTCCGCATAGACCTGCTCATAAAGCCAGCCTTCGCGTCCGACGTGGATATGCCCAATCGGAATGCCGGTGCGCTTAGATGCCATCGTCACCGCGCGGGCCAAACCGTCAATGTTTTTTCGTGGTTGGATCGTACCCACTGACAAGACAAATGTTTCAGGCAGCAGCAGTCGTTGACGCACTTGATCGAGGTGGTCGGAATCTCGAATTGGCTCGAACACTTCCGAAACCGCGTTTGGAACCACCCGAATCCGATGCGGACGGACGCCGTAGCGTTGTGACAAATCCCTCTTAGTAGCTTCCGATACCGTAACTATCAGGCGTGCACGATCAATCGAACGTGGCACCACAGATTCAAGAAATCGACGTTGGGCAGGGTGGGCATCCTGTGGGCGAACAACGAATGAAAGGTCGTGGACAGTGAGAACACCGTGAGCAAATGCCATTGGAGGCAGTGCGTAATCGGGACCGTGAAAAACGTTCACTGGACCGATCAGAGCCTCGACGGGAACCGGCAGACGAGCCTTGTGCCATAACCCCAAAGCCACTCGTGGTGAGACTGGCAACCGCCGCACCTTAACGCGTTCGTGAATGGCCAGAGCATCAACCTCATTTACAGGGCCACGATGCGCATAGACAAGCGTGAGGCCCGGTCGGTCAGGTTGCTTAAGCACAGCCGAAACAAATTCCCGGACAGAACGACCAATTCCTGCATGCTGGGTTGCTGCCGACGTGTAATCAATACCGACCTGCATTATTTATTGACGCTTCAGACGAGTCATCACAAAGAGGAGACCACCAGTCAACATTACAGACCAGTACGAGATCAGTCGGTCCAAGATGACAACAGTTCCAGCAAGCGCTGCAACGACCCCAATCAAATGCATCAGTCCTAGCAAGCCACCTTCAACAGCCCCCAGCCCACCGGGGGTCGGCACGGCAAGCAGCAAATACCCGGCCACACCAACAAACACCGTCTCAGCTGGTTCCCGAATTAGGCCCAACGCCCGCATGACCATCGCGAGCCGGAGTATCTCCAAAGACCAGATCAATACGCTGGCTGACCAGAGAAGAGGACCCGTCCTCCAAGTCCAACTATCAAACAGGCCACTGTGGAAACGCTCATAGACACCAGCAGCCCTGTGTGGCAAACGCGCGAAGATCGGTGTTCCAAAGAGCAAAAGAAATACAACTGAGAGGGCAAGAGCTGTGAGTCCAATCGCGGAAATTGTCAGAATCCGACCTACATCCTCATTCGTTTCAGGCGCGCGAACGATCAGCGTCGCCGAAACAAGCACCATGCCGATCAAAGTGCCAACATCGAAAACGCGCTCCGAGAAAATCGTTCCGAGTGTCCGGGTAAGTGAGGTGCCGTAATTCGCCCGAGCCATATATGCCCTGTAAATGTCACCCAGCTTGGCCGGCACAACACCATTTACGAACCATGAGATATACAGAATTTGAAAAAGATCTCGCAACCGATAGTGCGGGTTTACCTCTTCGCGCCGCGCCGCGTTATTTAGTAATACACGCCACCTGAACGTGCGGATCGGGAACGTCAACGCGTAGACGCCATATGCGATGGCAATAAGGCGTATGTCAGCCGCCCTAATCTTCTCCACGATCTCGTAAAGTTGCAGGTCTGCGAGCACCCAAGCGACCGCCAACAAAACAGCTGCCACGACGAAGCTGAAAAGTGTTCGCCAACTTAGAAACCGATGGAGAAGACCAGCCCGCGAAACCTCGTCGCCCGATTTCGGCTTAACCACTTCAATAGGACCTCGATCTTCGCTCACGAATCCCGACCTGATCTCAGGATGGATCCATTGCGATAGCCAACGGTCACACACACCGCAGCAAGCAGCGCAAAAATAATCCCCATCCCGCTTACAAACAAGCTGTCCACCAAATTATGTGTTGTTAGCGCCACCAACCCACCGAGCGCACCAACGGCTACCCATTCCTGCTCCGTTCCCCTCACACGGCTCACCGCATTTACTCCATATCCAAACACCCAAAGAATCAAAGCACCGAAAATTAACATCCCACCGAAACCAGTCTCTGCACCAAAATTGAGGACGACGTTATGCGCGTGCCCGAGCGGACCGTCGAATGGATGTAATGCGTAACGCCTATACGCCTCATCGAAACCTCCACCACCCACGCCCAGAACGGGCTGATCCAAAAACATGCGCCATCCTGTCGACCAATGCGCCACACGTTCAACAATTGCGTGATTGTCCATAGCTCGGTCTCTAACAACGTCCGCCACCGGATGCCGTCCAATAACAACCCGTTCAATATCCGGCGGCACAATCTGATCAAACACACCTAAATACATCGCAACAATTAAAGCGAGCACAGCACCGCCCACCACACTTGGGATCCCCCATCTCCACAATAAGGAACGGTATCCGGCTACAAATGTAACCGCCAGCGTACTCGCCCCAAAGCCCAACCATGCGCCTCGCGATCTGCTCGCAATAACGGCGATAAGAACTAACGCCCAAATCAGAAGAATCCAACGTCGCCTTGATCCACGCGCATAAATCGCCGCTGCCAGCAAGATCGGTAAATGAATCCCCAAGTAACCACCGTAAGGATTTGGTTGTTGGAACGTACCAAACGCGCGAATAACATTGCCCACAACAAGTCCCGGGGGACCAAACCCGCCCACTGTCTGGACAATGCCTAGAACAGCCTGGCCCACCACTGCTAAACCCACGATCCAAAACAGGAGTCGCCAGAAGATTTGTTCACGAAGATGCATGCTCAAGACAACCAACGCTATAGCGCACTGTGTCCACTTAAGCGTCTCCTTGAGAACGAGAGACGGTTCTGCAGCAACAAGCGTTGTAGCTGCTAGCCATACACTAAAGAACAGGAGGCCACCAGCATATGGTGGAACGAGTATTTCCGTACGGCGACGACGACCCAAGACCCAGATCACTAACACAAAAGCCAAGAAGGCATCACTTAAACCAATTGCAATGCCCCCAACCTGTATTTCAGCCAAACCTCGGAAAGGCACAGCCCCAACAGCCAATGCGAGAAAGAACGCCCGGTAGGTGGACACATCCCACATAGGAGCGGCACGCCACAAAGCAACCAAAACTGCGCAAACACCGAGAATTGCTGTGAGTACGAGAACAGAAACACGAGACGCACTAAGGGCAACAGCGACCGCCCCCACCGCAAATATTACGACTACTAGTAAACCCCATATTCCTGGCAAAACCTGAAACCCAGCTTTGAGCCTCCGGGTTCCGGCGTCATAGCAAATACTCATGGACTTTCGGTTCGCACGCCACGCCATCACAACCGCGAGGAAAACGGCAAAAGCCGCTGCGAGAATGATGACCCACGACATTGCCATCAACAGCAGAGAGCAGACAATGGGCATTGACAGTGCACCAGATCCAACCCCAGCAGCCGTGAAACGAACCCCTGAGGACTTGGCCTTGAAACCAAT
This sequence comes from uncultured Chloroflexota bacterium, assembly GCA_964422795.1. Taxonomy (GTDB): domain Bacteria; phylum Chloroflexota; class UBA11872; order UBA11872; family UBA11872; genus UBA11872. The sequence continues at coordinate 4,334 of CAYRCL010000022.1, forward strand.
AGTCCACGCCAGAACCCCGATCGAATTACCGGTCACGAATACGACTAAAAACCACCAATCACGTATCACTACTGCAAGAACAGCCACAGAAGCCATTGCAGTAACGAATCCAAGACTCGCCATCGATCGAGTAGACCAGACGCCAGAGAGCAAATGCTTCGGAAAAACATCCACCACAGCTACCGTCGCCCATTTGTTGTAAGAATCATTCTGTCGATCACATCACCCTGCGCTTGTTCATGAAGCATTAGTTCATCAAAACCAACCGGATCGTAGGCACCATACTTGCCTCGGATTAGACAACAATCGTGTCCGTCAGAACTCGATTAAGCGATCGTCGTTGACAAAGCCGACCACCTAGAACTGGGTTAAGCCCAGCGTGTCAATAACGATTCCAGTATCGATGGGCGAGAATAGCTAAGCATAGTGACAATTCAAACGCAAAGCATCCTTGATCGACCGAATTAGATCTGCCACCTGCATCAGAAAGAACAGATCATTGAGTCGGTTGTACGTGTGGAGGAAACGTAAATGACGGACGTTTTGATCGGCCTCGGATCAAACCTCGGAGACCGCCTCACGCATCTGCGCACAGCAGTTCACCATCTATCCATTGTTCTTTCAAACCTCGAGATTTCGAATGTATACGAGACACTACCAGTCGGATATACAGAGCAAGAACCGTTTTTCAACGCAGCACTCCGAGGATTGACGGATGTTGGGATTCAGCGTCTGTTCTTTTGGGCCAAAACTTTAGAATTCGCTGGCGGACGTCGCCCAGGGCCCCGCTACGGGCCCCGACCGCTCGATGTAGACATCATTGCTTTTGGGAATCTTGAACTATCTTCAGACCGAGTTCAGATTCCACATCCTGCATACGCACATCGCGCCTTTGTACTCGCTCCATTAGCCGACATCGCACCCGATGTCGTAATCCCCAGTGCCAGCGATACGATACGCGTATTAGACACCCGTGCAGGTCGTGTGGGAGTGAGTTATGCCTATCCGCCATCAACAATCGGAAATTCCACGGTAATCAAGAATGCCGGGTAGCTATACAGACGCACTAAGGTGGCTCTACTCCTTCGCAGATTTTGAGCGTGGGATGGGCTATAACGCAAAAGCGCCTTTTGAACACGGGGGGCGTCGCACCAAAACCCTTCTGTCCCGTCTCGGAGACCCTCAAAACGGAATGCCTATTGTTCATATCGCTGGCAGTAAAGGAAAGGGAAGCGTTTGCGCTCTTGTCGCCGCCGCAGCCCAAGCGGCCGGCCATAGGACAGGCCTGTACACGCAACCACATCTTCACTCATTTCGTGAGCGCTTCCAGATCAATCGCCAACCCATTGCCAGCGAATCATTCGTCGAACTCACCAACCGAACACGCATAACAGTCGAGGACCTCAAGAATTCACGTTCGTTGGACGGAACCTTCACTACTTTCGAACTGAGTACAGCCATGGCACTGGACTGGTTCCAGTCAGAGGCCGTAGATCTTGCCGTGATCGAGGTCGGTCTTGGTGGCCGATTAGACGCGACCAACGTCGTCAGTCCGAAAATCACCGCTGTTACAAATATCGCTCTGGAACACACTAACGTCCTCGGGCCCACCCTGCCCGCAATCGCACGCGAAAAAGCAGGCATTGCTAAACGCGACATTGCCATGCTTGTTAGCGACCAAGCTCGTGAAGTTCTCGCCGCCATCGAGGAAATTTGCAACGCAAAAGGGGCAACCGTCAAAACCGTAGCCCCGCTCGAAACTGACGGCGTCGTAGCTTGGAGTGAAGGTCGAGCAACCATGACTGCTCGAGATCCAGAACTCGGTAAGGACTTAGCAATCGGACTTGCCGGATTCCATCAGGCACAGAACGCCGGCTTGGCCTATGCGATATGTCGCGACCTGCACCGCTCCGGAATGCCCATTCCTCATAACGCAATACAAACAGGATTCGGTTCCGTCAAATGGCCGGCCAGAATCGAGTTAGTGCATAACAACCCACCGGTAGTTATCGACGGAGCTCATACCATCGAGGCGGTCAAAGCAGTGCTCACAACACTCACTAAACAACTACAGCACACCCATGGCCCAGTCATCTTTGGTGCGCTGCGCGACAAACCAATACAAGGAATGGTGGAAGCGCTTCATCCATACGCAACCGAATTCATCGTAATCCGTCCTTCACATCCGAGAGGAGCCGATGCGAAAGACGTGATCTCGCAAGTTAGTAACAGTGCTAAGGCACAAGAAGCGAATACAGCATCTGACGCCCTTACCCAAGCCATGAACAAGGTTCAACGTGACGAAGCTGTCCTTGCTATCGGAAGCCTCGCTGTCGCAGCCGATATCCGTGCCGCCGCCGGAGTCCCTATCTCCATAGATCCACCATTCTCGGACCTGACCCAACATGCGCCTCATTAGCTAATTCACAATCGATCCCTAGCTCCTTACCATCGGTGCTAGTTGAACTGCAATTCAATGGATAACGGGGAGTAGCGCGTTGACAGATTTCCCCAAAACTATGAGAAGCCATCACCGAATACATTGTGATCAATCCAGCAGATCGCTTCACAACAGACTAGGTTAAGTACGCTGATGGACACGATTCCGGATCAACGGGCACGTCAAGCCTTAGAGGAAGCCATTGCCTCCGGCGACTTTGATCAGGCACCCGGACGGGGACAGCCGCTTAAGCTGCAGGGCAATGATCTCCTTGTTCCCACCAGCCACCGACTTTTCCTTAAGGTGTTAAAGAACGCCAACGTCGTCCCAGAATGGATCTATTTGGGACGAACCGCAGAGGCTTTGATCAACGATCTGCACTGCCAGATCAACTACCACAAAGAGCGGATGCACCGCCTACGTACAAACTCTATTACCGGACGTGCCACTGATTTCAAGTCAGTCTTCCAAGCAGCCCACAAAGTTCACGAGCATTACCGTTCCGAGTTTGAAATGTTGGCTGAGCAGGTTCAGCGTCATGCCGACCGATTCAATGCCACCGCTCCCGCTGGTGCACAGCGTCTGGCATTCGACGCGTCCACGTTTCTTGAGCGCTTTGATCAAATTGGGCCATGGGCTTCACAGGACAGGAGACCTGAATCCACGTGAAACGCCGAATACGCACCTCGATCGGACAAGCACTGCGAATCTTGCTGACTGGAGCCTTCTTTTTTGGACACTTCGTTCGTCGGCGCAGAGTAAAACCGACCAATCCACAAACCATCTTGATCGTTCGATTTGATCTGATGGGTGACATCGTGAATGCACTCTCTGCCGCTGCGGCGGCGCGCACACGATGGCCCAATGCGTACATAGCGTTCATGGTTCCGGAGCAGTGGAGGCCAATTGTTATGCGCTGCAAAGCCATCGACGAAGCCATCTCATTTGACGGTGGTGCGCTTACGCACTGGCCAGCTGTTTTAGATTTGAGGGCTTGGGTTGCCGCGTTCAACACACTGAAACGAATCCGATCCCGGCAGTTTGATCTTGCCGTCAGCATATACGGACCAATTGCCGGCACCGTCGTCGCACTCAGCGGAGCTCATTGGAAAATTGGTTATCAATCAGAAGCTCCGCGTTGGAGTTTCGACCAGAACATCCAAGGATCCCGCTTTAACGGTGGTCCACACGAAGCCGCTCTGGCAGCAAACTTGATTGGCAATACACCACCGACCTGGTCGGTCGTCCAAGCCAGGACTAAAGTCGGTCAAGACACGCAACCATCCCGTCCACTCGTGGTCCTTCACCCAGGCGTCGCACACGGATCAGCTAAACGATGGCCAGACCGACATTGGATTGATCTGGCAAAAACATTAAAAACAAAGGTTGGAACACTCGTGTTGGTTGGGCTTGACGACGCAACGCCCCTTGCCCGCCAACTAGATCGAGAAAACACGCCGGTCATTGACTTGACCGGACAAACGTCTCTGGATGAACTTATCGACGTGTTAGCCAGTGCCGACGTGGTCGTGTCATCCGATAGTGGCCCGGGACATCTCGCGCGCGCGCTTGGACAACGCGTCGTTATGCTCCATGGGCCTACCGACATTGCCATACACGGCCCTGGTGACCCTAGCTCATTTGCACTCCGTGTCGACTTACCCTGCGGTCCGTGCTACCAATTTGACCAACCTGCCGAATGCAAATACGGCGATGTGCTCTGTATGCGCTGGTTGCGACCTGACCGAGTGATGAATGCAGTGCTCAAACTTCTAGCATGACCACCTCCACAACACGAGCTGATATCAGATTTTTGCGCAAGATTGAAGCGCGGGTCCTTGGAACCCGTGTGCATGGGCTGAGTCGAGCACAAACGGTCGCATGGATCGATGCCTTACTGTCGACAGACTCGAAAGCCCACATCGCGACGGTTAATCCTGAAATCATTATGCGAGCACGGCGTGACAGCCAGTTCCGTCGCATTCTTGAAAACACACATCTGAATGTCGCCGACGGAATAGGCGTTGTCCTAGCTGCTCGCCTCCAACGACACACAATGCCCGAGCGCGTGACGGGAATCGACCTAGTGAACGATCTTGCTTCGCTTGCCGTCAGACGTGCGTACAAACTAATGCTTGTCGGAGGCGCGCCTGGAGTCGCCGATGAAGCTGGAGCCGTGCTTCAGCGGAACCATCCAGGCTTGTTGCCGCCGACAACACACATCGGCACACCCAAAGCATCAGGCGACAGCGAGGCACGGGACACGCTCAAGCGTTGCGACCCGCACCTCGTACTGGTCGCTTACGGTGCACCAGCCCAAGAGCAATGGATCGAGCGCAACCTCGCTGGGTTTTCTTCCATCGTTGGCATTGGGGTGGGCGGTGCACTTGATTACATATCCGGCCGTGTCGCACGCGCACCCAATCCAATCCGCAAGGCCGGCCTTGAGTGGATGTTCCGTCTAAGCCGTGAGCCCTGGCGATGGCGACGTATGCGTGCGCTCCCAGTCTTCGCCTGCCTCGCAATCCGTGAGGCAATACATAAGCGCGATGGTCAGGCATGAGCAATATCGCAGTCATTGGCGGAATCAATCACGATATCGTAATCCGCGTTCCACGAATCCCAGAACGCGGGGAGACGATACACCGCGGACAGATAGCACATTACTCCGGAGGCAAAGGAGCTAATCAAGCCGTGGCGGCCGCCCGATCTGGCTCTGTGGTCAGCATGATCGGCGCAGTCGGAGCTGACAACCCAGGCCGCGACTTATTGGCGAGCCTTAACGTCCACAGCATCAACACACATCATGTGGTTCAAACTGAGGCCTCTACGACTGGAACCGCATTTATCACCGTTGATAGCAAAGGCCTAAACACGATTGCCGTGGCTGAGGGGGCCAATCATCTTCTCGAGCCCTCCAGCGTTCAGGCAGCGATCGCCGAACTTTCCCCCGAAGCCATACTCTGCCAGCGCGAAGTGCCGGACGCGGCAATCCACGCAGGCCTAGAACACGTTCCATCGGGAACCTTACGGATTCTCAACGCATCGCCCGCAGACCCACTGTCGCCAACCATCATGGAACACGTCGATATCATGATCGTAAATGAAATCGAGGCTGCTCAAATCCTTGGGAAGACATTAGATCCGGTAGCAGCAGCCGTTGAAATAGCCAAGGCGGTCGAGCGCGGCTGCGTAGTCACGCTCGGCGAAGCAGGCCTAGCCGCATCCATAGACAACGACGAACTCTTCCAACCTGCCTTTACAACCGATGTTATTGATACGACTGGAGCCGGAGATGCATTCTGTGGAGCCTTCGCATCAGCCTTGCTAAAGGGCAAAGGATCCGTTGACGCGTTGTCCTGGGCACAAGCAGCAGGCGCCCTTGCATCCACACGCCATGGAGCACAGCCGTCCATGCCCTCGTCAGAGGAAATTCAAACGCTAGCCGATTCGATAAACGTATAAATCATTCAACCGAAGCGAACGCCCCCTGTCCAAGCCCCATCGTTCGATCAATCAAATCACTAATCCGCAAATCCCCCATACCAGCGACATCAGTTTTCACACGATCATGGAACGGCAAGACCCATGCTTCAGGAATCGCATCTGCCCCAAGCGTTGCACCTAGGATCGATCCCGCCGTTGCACCGTTGCAGTCAGTATCTGCCCCACACTCAACGGCTATTCCAACCGTCCTGGCAAAATCCCCGTTGCCATGCGCAAGACTCAGCACCACGTAACACGCATTGTTAATGGTGTGAACCGGATGATATTTGTAGAAGGCGTCATCGATCCGCTGCGCTACGTCCGTCCACGCATCCAACTCTTGACACCATTCCAACGTTTGAGTCAACGCGACATAGAGTCGACTCTCGGCAGGAATTTGATTCAGACCAATTCGAATTGCAGTGATCGGATCATCCACACCAAAAGCAGCGGCGATTGTGGCTGCAGCCCACATCTCTCCATAAATCCCATTCTTCACGTGCGAGATCGAGGCATCACGAAACGCCAGCTCCGCAGCAGATTCCGGACGTCCAGGTAGAACATACCCCAGCACATCAGCACGAATCTGAGCACCAATCCATTCTCGATATGGATTCTCGAAATGTGGAACATCCCTAATCGGCACGCCTTTCATCATGTTCAGATATGCGGCCCGTTCCGCCGTGAACACTTTGTTGATCGGCAGCGAATCCAACCAGGCCAAGCCAAAGTCCGATGTGCTGACATCAGGCCCGTGGGCCTCCAGAACGTTCAGGGCCAGAATCATGTAGTCAATATCGTCATCGCGTGGCATCCCATCAATATGTCCACGCGTAGCAGACATAGCGCTTCGGTGATAGGCCCGACCAGCAGGACTCGGGTCCAGGTACGGCAGATATTCACGAAGATCCTCGATTCCAGCACCATCGAGCAAGCTCCGAATCTCAGCACGGGCCCACAACTCGACGGGCTTACCCAGACAACATCCAGCACACCGACCCAACCACGCGCCACGAAGACGGTCGCCGTATTCACCATCGTTAGTCGCTGGGACAGGATGAGAATCGGGACGCGCCGTACGAATCGATTCGAGATCGCTCGGCTCATCGAACATAAAGTCTTCACGTGTTGGGAGTTCAGAGATCTGCGATAAATACTTGTGGATCTCGGACTCTTCCAGTGTTTCGATGGGGAAACGCTCGAAGTGATCGACAAAATGGCCGATGTCACAACCTTCCTCGCCGCGCTGAACCAACTCAGCACTCAGAGTCCTTCGAAGACGCTCAACTTCCGTCTCTAACAACCCTGCCATCACACCCTCCATCTTTCCGTAGATACCAGTCGTAATGAAACGAACACGACAAAATTTTATGCGACCCGCCTGGGAATCCAGCGCAAGCATACGAGCACCACAACCTGAGCCGCCGCTAGAATTGCAAATGCCACGTTAAGACCTACCACTTCGCCTACAAATCCCGTAACCAGGTTTCCGATTGCTCCGGCACCAAACGATACTCCAAGAACAACGCCTGTCCCCGCACCCATCCGAGTCGGCACGAACCCCTGCATCATTAATACGGTCGGGGTAAACCCAGCACCAATCAAGGCACCGGTGGCAGCAATCAACGCGTATGACTCCGGACCCAGTGGCAGTAGCGCAAACGTAGCTACAGCCGGAATAAGCAGCAGTGCCGACACGCCAACCACCTGGCGACCCCCTATACGATCCGCCAACACGCCTCCGCTAAATGCTCCAGCCGCGTGAAACCCCAAGAACACCGCCAACATCGATCCAGCAAGAACGGGGTCTGGACGTTCGGGAGATACAAAGAGTGGGAGAAAAACATTCAAGCTTGCATAAGCCCAGCCCCGTAGAAGCACAACGACCAAAACTGCCGCTATCGCCACCCGAAGCGTCGAAATCGGACGCTGTCGATTCCCACTATCCCTCTGGACGGCATGGCCTACACCACGCAGACCGATTGGGACCAGAGCCGCGACCACCAATGCGGGAAGCGCCAAGATGGGCATCCATTCAAGACCACTTGCAAGCAGCACGGCCCCAGCAACAATTGGTGCAACGGTAAAACCCAGGTGACCACCGAGAAAAAACGTGGCGACACTGGCTCCTTTACGGCCACGAGCAGCCTCATTCGCTATGGCACCTCCCTGTGGGTGAAAAGCACCAACTGCGATTCCTGCTATAGCCAACAGGAGCACCAGCAGACCAAACGATTGCACCGTTGGAACAAACGCGACAAGCCCACCCATCGTGGCAATAGTTCCCGCTGCCAACCATCGTCGCCCAATCCGATCACCGAGATATCCAAAAAATGGTTGTGATGTGGATGAAGCGGCGGCCCAAACAAACGAAGCCACTCCGATCATCCCAAGCGACAGTCCCAACCGATCAGCAAGAAACGGATACATCATGGTCGGAAGCTGAGCCGTGAAATCGACAGCGAAATGCCCAATCGCGACGGTGGCCACCCAACGCCTGGCACGAGTTGATCGAGAGACGAGAAATCCTCAAGTAGCGAAACGGTGACGGTCACACCGTCATTCGATGGTACAGTCGATTTGACTACATCTGCGACAACCACCGTGCACCGAGCACACAGGAAATTTTTTGTATGGCTTCGAACACCGTGAAATGGGTGTACGCCTTCCGCGAAGGTCAAGAGTCCATGCGCAACCTTCTTGGCGGCAAGGGCGCAGGATCGGCCGAAATGACGCAGGCCGGACTGCCAGTCCCACCAGGATTCACGATCACGACCGAGGCCTGTCTTGCCTACTTCGACAACGATGAAACCTTTCCCGATGGGCTCCAAGACCAGATAGATTTCGCCTTAGAAGATGTGGAATCACAGACAAAGAAACTGTTTGGCGACGCCATTAACCCGCTTCTCCTATCAGTCCGATCAGGAGCACGTGTGTCCATGCCAGGAATGATGGACACGATTCTTAATCTCGGTCTCAACGAGAAGAGCCTGGCAGGGCTCGCCACCTTGACTGGCGATGAACGTTTTAGTCGTGATGCCTACCGGCGATTTGTACAAGGCTTTGCTTCGATCGTTCTCGGATTGGATAGTCGTTCCTTTGAGGCCGTAATCGATAAACACAAACACCGCATTGGCAAGAAGGAAGACCCCGACCTAACAGCCAGTGACTGGGACGCCGTGACCGCCGAATTCAAGACGATGATTGAGAGCAAATGTGGAGAAAATTTCCCCGATGAGCCACGTGATCAACTCGTCCGCGCGATCAAAGCAGTGTTTAGCTCGTGGAACGGGAAACGTGCCGTTGACTACCGGGCTTTTCACAAACTCCCGCACAACTGGGGCACTGCGTGCAACGTACAAACCATGGTGTTTGGAAACATGGGAGATCGATCAGGAACTGGTGTTGCGTTTACCCGCAACCCGAATGACGGCACTCCCGAGTTGTACGGCGAATACTTACTAAATGCGCAGGGCGAGGACGTCGTTGCTGGCGTTCGCACACCACTTCCAATCAGCACTCTTCGCGACGCTATGCCAAAGGTCTACGACGAATTCCAGTCATATGCCACGAAGCTGGAAGCACATTACACGGAAATGCAGGATCTCGAGTTCACCATCGAAGATGGACGACTGTTCTTGTTGCAGACGAGGGCGGGCAAACGAAGTCCAGCCGCAGCAATTCGAATCGCTGTCGACTTGGTTAACGAAGGAAAAATCGATAAGGAAACGGCCGTTCAAAGAGTCGAAGCTTCTCAGGTCGACGCGATGTTACATCCGCGTATTGATTCATCAACCGTCGTTTCCCCTATCGCCCACGGACTAAATGCGTCGCCCGGCGCGGCTTCTGGATGCGTAGCATTCACAGCCGATGTGGCTGAAGAACGAGCGGAGGCCGGCGCGCCAGTCATCCTGGTCCGCCCTGAGACCTCGCCTGATGATTTCCACGGCATGGCAGCAGCAAAAGCAATCCTTACCTCACGTGGCGGTGCAACAAGCCATGCGGCAATCGTAGCTCGACAACTCGGCCTCCCCGCCGTTGTTGGCTCGGAAGAGCTTGAAATAGATGTGGAAGCGGGAGTATTCCGAGTTAACGGTGTCGAGGTTTCGGATGGCGATACGATTACCATCGACGGATCTACCGGAAACGTGATGGCCGGCGAAATTCCGTTGATCCCTGGAGAAGTCACACCTGAATTAGAGCAGTTACTCGAGTGGGCAGACGGTATCCGACGCTTGCAGATTTGGGCCAACGCGGACACACCAGCTGAAGCTGAGTTGGCAAGATCGTATGGAGCACAAGGAATTGGTCTCTGCCGAACTGAGCATATGTTTCGAGACGGCGACCGCCTACCAATATTCCAAGAAATGATCCTCGCCGAATCTGAGGCTGAAAGACGCCAGACACTGGACCGATTGCTTCCCATTCAACGGCAGGATTTTTATGGGATTCTTAGAGCGATGCAAGGTCTTCCAGTCGTAATCCGACTACTTGACCCCCCGCTTCACGAATTCCTCGCAGGGGTCGAAGACGAACTGGCAGAACTCGAAGCCGCCAACTCTCCAAAAGTCGAAATTGCCAGGCGAAAAGTCGTCCGTGCCAAAGAATTACACGAAGCCAATCCAATGCTTGGGCTGCGTGGGTGCCGACTTGGCCTAATCTATCCCGAGGTCTATCAGATGCAGGTTCGCGCCATTATTGAAGCCGCTCTTAAATTGAAGACGGAAGGGGTCCATACTCGTCCAGAAATCATGATTCCCTTAGTCAGCCACATTCAGGAGTTGAAGACCATCGAGAGAAGTCTTCGTAAAACCATCACAGATGTTCAGGCCAAAGCCTCGAATAATATCGAGTTCAAGTTTGGCACCATGATGGAAGTGCCACGCGCCTGCTTGACGGCTGGTGAAATTGCCAACTTTGCAGAATTCTTCAGCTTCGGAACGAACGACCTCACTCAAACCACGTTCGGCATTAGCCGTGACGATGCGGAAGGCCGATTCCTTCTCAAATATGTTGAGGATCAAATCCTAGATGACAATCCATTTCAGGTCATTGATCGGGCAGGCGTCGGTGCATTAATGAAGATCGCGACGGACCAAGGACGAACCACACGGCCAGAAATCGAAATCGGGATTTGTGGTGAGCACGGTGGGGATCCGTCTTCGATTGAGCTCTGTGAATCGCTTGGTCTCGACTACGTTAGCGCCTCACCCTATCGGGTGCCGATTGCACGCATCGCTGCAGCGCATGCTCGCCTGGAACACAGCTTCCGCGACCGCTAACTTCGTTCGAAACGCTTTTTTTCTGAGTACCGTAATATCAGTCTGAAATGGCAACACCCGTTGAGGACGTCAAGGCTAGGCTCGACGCAGTTGATTACATCGGTCGCGATGTACGTCTGCAACGTGCTGGGCGCAATTGGAAAGGTCTCTGTCCTTTCCATACCGAAAAGACGCCATCCTTCTATGTCTTTCCAGATCGTGGAAACTTCAAATGTTTTGGCTGCAGTGAGGGCGGTGACCTACTTACCTACGTCATGCGTCGCGACGGCGTTGAATTCCCCGATGCGCTGCACGAACTTGGCCGCGAGGCTGGGATTGACATCAGCCAAAACCTGCCGAATCGCGCACAGCGCCAACAGCGCACAGATACGCTTACTCTTCTCGAAAAAGCGAAGGATTTCTTACACGGCGAGTTGGTCAATTCGTCGGAAGCTTCCGGAGCACGAGCCTATATCCAATCACGCGGCATATCCCAGGACATTTGTGAGAGATTCAGTCTCGGTTACGCTGCCCCGCGCGGATCGCCGCTGCTAGGCCACCTGCGCGATCTCGGGTACGAGGATTCGACGATTGAGTCCGCGGGGTTGGCTAGATCTGACGAGCATGGAACGCGTGATTACCTGTTCGACAGGTTGATATTTCCGATCTGGGACCGATCTGGATCCGTGGTCGGATTCGGAGGACGAACCCTTCGAGACGTTGAACCCAAATACCTCAACACACGAGATTCGCCCGTATTCACTAAGGGTCATCATCTTTATGCCCTCAACCTCGCACGTGATGCAATCCGAGAAAGCCGAGCTGCAGTAATTGTTGAAGGCTATATGGATGCGATCGCCGCGAACCAGGCAGGCTTCGCAAACACGGTGGCATCGATGGGCACGTCGCTGACTATTCAGCAAGCACAAGCACTCACCTCTGCCGGCGCCAACAACATCATCATTGCGCTAGACGCCGATGCAGCTGGTGCAGCAGCGACCCGACGCGGCCTCGATGTACTGCGCGAAACTGGCGCGTACGAGCCTGGAACTACGGTCGACGTACGCGGTCTGGTACGACACGAAGATCGACTGACTACCAATATTGGAATCGCCGAGCTACCGGCTGGAGAAGACCCCGACAGTCTCATCCGATCAAACCCGACACGCTGGCTGACGCTAACTGAAAAACCCACGCCAATGGCAGATTTCGCTTTTCGATGGGCTGGCCAAGAGCACGATCTCACCACGCATACGGGCCGCAAAGCCACGATGCGTGAACTTTTGCCTATTGTCTCGGAAATCGGTGATGTGGTCGTGCGATCCCACTACTTTGAACGACTTGCCACGCTGAGTGGTGTTCCATCAGATGAATTGCGTCGCGTTGCGGCTCGGAATGGGCGACGCAGTAGGCCAAGATCTGGATCACCCACCCAACCAACCAGTACTAGAGTGACCGGGAAGATCACGGATCGTCTTGAGGAAGGGCTACTGGAATACGTAGTGCGTGCAGACCCCAAGATGGCGCGGCTGATCTCCCAGCTCGATCCTGAAAATCTTACGGACCCGATGTCTCGGCATATGCTCACATGCATCATCGCAGACATCCATGCTCACAATACGATGGATTGGGATCGCATCGAAGCGTCGCTTGACCCTGATGCTCAGCAACGACTACAGGCCATTCGCGATCAGGCAGCCGAACTCCCCATAACCACAGAAGACCTGGGGACCGCGCTGCAATATACAACGCTCCGGTTACGGTTACGTCGACTCAATTCGGAGCTTGAGGAAACCAAACTTGCAACAGGCGAAGACCCGAGCGCATCACCACACCTGGCTGCACGGATACAGCAACTTCACGTCGAGATTCATAATGTACATCGAGCACAGCACGAATTTTCCGAACCTAGCAGTATCACTTGAGAGTAGTGCGCTAACAGGACCGCATGATTCGCCAGCGGTTCCGCTCAGTACAGGAGTTGGCACTGCCAGCATCGCTGGGGGGAAAGAGCAAATCGTCCGACTGTTCTTTTACCGCACACGATGTCAGACAGCATCATTCAGTCACTAACGCTTTATCCAGTTCAGCAGCCAAATCTGATTTAGGACGAAATCCAACGATCCGACTCACCTCTTCCCCATCACGAAAAACCAGGAGCGTGGGGATTCCGCGAACGCCATATTGACCAGGGCTCATCGGATTCACATCGATATCGACCTTGGCAAAAGCAACACGACCTTCGTACTCCACCGCCAACTCATCCACAATCGGTGCAATCATCTTGCATGGGCCACACCACTCCGCCCAAAAATCCACCAACACCGGAATTTGTGATTCAACAACCTTAGATTGAAACTCCGCGTCGGTTACCGCCTCGATCAAGGCCATACGACAACCAATCTTATAGGGATACACTTAATCAGCTGAGCCTAGGAAGGCTATCGGACGAAGTCAATATGGGACCCTCAGAACCGTGATAACACAATTTTCCGCAGTAGTCCTCGCCGGAGGGCAAAGCCGTCGGATGGGCCGTGACAAACGAGCTCTACCGTGGATCCCACGCCCTGATGGATCGCCACAAACTGTGCTCCAACACGTGGTGACTTCGTTATCCAATCAAATCAGCGATATTGTATTGGTCGCAAACGACGACCCGGATGTTCGGGATGTACGCATCGTCAGCGACATGTATCCAAACGCTGGAAGTCTTGGCGGAATATATAGCGGATTGAAAGCCGCAAACCACGAACTAGCATTTGTGGCTGCTGCAGATATGCCCTTTCTCAACCTCGATTTGATTCTTGCCCTCGCGAAAAGATCCGCTAACGCTGACGCGGTCGTTCCTGTTATCCAAGAGAGGCCTGAACCCCTACATGCCTTCTACCGAAAGACGCTTCTATCCTCGATGTGCAAAAGAATTGAACGTAAAGAGTTGAAGATCTCCTCCGTGTTTAACGGCTTTGATACTGTCTGGGTCACCGACGACGACCTTCGCATTAATGACCCCGACCTTTGCTCATTCCAAAACCTCAATACACCACATGATTACGAGCAAGCACTAGCTCAAGTTCGCACCTAAATCAGCGCCGACCACGACCCATCCCGACTCCAGCGCCTCAAACGAGAAACAGATCGAGGCACTCCCATCACAATACGGAGCACTATCCAGCATCGAGTTCAAGCAATAGGTTGTTCAATCAACAGCTCTGCTAATACCGGCAATTCGTCGGTTCATCCGGAACAAACCCAGACTCAGGGACGAGCGTCTTCGCCAGCTATAGTCTCCATATCAACATCAATCTGAATTCTAAATCTCGATTCTGGACTTCTATAACCAACGCTGGTTGCAACATCGCAGACCCGATATCACTACTGGAAAGTGTGCGGGTTTCTCGCACTACAGACGGCTGTTGCATCAGATTCACGGGACATCCTGCGAACACTTCGGGCCCGAGTATCCGATCGGCGAGTCAATACCGCCGAAACTCATCGGGGTTCGCATAGACTAGTATTGCAATCAGCCCCATACAGCGTGCCGGAATCAATCAGAAACTAACCACATTCCAACTAAGAATTCACGACGCCGTCGCTCATCCACTCCGTGTCAATCGCGACGCTTCGGGTTCTCTAGTTGAAATCCTCCGAACGGACTGGTCGGATATTTATGAAGATGGGGAACGTCCTTTTGCCCAAACCTATTATTCAACTACTCCCTCCAGATTGGCCCGCGACGAAACCGAATGGCACGTCCATAAACACCAAGAAGACCGTTTCGTTGTAGCAGCCGGTGACATCATTCTTGCACTCTGGGATGGCCGTCCCGGATCACCATCTGTTGGAACGCTCGATTTGTTGCCCATGGGAGAAAGCCAGCCCGACAACGCGCAGTATTCAGTGCTAATCCCGCGAGAAGTCCACCACGGTTTTATGGTGACGAGCGAGGGGAACGCAATTCTGCTGAATTCGCCAACACGACTCTACAACCCGAGAGACGAGGGACGTGATGTATTCGACCATGTTGGCGCACTCTTCAACGACGGCACACCTTTTTCCTGGTCTCAAGTGCGCGAGCTTCTTGACCTCTGAGGAATCGGACAACCGCCCGGTTCGCTCAAGGTTCGATGGAGTGCGTCTTAAAGAAGATACTTCATCAATATGTCGGATCATTCGATAGCGTGCGCCACCGCTTGCCGAAGTAATTTGAAACTGAGTTTAAGCCTGAGGGACTGAAAACCACTCATTGAAAACGCCGTTATGCAACCCGGCAAGCCAATGACGGGATTTGCACCTGCGCCTAGACCAGATTATTAACCAAGGCGATGCTGCCAGTTGGCAGTCCGCGCGCTTGCGAACCAATTCGGAGTCCAATTTGGCCGTGCAATAAGTCGAATCCACGTAAATCGCGTTAGGGATAGATTCCACGCAATCGTGTTGCCTCTGCCACACGATGAATAGCAATCTCATATGCACCGTCACGCAGTGAGATCCCCCTGTCTCCCACTTTCGCCCAGACCTCATCCACCGCATTCCTCATATGCGAGGAGAGTCGTTCGGAAATTTCCTCTGCAGTCCAGAAAAACTGTTGAAGTCCTTGAACCCATTCAAAGTAGGACACCGTAACCCCTCCTGCATTCGCAAGGATGTCGGGAACCACCACGATTCCACGACTTTGAAGCTCCTCATCGGCCTCGGGCGTAACTGGTCCATTGGCACCTTCAACGATCAGAGCAGCCCGCACATCAGCTGCATTTCCGGCATGAATCTCTCCTTCGATAGCAGACGGCGCCAAGATATCGACTTCAAGTGCAAGTAACTCCTCATTGCTAATTAGATCACCGGCCGCATCACATTCCGAGACACGACCACCCGACCGGATATGAGCAGCAAGAACAGATCGATCTAACCCACTTGAGTTGTACACGCCGCCACGGCTATCGCTGATGCCTACTACGGAATACCCGGCCTCGCCAAAGACTTGAAGCGCACCCCAACCAACATTACCTGAACCCTGAACCGCAACAGTTGCTCGAGTGTCCACATGACCTTGCCGTCGCCGAACTTCTTCAGTTGCTACAAGCATCCCAGTCGATGTAGCCAAGGCTCGACCAGCCGATCCTCCAATCTCTATAGGCTTACCAGTGACAACAGCCGGCACTGAGTGCCCAACGTGCATTGAATACGTGTCCATCAACCACGCCATAACCTGCGCATTCGTACCAACATCAGGAGCGGGAATGTCCGCCTCTGGCCCTATGAGAGGAATGATCTCACTGGTATAGCGCCGTGTTAGGTTCTCCAGTTCTCGAGAACTGAGGCCACGCGAGTTAACAGCCACGCCACCTTTAGCCCCACCATATGGAAGATTCATCACTGCGCATTTCCAAGTCATCCACATAGCCAGTGCACGAACTTCATCTAAATCCGCTCTGGGGTGGTATCGAATACCTCCCTTAGCTGGTCCTCGTGCAACGTTATGGTGGACGCGATAACCGGAATACAGCCGCACTGATCCGTCATCCATCTCCACGGGGAAGTTAACAACCAATTCCCGCTTAGGGCTTCTCAGCACATCGCGCAAGTTGCGATCGAGCTGGATTCGTTCTGCAGCCCGATCAAATTGGGCGAGTGCCGCTGCATACGGCGCACTCTGGTGGGCGGATACACCACCGTTCATCGCACAGCATCCAGTTCACGCTTGATGAGCTCACTAACCATTCCCGGGTTCGCCTTGCCACGTGTCTCGCGCATGACCTGACCCATCAAAAATTGAACTGCTCGGTCCTTACCCGCACGATAATCCACTACAGCCTGTGGGTGCTCTTCGATCACATGACGAGCTGCCGCAAGCAATTCGTCCTCCGCACTAATTTGCTCTCCACTCCGAGTTACAATCTCCGCCGCGGACTCCCCTGTCGAAAACATTTCGTCCAAAACCTCGTTGGCCATAGTGCTGCTTACCGCACCGCTGGATCGGAGTTTCAACAACGAACCCACTTCCGTTGCCGTTACTGGTATATCCCGAGACAAAACACCCCGATCATTTAACACCCGCCTCAGTTCATGCACGATCCACGTAACTGCATCGCTGATCGATACGCCGGAAGAAACCACGGCCTGGGCGTACTCCGTAAGATCTCGATCTTGAATCAGCTCAGCGACATCAGCGGCTGGCGCGCCTCCATCAACCAAATCCTTAGCAACTTCGCCCGGCATGCGCGGCAACTGCTCACGGAGCGCCACCACACGCTCGGTCGTAACACGTAACGGGGGCAAGTCAGGCTCTGGGAAATACCGATAATCATGCGCATACTCCTTTGATCGCTGCGCTAGTGTTCTCCCAGAGACATCATCCCAACCGCGTGTTTCCTGCAAAACAGAATCGCCGTGCTCACGCAAACCGATTTGGCGCACGATCTCGAATTCGAGAGCTCCACCAAGCGCCCGAAAGGAATTCATGTTCTTGACCTCCACCTTCACATCACCTGTTGGCTCATCATCACGCCAGACTGATACGTTCGCGTCAATGCGCAAAGCCCCGTCCTGCATGTTCGCTGTAGACACACCAATCCATCGCAGTAAATCGCGCAACTTTGACCCATACGCCATCGCCTGTGCAGGTGATTCAAGGTCAGGCTCTGACACGATCTCCATCAAGGGAGACCCGGATCGATTCACGTCGATAAGACTGACTGGCGCACCATCCGAGCCTGTGACGTGCGTTAGCTTCGCCGTATCTTCTTCCAAGTGCACCCTGGTGATTCCAATCCGATGCGCCCCAACATCCAGATACCCATCCACACATAACGGCGCATCGTACTGAGAAATCTGATACCACTTCATTAAATCAGGATACGCGTAATTTTTCCGGTCAAATTTTGTGTACGGTGGCACCGTACAGTTAAGAGTGAGTCCCGCAAGTATTGTCAGATCAACAGCCACACGGTTGATAACGGGTAAGACGCCTGGCATTCCCAAACATATTTCACATACATGTGTGTTCGGTTCCGCACCTGCATAAGCAGACGCACAAGAACAGAACATCTTGGATTCGGTTTGTAATTGCACGTGGGTCTCAAGTCCAATGACAGTCCGATACCCAGTCGACATGACCGTCATCACAATCTATCTACCTCGCGGTTAGAAACCATGACATCGCCCCGAACACGTTCATACATAGCAGCGACACGAAGCAGTCGTTCTTCCATAAACGGCGGCGCAATGAGCTGAAGTCCTACCGGCAACCCCTCAACGAAACCACACGGAACGCTCATACACGGTAGTCCGGCAAGAGAGGCCGGCAGCGTCATGATGTCAGATCGATACATCGCCACCGGATCATCCAGTTTTGATCCGATTTCAAAGGCCGGCCCTGGCACTGTTGGCGCCGCAATCACATCCACAGTCTCGAAGGCGGTTTCAAAATCAGCCTTAATCAATGTGCGGGCCTTCTGAGCCCGCACATAATAAGCATCGTAGTAGCCCGACGATAGAGCAAACGTTCCGAGTACGATTCGCCGTTTGACCTCCGCACCAAACCCGCGACCCCGAACCCCCGCCATCATGTCGTCCACATCAGAAGCGTGTGGATCTGATAGCCCATACTTAACGCCGTTGTACCGTGCAAGGTTTGCACTCGCTTCCGACGGCGCAATCACATAGTAGGTTGGAAGAGCGAGTTTCGTATGAGCCAAAGAGATCTCGTGCTCAGAACCTCCGATCCCAACAAGCGCGTCAATCGCCGATCGAACTAGACCAGCAACACCCGGATCAAGACCAGACCCAAAGTACTCGGGAGCCACACCAACCCTAAGGTCGCCGATATCGTGCTCAAGCTCGGCCTCGTAGTCCGGAACCGGAACATTCACTGATGTTGAATCACTCGGGTCATGGCCCGCAATCGCCCCAAGAAGCAGCGCAGCATCCGTCGTGTCCTTCGTCAGCGTCCCGATCTGATCTAACGACGAGGCGAAAGCGATAAGGCCGTAGCGCGAAATCCTGCCGTACGTGGGTTTGAGCCCAACACAACCACAAAGCGCCGCAGGCTGACGAACCGACCCACCGGTATCCGAACCGAGCGCAGCCAGACACTCATCGGCAGCTACCGCAGCCGCAGATCCCCCGCTGGATCCACCCGGAACCATCTTCAAGTTCCAGGGGTTACGCACGGGCTTAAATGCCGAGTGCTCGTTGGATGACCCCATAGCGAATTCATCCATGTTGGTCTTACCCAGCATCACTGTTCCCGCATCCTTGAGCCGACCAACAACAGTTGCGTCATACGGCGGGACGAACCCCGAAAGTATTTTCGATCCACAAGTCGTCTCAACACCAGATGTGCTCAGCACATCTTTAAACGCCATTGGCAGTCCGAGTAACGCCCCGTTTTCACCCTTCGCCCGGCGTCCGTCGGCAGCATCCGCTTGCTCGAGCGCCAGATCAGCAGTAACCGTCAAATAGGCTCCAATGTGATCGTCAAGAGCCGCGACACGATCGAGAAGAGACCTCGTAAGTTCAACTGCTGTGAAATCGCCGTCAGCAAGACCCTTCGCAGCCGCATGCAGCGTTAGTCGATACAAATCATCACGCACGCGTTATGTCTCATCCAGCACGGGAGGCACTTGGATTTGCCCATCAAGCACACGTGGAGCATTTCGCAGCACATCCGCACGCGGCAGCGAACTAGCAGCCACATCCGCGCGTTCGACATCTTGCTGTGAAATGGCCTCGCTGATCGGTTTGACATCGTCAGTGTCGACGTCTTTCAAAGCCTCGAATGCTTCAAGGATTCGTACAAGGTCGGAACGAAGACTCTCGCGCTCCTCATCCGATAGCTTGAGTCGGGCAAGATCAACCACATGATCGACCTGATCACGACCGATCGTCACGCTGTTTGTTCCTCATAGTCATATCGATGGAATTATAGAGTCGAATCAACGACGGTCAGTCTTTGTACGAATTGATGGATCCAAGCACCATCAACCAGAATCACGGCACCTGTACTGTATTCCGCCGCATCTGAAACCAAAAAGCGTGCAACACTAGCCACCGCGTCCACTCAGCCGATTCGACCCAGGGAAACACCTTCCGTCAAGCAATTGGACGAATGTTCGTCGGAGAATATCTCCTGAGCGAGGTCCGTCGCAATCAATCCTGAGACAATCGCATTCACGCAGACATCATTTTCCCATTCACAAACCAACCGGTATTGACACTCATGCTCACTACGGAGTTCAAGCCCCCAGGATTGGATGCCTGGCTTCGATTCGAAAACGAGCGTAGACGCCTATACCTACAGTACCCATCCAGATGAGTGAGCAGACGACAGAAACGACCTCGCACCATTTGCCCTGCAAAATTGAAACCGGCGACGACCATCAAGCCTCTAGCCAATTCCAGTTCTACTGCTCTGGCTACTAAACATGTCCTGCACCTCACGCACCGTCGTCGCGTCAGTGGGGTCCTTGTCTTCACGAACAAAGTTCTGCACGCGCGGGAATCGGAGGGCAAGCCCAGGATGGTTATCCGTACGTCCAGCTACATGCATCGAACTTCGAGTGAGTTCGTCGGCCAGAACCTCCACAACAATCTGTGGCTCGACCCATACATCAGGAACAACGTCCGACTGAACATTCTGTGGGCATTCAACGACGGAAATTTCGTCCAGTCGCTTCCGAATATCAACCCATTCCACATCTGAATAGCCCGTACCGATCCGAGCAATCGATTTGTAGACCTGCTCATCTGAATCCCAAACCGCACTAAGCAACGCACCAATACCCCACGCCGCCCGCTTCCCTTGTCCTCGCCAATAACCAACGAGCACACAATCGAGCGTATCGGACAGAGCCTGTGAATAGCTCGCTTTGTATTTGATCCAATTGAAGTTGCGCTGACCCGCCTGATACGTCGAATCAAGTCGTTTAGCCATCACGCCTTCAAACCCAGAATCCACCTGCTGGATGAAATACGCATCAATCTCCTCAGCATCATCAGTGATTATCAAGTCCGACACCCGTAAACCATCCCCATCCCCAATTACCGACTCAAGGCGAGCCCGTCGCTCTCTCCACGGAAGTTCAATTGTTTCCTCACCATCGAAAAGCACATCAAACACATGTACCTGCAGCGGAATCGCCTCGACGGCTTCATGAATGTTGTGAATGCGACGACGTGATGTCGTGACCTGAAACGGCAGAAAAGCCCCCGTCTGACGATCCAAGCCCATCGCCTCGCCTTCGATGATGACCCGTGATGTCAGCAGTTGATCACGCACAGCCCGAGAAACGTCAGGGAACATCGTGGACATATCTTCGAGATTTCGACTGAAAATGTGGACCTTGTCGCCATCACGATGTATCTGAACCCGAAAACCATCCAATTTGGGTTCGATCGCCGCACGACCAATCTTGTCTACGATCTCTTGCCCACTGGCCATCCGAGCAGCCTGAGCCATCCGCACCGGATAACCCACACGAACCCCTACTTCCGTCAAGGCCTCAACCCCACCGTCAAGATACTCACAGGCCACAAAACCAAGATCGCTTGTGAGGTTGTACGCCCGTTCGATAAGTCGACGATCCGTTTTATCACCGGCACGGGCGACAGAAAGAGCATCCATCAACGTAGGATCACCGACACCCAAACGTAGACGGCTAACGGGGATTCTCGGTAGATAACGGTTTGAACACGGGTCTAAGTCATGAAGAAGAGTCGCGATACCTGCAACCTTACGGTCTTGGGATCCTGGTCCCTCCGCCTCAGCAACCACCTGCAATCGTGAGAAGACTGTAGTGATGTTGAGATATGCCTCATCACCGGAAGTGAATGTTTCAGCGGTTAAGCCAAGATCGCCGCACTCCTGGAAAACAGCTTCCACTGCATGTGGTTCAACTCCAAAAGCCTCACTTATGGCCGCCAGTAATAGCCGATCAGCAACTCCGAACTCGAGATCCACAAACTTGGGCACAAGGCGGCCCTGCATGAGATAGGTCACCTGTGCCGCTTCTTCCGTATCGACACGAGCATAGAGATCCGCCAATATCGCAGTCCTCGCGTTACGTGCAGAGGTCTGCTCAATACGTTGAAATACGCCAGCCAGTTCACGAAATGTCATAAAGAGCTACTCAACAACAGCATGCCCGAAAGGGTTCCGCCGCACCCACCTATGGATACCTTGCATACACGAAAATGAATGGTAGGGAATACCTTCAGCATCGCAACAGATCGCCAGGCTGTCTCGCGCAAAAAGAAGATTAGCCGAACGCGCCGCCGAAAGATCGCTCATGCCGTCACCGGCATAAGCCACACGGCGACCGGCCGTCACGACATCCCGAACAACATCACCCTTCCATCCACCACGCAGATCGTGGCCGGGACGCTCGTGTGGGAATCCAAGCACTATTGAACCATCCCGAAACTCGAGATGGTTCGTGTGCATCGGAACATCGCTCAACCCCGCCTTAACAAGCATTCGCCCAACGTAAATATCGAACCCGTCACTGACAATCTGAACGTCAACACCAGACGCACGCAGATCCGCAAGTAGCGGACCGAAACCAGGGTCAACTTCATGCTCGTCTACAAGATTCAGTAGAGTCTGCTCGTCCGTAGAAACCAGTTCGAACTGGCGTCGCGCCCGCTCACTGGTCGCAATATCCCCTCGGATCCATTCTTCATCGATCTCACGCCATCCAGGGCCTGCAAACGCGTCAAAGATCACATGCCCCATATCGAGGGGTGAGATAGTTCCGTCGAAATCAAACAGGAATGACCAGGACGACATGTCGTTGCTCAGGAGATTGTCTCAAGATGAGCCAAACTGACCGCCAGTTTCTTGAGACCTACCGTCTCAAACATCACGAGGACTTCCTCATCAAATTTCGTGATTTCACCGGAGACAACAAGCCCCTCACCAAAAGCCGCGTGCCGCACACGCTGCCCATCACGATATGATCGCTCGTTCGGTGGATCGGGAGTAGTGGCCTCGGTTACGTCACGACCCCAACCATCACCAGAGCGACCCGTATCATCGAGCTTTCGCCGGTACTCCAAGAGATGTTCGGGAATATCTTGCAAGAAGCGTGATGGAAATCTCACTGGCGCACCCCAGCCAGTCCGGTGCCTTGTGTAACTCACAAACAACCGATCCTTTGCCCGGGTCAAAGCCACATAGGCAAGCCGGCGTTCTTCTTCCATTTGAGCCACATCATCGTAGCTACGCGCGTGCGGAAAAAGCTCCTCTTCCATCCCGACCATAAACACGACCCCAAATTCCAGCCCCTTGGCCGCATGCACGGTTAACAGTGTGACAGCGTCCCCCTCTGTCGATAGCGTGTCCACATCAGCCACCAGCGCAGCCTCGCTCAGATATCGCAGCAAACTCTGGCGTGGCCCAAGATCGTCGTATTTTGCGGCGGCAGCCTGAAGCTCCACAACATTCTCCCACCGCTCTTCTGGTCGATCAGGATCAGCGTCCAAGACATCGGCATATCCCGATTCCTGGACAACCGCGTTCACTAAACTGCCAACCGCCAACTCGTCTGACAGTGTGTCAAGCCGACGCAGCAAACGCCCTAGTTCGACCAAAGCACGTGCCGCACGCGCCGCGAATGGACTCTCGGGCAAATCACCGGTAGTGGAAACATCAGCCATCCAACGCACGACCTCGCCCGGCGCACGGCTCGTCTGTTCAGCCCATTCGCGGAGCACCTGTAACGTCTTCGAACCGATACCACGTCTCGGCACGTTCGCGACACGTTCAAAACTGACGAGATCGCGGGGATTAGCAACCACCCGCAAATACGCAAGCACGTCTCTAACTTCACGACGCGCATAAAACGCGGTGGCTCCCACGAGTTGATATGGAACACCCTGACGAACAAACGCTTCTTCAAAAGCGCGAGACTGCGCATTCGTTCGGTAAACAATCGCAATGTCGCGGCGCTCCACGTCGCTTCCGCACAACACCCGGATCTCACTCTCAACCTGCGTTGCCTCATCGTCTTCATCAAAGGCTTCGATAACGGCAGCCGGTTTGCCGTTCTCACGCTCCGTCCAAAGCACTTTCTCTGCCCGGGCTTGAATTTTGGAAATGACCGAGTTTGCCGCTGTCAGGATATTGCCGGTAGACCGGTAATTGCGTTCAAGTCGCACTACGGTCGTCGACTCAAATTGCGTCTCGAACTCAAGAATGTTTCGAATATCGGCCCCACGCCACGAATAGATGCTCTGGTCGTCATCGCCAACTACACAGATATTCTGATGTTTTTCTGCGAGGTCACGAACAAACGTGTACTGGGCACGATTCGTATCCTGGTATTCATCAACCAGAACGAAACGAAACCGATCCTGATAATAAGCACGGACATCGGGAAACTTAAACAACTCTACGCAGAGTCCAACCATGTCACCAAAATCGACGCCATTAGCGTTTTTCAATAATTCTTGATACCTGTCGTAAATCGTGGCCACTGTCTCCTGAAAATAACCATCCGCGTGTTCGGAGTATTCGTGGTGGTTTTTGAGTTCATCCTTAGATCTCGAGATCTCGTTGCGGATGGCCGACGGGTTAATAGTTGTAAGACCAATACCGTTATCCGTCATCGATTGCTTCACTAGCCGAAGCTGATCGTCGCTATCGTAAATAGTGAAATCGGGTTCGCGTCCAAGATGATGAATGTGGCGTCGGAGGATGCGAAGTGCCTGCCCATGAAAGGTTCCACTATTGATTCCGGCAGCATCTTCACCCATCAGCTCAACTAGCCGCTCACGCATCTCGTTCGCAGCCTTGTTAGTAAAGGTAACGGCCAAAATGTTCCAAGGCGCAACGCCCGTTTCAATCAGCCGCGCAACGCGATACGTGATAACCCGGGTCTTACCTGATCCTGCTCCAGCAAAGATCAGTAGCGGACCATGTGCGTGGTTCACCGCAGCCTGCTGTTCCACATTCAAATCCGACAGGTCCAGCCGGCTTCGATGTCTTGAATTCACAGCACGGTTGTGGTCGTTCATCACTGATTCTAGGCTAGCTTCCGCTAGAGTTCGCTGAGCTGTCCCGGAACCACGGTGGGCCCTCGTGGATTCGAACCACGGACCTCGCCCTTATCAGAGGCGCGCTCTAACCGACTGAGCTAAGAGCCCTTTACTCATAGGGCCGAGACCCCTATGCAATAGATCTCATTCTACGGTGCATGACGCAGCCACGGACGGTCGGACGTCATACTTCTACGTCAACACAGAAAGCCACGTGCCGTTGCGTTCCATTAAACCTTCTGCTAAATAGGTTCTGTTCGCAAATTCCAGACCAGCTCTGGTAACAGTTCTGCAATTCTTCGGGACGAAATCCCATACCTGAGCCTAGAATTAGCAATCTATGGGGACGTGGCTCAATTGGTAGAGCATCGCCTTTGCAAGGCGGGGGTTGGGGGTTCAAGTCCCCCCGTCTCCACCCAACAAACATCAGTGCGCTGACCGCACACCATAATCGACCGCCTCCAACACTTTCATCCCAGCCTGCGAGCTGGACCACCATGTGCTTGACCTCTCGCAGGCCCAGTGACCGTATCGACTTGCCCGGTGACACAGAGTGCGCAGAACCGGAGTGATCTACCCGTGCTACCGTCGGAGCTGCATATTCCACGAGAACGCACATGGACTTGACGAAAGACGCCCCTCGTAGCCCCTATGAAAAACTTGGCGGCATCAATTTCCTGCCGCGTTCGATCGACAAGGGGCGTGCCGAAATCGCCGGAACCCTAGGTGAATACGTATGGAGAATCGGACGTTCTGAGCGAATGCTCAGATTTCTGGGCATCGCCCCCGAAGATTTCATCAACGCTCTCCGCACGCGGCCAACGGACGACGAAGTCTGGTCGTGGCTTCAAGACCATATGCTCCCTCGTACACCTGCAGAGATCGCAGACCACAACGAGGCACAGGCCACAGCGGAGCCCAACAAAGACGGTGACACCTGGGACTGGCCCAGATTTCGAGCATTTCTTGAAGAAATCGGTCAGGGTCACCGCACGGACATCCGTCGACATTTCGACCGCTTGGACCTTGACGAAGGGCGCAAAGTTCCACACGGTGGACGCACTGACTGGTAGCG
>CAYRCL010000023.1:0-2971 GCA_964422795.1 uncultured Chloroflexota bacterium
TCGTCCCATATATATCCAAGCAACTAGGGACCGAACCACACCCAACAATCGCAACGAGTGATTATGTTAAGACGCTACCAGACGCACTATCCAAATGGATTCCAGGATCACTCGTAAGCATTGGAACTGACGGTTTTGGACGCAGTGACTCACGCGACGCACTGAGAGACTTCTTCGAAGTCGACAGTCGGTACGTTACGCTGGCAGCGCTGCATGCGCTCGCGCGCGAAGGTGAAATCGATCGGGAATTGGTTTCGGAAGCAATCGAGGACCTTGATATCGATCCGGCCAAGGCCAACCCCCGGCTCGCCTAAGCGGCGCATGCGCTATACCCACGGACACGTGCATGGCCACCAAGCTAAAACTTCCTGACCTGGGCGAAGGCATCGATGATGCTGATGTACTGACCGTACTCGTGCGCAATGGTCAAACTGTAGCTAAAGACGATCCAATCATTGAAGTTGAGAGTGAAAAAGCTACGCTTGAAGTACCAGCCGAAGCACCCGGGGTCATCACCCAGATCCTCGTCAGCAAGGGCGACACGATTACTGTCGGACAAGCGATCCTTGAGCTTGAGGAATCCGACACCACACCCGATACAACGGAATCCGACACCACACCCTATACAACGGAATCCGACACCACACCTGATACAACGGAGACCAACGCAGCAATCGGAGCCAATGAAAAGGCCATTCCGCCGACAGCAGCTCCACTGCAAGTCGACGACGCTGCGGACCCGGACTCCGACACCGTCGCACCGAATATCGCATCCACAACCCTGCCCGCAAAACAATCGGACGAAGCTAGTACCACGCCGGTCTTCGCCGCGCCCTCAGTTCGCCAATTCGCACGCGAGATCGGCGTTGATATTCGTCGTGTCCGTGGTTCTGGACCGGCCAATCGAATTTCGATCGACGACGTCAAAGCTCATGCCCGCACCCGCGCGGTACCCGAAACGGTTGCGCCTCTAACATCCACACCACTCCCGGACTTCAGCCCGTTCGGAGAGGTAACACGAGAACGCATGAATCGTGTTCGCAGAGCGACCGCAACAAACATCACCCGTTCGTGGTCAACAATTCCCCATATCACCCTCTTCGACGAGGCAGATGTCACAGAAGTTGAAGCCTTACGCAAACGAGAAAAGGCCCGAGTCGAAGCGTCCGGAGTGAACCTGACCATCACGGCAATCCTATTGAAGGTTGTGGCGGCCGCGCTAAAAGCTCATCCCCGTCTCAACTCCAGTGCAGACTTCACCACCAATGAGTTGGTCTTGAAACGTTATTACCACCTTGGTGTTGCCACGGAAACAGAGCGTGGCCTCTTCGTACCAGTGCTTCAGAACGTTGACACGAAGAGCATTCTCGAAATCGCTCTCGAACTCAACGAAGTGACCGAACAAGCACGTGGTGGCCGTCTTCCTGCCCAACGGCTTGAGGGCGCATCCTTCACCATAAGCAACCTTGGAGGGATTGGAACTGGACATTTCACGCCCATCGTGAACCCACCTGAAGTGGGCATTCTCGGAGTTGGTCGGTCGGTCGAGCGACCCGTATATATAGACGGACAGTTGCACCCTCGGCTATTGCTCCCGTTATCACTTTCGCTCGATCATCGGTCCATCGATGGCGCTGATGGAGCCCGCTTCCTCACGTGGATTGTGGATGCGCTCGCCCAGCCACTGATGCTCGCAATGGAAAACTAATCCAGCGTGAGCACTGACGAACGACGCTCCCATGTGGCGGTGATCGGCGCTGGACCTGGCGGCTATCCAGCTGCATTCCGCGCAGCACAGCTCGGAATGCGCGTGACGCTCGTCGACCTGGAAGACAGCCCTGGTGGTGTCTGTCTCTACCGCGGATGCATCCCCTCGAAGACGCTCCTGCACGTAGCCGCAATCCTCGACGAAACAAAACGCTTGTCGGATCGGGGCATACGTTATGCGAAGCCTGCTATTGATCTGGACAAGCTACGCGACTGGAAAACCAGTGTGGTCCAAAAGATGGCTGGAGGTCTCGGTTCACTGGCACATGCCCACAACATACGCTTCCTTCAAGGTCGCGCACGGTTTGAAGGTCCTAAATCTTTGTACGTTGAATCGGAGAACGGTGATGACCCGCAGCAGGTCGACTTCGACTTCGCCATCGTCTCGACTGGATCGCGACCAGTAACACCAGCAGGATTCCAGATCGACGGCAAACATGTCATGGATTCCACGTCGGCTCTAGAGCTTACGGATGTCCCTGGATCGCTGTTGGTCGTAGGCGGCGGATACATCGGACTTGAGTTGGGTTCGGTTTACGCTGCCCTTGGATCCCAAGTTACCGTCGTCGAGCTGGAATCCCACCTATTGCCCGGTCCGGACCGGGATCTCGTCAACCAACTCGAGCAGCAGTTGAAATCTACGTTTGAACAGATCTTGCTCAACCCACGTGTCACCGAAATTGACGTCCAGGAATCCGATGTTCACGTGTCCCTGACCGGACCACGTATCGACCAGACGTCACACCGATTCGACAAAGTGTTGGTTGCTGTAGGTCGACAGCCCAACACTGAAAACTTGGGACTTGAAACAATCGGCGCAGAAACCACCGAACGAGGCTATATCAGAGTCAATGCACAGCGCCAAACTACGGCTGGCAGCGTATTCGCAGTCGGCGATGTAGCGAGTGAACCAATGCTTGCCCATAAGGCAACCCACGAAGCGCATGTAGCGGTTGCGGCAATAGCCGGCGAACCAGTCACCTACGATCCCCAAGCAATCCCGTCGGTTATTTTCACGGATCCTGAAATCGCGTGGTGTGGCCTGACCGAGTCAGTCGCCCGCGACTCCAACATCCCGCACCAGGTCATCCGATTCCCGTGGACAGCCTCAGGACGAGCCGCCACTCTGGGCCGGACCGACGGACTGACCAAACTTATCGTCGAACCAACTACCGAACGTATTTTAGGCGTGGGGATTACTGGG
>CAYRCL010000024.1:0-22180 GCA_964422795.1 uncultured Chloroflexota bacterium
AGCTGACGTTCGTTTACGATTCCCCCGCCGCCATCATGGACTCGATAGATAAGGGGGCTTTGCCCCCGGTGTGTCGCGGCGTTGTAGGTATAGAAGCGTTCCCGCGTGATGCGTTTTCCTGTGGTTGGTTCTGTTTCGAGAAACTCAACGTTTTCGTGATCTGGAGTCGAATCCAGCGGTGTTGCAGAAAATACATCGACGACCAGTCCTCCGCCGGGACGTAGGTGGCGCATGGCGTTACTAAGGGTTTGCACGCGCGCTTCTGCGTCGGGAAGCAATAGATAAGAGTTGAACCCCACAAATACTAGATCGAAGCTTCCGTCCAAAGAGCAATCCTGCATGGTGCCGTGTACAAGCGTGAGATTGCGTCTCGTGTTTATAGGCATAACACCCCGCTTGGCGGCTGCCTGATCGAGCATCCCTAATGAACTGTCTACCCCAGTGACTTCAAACCCATGACTAGCGAGAGGACCCGCAATGCGTCCGGTCCCGACGGCCAACTCGAGGATGCGTGCACCAAATCTTTGGCATTCGCTAATCCAGAAATCTAATTCAGCACCCGTACAGTCGGAATACTCCAGATCGTACAAGTCACCTACAGCGTCATATCCAGTCTCGTGGAACGTTGGGGTGTCGTTTATCTTTTTTGATGTGTACATACGAGAGAGGCCGAGTCCCGTCTAGTTTCGAAAAGTATCTCGGATGAGATCTAGAACTTTACCGTGCGGCGTTGTACGACCAAAACGTAATGTTCCTAATGCGCAATTGGTTTGTACCACTAAAAATAGTTCGAGAGGCTCGGCTGATTTTCTGAGATTTGTAGGTTCCAAGCGATGGGTGTCGGTTGCTAATAACTTTTCATATCTCGGGGCGGACCGGTTCAACCCGACGGATGATGATTAAATCGCTGTTTTCCGATCATTTCCCAGAGTAGTCCAGTGGATCTTCCGCGAGTTCTTTTTCTAGGTTAGCGTGATCTTTAACACTATCCATGCCACGCCAGCGTGCAGTGGACATAAAAGCTCCAAGGAGGCCCTTGCTAGCCAATTCGGGAAAGGTTGTGTCTTCGTGATCACCAACGGTAGGCAGATGGTCTTCGAAGGCTCGTGACAGGACGTAGATCCCCCCATTGATCCAGTGTGGGAGTACGGGGTTGGTGGTAAAACTTGAGACTTTCGGACCATCTACCTCGACGATACCGAATTGGCTTATATAAGGCGCGAGGAGAATAGTTGCGACATTCTGATCTTCACGGTGTTGCTTCAGCATGGGGTTAAGCTGCTGCTCGGTGAGAATATCTGCATTGGATGCAAGCACCAGTTCTTCGTTCTGTGGAATCTGCTGCATGCCTAGCCGTAAGCCACCTCCA
Organism: uncultured Chloroflexota bacterium; assembly: GCA_964422795.1. Taxonomy (GTDB): domain Bacteria; phylum Chloroflexota; class UBA11872; order UBA11872; family UBA11872; genus UBA11872. The sequence continues at coordinate 1,370 of CAYRCL010000024.1, forward strand.
CGTCCCATGGGTGTATCTTCGATGGCATAGGTGATGGAGACGCCTAGTGAGGTGCCATCTCCGAAATGGGATTCAATGACCTCGTGCAAGTATCCACACGAGATGACAAAGTGATCGATGTCTTGTGCTAAATACCATTCAATCTGATGCTGGATGATTGGCTTTCCGGCGACTGCAACCATAGGTTTGGGAACGTTCGATGTTAGAGGACGTAGACGCTCTCCCCGTCCGCCGGCGATTAGAACTGCATACACGTGTTAGGTCTCCGTGTCTATACGCAGAGTTGGATGCTTCTGACGTGATTATAGTGAGCACACGCGTGTGGTTTATCCATAGGCTCGGAGTTGACGCGAGTTCGGAGTTTGATCCCGTTGCTATCGGGATCGCGAAAATGCAGTGATCGGCTGTTCGTATCTTCAGTCGGACGTTTGACTATGGCTCCAGTTTCGAGTGACGCGCCTGCTGCGTGTTGGAGTGCGTCAGGGGTTATAACTAGTGCTACATGGTGTCTGCCCAAATGTTGTTAACTCTGCGTGTTTGCCACGGGATTTCGGTCGAGAACTTGCACGTAGAAGGCACTACTCGATTCAAGATCATGAACAGTGGTGGCCATGTGGTCGAGTGTGCCGTGTTCTTGATGTTAGAAGAGGGTTGCGAATAGGAAGCCGGATACTATATATAGTATCCAGTTGGGTGAAACGTTCTGATTAATGCAGGGAGAGTGCGTCGCGTGCAATGCCGAGCTTGTGAATCCCAGCGGCTGAAGGTTGTTGATTCGCGGGACTCCACACACAGTATCCGGCGGCGGCGTTCGTGTTTGGATTGCGGACATCGATTCACAACATATGAACGGTTGGAGCTGTATATGTGTGCGCGTTGTGGATGTGATGACGGTCGAATTGAGGCTTTTGACCTGAACAGCGGTGGGGCATGGCGCCGACGTCGGTGTGCGAACTGCGGTTTTGTTTATGAGACCCAAGAACGTCTCTCTGCGATGGAGGTTCGAGTACTTAAGTCGCACGGGCGTACGGAGCCGTTCAACCGTGGAAAGTTGTATAGGTCCGTCACGGTTGCTGGTGCCAAGAGACCGATTGCGAGCGATTGGGCGGAGGACGCAGTCAACGATATTGAGAACACGATTCTTACGGGTGACCGTTTGGAGGTCTCTTCCAAGCGGATTGCAGATATGGTGATGGAGCGACTCTTGGCGGTAGATGAGGTGGCCTATGTGCGGTATGCCTCAAGTTACTTCGAAGCCGGCGGGATTCAGGAGATGCTAGATGTAATTAATGACACGGACCGCCGACGCGAGCGAACTGAAATTGAGCGTACTAATCTCCCTCTTGTCGCCGAGGAACTGGATTTGTCCTAAATCGAGGTTCAATATTGAGATCGAATGGAGTTTTTCTATTTACCAATAAGTCTTCCTTCGAGCTTGTTCTCCACTGATGATTTCGACACGAGCGTTTATCGGTATGGGCTTTGCTTTGGCTCTGTTGGGTTTCGTTGTACGTTTTCACGACAATATCGGTTTCGGAGCGCGTACCGCTGCGGTCCTGATTGAGGCGATTCCTGGAAACATTCCCACAGTGCTCGATGTTCGAGCACCACCTCGCGTTAGTACTGTGACGTATACAACTCGTGATGGATTTGAGTTGCAGGCTGATGTTTACGAACCGGTTGGCGCTGATGGGGAAGCGGCTCTGATTCTTGTTAATGGTGTTGAACCTGAAGGAAGGAAGTATCGACCATTAGTTAATTTCGCCGACGGTTTAGCCCGGTTAGGGTTTGTCGTACTCGTTCCAGATGCACTGGACTATTCCAATTACCGGGTGTTACCTCAAGACGTCGACGCTCTTATCCGCGGATTCGAAATTCTTAGCGATCGGGAGTCGGTTGATCCTGATCGGATCGGATTTATAGGGTTCAGTATGGGTGGCTCGTTGGCAATGGTGGCGTCCGCTGATGACGCAATTGCTGATCAAGTTGCAATGGTTGTTGCAGTTGGTGCCTATTACTCGCTGGAGGCGATGATTCAGGCTGTGACTACGAATACTGTTCGAGAAGGTGGTGTCAACGAACCATATATGCCGGATCCCCACGTCTGGATAGTTTTGCGAAACACGATTCTTTCGCAAGTTGCAAATCACGCCGATCGCGAAATGCTTTTCAAACTGTTTCCGTTTTCGTCACCGGAATTAAAGAGGGAGCAAGGGCAAGCGCTAAAGCTTGAGCCGATTGGTGAACAGGGTCGGCGCATCCACGCACTACTCATTAATCGTGATCCCGATTCTGTAGGCCGGCTAGCCTCACAGGTTCGTGAAGTAATGCCGAGTTTATTTGAGTCGATTTCGCCCAGGCATCACCTTAAAAATCTAACGGTGTTTGTTGCGCTCTTGCATGACGCGAATGATCCGTATGTTCCGGTTCAGGAATCGATTAGGGCATATCGAGCCTTAGGCGGTTCTTCACATGCTCGTTTGGAAATGCTTGACGTGATGAAACACGCTGAGATTGCACCACTCGATTCTTCGCTGCCTGATCTTATTGGGTCATACATTCCTGGAATGATGAGACTGTTCACGTTCACCTATGACTCGCTTCGTTTGATTGAAGCTGGTGCGTAGGCAACATCGCTAGAGACCTAGTTTGCTGCCTGCGCAGGCTAATCAAAGACTGATTCGAGATTACGCAAAGGACGGAACACTCCCAAGTTCGTGAAGAATCATGAAGTCGTCTGTTTGGCGGATACGGATGGAACCCGAAGCAGATGAAGTTCGGTCACGTCGGCAGGTGCGTTGATCCGTATGGGGACTCCAACGGTCCCTACACCTGCCGAGACCACGAGAGGCCGGCCATGGACATACATAAGTCCGCTCGGGCGAGGGAGTGAGTACCGTGTACGCAAAGTCAAAGGACCGATAATCGGTGGAACAATTTGGCCTGCATGTGTGTGTCCGCTTAGTGTTACGTCTACCCTTCGATCTTCTAGTTCGGTTGCCACATCGGGGTTGTGGGAGATAAGGATCGTGAATAAATCCGAGTCGGCTATCGCGAAGGCTTCATCCAGATCCGTCATACCGATGTGCCTGTCACCCACGCCAATAATCTGTATTTGTGAGCTACGGATACTGAGTTTTACGCATTGGTTGGTGAGAGTGTGAATCCCGTGTTTGGCTAACTCTGCTGCCATCGCTTGGAGTGGGCGAATTTCGTGGCTAAGCCATCTGGGTGCTTTTCGTTGTGGTCGGCCTAAAGCGTCATGATTTCCCCACACGGCAAAGCTTCCAAATTGTGGTTCGATTCGGGCAAGGCGCTCTGCGATATCGGGAATAAAGCGATCGCTTTCGACCAAGTCACCGCAGGTGATCAAGATGTCCGGTTTCGCGCCGGCGAGCTGGTCAAGAACCCGGAGTGCGGGGTCTTTGTGTCCGTTTACGTGGAGATCAGAGATTAAGAGCACAGATGTTGAGTCAAGGTGTGGCGGTAGCGACGCAAACGGAAGCGTGATTGATAGGCGGCGTACTGCCGTAGCACGCATCGGTCCTGCACCGAGGAACCACCCCAAGATTGATCCAAAGATCGAGAGAATTCGACCCAGAGTCATGATGGATGGTGGTTTATGTGGACGGGGTGATGTTATGTACCGCGAATTGCCCCATTGCTCGAAACTTGTCGTATCGCGTGCGCAGCAAAGTGTCGACATCTTGGCTGCGGAGTTCAGTAATCAGGGGCGCGAGTTCCGAACGGAGGTTAGCCGCTGCTGCATTGAAATCTTGATGTGCACCGCCTTCCGGTTCGGCTACGACACGATCGATTAAGCCTGCGTGCAGTAGGTCGCTGCTGGTTAGCTTTAAGGCTTTGGCCGCCTTTTCTGCAAGTTCAGAGTCACGCCACACAATCGCAGCGGCGGCTTCGGGCGATGCGACCGAATAGATGGCATGTTCCAACATTAATATACGATCACCAACGCCTAGCGCGAGAGCTCCGCCGCTGCCTCCTTCTCCTATAACAGTCACGATTATGGGAACGCGCAGCTGTGATAGGCGGGCCATATTTTCTGCGATGGACCACGATTGTCCGCGCTCTTCGTCTTCTAGATTTGGGCTGGCTCCTGGCGTATCGAGAAACGTGAGTAGTGGAAGTCCGAATTTCTCCGCCATGTCAAAGAGACGCCGAGCTTTTCGGTAACCCTCGGGGTGAGCCATTCCGAAGTTTCGACGGATATTCTCGGAGGTGGTACGGCCTTTCTGATGGCCGATGACCACAACACTGATACCTTCAAACTCGGCCAAGCCGGACACAATTGCTGCATCGTCGCCGTATCGGCGGTCGCCGTGCAGTTCTGTAAAGTTTGGGAAAAGGCGCTCGACAAAATCCAGCATGTGGGGCCGTTGAGGATGTCGTGCTAATTGCACGCGTTGCCAAGGCGTGAGGTTTGCAAAGATGTCGGCTGTGCGTGCCTCAAGCTCGAGACGAAGAACTGTGAGTTCGCGAGTCGTGGATGATTCCAAGTGCGTATTAGTACTGAGTTCGAGTTTCCTGATTTGCTCGCGTAAATCGTCTAGGCCGTGTTCGAATTCAAGCATGGCAATGGTTGAAGACTAAGTCTGCGCGATCTCAGCTTCAATTACGGGCGTAGCGACTATCGAAGGAGTTAAGTGAGAAACAATCCGACTCACTGTCTCGCGTAGTTCACGCCGTGGCACCACAAGGTCTAGCATGCCGTGTTTTTGGACCCACTCCGCGGTGTGGTCCTCGACAGGAGCACGGCGACGTAGAGCTCCCTGCACCACTCTGGATCCAGCGAATCGGATTGTGGCGCCGGGTTCTCCGATTATCACGTCAGCAATTGCTGCAAAGCTGGCTGTAACACCGGCAAGTGTGGGGTCGGCCATTACGCACACGTGGGGGATATCACCAAGGCGTGCGGCAGCAGCTGTTGTACGAGCCATTTGCATTAACGCGAAAAGCCCTTCGTCCTGGCGAGCGCCACCAGACGAGGTAACAGTGATCACTGGAAGACGTTCGCGAGCAGCCATTTCAAACAGCCGTGAAATCTTTTCGCCGGTGGCTGATCCCATACTCCCGGCTATAAAGCCAAACTCCATGACTCCTAAGGCAACTGGGCGGCTATGCATTAGCCCTTTGCCACACACAATCGCTTCGTTTCGTCCGGTCAGCGCCCGAGCCTTGGCCACGCGCTCAAGATAGGATCCGCTGGGGCGATGGAAATTAATGGGATCGGCGGCGGTGAGATCACAATCGATTTCCTGGAATGTGTGCGGGTCATCGAGCAGTAAGGCAATACGCTCAGAGGCGTCTATGCGGTCGTGGTAATTGCAAGCGGGACACACGCGGAGCGATGCTTCGAACTCTGGTTTGTAGTGCATAGCACCACATTTCCGACATGTAATCCATAGGTCAACAGGAACATTTGATGGTCGGTGCATTTCGTTGCCAGAATGAGGGGCCGATGGGCTTGCGAGCGTTTGAACTAGAACGGATCGAAGGGCTACATGCCTTCGGCCCTGAACCGAGTGGAAAGTATATCAGTAGTAGACGTATTGTTTGACACTTTGCTAAGAGTTGACTCTCAACTGCACGATGTTGGCGTAAAGTCGGTCAAGCTGGATTGAGATTTATAGTGCGGTGTATGTTAGCGACTTTGGGCACCTTATCTTCAACGATTTCGATCGATTCACGGAATCGTTGATATGTGGTACGAGCCAGAATTTACGGGAATTAGTTGCTGTCATCGACGCTTACGGTATGAGTGGTGTGGATGGGGCAATATGCTGGAGGTTCCGATATGTTTGAATCAGACACGTATCAATCGTCGACCTCACAAGTCATGTCCAGCCACCTAAGGAGTCGAGGATGATTTATGTTCTGGTAATGGTGTGGGTGGCTCGTCGGATTCGCTAATCGTTGGTGTTGCTATCAGTTCCGGATGTTATCTCTACGATTGTCGGTGTGCCCTCAAGGATGCGCAGTTCAAATTCACGGTCGCAAGCGTGTGATCGGAGGATGCAATCTGTAAGTGGCTGGTCCACATACTGTTGTACTAGGCGCGCAATTGGTCGAGCACCCGAGTGACGTTCAACAGCGACTCCGACGATGTAGTCAAGTGCTTCGGATGTGACGTGGAGTTGTATAGATAATTTCTCTGCTCTAACTGTGGCAGCAGACAGTTGGCGTCGGGCTATTTCCCTAATGTGTTCTTCTTCTAGGTTGGTAAATACAAGCAATCGGTCTATGCGGTTGAGGAACTCGCTGGGTAGGTGGCGCCGTGCGTGTTCGCGCATTCGTGTTTCGTATGAGGCTCGGCTTTGGGCGTTTTGAGTGGAATTGCGAAAACCCATCGTCGGTTCTCGAAAGATGTCGTTGCCGAGGTTGGACGTAAGAATGATTACGGTGTTCCTGAAATCAATCTTGCGACCGCTCGAGTCCTTCAGCGAACCGTCTTCCATGATTTGTAACAGGATCTGCAACGTTCGAGGATGAGCTTTATCGATGTCGTCGAATAGAACCACTGAGAACGGATTACGCCGTACTGAGTCGGTGAGTTCAGTTGCTTCATCATGGCCGATATATCCTGGTGGCGATCCGATCAACCGTGAGACATTGTGCGATTCGGACATTCCTGACATGTCCATACGGACGAGGTTTTCTTCGGTTCCACTAACAAATTCGGCTAGGGCTCTTGCGGACTCAGTTTTCCCAACGCCAGAACTCCCGACGCACAAGAATGATCCGATAGGTCGGTGTTGATCACGCATGCCAGCCATTGCGCGTCGGAGCGATCGTCCCATTTCGTTCAATGCTTCGTCTTGCCCAACAATTCGTTTCTGTAGTTGAGTCTCTAAATCCATGAAACGATCGCCATCGTTACTAACGAGTGATGGAACTGGTATACCAGTCCATGCGGATAGCACATTGGCCACCTCGTTTGGTCCGACAATAGGACGATGGGTGTCGATTTCGTCTGACCAGGCTGCGCGTTCATCGCGAAGCTCATCTGCAACTTGTGAACGTGCTTGATGGGTTGCCTGGACTACATCGGGACTCGGCACGTCCGAATCTGTTTCATCAAGGTTTGGTGTGCTGGAAGCTGCCTGCACGACTTTGAGTTGGGCGTCGAACTCCTTGATGCGGCGCTCAAGTTCTAGGATTCGATCAGGAGGTGTGAGACGCAGGACCTTTGCTCTTGCTGCAGCCTCATCAACGAGATCAATGGCTTTGTCGGGAAGTTGGCGTGAAGGCATATATCGTTGGGACAGGCGTACTGCTGTTTTAAGGGCTTCGGTAGTTAGGTTCACGCCGTGATAGGACTCATATATAGGTGTCAGGGTATTCAGGATGGCAACGGTATCTACGTCGTTTGGTTCGTCAACATGGATTGTTTGGAAACGACGAGTAAGACTCTTGTCATTTGCGATGTAACGTCGGTAATCGTTCCATGTTGTGGCTCCGACAACTTGGATTTCCCCACGGGCTAGATGGCTCTTCAACATGTTGGCTGCATCTAGAGAGCCGGGCAATCCACCGGCACCGACTATGGTGTGAATTTCATCGATGAAGACGATAACGTCTTGTCTTGCCCGAATTTCGTGCATGAGTTTCTGCATGCGATCTTCGAAGTCCCCTCGGTATTTTGTGCCCGCTATTACTGATGGGAGATTAAGCGAAACCAGATTTTGATCGAGAAGTTCGGCTGGGACGTTACCGTTCGTGATTCTGTGTGCTAGGCCTTCGACTATGGCGGTTTTGCCCACGCCAGCGTCACCGATAAGCATGGGGTTGTTTTTTGATCTACGCAGTAGTATCTCGATCGCCCGATCAATCTCGATGTTACGGCCGACAACCGGATCTAGGTGGCCGGTGCGCGCGGCGGAGGTAAGATCCGTTCCGTGTTTTGTCAGGAGCGTTCGTTCTCTTTCTTTGCGTGGCCTCCGTTGTGAATGGCTGTCTGGGTCTCGACTGCGAGCGCCGGGCTGATACGTGGCTTTTATCTGGCGTCGAATAGCGCGAAGGTCGAGACCGGTTGTTTTTAGAGGGCCTTTGTTGAGTGAGGCTGTATTGGCAAGCACACCAAGAAGGAGATGTTCTGTACCGATGAAACGAATGCCCATTCGTTCGGCTTCGAGCGCGGCGCTTTGCAGGACGTTCCTTCCCTCCGCTGACAGCTGAAGACGCCCTGAGGTTCGTGTTTCGACGTGTCCTGATGCGTTGGAAATCGATCGAGTGAGTGATTCGAGGTCGAAACCGATTGATTGAAGGACACGCGCAGCAGCTGTTTCAGGTGACCGGAGGATTGCTATGAATATATGGAGAGCTCCAATGGAGTTTTGGCCAAGTGTCGTGGCTTCAACTTCGGCTTTCCACAGGACACGGCGTCCGTTTGCAGTGAGACGCTCTAGATTCTTTTTCGAAGAAATGTCGTCATCTTCGGCTTTCACGTGCGTGCTGCTTTACAGTCAGAGACCGAGTGGTAACTGATCAACAAGCTCTTGTAGACCTGATCCGATGCTATCGCTTAGAGACGTGAATACGACTACAAGCACAACAAAGAAAACAGTGCTGACCAATATATAGCCAACCACGCCGCGACCATGCCCCGTTGGCGGGTACTGGCTTGGCTCGCCACGATGAGTGGGCTTGTGTGATGTTGGGTTAGTGATCGAATCGCCCATGATCTTCAGCAGGATGCTAGGAGCCTGCGATCAATGATGTCAACGGAGTTCGCATACAGGGCTCACCGCTGAGAAGATTCTTTCTTCAAGGTCTTGTTGGTGAATCGTCAGAAGTGGGCATATAACGCAACATCCGAATATGGGTTGTTGGTCTTCGGTAGCTGTCGTTTGATGTCCTTGGCACGATAAAATAGAACGTGAGCTCTGCCCAAAAATCCAATACAAGAACTTTCCGTCGTGACGGTATCGAGCGGCTGACGCACTTTGACGCGGAAGGGTCTGCTCGTATGGTGGACGTGAGTGGCAAGCCTGAGACGATGCGACGTGCCGTAGCTAGTGGTCGAGTCGTCATGCAGCCTGAAACGCTGATGATGATTAGAGATCAGGGAGAGGATCGTGGCTCCGAGTTGGCAAAGGGCGATGTACTGGGCGTTGCGCGTCTGGCTGGGATCATGGCCGCCAAGCGCACGTCTGATCTGATTCCCCTCTGCCATCCGTTGCCGCTGGACAGTGTGGATTTAAATCTTACGTGTCAGGGCGTAGACAAGGTGTTGATCGAGGCTCAGGTTCGAACGATAGGACGGACTGGCGTCGAGATGGAGGCATTAACGGCCGTCTCAGTTGCTGCACTTGCGGTCTATGACATGTGCAAGGCGGTGGATAAAAGCATGTTTATTCGCGATGTTCGGCTTGTCGAGAAGCGTGGTGGTACTAGCGGTGACTATGTCGCTACTGAATCAGAGGCCTGAGGCCTCAAGGAGATAGATCTGCGTGGAGGAACAACAACCCATCGAATCGACCGACATTGTGGAAGAGATGGAAACCTCCTATATCGATTACGCGATGAGCACGATCGTAGCGCGTGCTATTCCGGATGTTAGAGACGGACTTAAGCCAGTTCAACGTCGTCTGCTGTATTCGATGGAAGAGTTATCAGCGACCCCATCCGCACAGCACCGTAAGTCGGCGCGGGTGGTTGGTGAAACGATGGGTAAATACCATCCGCACGGAGAACAGTCGTTGTATGACGCTCTTGCGCGGATGGCCCAGGATTTCTCGACTCGGTACTTGTTGGTGGACGGGCAGGGAAATTTTGGATCGGTAGATGGTGATCCTCCGGCAGCCATGCGATACACAGAAACAAGGCTTACAGATATTTCGGCAGCGATGCTTGACGACATAGATCGTGACACGGTCGAATTCATCGATAACTTTGACGGTACAGCGGAGATGCCTGAAGTCTTGCCTTCTGTCGTACCTAATCTGCTCCTGAATGGATCTACAGGGATAGCCGTAGGTATGGCTACAAGTATGCCGCCGCACAACTTGCGGGAAGTGGGTAAGGCTATTGAACACTACATTGAAGATCCTGAGGCGACGTCAAATGATTTGATGAGACACGTGCGTGGGCCTGATTTTCCGACGGCTGGGATTATTGTTGGTGATGAAGGCATTGAGCAGGCGTATACACAGGGTCGGGGACGTGTGACAGTTCGAGCAAAGGTCACGAGGGAGGAGGTGCGTGGGGATACTGAGGCTCTGGTTGTTTCCGAGCTTCCATATATGGTCAATAAGGCAAATCTGGTTGAACGTATCGCCTCGTTAGTACGCGACAAAGTGATTGTTGGTGTTCGTGATATACGCGACGAGTCGGACCGTCATGGAATGCGGGTTGTTCTCGAGCTCCGCAGTGATGCTCGCCCACCAGCGGTGCTTAATCAGCTATATAAACACACGGCGCTGCAGACGACTTTTAGCATCAACAACTTGGCACTGGTCGATGGTCAGCCGGAGCAACTCTCGCTACGTCGCCTTGTGGAGTTGTTTGTACAGCATCGACAACAGGTTATTCGAAATAGGACTGAATTTGATCTTCGGAAGGCCGAGGCTCGTGCGCACTTGCTGGCTGGATACGCTGTTGCGCTCGAGCATATCGACGAAGTTATAAAGATTATTCGTTCTGCAAATGACACCCGGTCTGCTAGCAACGAGCTGATGCAGCGTTTTGAACTCACTGAGGTTCAGGCTAATGCGATTCTCGACATGCAACTCCGACGTCTCGTCCGTCTAGAGCGTGATCAGATCAATGCGGAGCGTGAAAAAGTACGGACGCAGATCGAAGATCTTGAGGCCACGCTTGCTGACGAAGCACGCATACTCGAGATTATTGGTAGTGAGACGCGTGATGTTGTGGAGCGATTTGGTGACGAGCGTCGTACAGATATCCAGCGCGCGGCAAGCGGAGAACTCAGCGAGGAAGACCTGGTTGCAGATGAAGACTGTCTTGTCACCATGTCTTCCGGGGGATACGTGAAGCGAGTTCCAGCCAACACGTATAGACGTCAGGGTCGAGGTGGCAAGGGCATTCGTGGTTTTCGTAGCAAGACGGGTGGGATCGTTGAGCACTTTCTCGTGGCCAACACCCACGACCATCTATTGTTTTTTACCAACCTAGGTAAAGTCTATCGGTTGCGAGCGTACGAGTTGCCGGAACAGGGTCGCGAAGCGCAAGGGCACAACCTGATCAACATACTTCCGGTGCAGCAGAATGAACGGGCTACAGCCGTTCTAGCAATCCCCAACTTTGAGGCAGGAGATTACTTGGTGTTTGGGACCCGTTTGGGCGAAGTCAAGCGCACCGCGTTAACACAATTCGTTTCTGTTCGGAGCACTGGCTTATTGGCGATGGATGTTAACGAAGATGATGAGCTTGTTTGGGTTCGACTTGTAACTGGTGAGACACACACGATGTTCTTCACCCGTCGTGGGATGGCCATCCGATTTCCCCTCGACACGATAAGGGCGAGCGGACGTACTAGTGGTGGTGTTCGTGCGATCCGTCTGACCAAAGACGATGAAGTGGTGGCGATGGACCTGACCCAAGACGAAGGCTTTGTACTTGTCATTACCACCAATGGTTACGGCAAGAAGATGGCTGTTACTGAATTTCGACCACAGGGCCGCGGGGGGCAGGGACTCAAGGCGATTACCTTGAGCGAAAAGACCGGACAAGTAGCTGACGCGCGCACTTTGTTTGATAAGGATGAGGAAATCGCGCTGGTTACTTCCGATGGTCAAGTTATGCGTAGTGGATGTTCAGCAATCCGTCCTCTTAGGAGGGCGGCAGCTGGAGTCATTGTGATGCGGATGGACGAAAATGTCGGGCTGTTGCGTGTAGCACGGCTAGCTGATGGTAGAGATGGTGAAAATAGCGGGGTTACTGGTGAAGAGCAATAAATTGTGACGATCAACCGCGAGATGATAGATCAATATCGATTGATCGAAGTAGCAGCTGTTTCGTACAGAGGTTTGGTGCAAGCTATGTCCCTGGGCAACAGGAGTAATCCGTATTGAGAACATCGTGAATGCTGGTGCATATTCGATATGTCGCTATAAAGGTACTGGTGTCTTGACCGGGTCTTCACGCTTGAGATAAACGAGTAATCCAGCAATATCAGAAGGTGTCACGCCCTCTAGACGTGCTGCCTGGCCCACCGTAGTTGGACGGAAACGAGCAAGCCGTTGTCGGGCTTCGGTGCGAAGAGCGCGCAACTCGTCGAATTGGATATTGGACGGAATCGGGTGGTTTTCCATCGCGGTTGCTTTTCGGACCTGAGCTTCCTGCTGACGTACATATCCAGCGTACTTGGTCTCAAACTCTACGTGTGCAGAGGCATCCGATGGTGGTGGATGGTCGCCAACCATCCCAGCGATGAGATCGCAAGTTACGCCGGTACGTGTTAGGAAGTCGGTGCCCCGCATGGTCTGACGAATTGGTTCAATTCCAGCCTTGTGCAACATGCGATTGTTTGCGGGAGTAGGACGCAAGCGAAGACCTTCGAGCCAACGTATTGCTTCCTTGTTTTGTGTTTGTCGTGCACGAAGCCGGTTGATCCGCTGATTCGAGGCCAGTCCGATCTCGTGCCCAAGTTCTGTTAGGCGAAGGTCAGCGTTGTTGTGGCGCAGGAGTAGCCGATACTCTGCTCGAGAAGTGTGGAGGCGGTACGGCTCCGTCAGTTCACTAGTTATCAAGTCATCAATCATCACGCCGATATAGGCTTGAGCACGGCCAAGTTCGACAGGTCGTTTATCTCGCGCCTGTCGAGCCGCATTAATTCCGGCCATTAGGCCCTGAGCTGCCGCTTCCTCATATCCCGTTGTTCCGTTGATCTGTCCGGCGAGAAACAATCCGCGAGCGGTCTTGACCTCCAACGACCTATGAAGTTGGCGTGGGTGTACAAAGTCGTACTCGACGGCGTAGCCAGGTCGAAGGATTCTTGCGTTCTCGAGACCTGGAATTGAGTGAATGATGTCTACTTGCACGTTGGCTGGCAGGCTTGTATTGGCGCCCTGCACATAAACCTCTTGTGTGCGAAACCCTTCGGGTTCTAGAAAGAGGGTGTGTTCGTTCTTTTCTGCGAACCGAACAATCTTGTCCTCAATCGATGGGCAATAGCGAGGGCCAGCAGACTTTATCGATCCGTTGAACATTGGGGCTTGATGCAGGTTAGACCGGATGATCTTGTGCGTTTTTGATGTTGTATGGACCTGGTAGCAAGCCATCTGCGTGCGCCAGGTTGATTTCGGGATATGGGGATAGACGGGATCTGGATCGGTCTCATACCACTCGCTACGAGGTGGTGGGTCAAAGCTAAACGACAAAGGATCTTTGCTGCCGTGTTGTACAAGCATCCGGGAAAAGTCGATGCTATTCGCAGCAATCCTCGGAGGCGTTCCGGTTTTTAAGCGGCCGAGCTCGAGTCCTGCAGATCGCAGGTCGGCTGCCAGCGCCGTAGCGGATGGTTCATTTTGTCGGCCTCCATCGGACACATTGTTGCCGACGATAATGCGACCGTGTAGAAAGGTTCCGGTCGTTATGATGGTCGCGTGAGCTCGAATGTTGCGTCCGTTTCGTGTACGGACGCCGTGCACCCGCCACTGGCGGGCTCCATCAACCAATTCTGGTTCCCACAGTAGGCTTTCCACATGTTCCTGTTGAAACTCGAGACCGATTTGAGTCTCGAGTGTTCGCCGCATCATGGCGCTGTAGGCGTGCTTGTCGCATTGCGCCCGGAGAGCTCGGACTGCGGGACCCTTGCTCGTATTGAGCTCACGTATCTGGATTTGAGTTCGATCCGTGTTGCGTCCCATCTCGCCACCGAGAGCGTCTAGCTCACGGACTAGATTTCCCTTCGCTGGGCCGCCAATCGATGGGTTGCATGGCATCTGGGCTGCAGTCGCCAAGTTGGTACTAAGGAGCATGGTTCGACAGCCCATCTTGGCTGAGGCGAGGGCCGCCTCACAGCCAGCGTGGCCAGCACCAACGACGATAACGTCAAGAATGCCTTTTTTAGTTTGGGGTGTTTTCAACCGCATATCAATATGTTCACATGGGTGGCGTCCATTGTGTTAGCGGGTTGCAATTCAGCAGGCGGATATACTTGACACGGAAAGCCTGCAGTCGTTGTGAAATGTCGCACGATAGCTGTGCAGGAGTCCTATCTGAACACCCAATTAATTGAAGCATTCGTTGTGCCAATAGATGAGGGGGCTGCGCTTCTCATCGACACGGACTACGGAAAACTTGACGCAGAAGCCGGTCCATTTCAACTCGCGCTGTACGCTCGTGTGGCGATGTCTCCTGGCGAAGAGGCAGTTATTCGATCCCGTGTTGAGGCACAGCTGTTCGACTATGCCGTACGAATGGCAAGTGTGGGCCGACGCTGGCTGACTGAACTAGCAGTAGGTATTGTCGAACTAGCTGTTCTTGGATTGCTACTTGCGTACTTAATCGTTAATTGGTCACCACTTCATGCTGTGATTGTTGTTGTGGCGGTTCTGGGGTTTGCACCGACGCTTTACCGTACGGGGTTGTCTGTTCGGCACCGTCGTGTTGGGATACAAGCCCGATCCATTCTTGAGTTTGGTGAAGTTCTACCAACAACTGCTATTGGTCGGAACGGCGATTCGGTTGCACGCCTGCGCAGCCTGTGGCGAGTTGTTGAAGAGTCGGGTGGTGTGTCCGAGTTAATGAGCCTAGAACGCCAGGCTCGTATCCAGTTGCGCTGGACCGCAGCTGCCCGTTTCTACCGGGGATTGGCTTCGACGACCGACGATAGGCGAGGGACACTTGAATCGTGGTCTCGTCTAGTTGGTTTTGGTTGGAACGATGACCCTCAATTCAGAGAAAATCTGGTACGCGTACGGTCATGAATGTGACGTGTTGGGCCGTACCAATCCGAGATGGTTATGTGTTGTGTGCTGATCGTTCGGCAGCAAGGATTCTCCAATCTGCTACTCAACGAAGTCCGCAGTTTTGGGGTTTTCGAGTCAGCGTCTTGCAACCTCAGAGTCAGTTGTTTTCTGCACCACTCGCCGAGCGTGCTGTACTGATGGCTGTGAATTATGCGCGGCTCACGGGAATCGACGGCCAACCTAAGTTTGACGATGGACGAGGGTTTCTTCGCTGGATGGGCTTCATTCTAGGTCTGGCCTTTATCGTGGCCTCCGGTGGGCACTGGATTCTTGCCCTTGCAGGCGTTTGGTTGTTGTTAGGCCGATACTGGACTCGCTCGTTGTTTGGTCTTGATGCGGTTCTATCTGGAGTTCCGCTGGTGTTGGAGCAACAATCGATTGTCACTTCCGATGCTCACGCTGATCTGGCTCGAATCGAGAAATATATGCTTTCAATTACGGATGAAGCAGCAGCATATTCTTTTGGGGAATCGAAAGCCCGCTCTGCGGGGCTGGATGAGGTTGCAGATGTCTATGCTGCGCTAGCCTCAGGCCTTAATCCATCGAGGCTGCCATCACATATTGGGTTTTGGGTTGCGTGTGACACGATGCACGATCCGAGTCGTCTCGCCTTGCCTTCACCAGATGATTCGCAGATCGGAGATGTGCGGCCGTCTGCTTTTAAGTATTCGGATGTGAGGCAATGATTGATGGTGGTGTTCGGATTGATATCCCTATCGATGCGGAACGCTATCAGGACATCGTTCGGCCGGTAGATTGGTACGACAACACGGAAAAGATGGCACAGGCTTTTCGGTCAAGGGTTGTTTATGAAGGACCGATTGCTGGATTAGCGGCGGGGCGCGTACTTCAGTTAACTATTGGTAATTCCGATTCTGATATTCGCATCGCTATTGACGCCGTGCCGCACTCATTAACGACTCCCGTATTGGCTGCGGGTCGATCAGTGGCCCGTGTGCTTGGTAGTGGAACAAGCGATCGACGGGAGATGTTGCGCCGAATCGCTGTGTTGCTTCACATTGTCGAACCGCAAGGTGAGGCTTTTAGCTATGTTCCTGATCGGCCAACGTTTGGTTATGCAGCTGCACTTCGCTTAGTGTCCTCGCCGGCGAGGCCACGGCAGTGGGAAGCTCTGCGGGCCTCAATTTCTGAGTTTGAACCATCATTGGTGATCGATCTTCGTGACGGTGGTTCCGCGCTGGAGACCAATGCGCTGGGTCTTATCGTAAATTCGTTCGGTCCTGGAACCGAGATTAGTATGTTCAGCGCAAGCCACGTGTTCATTGGAGCTGACGAAGGTGGACGTATTGCGCAGGAGCTACGTCGGCGTGGCGTGAAACTTCTAAATGGGGACACGGATGAAGCTCGCATGAGTGGGTTATTCCAAATCTCCCCAGGTGTCCTTGCCTCGATTCAGGATATTTGGTCGGATTGCTCTCTTGCCTCGTACTCGGTACACGCAGCTGGTTCTATTGGACTAACTGCAGTGGCTGTCGGTCGAGTCGAATACCAGCGAGCATTCTCTCTCGCGGCTGCTGCTGGCTCGGTTCTTGCGACTGGACCGTCCGCTGTGCGCCCAGAGGTTGTGTAGGTGAGGCCTGACCAGTGGTGGTCTGTGTCGGCTTCGAGGGCGCGTTCGGACGACTTGGATGCGCCAAGTCTCGAATACGTACCAATTCCTATTGGGACCAATGGATCGGTTTTGCTTGCACATGATCGTTATCGGCTTGCACGTGTCTTGATACATGGATTGTGTCCGGTTCGTGTTCTTCGACTCGCAACTCCGGATCAGCGCACAGCAGGCAAGGTGTTTGTTGAGCGCGTTGAGGCTGCTGCCATCCAGCGGATTTGTCGCGATCGCGATAGGTGGCGGGCATGGCAGTGTGCACAACTTGTGGGGGCATTTGGTCTCCCGTTCTTAGTAGCAGCGTTGTTTGGATTGGTCGCACTTCCCATAAATCATCTTCCGGTCGTTGGCACAACGCTTTCCGGATTCTTCAGTAGTGTTGGGGCAACGCTCGGTGGACTTCCCCTTGCTGTTGCGATATCCATATCGCCGTCGATCTTGTTGTTTCGGCGTGTGTTTCGGCGATCGTTTGCCTCATTTAAGAGTTCAAGAACGGAGGCGATGTTGGCGATCTCTCATCTTGAAACACGTGAAGATGTCGCACAGCTCCTTTCGGAGGCCAAGGGTGTCCTTAACGAGATCGGTGGCTTAATGAACGATCGTTTAGATATTGACGGGGAGCGGGCGTTGCAGTTGGCAGCAAAGTTTGATCAACTGCGCGGCCTGTCCGCGCGTTATGGGATTGTCGGCGTACAGGTTTTTGCCAGTGATCTAGCTGCTCAGTTGCGGCGGGCTGGACGGCCTCCTCGTCGTCTGATTCCGGGTCTGTATGCACGCCGAACGATGGTGAATATGGCTTCGATGGTTGAACCATATGAATTGGCCGCGCGTGGTCGGAGATCTGGTTTTGTTTCGGTTGTCGCTGGCTTGATCATGGGCGTAACTCTAGGGGTTGGGTGTTTTATCGGCGCGGGAACCTTCTTTCTCAGATCTAATGATGCACTGTTGGTTGCTCCGAACGAAGCTGTTGTTTTTCCATCGAATGCTTCGGTTTTTGCTCTTGGAAAGGGGTTTGACGGGCCACCTGCTCCTATCGCAAACACCACGAATGTCGTTGAAGGGTCTGGCGTATTTTGGGCTTGGCCACGTCCACTCACACAGAGATGGCTCCTCCATCTAGCTGATCGGAGTGCGCCGGTTACGACTGCCATGCCAACTGGATCTGAACCGGAGGACATACAGGTCGCATTCCGGTATGAAGTAACTGATCTCGAGCACTTTGTTGTGCTGGCTCATCCGGACTTTCTCGACCGATTTGTTTCTGACGCTCTTGAAGTTGGATTTGCTCAATTCTTGCGGGTGGTGCGTACTTCCCTTGTTGAGCAGTATGGGGCTAGCGACGATGCCCGAGTTAATAATGAGCTGCGTTCAGATATGAGTGAGGCGGTGAATCGGTTCATTTCGATTGCGAATTCGGACGATCAAATGTCCATGCTTGGGATTTCTATACAACCGGATCCAGCGTTCAGTTTCAAAAGAGTGTGATGGAATCCACTGCGATTGTGTTTGCTGCGTCATAATTGATGATGGCGACCATGGGCGAGTTGCTTCGCGCCGCTCGGGATCGAGCCGGCTTGACTGTTGACGAGGTTGCGGAGACTACGAACATTCCTCGGCATCACATTGCCGCGCTTGAGTCCGACGACGTGGATGCGTTACCGGAAGAACCGTTCACGCGAGGATTTATACGTATCTATTCGCGAGCGCTTGGCGTGGCCTCGGAACCAGTCTTGGCGGCATATGCTCAGACTCTCGGTCATACGGGGAGTACGCACGTGCTGCCCAATTCGGGGTGGTCTCGGATTCGCCGGTTTATGGCTGGGTTTACTTTGGTTGGCGTCCTGATTATTGTGCTGACCCTATTTTTCACGCGAGTGCCCGAGACTTTTTTCTTGGACAGCGGATCACAGCCCACGACCTTTCCGGCCAGCCTTGAATTATCACAGGGTTCAGTGCTTCAGCTTGTGGCGCTTCGTTCGACGAACTTGTCGATTACATTGGATGGACGAACTGTTTTCAGTGGTTCGATATCAAAGGGATCTCGTCACGAATGGGTACCACAGCGAGAAATTGTGGTGATGGTCGAAGAGGCTGATGCTATAGCGGTGGTCGTGAATGGTGACATGCGTGGGCCGTTTGGGATTCCTGGTGGAGCAGCGCAACGATCTTGGCGGGTCACTTCGGGTGAGGGTCCTCGATGATTACCTATTCCTATAGTCTTGGTTGTGGGTGTCCATGAATGTTGTAGTTGGTCCGTCTTTGCCCCAAGGGCAACCGGGTTCTTGGGTCCGTTCATTACCGAACCTGCTAACTGCGGTTCGTGTGGTCGTAACGCCTGTGATCATCGGTTTACTTCTTTGGGAAGCTGCTGGTTCGAATCAAGCTGCTGCCGTCCTATTCATCGTTGCTGGTACAAGTGATGTTCTCGATGGATTCTTTGCTCGCAGATATCAGTCAGGATCACAACTGGGGATTTTCTTCGATCTTGTTGGAGATAAATTACTCGTTTCAGCAGTGCTAATCGTAGCGGTCGATTTGCAGTGGTTACCCGCATGGTTGGCATTTGGATTTATCGGTCGCGAGCTCTTTGTTATGGGGATGCGTTCGTATGCGTCATCCCAAAGAGTTACGGTTGCAGCGGGACATTTGGGGAAAATGAAGATGATGTGGCAGTACATTGCGCTTAATGCTTTGATGTGGGATCGCGTGCCACTTACGTGGACGCTTGTGATCTTCGCCTTTATCCTGACGATTGCCTCGGGGGTTCACTATGTGGTCAATATTTCACGGGTGTTACACAATCGTCCGGCACCGGATGTTCCGGAGCCGATCTAACCAAATTTGGAAATGAACGAGGAGAACAGCTTGCGACTAGGTGTTGTTGGTGCGACGGGACTCTTCGCACCGACGTATCTCAACGCTGCAATGGATCTGTCCGAGCTTGATCTTTGCGCTGTCGCAGCCCGGCGTGAAGAACCGCTTAAAGAAATTGCGGCGTCACATGGTTCGCCTGACATCCACACGGATTGGCGGGAGCTGGTAGCTAGAGATGATTTGGATGTTGTTGCAGTGGTCACCAACAACGCGGCGCACCATCCGATCTCAATTGCAGCGCTCCGATCGGGCAAGCACGTTATCTGTGAAAAGCCGCTCGCTAATACAACGGATGAGGCTGCGGAAATGGCCTCTGTGGCGGCAGCGTCGAGCTGTGGTCATGCTGTTGGTCACTACATGCGTTTTGCTGAGCCGGTCCGTACGGTTCGAGCACTCATTTCAGCCGGGGACATCGGTGACGTACAGGCCATTTTTGGAAGAATCTGGCAGCCGAGAGCGCTACATGAGCCGCTACAGTGGTGGATGACCCCAGAGGAATGTCCTGCCGGGGCGCTTGGTCTTCTTGGCGTGCACCTGCTTGATCTTGCGCGTTATCTCAGTGGCAGTGAGATTTCGTCGGTGGTAGCGCATTTGCCTGTCGTGGTTGGTGAACGTCCGGATTTGGGTGCTATTGCCAGAAGTGATGCGAATCGATGGTCAGAGAAGCACCCAGAAGGTGCGCCGGAGGGGACTCCTTGGGCTGCGGTTACGGCAAGTGATTTTGGGACGATTCATGGCGAGTTTTTCTCAGGAGGGTTGTTCACGTTCACCGCTGGTCAGACGACTTTTACGCGTCCTGGACCTACGCCGGATGTACAAGTTCATGGATCGCGTGGATCAGCCTTCGTGAAGTTAGGTGGTAGTAACCGGCGTGCGGGATCCGTCAGTCTCGTTCGTGGAGTTGATTCAGAGGTCTATGACGTACCAGTTGTTTCTCACGCGTCAGCTCGTGTGCAGAATGCCGCAATGTTCCGTGACTATGTGATACCTGGGTTGAGAGCGCGCGCGGCGGGGGAGCCGCATGACATGGCATCTTTTCAAGATGGTGTGGCCATTGCTCGTGTGATCGATGCGGCGCAAGAATCACAGCGTACTCGTGCTTGGGTGGATGTAGAGTCGTCCTAGGCACGGTGTCACGTGGAGATCGGATAATAGGTTCCGCGCAGTTACCTGGGCACCAAAGGCCGAATCTCTTGATAACTGCAACGGGCAAGGGCTCGTCGCCCATGACATTCTTGGAATGTTCGAGCGATTTACCCCGCGATTCGAGAAGAAATACGCTGATTTGAGCACGCACATTTCCCACGCCTTCGAAGCGTGCGTGCGGGAGGTGCAGGCGGAATCTTTCCCAACGAAAGA
>CAYRCL010000025.1:0-96688 GCA_964422795.1 uncultured Chloroflexota bacterium
CCAATCTCCAGCTCATCACAGGACCCCGGCCCACCACTCGCAAGAGCAACCCCGTGAAGATCCCACGTCAGCAGATCGTCCGACGTCGCGTGATTCATCGCGTTTGGTGGCGGCCGATCGGAAACAAACGGCTCACGCATCATCGGTTGGTAAAAGAGATGCCACGCATCTGGTCCCCGCAGAATGCTGTGGCCATTCACGAAATGTCCGTCCGGCGCATACACCTCCTTCATGGCGCTGGGTTGCGCATAAAGCGAGCGTTTGCGGTCATCGGATGTCATCCGTCAATCCTTCCCGGGAACGCGCACATGGAAATCCTCGCCAACCAGCATACGGGCTAGAACAGAATAAAATGGCAGGCGCTGGCAACAGTGCCCCCAAGACAACCCGGAGCCCAGGGTGGGACTCGAACCCACAACCTGCGGTTTACAAAACCGCTGCTCTACCAATTGAGCCACCTGGGCCTAAATCGAGCGCACCGTGCGCCCACACATTACATCGGCGTCGCCCGCTTGAAACCACGGCCAAGTATCGGAGAAAGAACGGCGACAAAACCCAGCGCCGCAAATAGCCCTGACAACGTCTGATATGCCGCACCGTCGGAAGAGCTATGAGCATCATAGGGTCGGTAATGATCGAACAATTCAGATCGAAATGCATGAAAATCCCAACCATCACTACCGAGGCAAGGCGGGCACGGCAATTCAATGGGGTGCCTCCATAGTGACTCAGCATGGACATATATATCTGAACGCAACAGGCTTCCACTGCGGTTACCGTGATGAAACTCCTCCGGTGTTGCCAGCAAATACAGACTACCCACAGTGAAATACCCGGCCATGATGACACCGAACACGCTGATAACAATGCCTCCCGTTCGCACGCGCACGGCCGCACGTTTCACCGCATCTGCTCCGCACGCTGCAACAAGCACAAATACAGGGAACGTGGGGCCAACGTGGCGAAGGAATTCTTGGGGTTCATCCGCACTTAGAGCCACTGGACTGATCGACATCGTGACAACCAGATTTCCGAGAACAGCGAGCGGGAGAGCGAGAAGAGCAAATTGACGATTAGCCAGCACCCGCGAACCGAGCACAAAAGCGACCACAAGCATTCCAACAAGGACTGGAAATCTCCCGTCATTTAACAGCAAGACACGGGCTACAAATTCCCACACGTGCAAACGGGCAAGGTCAAGATTCTGGGCCAGACTTTCGATAGCCAAGCCTTGCGGCTGCTGAGGCCACGGACGACCAACAAGCGCGAGCGACAACGCAATAAAAGGAGTCAAAACAATCATCATCGATGCAATAGCGCCACATGAACGACGCGATGGTTTCGATACAACGGCAACTCCAACCAATAACAAGGCGTATAGCGGGCCTTCAGGCCGCACCAATCCGATCAGACCGGCTAGCACCCCAAGATAGATCCATTCCGGTTGCGCATCCTTGTGTAACGCCCGGGCTTGAGCCCAAACCACCGCAACTACCAGGATGGCAAATATCGCATCAGGTTCTGCCGCTCCCAATGAATAGATCTGAAACGTTGGCGTGAGGGTGAGAAGAATCGCCGCAACGAAGGCGACGGTCCTGCCGACCCCCAAAGCCCGTGCAGCACAAAAGGTCAGTTGGGGTAGAAAGACACCTGCTAATGCCATCGGGAGCAAAGCCGCTCCGAATGTATGCCCGGTTACGGCAAAGGAGACCAACAACAACGTTGGAAGGACAGGAAGATCCATCCATCGCGACCCCACCAAGCCCTGCGCTGTAGACAAACCGGCGTGCCACGTATCGTAGCCATAACCATTTGCCATGCTGTCTGCAATTGACCAATACCTACCCAAGTCATCGATCGCAACCGATGAATACGATGCAGCCTGAAGCACACCAACTGCAAGAAGGCTGACGTGCACCGTGTAGGGCGTCAGCTGGTGCCACTGTAGGGCTACCCACTCGGAGTAGGATCGCGACGCATTCTTGCCTTCCGAGACCCACAAGATTGCCGTGGCCAAGATAATGAGCACCACAATCACAATTGCCAGAGCCAAAGTCCCGTCAGAAGACCCAAGTTCGTGACGAGGTAGCGATGGAACGCTCGCGGTAAGGGCCACGACCCAAATGAAAAAAACCGGGACCAGTCGTGCGGGGAATCCACCCGGAAGATGTTTGAAAGGTTTTGGTGGAGCGTTAACGACCGCAAATGAGACCAAAGCACCAATAATCCACCCGACGACGAGTACTTGGTCGGTCGGGGAAACATTTACTAATAGCATCATGATCACAGCAGACCCGACACCTATCGCACCACCAACCGCTGCTGTAACCGCATGATATTTCCAACGGCCATGCACCGCAGCCAGCATCATCCATCCAATAGCACCCGACGCCAAAACGGCTCCAAGCTCACCGAGAACTGTCCATGAATGTGCTCGCTCTGGATCAGTTGCCATGACAATCGCCAAGGCGGTAAATGGAATGGTGGAAGCGAGGATTCGGAGAGCTGACTGCCGTCGCCTAGCGTCCGGAGCACCAATCAGCATTAACGCAACCAGACCGACGGTAACGAGAGCAAACAAGCTCGCCATGGGTTGCTCGCGACTTGGCATGCCGCCCCCGTGCCAGAGGATCATCACCGTTACGCTGGCAACCATCGGCGCAAGAGTAATTGCGAAGATCTTATTCACGTAGGACGACCCAATATAACCACTATGGTTATGTCTCCATCCAATCTCCGAACATCACAGAACAAAGCCGGTCATGCGTAAGAAACCTCGAATTTGACCGCGCACCAAAACAGCAACATCCTCCATAACTTGGACACACCAACATTATGGAATCCGCAGATTGGTAAAACGCCGACACATCGAACCTGCGTACATAGGCTGGCGGAAAACCATTGGCCCACTGTCGTGTCGACCGTCAGTGATTCGAACACCACTTTCAGGGAAGACCTTTGCCACACCTCTAGATCAGACCAAGGCCATCACCATAAAAAACATTGGGCCTTGCCATAGCGACTCAACCCTTCGACTGTGATCCGACACCATGTCAACAGCAAGGATTCTCTCAGCTATAGCCAAGCTTTTAGCTAACTACTGCGAATAAACGCCATGAGGTTGCTGACCTGTTCGGACGTCAGGTTCGGGAACGCAGGCATCCCATTCCCACCTTGATCCAACTGAGATCGAATTCGATCGTCCGGCAAATCTTGAACAGTCCGTCCCGCAAGCTTAGGTCCAATCCCTCCAGCCAAGTCCATCCCATGGCATGCGACACATCCGTTAGCCGTGAAGAGTTCCTTACCGGCTGCTGCTGAATCACCACCAGGGAGCACTGCCGCAGTGGCCGCGCCTGTCGCCACTACCGGAGCGGCTGTGGCAGCTTGCGCGGTAGGCATCACAGTAGTTTGCACAGGAGCCGTCAACTGCTCTGGAACACGCGCTGTCGGTGAGGACGAAGCAGGGGGTACCGTACGACCAGCAGGCACCGTAGCCTGGGCGACCGATACCGATGGCCGCACGTCGTCAGACACTGTAGTCGTACCAGTACCACCACAAGCTACTAACCCTCCGACTAGCAACAGACCGGCCAACGCCGCAAGCAATCGGTCACTCTTGTGGAAAATCTGGAACATACTCAACAGTCTCCTGGGACCTCAGGCTGTGGGCCACTGTAAAGCCCACCACAAGCTCGTATTCCCTCTATCCTACTGTCCCGCCTACGCCAAAGCAGCAAGAAAACCCAGCTAATCCTCATCACCACGCAGCGAAGCAAGGACCGAAAGATCTTCCAGTGTGGTGGTGTCCCCCACCACTTCACGGCCAGCGGCTATATCACGAAGCAGTCGTCGCATTATTTTGCCACTACGCGTCTTGGGCAAAGCATCGGTGAACCGCAACATCTTCGGGCGAGCAAAGCGTCCGATTGAGTTGCCAACATGCTCGACAAGCTCTGCCTGAAGTGCATCGTCCCCGACCACCCCACCCTTCAAAGTCACGAAACAGGCTATGAATTCGCCCGATATTGGATCGGGAGCACCGACAACAGCGGATTCCGCGACCGACGGATGGCTTACCAGCGCACTCTCAACTTCAGCCGTTCCAATCCGGTGACCAGCAATACTCAGCGTGTCATCCACGCGCCCAATAACCCAGAAATATCCATCGGAATCACGTACCGCACCATCCCCAGTAAGATACTGGCCCGGGAACTGCTCCCAGTAGGTCTCCGTGAATCGATCCCTATCACCGAACTCGCCAGCATGTCCGATTTGCCCCCAACCATCTTGGTAAATACCCCTAATCATCGACGGCCACGGACGCTTAATAATCAACAATCCTCGCTGGCCATCTGTAACAGGTTCACCATCCTCACCTACAACTTCAGGTTCGACACCGGGAAACGGCAGTGTCGCCGATCCCGGCTTTAGGTTCGTCGCACCAGGGAGGGGAGTGATTAAAATCCCACCCGTTTCTGTCTGCCACCAAGTATCCACAATCGGACATCGGCCTTGTCCAATTACACGGTGATACCACAACCATGCGTCCGGATTGATCGGCTCGCCCACAGTTCCCAATAAGCGCAAGCTCGATAAGTCATGTCCCTGAGGATGATGATCACCCCAGCGAACGAATGTTCGAATCGCGGTTGGTGCTGTATAGAAGGTCGTGACTTTGTATTTCTCAACAATTTCCCAAAATCTGTCCTCAAGCGGATGGTTAGGCGCACCCTCATACATAACGCTCGTGACACCGTTCGCGAGAATGCCGTAAACAACGTAGCTATGGCCCGTGACCCAACCGATGTCAGCCGTGCACCAGTAAATATCATCGTCCTTAAGGTCGAAAATTAACCTCGAGGTGTAGGCCGTGTACACCATGTAGCCAGCGGTAGCGTGAACAACACCCTTCGGCTTTCCTGTCGTTCCGCTCGTGTAGAGGATATAGAGGGGATGCTCCGCAGGAAGCGGCACCGGTGGGCAAACATTCGACTGTCCAGCGATCACATCAGTCCACCACATGTCGCGGGTTTCATCCCAGTTGACCTGATTTTCACAACGGTTAAGAACAATCACGCGTTCCACCGTTGGGCAAGCACCATCAGCTAACGCGCCATCTACATTGGCCTTCAGCGGGATAACTCTGCCTCGTCGCCATCCTCCATCTGCCGTGATAATGGCCCGAGCCCCCGCATCGTTCACTCGGTCTCGAATTGCATCTGAACTAAAGCCTCCGAAAACAACGCTATGCACTATGCCCAGACGTGCACATGCCAGCATGGCAACTGGCAGCTCCGGAACCATAGGCATGTACAACACCACACGATCACCTGCTTCAATGCCCTGAGACTTCAGAGCATTAGCGAATCGCTGCACGTCCTGTAGAAGTTCGGCGTATGTGACAGCACGCGTATCGCCAGGTTCTCCTTCCCAGTAGTACGCGACTCGACCGCCCCGACCAGCCTCGACATGTCGATCGAGACAATTGACTGAGATGTTCGTCTCACCGTCCACAAACCATTTAACGAACGGTGCCTTCCATTCTTGGAGCTTTGTCCACGGTTTAGACCAAACGAACTGGTCACTGACATCGCGCCAGAAGTTCTCAGGATCATCAAGGCTACGCCTATAAATCGTCTCGTAATCCTCGAAGGATCCCACGTGGGAGACCGAGGAAAAATCCGACGGCGGTTTGAATGTCTCTGCCGTCAGTGAAGCGTGATGACCGTCTTGCGCCGCCATGTGCCTTCCTCGCTAGTTATTAGCCTATGGATTTAATCCGAGCGCGGATGAGGCTATGAGCCGACTCGGACCACGTCAAACCGTATGCGCAGCAACACCGCCACCATCGATCACGCACCGGACAAATTAACTCCAAGTAGACAGCATCACAGAGCGGAAAGAACCCCACGATCAATGCTTGTGATTGAACATGAATTCCAGCATGTGCCTGTAAAGCTAGTCAGGTTTCACATCGACGTATGTCGGGCTGCTCCACGCCATATGACCGTCGATCTGAAGAACACGAACGTGATACGCGTGCGTTCCAGGATCCGCGGTCTCATCACTCCAACTCAAAACTGCGTCGTGGGCATGATCAACGGCAGGCAGCGCCTGAAAGCGCACGTGGGCGCCAACACCAGATGCATCCACAAAGATCGGTCCATTGACAGCCTCCGAGATCGGTTGCTCGACGGTTAAAGGTTCAGAGACGAACTTCACCGAGGGCGCATGTCCAATCTTCTCCAATTCGACAAGCACGCCATCGTAGTCGCCAGCCGTTTTGCTTTTCCATGACACGCTGTGTTCATCATGTGCAATAAGTCCTTCTTCAATATGATCAAACGCAACGGGGAGCACATTCATGATCGAAGCTCCACGCATGGCCAGCGAACCATCCCAAGTTTGCTTGCGTCCACGCGCAATTCGAACATTCCCTGTCCATGCAATCAGCAGACGAGATGGATCGCCCTGCGGACACCAGCGGTGAACTAACTCAGCATCGCGATAGACAGCGATCTCAATAATCGACGCTGTTCCGTTGATTTCCGCAGTCACCAACACGTCACCTTTGACTAAAGCACTCTCACCCATCCGTACTCCACCAACTTCGGTTTCGACAAGAATCCGAGATCCTGTCGTCCCGTAACAATCACGGCGTTGAAGCGCTTCCCAAATGTCGTTCCGAGTAAGCCCGAACGCCCGTACACAAGCCAAGCCACCCTGCACAGGCATCTCACTATTATTCGCCAAAGTGGCGCCGGGTCGTCCCATATGATCATCGCTGCCCGCGACAAACCCAATTCGTTTCCCTGTCGCCACCGCCTGCTGAAGAAACCATTCCGAGGTACCGTGTGCTGAGTGCACCTCGACCACAGGCTCAAGATCGGGTCGTAACCACTGTAAATGCGAGCGCCGACCGCCAACATGCGGCAGCAGCATCACATCATCTCGGCCAGATAGTTGTTCATACAGCTCCTCGATGTTGCTGGCATCACGCTCACCGACCGGACACCGATCCTCAATTAACCAGTGTCCCGATCGAACCAGATCCGTCGATGCAGGGACGCCCCGAAAGATGACGTTTCTATCACCACCAACCTCAGTGTTTCCCGACCATTCATACCCGTGGAAACAAACAAACACGCCATCTGCGTGAATTTCCTCAACCTCGCCCCGTAGTCGTTCCCAAAACTCATCAGTAACTTGAAAATCGTTCGCTTGATGACAGGTGAAATCCACACACGCGATATGACGCGCGTAGTGAAAATAGGCGGAAGACGGGTTTGTACCTACTGATTCACCGCTCTGCCCATGTAGATCACCCCACCATCTTCGTAGTTCCGGCAGCTCCTTAGACAAGCGTATTGGATTGCTGATTGCCGTAAGCCCAGTAGCCGCATCCTGCACTGACAACCGAACAACGCCCGGCTTATTGAGGACGAGCCCATCGATTGAAATCACAGGACCGGACCCAGTACCGGTGGACAAGAAAGCGCCCTCTTCCAATGAGGTAACGGTGATATCCGCTTCTACTTTTTCAACTGGATTGCCCCATTCGTCCTCAAACCGTGCCCTAATAGAAAAGGGAACACCGACCTGAACATCGCTCGGAGCAACCGCCACCAAGCGCTGAGCTACACCGGCAACAACACGAAAGTCGAGTACGCCTTCAAGATCCAGGAATTCCTGCGCACCTTTACAGTCCACCGAGATCTGAAATTCATGGGCCTGGACGACGGTGACCGGAGCCCTAAGACCTGCACCTCCAGCTGTCGTATCACCGAAGGTGAGCTCAATTCGGTCACCAGGCCAAAGTCCGCCATCATCAGTTTTGACTGTGACGGCCGGTACGAATGGACGACGATGACCGCGGGGCTCGAACGTTGCCTGAGGGCGCACGGTCCCATCCGAAACAACGTGAACAGCGAGATATCCGTCACCTCCTGGATTATTGAGTTGTGGATCGCTTAAACCCGCTTGGGCACGCCAAGAAATCCGTACGGCGCCGCGATCATCCACACCCACACAACCCGCGGTATAAATAATTCGGAAGGTGAACATTTCGCCAGCTATCGCCGGCCTATCAATCTCTATACGAGCTGAGCCAAGAAATTCGTCCGTGATCTGCTTTGCCAAGGTGCTACCTCGAACACACCCACTTCACGTCATATTCTGCCAACCTCATAGTTAAAGCACGAATAGCCACTAATTGAGGAGTAGCCTTCAATCTGGAATACACATAAAACCCATCCACCTAAGCAATCCTCGATTGCACGATGGTCTCCAAGATAGAACCATCACTCCCGGAGTGATTTCGCTTGAAAGCAGTAGCGTTCCTCCATCAACTCAACCAAGATCGCCACAACTAACCGTCATAAGAAACACGATTCGCAAATCTGTGGGCCCGACAAAGACAACTACCTAACAACATCGTTGTACTCGAAAAAGAAACAACGGGTTAAACACGTGCGGTCTGGCATATCCGCTTCAACTCAATTCGGTGTGCCGACAGACCCCAGGACCCCTTCAAACAACTTGAAAACTCCATCGAGGACTACCGAATGGATCTCATTTAGGGGGTCGCGAATGGTCCGAATCGGACGACAGGAAGCATGAAGTGTTGTGACAGCACTCAAACCCTCCCTAGAATCTGGGACTGGATCTCTTTCAGTTCCACCTCATTCATCCCTAATCATCCCTAATGCTCTTCGATTTTCAGACACATACATTCCTTAGTGACGGCGAGCTTTCGCCGATTGAATTGCTACGACGCTGTCACGTCTCCGGCTATAACGCGGTAGCCATAACAGACCACGCCAGCCCATCGAATGTGGCGTCGTTAGTAGATGCTCTCAACCGTGACTGTCGGGAAGCAGAAGCTGCATGGGGACTAGTTGCTATTGCTGGCGTCGAGATTACACATGTGCCTCCTAAAGCTATCGATCGAGTGGCACGAATGGCATCCGAAGCCGGGGCTGAGTTTATTGCCGTGCACGGTGAGACTATCGTTGAACCTGTTGAGGTCGGAACAAACCGGGCTGCGCTTGAGTCCCGTTACGTGCACGCATTAGTGCATCCCGGTCTACTGAGCCCAGAACTTGGACAAGTTGCACGTGAGAACAAGAAGTTCGTGGAGCTTTCAGCTCGTCGCGGGCATTCCTTAACCAATGGCCATGTGGCTAAAGTATGTAGAGAAGCGGGCGCACGAATGATCGTAAACAGCGACGCACACGCACCTAACGACCTCCTCACTGAAGCACTAGCACGAAGAGTCGCACGTGGCGCTGGCCTTGACGCAGATGAGACGGAGGCAGTACTCGTGGACAATCCGCTTGATCTGCTTTCGCAGTTAGGTAAGACAATTGTCGAAGAAGTGGCGACGTGAATTCGAACGAACCACACCCAAATCCTAGTAGCACTACAGAACGCAGCACATCAGTCGCTCAACCCCTGAATCCCGAAAAAACGGACGCCTCAGCGAAGACCGACGACCAGCCGACTGAGGTTGGCCTGCCGGTATTACCTCTACGCGGTGAAACACTGTTCCCAATTCCTGACACGGTGCACTCATTCGTGGTGGGGCGTGCACGATCAGTAACAGCAATTGAAGAAGCGCTCGCTACCGACAAGCGCGTTCTTGCAATCGGCCAACAAGACGCTGACCTCGAAGATGTCAGCTTTGGCGACCTCCATGAAGTAGGCACGGAAGCAACTATCACCAGAATGCTGAAGCTCCCTGACGGAACTACGAGCGTCCTCGTGGAAGGCATTCGCCGTATCCAGGTCGTCGCCCCCATTTCAGAACAACCATACCTACGTGTATCTGGTTGGGTAATCGAAGAGCTTGATGAAACACCAGAAGAGGCTCACAACCTGATGACTCCCACGCTCGACCTCTTTCACCGCGTCGTGGAAGCAAACGACTCGGCTCCCGAGGAATCCTATATCCGAGCGATGAACGCGGAGGCGCCCGGACTACTGGCCGACATCGTGGCAGCGTCACTGCAGTTAGCACCAGGAACGCACCAATCGTTACTGGAAATTCGTGAGGTGTCGGAACGTCTTCGGCTAGTAAACACAGTACTTCAGGAAGAACTCCGCGTGCTCGAACTCGAAGAAGCGGTACGTGCCGGTGTACGGGAAGCTGTTGATCAAGATCAACGCGAATTTATCCTGCGCGAGCAATTACGAGCAATCACCAGAGAACTCGGTGAAACCAATTCACAAAACGCTGAGTTGGATGAACTACGTGACCAGATCGAATCCGGAAGGTTTCCACAGGCCGTTGTGGAACGTGGCTTAAAAGAAATCAATAGGCTCAACACCATGCCACATGGATCACCCGAAGCCAGCATGGTCCGTGTCTACCTCGAATGGTTGACCGAATTACCGTGGAAAAGGCGATCGCGCGACAACACTGATGTACGTCATGCGGCCAACATTCTTGATGCGCATCACCACGGGCTTAAGCGTGTTAAAGAGCGTTTGCTCGAGTACATCGCAGTAAAGCGACTAGCAAAAGGATCACGCAGCCCAATCCTGTGCTTCGTTGGCCCACCCGGTGTGGGTAAAACAAGCTTAGGTCAATCGATCGCCGAAGCCCTCTCAAGAAAATTCGTGAGGGTATCCCTAGGTGGTGTACGTGATGAGGCCGAGATTCGGGGCCACCGGATGACATATATCGGGTCGATGCCCGGACGAATCCTACAAATGATGAGACAAGCAGGCACCGTAAACCCCGTATTTATGATTGATGAAATTGACAAGCTTGGTATGGATTTCCGTGGAGACCCATCGGCCGCCCTATTAGAGGTCCTGGATCCTGAGCAAAATGAAGCGTTCAGTGATCACTACCTCGAAATCCCGTACGACTTAGGACGCGTCATCTTCATAGCAACAGCCAACACTCTGAACGGTCTGCCCCCAGCCCTCGTCGATCGCATGGAGGTAATCGAACTACCGGGATATGTAGAGGATGAAAAAGTAGCCATTGCTGAGCGTTTCTTAGTACCACGGGAGCTGAGTGAGCACGGACTTGAAGCATCCGAGTTACAGTTTAAACGTGAAGCATTGATCCGAATCATCAGAGAATACACGCGTGAAGCTGGCGTGCGCGGACTTACACGGGCTATCGCCGCAGTAGCACGAAAGCGCGCGCTAGCGCGAGCAGAACACGACAACTCGGATTGGATCGTGGCCACAAATGATGTACCCAATCACCTTGGACCGCCACGGTTTCGCTTTGGATCAATCGAAGAGACGGACACGGTAGCAGCTGCCACCACAGTCTTTAGCACACCCTCGGGCGGAGATCTCTCGCTGATCGAAGTCACCGTCGCTGACGGTTCAGGGCGCATAGAATTGACTGGGCTGATGGGCGATATCATGCAGGAATCAGCCCACGCGGCACTAACTTATGCAAGAGCACAAGCCGAAGACTTGGGCTATACGGATCTCGACTTCTCAAAGAACGATATACATATACACGTGCCATCAGGATCAACACCAAAAGACGGACCCTCGGCAGGCCTAGCGATGTCCATCGCCCTTATCTCAGCCCTGACAACAAAGAAAGTTCGCCACAATGTCACATTCACTGGTGAAATCACGCTTCATGGGCGTGTACTTCCAGTGGGCTCGATCAAAACAAAGATCTTGGCTGCACATCGAGCCGGCGTTCGCACATGCTTAATCCCAAAAGGCAACAGACAAGATCTGCAAGATCTTCCGAAGCATGTGCAACGCGATATTCACTTTGTCGAAATTGCCTCAATAGAGGCAGCCCTTCCCCACGCAATCATCGATCTCTAGTAACTACTTCGGGAACGGGCCACGAAACACAGATTCGACCGTTATGCTGAATGATTCAAAGACCACGCAACGGCGCATTGAATTAGGAAAACGTTGATGTTCGGTTTGCTCAACAGTGTTATGGGTCTCTTCTCTCGAGACCTCGGCATTGATCTAGGAACCGCGAACACTCTGGTTCACGTAAAAGACCGTGGAGTAGTCCTATCAGAGCCTTCGGTGGTAGCAACCGATACACACACGGCACGTGTTCTAGCAGTCGGCGCTGAGGCAAAGAAGATGGTAGGTCGAACACCTTCAAACATTGTAGCGATTCGACCCCTACGGGATGGAGTAATCGCGGACTTCGATACCGTACACGCGATGTTGTCGTACTTCATCGGACGAGTCCACGAAGAACTGCCAATATCAGCTCGGCCACGTGTGATAGTTGGAGTTCCCTCCGGTGTAACTGAGGTTGAGAAACGAGCAGTACACGAAGCCAGCCTTCAAGCCGGAGCCCGTGAGGTATATCTGATTGAAGAACCCATGGCTGCAGCAATTGGCGCTGGACAGCCGGTTCAGGAAGCTACGGGAAGCATGATTGTGGACATCGGTGGTGGCACAACCGAGGTAGCCGTAATTTCGTTGGGCGGCGTCGTCGTGAGTCACAGCATACGCATAGCCGGTGACGAGATCGATGAACAGATAGCAGACTACTGCCGCAGTGTCCATAGCCTACTGATCGGCGAACGAACCGCCGAAGCCTGCAAGATTGCAATCGGATCAGCCTTTCCCGGATTACAGGAACAAACAGCCCTTGTTCGGGGACGAAATTTACAAACAGGATTACCCCAGCAAGTTGAACTGACCTCCAGCCAAATCCGCGAAGCGATCAGTGGTCCAACCACTGAGATCGTTGAGAACATCAAAATGGCCATAGAGGCCACACCACCTGAATTGCTCGCCGACGTGATGGAACACGGAATTTATCTTGCTGGAGGCGGCGCCCTTTTAGGTGGTCTAGACAAACGCATCGAACAGGAAGCAGATATACCCGTTCACATTGCGGATAATCCGCTTGAAGCCGTGGTTCGTGGCACGGGCGCCTGCCTCCACAACCTTGAGGCCTTCCGTGAAGTCTTCGTTGCTGAGAACGCCACACCGTACGGTTAGTAGAACAATCAATGCGGGGTGAGCAGCGATCAATCCTACTGCTAGTTCTTTTGGTTGCAGGGGCAGCGATGCTGTGGATGCTCCGAAACACAAATGCCGGCTTAGCTATGCAAGAACTCGCTGACACTATTGTTGCTCCGGTTCGGACATCGGTAACAAGCGTCGCGTCGCACGCTTCTAACACCCTGTCAGACGCCCAGACGTTTATCGATCTGAGAGAAGAGAATAGAAAACTACAGGACGAAGTGACGCAATTACGAGCAACCATAGCCCGTCAAAGAGTCGCTCAACTCGAGAATCAGGATCTCCGACAATCACTGAATTACCAACGCGATAACCCTGACTTCACATTGGTGATTGCCCGCGTCATCGGACACGACAGTGTTGATCTCTTAGATACGCTGATGATAGATCGCGGCGCATCTGATGGTGTTCGAGTTGGAATGGCAGTAATAGCTAATGAAAGCTTGGCCGGACGCGTGTTGAGCGTGACTACTTCCTCGGCCTACATCCTTCCAATCCACAGCTCCCAAAGCTCAGTTAGCGTATTGGCCCAAGGTCCTAATCAAACTACGGATGGACTGGCCACAGGCTCTGAACAATCCCGATTGAGTATGACCCGGATCGAGCCGAATGCCACCCTAAATATCGGTGACTTCGTTGTCACCTCAGGTCTAGGCGGAGGATTTCCACGTGGTATACCCGTAGGAGAAGTGGTATCGATCTCTACTTCACCAACAAGCGTTTTTAAAGAAGCTGTGCTTAAGCCCTTTGTTCGCACAGATCGTTTGGACGTCGTTCAGATAATTGTTGAGCAATCGCCAGGACCAAAATGATGGCGCTCCGACTAAATCGATCAGACCCCCGCAACTGGCTACCGTCCCCTGGAGGACTAGGTGTCGTCGCCTTAATAGGAATTTTGGCCGTGATCCAAGCATGCGTGTCACCATTCTTCCCAATTCTCGGAACCAATCCCTCACTCGTTCTCATGTTAGTCATCGCGATCGCAACGATTGATAATCGCTCTCGCTCACTGGTTTGGGGATTCATAGGCGGCCTTATTGTCGATATCTTCTCAGCCGCCCCTCTTGGAACAAGCGCCTTTATTTTCACATTGTTGGTGCACCTAGCCGGTAGCTGGGGACAACGTTTCGAACGAGTAACAGTAGTTTTTGCGGTCTTGGCTGGCACATTCGCAACAATGCTCTATTACCCAATGTTCACTCTTGCAATGCAGCTCCACGGATTGAACTTCGATTGGACCCTTCTAGCACGCGACCACCTACCGCACGCACTCGCAGTAAACACCGGAGTAATTCTCGCACTCTATCCCCTAGCTCGAATATCAACGAAATTGGGACGATCGAATAGCAGCCCTCGGTTTCAGGTCGTACAGTGATACTCCGTGGCCAATCACCCACAGCAAACCGAGAACCGTACCGAAGGACACGCACTCCCTGTCGCCAGACCGGGAGCCGGAACGCGTCCGCTCGATGGCACGCGTCGTGCATTCGTCTTAGGAGCCGCAGTGCTCGCAGGCAACGCCACGCTGGCAGGCCGACTGTGGCAACTTCAGGTCGTCGAGTCAGAAACATTCCA
Source organism: uncultured Chloroflexota bacterium (assembly GCA_964422795.1). GTDB lineage: Bacteria > Chloroflexota > UBA11872 > UBA11872 > UBA11872 > UBA11872. The sequence continues at coordinate 14,569 of CAYRCL010000025.1, forward strand.
AGAGCAAGCTAAACGTAACCACGCCCGCACAGAATTAGTGCAACCCATTCGCGGTCTTATTTACGATCGTAATGGTGAGAAATTGGTAACGAATATCGCTGTCTTCAGCGTTTGGTTAACCCCTTCCGAAGTTCCCCCAGAACGCGAAGGCCCGATATTAGGCTACCTAGCGACATTGACTGGAGAACGCACCGAAGATTTGCGTTACAAGGTTGCTTTAGCTCGACAAGCATCATCCCAGACTGTACGTGTAGCGCGTGCGATACCACGCAAATCCGCTCTTGCGATTGAAGAACGTCGACATGATCTACCCGGAATAACAGTAGCCACCACCACTCAGCGCGAGTACAACCATGGCGATGTGCTAGGCCACATCCTCGGATACACCGGACCGATTCCCGCGGAAGAAGTCGAAGAGTATCGTCAGCGTGGCATCCGTCTCGACTCGGAGGTAGGTCACACTGGTATCGAACGAAGCCTGCAGGACAAACTGCGTGGAGCGGACGGCGCGAGAGATGTTGAAATTGATGCGCTCGGACGAGAGTTGCGTGCGCTCTCGTTCACGCCTCCGGTCGCTGGAAACGACATTGTGTTGACCATCGCCGTAGACGAACAACGAGCAATCAGAGAAATCCTAGCTCGACATTTAGCACTTCGGGTGAGGGGCAGTGGCTGTGTCGTTGTACTCCGACCAGACAATGGGGACGTGGTCGCAATGGTCAGCCTGCCCGATTATGACAACAACGTTTTCGCCAGAGGAATCTCGACAGAAGATTACACGCGGCTCGCCAGTGACATCCGTCGGCCACTGATCAATCACGCAATTTCTGGCTTGTATCCGCCTGGATCGACTTACAAAATTGTTGCGGCAAGTGGTGCACTCAAATATGGAGTAGTGCTGCCCAAAGAGACGATCCCTTGTGGGGGGCGACTAGTCCTACCCGATGGCTGGGCTTTTGACGACTGGCTTGCAGAAGGCCACGGTCCAGTAAACCTCGAACGCGCGATAGCTGAGTCATGCAACATCTACTTCTACAACGTATCCGGTGGAAACCCATACACCGATCTTCCAGGCATTGGTAACCCTCAACTAGCAAGTTTGCAGCGCAAGTTCGGATTTGGCTCGCAGAGTGGGATTGACCTCCCCGGTGAAGCCTCGGGTGTAGTTCCAACATCAGACTGGAAACGTAACGCAGACTTGGGACCCTGGGTGCGAGGAGACACCTATCACGCTGCGATTGGACAGGGTCTCGTTCAGGTTACGCCGCTACAAATCGCTAGCATGTATGCAGCACTCGCCAACAGAGGTCGAGTCATGCGGCCGAGGTTGATTGACCGCATGCTTGATAGCAATGGAAACGTCGTCGACCGGTTCCCCTCACAGGTTCGAAGCACCCTGCCAATCAGCGAACCACATTTACGTCTGCTTCAGCGTGGCCTACATAGGGCAGTGAATGGGGAAGCAGGAACTGGACGCCGTTCTCGTTCTGCCTATGCGGTGGTGGCTGGCAAAACAGGTACCGCTGAATACAGCGGTGATCGAGATGGACAAGGCCGCTTACCGAGCCATGCCTGGTTTGCCGGATACGCTCCAGCTGAAAATCCAGAGTATGCCTTCGCAGTACTAGTCCGCGACGGGGGCGAGGGTGCCTTTGCCGCTGCCCCTATCGCACGCGACATCGTGGACTACCTCATGACCGGCGACCTTCCACCGCTGCCGCACGAGCGACCAGATTTTGTTCAACCGGATCAACGACTATGACCCTAACGCGCCTACGTCGGATCGACTGGACCACAGTTGTTTCATCAGTCGCCCTAGTCGCGATTGGAATCATGCTACTAAACACGACAACCGCCACCGACACATCTGGATTTGACAGCAAGGCCGTACAACAAGCTGTTCTGGGCGTGGTCGGCCTTTTGGTTGCTCTAGCGATGGCGCAGATCGACTACGACCTTCTTCGAGGCATCGCACTACCTATGTTCGGTATTGGTCTTATTGCTCTCGTGATTGTGCTTGTGGTCGGCGACACGAGCTTAGGCGCGAGACGATGGATCGACTTGGGCGCAATCGTTATTCAGCCGTCGGAAATCATGAAGGTCGCAGCCATCGTCTTTTTTGCAAAACACCTATCCGAACGGAATGCGTCGATGCAATCAATCCGTACAGTGCTGGCAAGCTTGGGGGTCATGCTTATTCCCATGGCCCTAATCTTTCTGGAACCCGACCTCGGAACATCGCTCGTGTTCGCAGCCATTTGGACAACAATGGTTTTCGTGGCAGGAGCACGCTGGTGGCACTTGCTGGCGCCGATGGTCGTGAGTCTAGCGGCATTCCCCTTCGGATGGTTTTTTGCGCAAGGCTATATGCGTGAACGTCTCGTTACATTCTTCGATCCAACCAACGACCCTCTAGGCTCCGGCTACAACGTACTGCAAGCACGTATATCGATAGGTTCGGGAGGATGGTTCGGTCAGGGGATCGGCATGGGCACACAATCACAACTGGAATTTTTGCGTGTCCGTGACACTGATTTTATCTTCGCAATGCTAGGAGAACAGCTCGGCCTGATCGGAACACTCGGGGTATTGATGTTCTTCACAATATTGATTATGCAAGCGGTGATGATTGGATTACGTGCACGGGACTCATTCGGCCAACTTCTAGCGATCGGAGTAGCAACAATGTTGTTCGCCCAGTCATTCGTGAATATCGGGATGAACGTGGGACTAATGCCAGTGACCGGGATCACACTTCCGCTCGTCAGCTTTGGTAAGAATTCGCTTATAACGACTCTCATGTCGATTGGCATACTCCTCAGCGTTCATTCGCATCGCTTGGCTGCACCATACCGACAACAATCGGTTCAACTTGTTCCTGGAACGCTTGCATCGCACCGATCACGTAGCGTGCGGAGGCCGTGAACATCGAAGTGCACGTTTCTGTGCCGGCATCATCCGCCAACCTGGGCGCTGGGTTCGACGTATTCGGATTGGCAGTTGGCCTTCGCGATGAGTACCTCTTTAGGCCTGCAGACCGCGACATTATTGAGGCAACAGGAAAATTTTCGAGCCACGTGCCGCGTGATACGAAGCGCAACCTCGCATTCCGCGCATTCAAATCTTTGGCACCCACCGGAACAGGGACTTATCGACTCAAGGCACGGAGGGAAATACCACCTGTAGGTGGCCTGGGCGGATCGGCAGCCGCAATCGTAGGTGGGCTCGTAGCAGCCAACCGAGCATTTGAACTTGGTTATGACAACGACGAATTGCTCCGCAGAGCAACAGAAATCGAGGGGCATCCAGACAACGTGGCAGCCGCGTTGTTCGGTGGACTTGTGCTAACAGTAAAAACCAACACAGATCTGCATTCACTTAGAGTCCCATTCCCTTCTGATATTGGAATCGTGCTTCTCGTACCCAGCTATCGCGTTTCCACCGCCAAGGCACGATCGATACTGCCATCCGCCGTGAAGCATACTGACGCTGTAGCTAACATCGCTCGTGCTGCAATGTTGATCGCCGCCCTTCAAACCATGCGCTATGACCTTCTTGCAATTGCAACGGAAGATTTTCTACACCAACCATATCGAGAGATCCTCAATCCGATCCTCAATCCGAGTCTTGCCGCTGCCCGAACGCACGGAGCCTACGGTGCAGCCTTAAGCGGATCAGGACCAACCATCATCGCTTTCACACCACCAGACCGAACTATGCGCATTGCTGGAGCAATGGTCGACGTTGCTGTGGATGCCGATGTCCGATGCGAGACCTATGTGGTATCGACGTCAAACCAAGGTGCTATATATCGGGATTCAGCCTCCTGATTCTCCAGTCTTGCAAATTCGTATACTCCATACGACGCTGTGCGCCAGTCGAACATGATGCTGGGCTCAACACTACGGGAGGGACGATAGGCGTGGACGGCGCGCATCTCTGCGCACGGACCGTCCTCCACGGTCATCCGGGGCTCGCGCGCACTCAGCATCGAGACGCAAGACCATGGCCCTGAGCACTCAGATACCGGAGCAGCACCGAGCAACTGCGGATAGCGACAACGAGACAATCGTAGTCTTAGATTTTGGTGCCCAATACACTCAGCTAATTGCTCGCCGAATACGCGAGATTGGTGTTCGAGCCCTCGTCACGCCCTGTGATCAAGCAGATGCTCTCAACACCCCAAAACTACGTGGCATTGTTCTCTCTGGAGGCCCTACCAGCGTCTATGATTCCAAAGCGCCTCAGCTCCCAACTTCAGTGTTGGATGCTGGCGTTCCAATACTCGGCATTTGTTACGGAATGCAGATTCTTAGTCACACACTGGGCGGAACTGTTGAACCAGCGAAGGACCGCGAGTACGGTCCAGCTCGAGCCCGAGTTTCCCCATCAGAACATGCAATATTCCGCGGCCTGCCCAACGAAATTGATGTTTGGATGAGCCACGGCGACATAGTCGCTTCAGTTCCTCCTGGTTTCAGATCCATCGCCAAGACTCCTAAATCACCTATAGCTGCGATGGGAAACGACAACAATATTGTTGCGCTACAGTTTCATCCAGAAGTCCACCACACACAACACGGTAACGAACTACTTCGGAATTTCGTGATCGACATGTGTGGGTGTTGTCGGGATTGGACACCAGATTCAATCCTTACTAACAGCGTAACGAAAATTCGGAATCAAGTCGGTGATGGACGCGTGATTTGTGGACTCAGTGGAGGGGTAGACAGTTCGGTCACCGCAGCTCTAATTGAGCGTGCAATTGGTGAACAGTTGACAGCAGTTCTCATCGATACAGGATTACTTCGTTTAAACGAGATCGACGAGATACAAACAGCATTCCGAAGTGGATTCGATATGCAACTCATCACCGTCGATGCCTCCCGTGAGTTCATCGATGCGCTTTCTGGAATCACCGACCCAGAACAAAAACGGAAAGTCATTGGCGAACGCTTCATACGTATTTTTGAGCGTGAAGCATCGAAAATCGAGGACGCACACTTCCTCGCGCAGGGCACGATCTATCCCGATGTAATTGAGAGTGGTGGCATTTTCGGATCAGCTGATGTGATCAAAAGCCACCACAATGTCGGCGGCCTTCCTGATGACCTTAAGTTCGAGCTTGTAGAACCGCTTCGTGAACTATTCAAGGATGAAGTCCGTGCCCTCGGACGTGCCCTCGGATTGCCGAATGAGCTAGTGTGGCGCCAACCATTCCCGGGTCCGGGACTTGCTGTACGCATCGTTGGCGAGGTCACCGCTTCAAAGATCCAACTTTTGCAACAGGCCGACGCCATTCTACGCACCGAACTGGACCAAACCGCTCGAGAAAACCAACTGTCACAGTACTTTGCTGTGCTCCCCGGCGTTCGTACTGTTGGCGTAATGGGTGATGGACGCGCTTATGGACACCTCGTTGGACTTCGTGCAGTAACTACCGACGATTTCATGACGGCAGATTGGGCAAGGATCCCTCATGACGTGCTCGCACGAGTTTCTTCACGGATTGTCAACGAAGTCCCAGATGTAACACGCGTGGTTTATGACATTACGCCCAAACCACCTGGAACAATCGAATGGGAATGAAAATATTGGTCGTGGGCGGGGGTGGCCGTGAACATGCCCTGTGTTGGCGAGCGCACAAAGATCGTCCCGATGCGGAAATTTTCTGCGCCCCCGGGAATGCTGGTATTGGTGACATTGCCCAACTGATTCATATAGAACCAACCGACCTCAGCGGGCTCCTGCAATGGGCAACGGACAACAAACCTGATCTAGTAATCGTTGGCCCCGAAGCCCCAAGTGCGCTCGGTCTTGTAGACCACCTGGCAACCGCTGGAATTCGGGCTTTTGGTCCCAGTGCGGCTGCTTCGCGTCTTGAAGCAAGTAAAGCATGGACCTGCCAATTACTAGAACGTTGCGGAATTCCAACACCCAAGTCATCTGCATTTGACAACCCTGAGTCTGCTCACGCATACATCACGCACCGCAATCAACCCCTCGTCATCAAGGCAGACGGACTCGCATTGGGTAAAGGTGTACTTGTCTGCGACGATGCTCAAGAGGCACATGCGGCCGTCGACAAAATCATGGTAAAACGCCTCTTTGGAGAATCTGGAGCCTCAGTCGTAATTCAAGACCGCTGTGTTGGTCCAGAGTTATCTGTTTTCGCAGTCTGCTCGGGAACCGATTTCAAGATTCTCGGATCAGCGCGGGACTACAAACGCGCGTACAACGATGATAATGGACCCAACACTGGAGGAGTTGGCGCATACACACCAGTTTCCGACGCTACACCAGTCCTAATAAAGCAAATTGAAGACACCATCATTGGACCTACTCTCGATGCAACTGCAGCAGCTGGATCACCGTTCACCGGCGTGCTGTATGCGGGTTTGATGCTCACTACCGATGGTCCGATCGTGATCGAATTTAATGTTCGTTTTGGAGATCCCGAGGCACAAGTAATCCTCACAACATCCCAAGGCGATCTTGTTTCGGCAATCGAGGCTGCGATTGATGGAACCTTGGATAGGACGGTGATAGAACCCGATGGCTCTGCCGCCGTTTGTGTAGTCCTATCCTCCGGTGGATATCCCGGTTCATATGAGGCCGGTCACCGCATCCACGGCCTCGAGAACCTTCCCGACAACACCCTTGTCTTCCACGCGGCCACCCAGCGGCGCGCCGATGGGTTTTACACTAATGGTGGCCGTGTGCTCGGATTAGTAGGACGGGGGAACGATGTCATGACAGCTCGAACCGAGGCGTATCAAATAGCGCAACAAATCACCTTTCGGGATATTCAAATGCGAACTGACATCGCTCAAATAGAGGATTCGAAAGTCACAACCGCTGTCGTTGGACATTCCACATGATTCCACGTTATTCGAGACCCGAGATGGCCACCATATGGAACCGCCAGGCTTACTTCGAAAAACAACAAGATGTTGAACTCGCAGCAGTGAACGCATGGGCACGTGAAGGCCGAATCCCCAAAGATGACGCTGTGAAACTCATGGCCGCATCCTTCACTCTCGAGCGAATCGATGAGCTCGAAAAAGTAAACGACCATGAGACGAACGCATTTGTGGACGCACTCGCCGAGTCGGTGGGCCCCGAATCACGATGGTTGCACCTCGGTCTCACATCGAGCGACGTACTCGACACCGGCCTCGCACTTCAACTCGCAGACTCTGCCATCTTGATTGCTGAACGGCTTAGTGCGCTTGAGGAGGCGTTGACTTACCAAGCAATTACGCACAAATACACGCTTATGATTGGTCGAAGCCATGGGGTACATGCTGAGCCGATCACATTCGGTTTGAAGTTGCTGCTATGGGTCGACGAAATCCGGAGACATCGAGAACGCTTTGATCATGCACGGACCAGCATCACAGTAGGGAAAATCTCAGGTTCGGTAGGAACGCACGCCAATGTTCCACCACAAGTCGAGGAATGGACCTGTAAATCTTTGGGACTTGCAGTCGCACCAGTATCAAATCAAATTGTGCAGCGTGATCGCCACGCGCATTTCGTATCGGCAATGGCACAGATCGCTAGCTCGCTGGACAAATTTTCAACCGAACTCCGATCGCTGCAACGAACCGAAATCCGTGAGGTTGAGGAACCGTTCGAGATTGGTCGCCACGGGTCATCCTCCATGCCACACAAACGCAATCCATCGCGTCTCGAACGCATCTCCGGTCTTGCGCGCGTACTTCGTGCGCATGCACAAGTCGCCTTGGAGAATGTCACACTCTGGCACGAACGTGATATCAGCCACTCCTCCGCAGAACGCGTGATTTTGCCGGACGCCTGCATTGCCTTGGATTACATGTTGTGGTTGTTCACAAGCATTGCCCGTGAAATGCGGGTTTATCCCAAACGGATGGCCGAAAATGTGGAGATGACCGGTGGCCTCATCTATTCACAGGGTGTAATGCTGGCACTAGTCCAAGCTGGTCTGTCCCGACAAGACGCGTACGAACGTGTACAAACGCATGCACTGAACGCATGGGATAACGGTGGAAATTTCAAGTCCGCAATTCTGAATGACGATACGATCCAGACGCTATTAACACCGGAGGAAATAGCAGCAGTTTTCAGCCCAGACCCTCACCTGCAATGGATCGATTCCGCCTTTAAACGCATGAACATTCCCGATACGAATGAATCGAATGAAACATCAACAACGGAGGCCACCTCATCGCTACCGACACCGTAACTGAAACATCCCTGCCAGGATTAGTGCTTTTAAACCGTGGGAAAGTCCGAGATATCTACGACCTCGGCGATCAATTATTGATCGTAACAACGGACCGGATATCCGCGTTCGACCACGTCCTTCCCGATCCCATCCCAGGAAAAGGCGAAGTTCTCACCTCAATGTCTGAGCATTGGTTTGGCATAACCAAACATATTGTGCCGAATCACTTGATCACGACGGATGTCGACGCAATGGGACCTGAGGTCAAGCCTCATCGTGAGATTCTGCGTGGACGCACCATGCTCGTACACAAGGCTGATCGTATCGACGCAGAATGTGTAGCACGTGGATACATTACAGGATCTGGATGGGTAGATTACCAGCGTGAGCAAGCAATCTGTGGTATCGCACTCCCGCCAGGAATGCTCGAGGCCGAGCCCTTCCCTGAAACTCTATTCACTCCATCAACTAAAGCGGAAACTGGCCACGACGAAAACATCGGCTTCGAAGCCATGCGTGAAATAGTGGGAGATGCAGCCGATCGATTGCGTGAACTTACTATCGCCGTGTATGAATTTGGACGCGATTATGCAAAAGAGCGCGGGATCATCGTGGCAGATACTAAATTCGAATTTGGATATGTAGGCGGAGAGATCACCCTCATCGATGAAATTCTCACTCCGGACTCTTCTCGGTTCTGGGGAATTGACGAATACAAAACTGGCATGTCACCTCCAAGCTTTGACAAACAAATTGTTCGTAACCACCTGATTGAGATCGACTGGAACCGAGAACCTCCGATACCACGTGTGTCCTCTGACGTCGTCAATCGTACAGCTGCCCGTTATCGAGAAATCCGGGATCTTCTAACCACGTGATAAGGGATTTGTTCAGAGCACGCATCGCTGTCCAGTTAAACGTCGGCATAAACGACCCGCAGGGTCTAACGGTCCGAAGCAGTTTGCATGAGCTTGGATTCGAAGAAGTTCATGATGTACGGATTGGCAAGATCATCACAATTGATCTGGTCGCGTCCGAACCAACTGCAGCTCACAAGTCCTTAGAAGCTATGTGCACGAAACTTCTTGCAAACCCCATCATCGAGTCTTTTGAAATCGAAGACTTGACCTATGTTTCCAAATCCGCCGAACCCAACTCGTGAACGTAGTTGTCGTGGTATTCCCCGGTAGTAACTGTGACGCGGATACGCTCCATGTTCTAAGCGAAATCTCTGGGATGAACGCGCAGTACGCATGGCATGGCAACACGTCCATCCCCGATACGGACATAATCGTTCTTCCAGGCGGATTCAGCCATGGTGATTACCTACGATCCGGTGCCATGGCCGCTCATTCTCCAATCATGGCTGCCGTACGTGACCATGCCGAACGTGGACGGCCCCTCCTTGGTATATGCAATGGATTCCAGATTCTCCTCGAATCCAATCTGTTACCAGGAGCAATGCTCCCTAACACGAGCACAAAATTCTGCTGTGAATGGACCCATGTGCGCGTCGACTCCACGAAAACCCCATTTAGCTCGTCGAGCAAATCCGGACACGTGTTACGACTCCCAATTGCACATGGTGAAGGTAATTACGTTATTGACGACGAAGGATTAGCAAGATTGCACGACAACGACCAGGTCGTATACCGATACACAACGGCCGAAGGCATTCGATCGCCGGATTCCAACCCCAATGGTTCGCTTGATGACATCGCTGGAATCTGCAATGTCGATCGCAACATAGTTGGGATGATGCCCCATCCCGAGCGCGCATCTGAATCTGTCTTGGGAAGCATGGACGGGTTAACTGTTTGGGAATCACTTCTGTCCGGAGCCAGCGCTTGACAACACAGAGTGATCATTCGCCACCCAGTGATGATGATCTCCGAGAAGTCGCCCTAACACACGCTGAGTATGAGCAGGCCAAAGAACAATTGGCTCGCCCTCCAAACAACATCGAGTTGGGAATCATTGGTGGTATGTGGAGCGAGCACTGCGGATACAAGCACTCACGCCCCCTCCTAAACCGCCTACCACGTGACGGTTCTCAGGTTTTGATTGGGCCAGGCGAGGAGAATGCCGGTGCGGTCGACATTGGTGATGGGTTAGCGATCGTTATGAAGATCGAGAGTCACAACCCCCCCAGCGCTGTAGAACCATTCCAAGGAGCCGCTACCGGTGTAGGTGGAATCCTTCGAGACATCTTCACCATGGGTGCACGACCCATCGCCCTGCTAGATAGTTTGAGGTTTGGACCATTAGACAACAATCGGGGCCGCTATCTAGCAAACGGAATCATCGGAGGAATCGGCTGGTACGGGAATTGCATGGGTGTTCCGACTGTTGGTGGCGAGGTTGCTGTTGCAGCTTGTTATCGCGGCAACCCGCTCGTTAATGCAATGTGCGTGGGCCTAATCGAACACAAAAACCTCACCAGCGCGGCTGCTGCTGGACCCGGAAACGAGTTAATTCTTGTCGGAGCTGATACAGGGCGTGATGGGGTCCACGGAGCCACATTTGCATCTGTGGACGACCCAGAGGCATCACATCGCGGCGTGGTGCAAGTCGGAAACCCATTCATGGAGAAGCTTCTTCTCGAAGCATGCCTCGAAGCTCTTCAGACCGGAGCAATTGTCGCTTTACAGGATCTTGGGGCGACAGGATTGACCAGCTCATCAGTGGAATCAGCAGGACGCGGTGGTACAGGCGTATCAATACGGGTTGATCAAATAGCACGTCGCGCAGACGCGATGACACCATATGAACTCATGCTAAGTGAGAGTCAGGAACGAATGCTCGTCGTAGCCAAACCTGGCCGAACAACCGACATACAAGCCATCTTCGCGCAGTGGGGTCTACACAGCGATGTGATCGGGGAAGTCATTGATCACCCAAACCTAGAAGTGTTCGACGGTGATGTAAATGTAGCGTCCCTACCAATCGACATGCTGATCAACGCTCCAACATACACTTTTGACCTCACCCGTCCATCCTATCTGGACGAAGTTGGTTCATTTGAGGCGAATACTCTTCCCGATGTCGTGGATGCAACAACAGCCTTTGTTGAATTGCTTGCATCTCCCAACATCGCAAGCCGGCAACCAATATATCGCCAGTACGATCACATGGTCGGAACCAACACCATAATAGGCCCCGGCGGTGATGCAGCATTGATTCGAGTTAAAGGCACATCTAAGGCTGTTGCATTAGCAACCGACGGAAACGGACGAACAACCTTCCTAGATCCGTTCGTAGGAGGAGCCGCCGCGGTCGCAGAGGCATCCCGCAATGTCTCCTGTACTGGTGCGACACCGATCGCGCTTACGAACTGCTTAAACTTCGGATCCCCCGAACAGCCCGTTGCCTACTACCAGCTCTCACAAGCTATCGATGGAATAGCAGCTGCAAGTTCCATGCTTCAGACCCCTGTTATAAGCGGAAACGTAAGCCTGTACAACGAAACAGATGGCGAAGCGATCTGGCCAACGCCAATTGTCGGAATGCTTGGATTACTCGACAACATCGACCTGCGTTGTGACATGGGCTTCACCCAACCAGGAGATGAAATAGCCATACTTGGTTCGGGCCAGCCGGCAATTGATGGCAGCGAGTATCTATCCATATCACATGGCTTGGTGGCCGGAAAACCAACTCTTGATCTCGACCAGGAATACGCGCTTCAGCTGCTAATCCGGGAACTTATTGCATCACAGCTACTTGCATCAGCTCACGATTGTTCCGACGGGGGATTGGCGATCGCTCTCGCTGAATCAGCGTTTGCTAACGGGCTTGGGGTTCGTGCAGCTAACCTTCCTCTTGATGGTCGTCTAGACGCAACCCTCTTCGGAGAAGCGCATTCCCGCGTTGTTGTGAGCTACTCGAAAGACGTTGGTTTTGACATCGCGGTAGCTGCAAAGAATGCCACGGTACCCTTCCAACCAATTGGGACCGTGGGTGGAAAGCGTCTACAAATCGGCCCTATTGATATCTCCTTACTCGAAGCAGAATCAGCCTGGACGAATGGTCTCCAGCGAGCACTCGCGGGAAACACATCACATAGATAAAATGTCTTCCCGGGAGGCACAAGTTGGACTACCTAATCTGCCACTGAGATTGGGACCGACCTATGAACCTGCTGGGCCTGGCGGGCCACCTCGGCTCCGTGAGGCATGCGGGGTTATTGGCGTATACGGTGACACTACGGACGCCGCGATCCAAACCTATTTTGCTCTATTCGCCGTCCAACATCGTGGTCAGGAAAGCGCGGGCATCGCAGTCGGTGATGGTGAGCGGATGCATGCAGAGCGTCGTATGGGTTTGGTCTCGCGCGTATTCTCCGATCACCGATTAGCTCGCCTGAAGGGTCATCTCGCAATCGGGCATTGCAGATATTCGACTGCTGGGTCAAGCAATAGCTCAAACATCCAGCCTGTTATAAGAACTACTGACATTGGACCAATAGCGCTTGGACACAATGGGAACATCGTCAATGCACTAGCTCTACGTGACGAGACCAACTTAAACGCTGCTGAAGAAGCAGCTACCACTGACTCTGCTGTAATCGCGGATTTAATTGCTGCTGCTCCGGGCGCCACCGTTGTAGATCGTGTGCGCCATGTAGTTCCGCGCCTATCCGGATCCTTCTGCCTCACAATTGCTACACCTAACCAGCTCATCGCAGTTCGAGATGGGATGGGGAATCGGCCACTTAGCTTAGGCAAAAGCAACGGCACATGGGTCATAGCGTCAGAAACCTGTGCGTTGGATGCTATCGGTGCACGATACGAGCGTGACATCCTTCCTGGAGAAATCGTCGTTATCGACCACGACGGACTTCGATCTATCCACGTGGAATTGCCACAGCGTCATGCAACATGTGCTTTCGAATACATCTATTTTTCGAGACCCGATTCTGTAGTCGATGGATCTAGCGTTCACGCCGTTCGTCGCCAGATGGGACGAAACCTTGCCCGCCAGTATCCGGTCGATGCGGACTTAGTCGTCGGCGTTCCAGATTCCGCCATTGCAGCCGCCACCGGCTACGCAGAAGAATCGGGTCTTCCGTATGCCGACGGGTTCGTACGAAATCGCTATATAGGGCGAACATTTATCAACCCGACGCCACGCTTAAGAAAGCTTGGGGTGCGATTAAAGTTCAGCGCACTCCCAGAAATCACCCGTAACAAACGTGTGGTGATGGTTGACGACTCAATCGTTCGAGGCACAACTCAAGCCTCCTTGGTTCGCTTATTGCGAGAGCAAGGACAGGCGGCAGAAGTGCACGTCCGGATCACCTCACCGCCCATCCGATGGCCATGCTTCCTTGGGATCGATATCCCTGACCCTGAAGAATTAATAGCCCACGAACAGGACGAAGAAAAGATTTGCGAAAGCATTGGTGCAGACAGCCTCGGCTATCTCGCAAAAGAAAATCTTGTGACGGCGATTGGACAATCAGCCGATCGACTATGCCTAGGCTGCTTCACTCATAGTTATCCGATTGATATCCAGCTTAGCTTCGATAAGTTTCTTCTTGAACGGCCACAAAACCATCAGACAGCTATGGTCTTCCCCAGAGAGGACACGATCGAACGCTCCGAGACTACGCCGGGCAAAACGTAAACGGGATATCCGCATGCGGAATGATAATAAACCCGCCTACACAACCGCTGGGGTTGATCTGGACCTGGCAGATCGAGCTAAATCGAGACTCCAGCATGCGATAGATTCGACTACCACGAATCTCACACTCAGCGCTTTTGGAGCGTTTGGTGGTGCCGTCCAAATACCTTCAGGATTCGTCGAGCCAGCCCTGGTCGCGAGTATCGACGGCGTAGGAACTAAACTTCATCTCGCGATCGAATGGGGACGACCGGAGACCGCCGGACAGGACCTCGTGTCGCACTGTCTCAATGATATCGCCGTGCAAAATGCGCGACCGATCGCTTTTCTCGACTATGTCGCAGCAAGTCACATGGACCCAGATGTCCTTGCCAGTCTGGTTGATGGTATGGCTAGCGCCTGCCGCGCTGCGAACGTTTCGCTAGTGGGCGGAGAAACAGCACTCATGCCAGACACTTATGCCCCTGGAAGATACGATTCTGTAGGTGTTGCGCTTGGTGTGGCTGAAACTAGCCAAATCCCAGACCGATCGTCCGTAAAGCCTGGTGACGTCTGTATTGGTCTACCATCAAGCGGACCTCACACAAATGGCTATAGTCTGGCGCGGGAACTAACAGCTCTCCTTGACCGCAACACGCTCATCGGTGATCAAACGCTAGAAGAGGCATTGCTTGCTCCACATTTGTCCTATGTCAACGAGTTATTAACAGCGTTTGCCATGCAGGGGACCCGAATCGCTGCACACATTACCGGGGGAGGAATCGCACAAAACCTCGCACGGGTACTACCTCCTACCGCCACCGCCATAATTAACACAAAAGCACTACCGACACTTCCAATCTTCGATGCCATCACGAACGAATTGCGTGTCACGAACGATGAGATGTTTCGTGTCTTCAACATGGGTGTCGGCGCAATCTTTATCGTTGCTTCAGAAACAGCGCACAATCTATTGGCCGAGTTTTCAGGTTCGGTTCGTATCGGTGAAATTGTCGAGCGTCGAGATGTACCAGTCGAACTAGCCGGACTCCCATGAACCTCGCAATTATGGCTTCCGGACGTGGATCAAATGCTGAAGCAATTCTTCACGCGGTGGAGCAGGGCACACTCACTGCGCGAGTGACAGCTTTAATCTGTGATCGTGGAGATGCTGGAGCACTCGATGTCGCATACAAACACAATGTCACTTCGTACGTAGTGCCTCGAGAACAATTCGCCTCCCGCCAAGACCAACAAGAACGAATGCTGGAACTGCTACGAGCTGCCAACACGGAATTTATTGCGTTAGCGGGATTTAATGCAATCCTTCGCCCATCTATCCTTTCTGAATATCCCAACCGAATACTCAACATTCATCCATCACTACTACCAGCATTCGGTGGAGGAATTGCACCAGAACCCCAAGCAGAAGCGCTTCGCGCTGGCGTCAAGATTAGTGGCTGCACGGTCCATCTCGTGACCGCTATCGTTGACGCGGGGCCTATCGTGGCCCAAGCGGCTGTACCTGTGATGGCCAAAGACACCGTCGAATCCCTATCAGCAAGGATCCTTAAACAGGAACATCGAATATATCCGATTGCCTTACAGTGGTTCGCAACTAACCACGTGACCATAAACCATGGGAATGTCAGCGTGGATTCGGGGGTAAGTCAAGCCTTATGGCCCAACAACGTGCGCTAATCAGCGTTTTCGATAAAACCGGTCTCGAAGAGTTAGCCGCTGGACTCGACGCACTCAAGTGGGAACTTGTCGCCTCCGGAGGCACATCGGAGATGATCGCCGCGTCAGGTATTTCGGTACAAGCGGTAGAAGACGTGACTGGAGCCCGAGAAATGCTTGATGGCCGGGTAAAAACCTTACACCCAGCAATCCATGCAGGGATCTTGGCACGCCGGAACTCGGCCACACATATGGCCGAACTGTCCGCCCATGATTTGAAAACATTCGACCTAATTGCCGTCAATCTCTATCCATTCGCTTCCACCGTCGCTAACCAGGTAGACCGAACTGAACTCATCGAAAACATTGATATCGGTGGCGTGGCTCTCATTCGAGCGGCGGCAAAGAACCACGAGGATGTTTGGATCCTCGTTGACCCCACAGACTACCCAAGAGTGCTCGAGGCCCTAGCCAAAAACACAGACACGACATACCTGCGGCGCGAACTTGCGGCTAAAGCTTTCGCGGCAACTTCTTTCTATGACGCCCACATTGCCGCACAACTGCAGTTGGAAATCGGTGACGATTTCCCCGACCTTCTGACAATCCCCCTTAGAAAGATCCAAAATCTTCGCTACGGTGAAAACCCACATCAGCCGGGAGCGTTCTATGCGGCCGGTGCGTTGGAACTCGGAACATCAGGCTTACCCGCCTTAGAACAACTCCATGGCATGGACCTTTCCTACATCAACGTACTTGACCTGCAAGCTGCATGGGCCTCAGCGAACGATTTTGACGACGTTGCTGTATCAATCATCAAACACACGATTCCCTGCTGTTTAGCCGTCCATCCGACGTCGCAGGTTGAGGCGTACGCCCGCGCTCGGGAGACCGATCCAGTTTCAGCCTTTGGCGGCATCGTTGGATTCAATCGGCGAGTAGAACTCGAAACGGTCAGAGTCATGAAGGGACACATGTACCACGTGCTGGTTGCACCCGATTATGCTCCTGAGGCTCTACGTCAACTCAAGCGACGCAAAGACCTTAGAATTATGCGCTGGAATACTGACAGTCTCCGACACCCCATGCACTTCGAGGCAGCACATGTGTGGGGCATGGATCGAGGCTACTTGGTCCAAACACCTGACCACAGCCCAGATGACGATCTTGAGATGCAAATCGTGAGCCAGAAGCAACCTAACGACGAGGATCTAGCACAACTTCGATTCGGGTTACGCGCTATCCGGCACGTGAAATCCAATGCGATCCTTCTGGTTAATGAGAATAGGATGATTGGTCTAGGCAGCGGACAAGTAAACCGGGTTAATGCGGTTCGACATGCCATCGAGCAAGCTGGACCAACGGCACAAAACGCGTACTTGATTTCCGACGCCTTCTTTCCGTTCACTGACGGCCCGGAGGCCGCATTGAATGCCGGAGTTCGCGCAATCGTATCGGTCGCAGGCTCGATTCGAGATCAAGAAGTTGTCGACGCCGTCGACAAACACGATGGAATTTTAGTGTTCGTAGACGAACGTCACTTCAAGCACTAAAGATTCATACGCTACGTTTCGTTAATCGGATACGGTCGAAAAACACAACACGCGGTACACATAGCAATACCGCTCTACGTGCGATAGGCAATCCCAAAGTAACTCGCGCTGACCGTAGCAATTATGCACGAGGACAGGGACAGTCAAGATAGCTGGAGACTTGGTTCGATCGACAATGGCTTCTCACCAAAATCCCCACGTGCGAGTGCCCAGGCTCCAGCCATTCCAATCATCGCTGCATTATCTGTACAGTACACCGGATCCGGAACATGCAGAGAGACGGGAGCGGACAAGCGCATCTTCCGTCTCAACCGCGAATTTGCAGCAACTCCCCCTGTAACAATGATCGAATCAACCTGGTGGCTACAGGCAGCAGCAACTGTCTTGGTTACAAGAACATCGACAACGGCCTCTTCAAACGCTAGGGCCACTTGACTTACAAATCCGGGGTCATTTTCTGAGAAACCATCGCCAACCGAATCAGACACAATATTCTCAATTTCGTCGGGACCCAGACTGTCTTCGAGCAATCGACGCACCGAGCTCTTCAATCCGCTAAAGCTAAAGTCGCTTGTCCCCTTGATCCAGGCCCGTGGCAACTCAAATGGTGAGGTCTTTGTTTGAGAAGCGGCCATCTCAATCGCCGGACCGCCTGGAAACCCTAGCCCTAGCATGCGCGCAACCTTGTCAAATGCTTCACCGGCCGCATCATCACGAGTACGACCGAGGACAGAATATTGGCCGCGGGCCTGAACCTTCACGAGCTCAGTGTGCCCGCCAGACACAATCAATGCGATTGCAGGAAATTGGGGAGGGGGATCGGCATTCAACCACGCAGCAGCAACGTGCCCTTCGAGATGGTTCACGGGAATGAGCGGAACATCTAACCCTTGCGCCAAACCCCGTGCAAATTCGAGGCCCACCAACAAAGAACCCGGAAGGCCGGGGCCAATCGTTACAGCCACCGCTGAAAAATCCACCATAGGAACCTCAGCCTGCTCAACAGCAGCCTGACAAACTACATCGATAGCCTCAGCGTGAATGCGCGAAGCTGCTTCAGGAACGATTCCTCCGTAGGCGGCGTGCGTTGCAGCTTGCGTTTGATTCACATTTGCCACCAACGTAACGCCGTCACGCAACACAGCTACCGACGTATCGTCACATGAACTCTCAATTGCAAGAATCCACGTCGGATCATCACTCTTCACAGACATGAGACCCACCTCAAACGTCGGCTAAGGTCCTCTTCTGCGGATACAACCCGTGCCTTAAAATTCATACTGTCGAGATTTTCACTGCGCATGATTAAAGCATCCTCAAAATCATCGCTGTAATACCGAGGCCGTATACCGCCGTCTGAGAATCCATACTTCCGATACAGCATCTGGGCAGCCTCATTACTCATGCGTACTTCAAGGGTGAGTTGCTCGACTTTTTCCGTGATCGCCAATTTGGCCATTTCCACGATGAGGAGTTCACCAAGACCACGACGTCGGTAATCAGGATCTGTCGCAATCGTAGTGATATGGGCTTCTTCCATCATGATCCAAATGCCAGCATAGGCAACAATGTCAGAGGCCCCTGAATTCAAAAATGACAGGAGTGAAAACGGAAATCGCGGAGTCCGAGGAGCATCGACTTCACCCAAACCATCCAAGCTGCGAACCACGAGATAGCGGGCTCGCGCATTGTTCAATATCTCACGTCGGTAGGCGTTACGCGGCCACGGTGACGGGAACGATGCTCGCTCTATGCGACGGACCTGATCAAGATCTTGGAGTCTCATCGGTTCAATGGAAAAGACTTCGTCACCCATCTGAATTCACTAAGAAACTGCTGGTGGCATTCATCGCGGTCGTCGGTGGCTGCACATAGAGAGGATTAGCCCCCACCGTGGCTGGACCACACCCTTTAAACACCCGTAAAACTGTGAGCTTGAGCATCTCACATAGCGCGTCAAAGGCTGTAACACAGTGCGTTTGCCGTCCAGCGCTCTCTAGAACCCCAGCAAGCGTTCGGTCCACTGGACCAACCACGATTTCATCGGACGCCAATACTTGGTCCAACTCGGTAGCGTGGGCTAAGCGGAACGCGTCCTGATCATGAACTGAAGCCACGTACCAGCGATCCCGACCAGCCGGCAAGACAATCACAGCGCTACGTTTTTCAATCGCACCAACCAGAGCGACAGCTGGTACACCAATCAAAGGAACATTGCGAGCTAACGCCAATCCCTTCGCGTAGGCGATACCACCACGCACCGAACCAAACCTGCCTGGCCCCGTCACAACGGCAACCGCATTAAGCGTGGAGAGGTCCATCACCTTCATTCCCGCACGGCAGAGCGCCGACGCCAGAAGCTTGTCCAATTCTGCAGGCCATCCTGAATCTCCAGCGAATCCCAATAGCTGTCCACCATCACCCACACCAATCACCGATTCGTGAAATGCTGTATTGATAACGACGATCATCTGTGTCCCACGCAACTAGTCTCTAATTGAGTCAGGATCTGCCTGGAATCTCTCCCGTGGGAACGAAACGTTGCACTTCGTTTGTCACCCCCAGCAAGCACTAGCTCAACGTCAATCCAGTCACGAGGCAGGTATCCTGCAGCTCGCTCAATCCACTCAACAACCAGAATGTCTGCCTCGAGCACGAGATCCAACCAACCAATCGACTCTAGATCATCTACATTATCGATTCGATATAAATCAATATGCGTGAGTTTACGGCCGCCATCCCTATACTCCCTACAGAAAGTGTAGGTCGGGGACGTCACGGTATCTTTTATACCCAACCCATCGGCGATACCTTTGACCATCACCGTTTTTCCAACACCAAGAGGGCCTCGAAGACCGACGCAGAAAGGCAGGGTAAGAAAGGTGCCAAGCGCACGCCCTAAATCAAATGTTCCGCGTTCACCGTAAGTCGAAAAGCTGGCAGGACTATTACCGTCCATACTCAATTAACGTCCATGATCATTGCTGCTCCCAACAGTCAAACCTAAAATCGACCCCCCGCCCGCCGATCGGCCGCTGCGAGGATTTCGGATGTATGGGAGCACCGTACCGTGCGTCGTCATATCGTTAAGATCGCGCCAACAGGGTTTTTCGCAGACTACGGATGCCATGTCCGGATCCTTGAAGAGACGCGTATGCTTCAAAACCAAGGTTACGACGTCACAATTCTTACCTACCCGGGCGGTGAAGATCCTCCGGACACACGAATCATACGAGTCCCGTCGTGGGTACATCACGGACGAACTCGAGTCGGATCGCACTGGAACAAACTCTTCTTAGATCCGGCTCTTATGATGACGGCTCTAGCCAGAACAGCCACCAGCACTATAGACGTTGTTCATGCCCACCTTCACGAGGGTGTGTTGATCGGTTGGCCAATCGCTCGAATGCATCGTGCGGGCCTAGTGTTCGACTACCAGGGTAGTCTCACTCGCGAGATGCTCGATCATCAATTCATCGATGAGCAAAGTCATGCGCTCATAGCTTTCCGTCGCTTAGAAAAACTAGCGAACCACCTCGCAGACCGGATCATTACAAGTTCCGAGAACGCCAGAGATTCCCTCATTACAAATTACGACGTTGAACCAGACCACGTCGTAGCTGTAACAGATGGGGTTAACCTACAACGGTTTCGCCCCCGACATCCAAAAGACGAAAAACGACTGACGGAGTTGAGACGTCGTTTTCAGATCCCATCAGGCCGTCTAATAGTCGGATACCTTGGTTTATTGGCCGAATACCAAGGCACGGGCGATTTAATCCTTGCAGCCCGATCTGTTGTGAACAAGCTTCCAGACACACACTTTTTAGTTATGGGGTTCCCTAATGTCACTGCCTATCGTTCTGCAGCAGAAGCAGCCGGACTGTCATCGCACATGACCTTCACCGGCCGCATTGACTACGCAGATGCTCCAGATGCGCTTCGCCTCGTTGATCTCGCGGTAGCACCAAAGCGTTCTGAAACGGAAGGAAACGGCAAGGTCTTGAACTACATGGCGACTGGTCTACCGACCATTGCCTACGACGGTTCTGTCGCCCGTGAGTTGCTGGGAAACAAAGGGTGTCGAGTTCCAGTCGGATCGGTTGAGGCACTCGCACTAGCCATTGAGCGCTACGTGTCAGACGCCCGACTACGACGTTCCGAGGGCCACGCGCTACGCACACGTGTCGAGCAAGAATATGGTTGGCAGCGACAAATTAAGCGTATCGAAGATGTCTACCAATCACTTTGGAAACCGAATTGACACCACCGCATCTATACTCGCAACGCTCGCTGTTCCGTGGCAATGAAGATCGATACACACTTAACCGGTTTAGTGGCCGCCGCAATTACCCTGACACTAACTCTCATCATGATCCGGATGGCCCTAGCAGCATTCCCACATTTCCGGTCCCGCGAGATCAAAACCGGCGCGCACAAGCAAGGTGTCGAAATTCGACCGCAGGGCAAACTTCCGCTCATAGCAGGGCCAGTTTTAGCTCTAACACTACTAGCCGGTGTAGTGGGGACGGCCGTACTTCATCAGGGCACCGCGCCGTGGTTGCCTATGGCGCTTGCAACTGGCTTTTTTGCGTTCGGCCTCATAGATGACATCGCCAAGGTTCGTCGTGGTCGTGGTGTTCGCGAAGGCCCGTACTTCACGGTCATAACGATTCTCTCCATTGGGGCGGTCGCCCTACTCATTGGATCCGGAACTCACACCAAGGCAACGGGATCGGTGTACGCGCTCTCAACCTATGTAGGTCCAAGCGCCCACGTTCTGTTAAGCGCCTGGTATCTAGCACTGATTATCGGGACAAGCCTAGCCGCAAGCTTCAGCGACGGGATGGATGGGTTAACCGCGGGATCCACGACAATCCTCATGCTTGGAATTACTTTTGTGGCCGGAGCATCGACTGGCGCCTGGGCAACCATAGTTGCGGCTGGTGCTGGTGGAGTGCTGGTCTCGAATTGGCCATCCCGATGGTCGCCAACTATGCGAACTAAACCTAGATATGCTCGGGCTTATTTGGGCGATAGTGGCGCACTCATCCTTGGTGCCTCTATGGCCACTGCAGCAATTGTGGCTGGGTTCGATCTTCTCTGGCCACTGATCGCTGGCCCCCTACTCCTAGAAGGATTTGCTTCGCTGGTGCAGTCCAAGCTGATCGTACCTGCCTATCGACGGATCAAGGCTCCGTTAACTGACGACGGATCGCCTCTGCCGCATCAACAATTCCCACTGCCGCTACTCGCTTCCCCTCTGCACTACCACTGGGAATTGCTCGGTCTCGATCGTCTTCAAATCACACTGTTGTTCTGGTCGACAACAGCACTCGCAACCGTCACCGGGGTTCTCGCCACATTCATGGAGAACTCCACAACAACGGTTATATTGCTCACAATAAGCGGGTTAGTGGGACTAGCATTCTGGATCACAGCGATGTGGCTACGTCCTGCCTTTCTGCTGATGTCCGGAGATTCACTAGCGCTGATGCACGGTCGACCGTTGTCCGTTGGACCAATTCGCCTATTCAAACAAATCGAGTTAATCCATGACACCAACGTACAAGAGGCGGCTGTTCGGGACGGCATGATCGAGCGAACCACAAACGCCCATGCGCTCGACGAGTGGATCGAGCGTGTACGACAAACAGCATGCTCATGACCAAAACGGAACCGCATCCCGACCTTCGTGACGCAATCACATTCGGACTCCAATCCAATGTTGAAAAGGTTTCACAGGAATGGGAGAGTCTCTCCACCGATAGTCGACACCAAATATGGCGGGTTCGGGCCGAACCAGAAGCAATCATCGTCAAGGCATATCTACCAGACGTGGATCGATACTACGCACACCGGTGGCGACGTGAAGAACGCGCTCTCGACCTACTGAACCGACATGCTCCAGGTTTGGCTCCACAGCCATTGACCGCCGTTCACGCATCGAATCGCTGGGCCGCACTTGCGATGCAGCACGTTGGCGAGACCACCCTTGCTAATACCCTTAGCCAACCCAACGTGAGATCCCATCACGAACAGCTTGACGCAGCCCTGGCTACCCTTGGACAGATGCGTGAAACAACAGCTCATCTAAGATCTATGTTTCGGGCACTCGTCTACGAATCCGATCTGGATCGCATCACCCGCTCCACTCTGGAACGTCGCTACGCCGCCGCCTTTGTCAGGATGAACAACCCAACTGCACAGCTTGACCCGACGTCTCGTCCACGCCAAATAGCACCCAATGCACCATGGGATCTACTGAGCCCACTCATTAAACCCCTCATAAGGAACCCCCGCGACGTCATCCACAACGGATTTTCCCCTCTGAATCTGATGTGGAATCAAAACCGTCTGTCAATCATCGACTGGGAAACACTGGCCATAGCCGCTGCAGAGATTGACTTGGCTGATCTATTGACCTTCCCCGCTTGGGGTGAACCGCATGCCATGGTCGAACGATCCCACGAGTTGATCGATGATCTTGGATTACGCCCCGCGGCTTTTTGGGCCGCAGCAACCGAGCGATCACTGACATATGCCGCAACATCAAATGTTCGGATTAACCGTCTCAAAAAACAAGATCCGAAACTTTCATCAATTTATGAACAGCGGCTACCGGCCTACTTTGAATGGTTTCAGCTCGCATCCACCGAATTGGTCCCCAATATGACGGACCGTGTCCGTCTATGGGACGCGTTCACCACTCGCTCCACCAGCTTCCATCCAAGTGTTCACTCTAGCTGACGTACTTGCGGCAGCACGTCAATCCCAGGCCGCTGGATCTGAAAAGATCACACTCCACGGCGCACATTTCGACAGTCGTAAGATCAGCGCTGGGATGCTCTTCGTTGCGATGCGTGGTAACCGGGTGGATGGAAATGATTACATCCACGACGCCTTCGCACGAGGAGCAGCTGCCGTTCTCGCCGAGCGCCTCGATCCTAACTTTAGTACTTCACGACAAATCATAGTCTCCAATGCGCTTCAGACCTTTCAAGACCTCGCCCACTGTATTCGTGAACGTTCTTCAGCGACCGTTATCGGGATAACCGGAAGTAATGGAAAAACTTCGACCAAGCAGGCACTGGCCGCGGCGTTGAATGCCCACGCACCAACACTAGCCACAGACCGCAGTGAAAACACGGATGTGGGTGTACCCACCACAATATCCCGCTTACATCCCAACCATCAATTTGCGGTCATAGAGATGGGGGCACAAATCCGAGGCGAAATTTCGTCTTATTGCCAAATTACCCATCCAAATATCGCCGTCATAACAAATCTTTCTACCGCACACATTGGAGAGTTTGGATCAATGGAAAACATTGTGAAGGCAAAATCCGAACTCATTGACGGATTGCGGGGCGATGGCCCCACCATCCTTCCGCATTCAGGCCCATCGATCGATCATCTCAGAAAATTGGCTCCAGGCCGTGTTGTCACGTTCGGCAGAGAAGCTGAAGCAGATGTATCTGTTGCCTTATCCCTCAAGTCGACAGGGAGTACAGTCGCCATCACGGCTGGATCCCATGACTCAACGATTGAAGCAAAAGGAATTGCTGGACCTGTTGACCTTGCCTTCGGAGCTGCTATCGCTGTAACGCTGGCACTCGAACTGCCAATTGAAGATTCGGTATCCGGACTTCAAGCGTTCCAGCCAGCCGCACACCGCATGGCTCTCCGATCCAACGCGAACGGCATCACGATCATTGACGACAGCTACAACGCAAACACAGCATCGATGACCGAAGCCCTTCGCGTGCTCCACGAACTTCCTGTTACAGGACGAACATTCGCCGTACTCGGCGATATGCTCGAGCTTGGTTCAAGTACACACGTTGAGCACAGAAAGATTGGGCATGCGGCATCTGAGGTCGACACCCTATTAACCATCGGCCAGATGGCCGAACTGTTTGCCCAAGGCGCTATCCAAGCTGGGATGCCCAGACAGAACGTACATGTTTTGGCGACACAAACTTTAGACGCAGACGAGCTTAGCGAAGCACGGAAGCAACTTAAACAGCTCCTTGATGCACTCCTTAAACCAGGCGACGCGGTTCTCCTGAAAGCCAGCAATGGGATTGGGCTAAGTCACGTTTCCGACTCGCTGGCCATTGACACTGGCCATTAGTCATGAACGTAACCCTCTCGCGCGTCAATCCTTAGCATCAATTGCTGCGGCGCGACGTTCTGCCCGACGTTCCTTAGCGGACTCTTCGCTCCGATAATTTTGAATCCAAGTCGCGGAGAATGGATCATGGCCATGCATTAGATTCGCTGCCATCACAGCATGCCGTGTCTCCTTGTGCGTCATGTCCAGTATCGCAGCAGTGAGACCAGACTCAATCGCCAACAGTAGCGTAGCAGCGTTAAGTGTTCGACGATTGGGAAGTCCAAATGACACATTGCTTAGACCGACACTCATGTTTACGCCATCCTCATCAGCCAATATTCGGATGGCCTGAATAAGACCGGGTCCATATATATCGTTAGCTCCGATCGGTAAGCAAACCGGATCGATGACAACATCCTCAGCCTTGATTCCATGCTCTTTGGCCGCTTCGATCAATCCTCGAGCGTTCGCAACTCGTTCCTCGGCAGTCTGGGGCATCGCAGCACCACCCTTCGTAGACATGCCGATCATTGCAGCACCGCGCTCGGCAATAGCCGGGAGCAACTCATCCATGTACTCGTCTTCGAATGGAACCGAGTTGATTAGTGGACGCCCCTCAGCCACTTCCAGCCCCGCGAGTAAAACATCTACCGTGTAACTGTCCACGCTGATAGGAACATCTACGGCTTCCTGAACAGCCTTAACTGCATCCTGCATTTTCTGACGCTCAACATCGTGATGTGGATCCCCCGTGTTCACGTCAATCACACGTGCACCTGCGGTAACCTGCCGTTTCGCATCGCGTTGTACGTACGCCCAATCACCAGAATCATACGCGCGTTGTAGCTTTGGTTTATTAGTCGGATTCAGCCGTTCCCCAATAGGCGTGAACGGCCCATCACGGCCAATTACAACCTCAAGTCCATCACGACCGCGCAAAACAGTATTCACAGGGCTCCTATCACAACAAATCACGACTGCCTGTCGAATGAACAGACAAATCCTTGCGCCCGCTCACTACAAAGCGTAGGACACAAACCGCCAGGAAATCGACAATTTACGAAGAATCTCGAAAAATCGCATCTGCCACAGCCAGAGCGTCCCGGGTAGCTAGAACATCGTGCACTCGAACAATATCCACAGTTCCCGCAACAGCACCTACGGCCGCCGCCAACGAGCCCTCAAGCCGCGCCTCAACAGGACGCCCGGTCAGGACTCCTATAAATGATTTTCGTGAGAGCCCAACAAGGATCGGGAGTCCAACGTCACGAACCACACTCAGATTCCGAAGCAGCTCAATGTTATGAGCTGGACTTTTGCCAAAGCCAAAGCCTGGATCAAAGATCAGCATGTCGCGATCAATACCTCGCTCAATCGCCATATCAACAAGCTTGTTCCCTTCTCGGACAACATCGTAGGAAACGTTGTCGTACCGAACGTTTTGATACTGTCCTCCGAGCGGAGTCATGACTGCTTCAGCCCGTCGGTTGTGTGTGAGAACAAGAGGGACCCCAGCATCCGCCACTACATTCGCTAAATTGGGATCAAACCTAAGCCCGCTGACATCATTAACGACATCTGCTCCTGCATCAATTGCCATTTGTGCGACAGCGGCTTTGCGTGTGTCGATAGAAATCGGCATAGCAGCGTCAACGGACCGTAAGCACTCAATAGCTGGCACGACACGGGATACTTCGGTTTCTATATCAATGGTCTCGGCCCCAGGTCGAGTGGACTCGCCGCCAACATCAACTAGGTCTGGCCCTTCAGCTACAAGTTCACGAATTCGGCATTCGAGCGCCTTCGGATCTGGACCCATACCGTCACCGCTAAACGAATCTGGGCTAACATTCAGGATCCCCATCACATGGGATTGAACACCCCACTCAAATGTTCGATTGCGAATCAACATCTGATATACGTGGCCGGCATGTGCTGATACCCACCGTCAAGCCATACTAAGACCGTGACACTACGGTATCTCATCGGATGAGGAATCAACATTGGTAGAAAATCGATGGAACAGGATGTTTGATCGTCGCTCATTTCTCGCTCATATATGCGCCGGTGGAGTAGCCCTTACCGTAGCCGCGTGCGGAGATTCCGACACGCCAGAGATAACACCGGACGCAGTCAAAGCGGCTCCTGACGAAAAACCATCCGGGAATCTCGCCCAGAGTCTTCCCGCTATGCCAGAACTGCGATCAGGCCGTACTCAAACCAATGAGGAATTTACGGAGAACGGCCGTCTAGACCGAATCGTCTACTTCTCTGATGTCACACCCGGCCACGTCCTCAATTATTACCTGGATGAAATGCCCGCAATCGGATGGACCGAGACCTTCCGTTCAAACCTCGACGCAACCGGAGGCGAACTGAAGTACAAGAATCCCGGAGGATCGGCGGAGCTGGTCATCAAGGTGGATCGGCGCTCCAATAATAGATCCTCCACTATCTTGGAACTCAACACGACACTTCCTTGAAACCGATCGCAGGAGGCCCCAGGTTCCTAGCTCCAAAATCATGACCCGAGTACTACGCTACCGACTCAGTCCAGATGTAGGCCTAAAAGCTTGCAGGTCGATCTCTGGATCTATCCGGGGTTGGTAACGTCATCTGCTGACATATGGCGGACAGTTTGGCCTGAGTCAACAAAGGTCCGACTTACTTCAGCCTTGCCATAGGTCCAAGAAATTCGCATGGGTGACGCACCTTCATTCCAAAACCTATGGTGAGCACCCTCGGAAATCCAGACGTGGTCAAATGGTTGCAGAACCAATTGCTCACCATCAATCTCACACGAGGCTATACCCTCCACACACGTAATGCACTCCTCTGTGTCGTGGAAATGCAACGGTAGTCCGGCTCCCGGTTCCATGATGGTCATCCCGGTTGAAACACCTTTCGAGCCTCGGGCAGCATTCATTAGCGGGATACTCCGAACCCCCGCACCACGATCGAAGATCTCGGTCTCGCTCTCACGAATGACAATTCTCCCCATTGGATTCCTCTACTATCTGCAGCTTTGACACGCCCACCAGCCTAACCAAATTCCCCACTGAAACCGCTGTCGCGTTCACTACCCAACACCTAGAATTACCAGGTTTCTTCCCAACCTTAATGGTGCCCATGCCTGAACTTCGAGCCGTCGTTATCACAGACAGCGCCCGAGGTGGACCATCGCACAACCTTCACCAGACGTTTCAGGACAACACCGACGTTGAGCTTGCTGCACTGTCTGACCCGTCTGGCGAGAGTGAACGCGCCCAATGGCTCGAAGAGAGTGGAACATCCAAAGGATACGACGCGTACTCCGACATGTTGGTCCAAGAAAAACCTGATATCGCAATCATTGCGATTCACCGCTACGACGAAGACCGCTTGCAAGCCTTCCTGACAGCAGTCAGATCCGGAGTTCGCGGCATCGTCATCGAAAAGCCGGTTGCCTCCCTTCCCGCTCATGTTGACCAAATGGTGGCAGCTGCAGAAGCGTCCCAAACCTGTGTCGTAGTTGCCCATCGCGGACGAGAGAACCCGCTCATACGAGAGGTCAAGAGGCAAGCTGACAGTGGCGTTTGGGGTCCACTCATCCAAGTTAAAGCACATGGAAAGGGTGACCACCGGTGTGGTGTAGTCGACGCGCTCGTCTTAGGAACGCACGAACTTAATGCTATGCAGTACTTTGTAGGCGCGGACCCCATCTCTTGTTGGGGAACAATTCTTGTTGACGGACACCCGGCCAAACGTGTCGATGCGGCCCCGGATAAAGCCTACTTGGCTGGACAAATGGCAGGTGATCGTGTCTTTGCCGAATATACGTTTCCAAATGGAGTCATTGGGTCATACGAATCGATGCCTGTTGGTGCTGGAGCCCACTCGAGCGAGTGGCTTGGGTGCGATCTATATTTCCAGAATGCTGTTGTCACAACACGATGCAAGCCTGATGCTCAGGTTCATGTATTTCCAGAAGGCGGGATCTTTCCTCAGCAAGAAATTGGCATATGGGAACCATTAGTTCCATCCAACTGGTCACCTCCTGCAACCGACCCTGCAGCCATCTATTGGCCAGCGTGGAAAGGTCGCAACTCAATGTTAGCGAGCAATCAAGCAATAGGCGCTGAGTTGGTTCGCTGCCTACACAACAACACAACTCCTGTTTTCGCAAGTAGTCTCAGCGACGCCGCCGTGACCGTCGACATGATCATCGGACCGCAACGTAGTCATCTTGAGGGCCGACAACTGGACCTTCCCTTGGAGGCACGAGGTAATCCTTGGGACGAATAGACTTCAACATCCTCAGCGAAGCGTTTCTGACGGATTCAGTCATCGCTCCAATTGTCACCGGTCAACACTCGAGACCCATTGAATATTTCGTGATCGTGCTGAAACACTGATGTGCATCGGCGAGGGAGCACGAGTCCATCACAACTAAGTTCAAGATTTCTCGTAACATCATCCGAAGCAGCCTTCCCGGCATAAACCGCACGCATCATAATCACTCTGGGCCAAAACATATTTCATACGATGAACAGCACCACCGCTCATCACAGGGCGTCTGTGAAGCTAGTGTGTTTCAGATCGTCGACGAGCAGCTTCACTCGTTCATAAGGTGAAAACTGTGAACACGAATACCCCTAACCCCAAAATGGTTAACGATTGCCCTATCGAAGTGTGTGAAGCGACGAGCCTTTTCGTATCTGAAACTGTCGAGCAGCACTCGATGGCCAGCTTGATCAGAATGGATAGTGGTCGACTAGTCTTGTCCTTCCGACGCGGTCTTGGCCCAACCCGAACAAACGATGGAGTCCTTTGTGTTTCCCGATCGGACGATGATGGCCAGAGTTTTTCCCGACCATCTACTGTGTATTCCTATCCGAACTGGGATTGCCTGAATCTGGGTGGTCTCATGCGATTCGCGGACAACCGGATCGTCTTGGGAATGGGACGCATGCAGATGGATCAATCCCTTCCCGGGGAAGAACCATGCACGGCGTGGTACATGACCACGACAGTCTCCGACGACGGGGCTTTGTCCTGGTCTAAACCCGGACCAGAAATACGGCTATTCCCCGAGTGGACCGAGCTTTATGGAGCAAGCAATCCCCATCAACTTACAAATGGTCAATTCATGCTGGCCGTAATCGGAACACAAGCCCGCGACACCGGATGGCAGGCCGGAGTAACTTTCACATCCGATGGTGGAGAAACCTTTTCTCCACCAATCATCGTGGCGCAAGCGGATGGGATCGGCTTCGGTGATATGGATTTAGTGCGTCTTCCAGACCAACGCTTCCTAGCCGTTGCACGCGCGTTTGGAGGACATTCGAGCGTTTCATCCTACTCGGGCGACGAGGGCCAGACATGGACCCCCATACAATCGACCAATTTCTGCGGAGCCAATATCAAGCTTACGCTCCTCAAATCAGGAGCCATCCTGTGCAGCTATCGCGACGAGGGAAAAGAACGAGCCGGAGTAAGCTGCAGTTTGAGTGAAGATGCGGGCGAATCGTGGCGATTCGTAGGGCAGTTATCCGCGTCGCCCACAATAACAACTCGAATCCCTGGATCTCAATGTGGATATCCAGACATTGTTCAGATAGGCCCTGAAACGATGGGATGTGTGCTGCATCCCTACCCGGACAACGAGGGGCGAATAAACCTACACTGGTTGGAGCTGCGCGACCGAACCTAGAAATTCGGAGGATCATTCAGAAAACGTGGTTGCTTACCCGCACCGACATTAAGCGTGCATCGGTTAAATGTCTCTCTGCGTTGGGTGCAATCGGATTGTCGACACAAGATCGCATAACGTCGGAGTCGTGTTCACCGTTGGCCTTTCCACCCACGACTAATCTGAAAACGAACTCTCCGAACGAATTGCAAGACACCAACTAATCGTGAGTACGAAACACCCCTGTCCAGAAAGACATTATTCATAGCCCATGCACGTTTCAGCAGTCATCCTGGTCATCGTCTCAGCATTTCTGCATGCAAGTTGGAACCTGATCGCAAAGCAGAACCGAGGCGACTATTTGTTCTTTTGGCAGGCACTCATTGCCACGGCCGTCCTTTTTCTTGCGCCGTTCATCGTACTTGTATCCCAAAACCCAATCCCTGCAGAGGCGTGGGTATGGATCGTTATGACCGGTGTTCTGCACACGCTGTATTTCTCAACGCTGGCTACCGCCTATCGCAGGGCTGACCTTTCGGTGGTTTACCCCATAGCTCGAGGACTTGCACCAGTTCTTGTTCTAATCATTAGTGTCAGCGTGCTTCGAGAATCTGTAACACCCCTTGGAGTATCCGGTGTGCTTGTGGTCATGATCGGCGTCTACACAATCAACATCCGCGGACCGAAACTGAGCGCGTGGCTAACTCCAATAACAGTTATCTTTCGCCCCAAGGGCCGCTATGCCGTAGCTACCGGGATCTTAATCGCCGCATATACGCTGGTCGACAAACAAGGTGTGAGTCTTGTCCATCCATTGGTATACGTCTACCTCTTGTTTGCCGCGTCTGCACTAGGTGTTACTGCCACGCTCGTGACGCACCGCCCCATATGGAATCCAATTCGTGATTTACAGCGATGGGGACGAGCCACAGGAATGGCCATACTTTGGATCAGCGCGTATGGGCTCGTACTTTTCGCCCTGAAAATCGCTCCAACGGCGTACGTAGCAGCAATGCGTGAGATGAGCATCGTCATCGGTGCTGCCCTCGGGATTCTTGCGATGCGTGAAATCGGTGGGTATATAAGAATAATCGGAGCCGGCATTGTCGCCTGTGGCGTGGGAATGATCGCCCTCGCGTAACGAGAAGCCCTTCTCCTACCTAACCTGCCAAGACGGCGCTTCCTGAGCCCACAGCTTGCTCATCAATTACGCCCAATTCGTATACGGACATATGAGATTGTTCAGAACAGGTGAAAAGTATTGGATCCGAAAACCCGAGACTAGGACAAGCGTTCCTCATTGGCCACCAACTCGAACACGCAGCCAAGCATCCCTGCCGCGTTTCGAGTCATAACCATACGTGAAAGAAAAATCTCAAAATACTCCATTACGCTCGCACTTGCCGTGTCAATCGTTAACTCCAGGCTGATCTTGCGCGCCTCAGCATCCACTCGCACAAAGGACTTCTCAACGGCATAGTTGACACGATCGTGTATGTCGAATTCAGCTTCATTCGGATTCTGTACCCGACTACGATGGACATCCGATTTGTCCGCAATGATCAAGGCTGCAGCCACCGAGGTCGAGCTATCCCCCGATGATTCTTCGTGGTTACCAATGGCGTTAGCAATTGTCAGGGCCTCATCGGCATCCATACCCAAATCTCGCAGATAGACAAGAGCCATATTCGCTCCAACCAACCAGTGATGATCTCGTGATACCACGTTGCCAATATCATGCAAATAGGCCGCCATAGCAGCCAACTCACAATCGCGCTCCGGACAATCCAAACGACGCAAAATATTGCGACTGATATTCGAAACTAATCCAGCATGACGATGGCCATGTTCGGTATAGCCAATTGCCTTTAAGTGCTCGTTAGCACGCGTAATGAGCGTCGAGACATACTCGTCAGCCTTAAGATCATTTAACACGAGCAAACGAGGGTTTTCAGTCACGCTGGTCGCACCTGACCATCACCGTGCACAACCCATTTGTACGTAGTCATCTCACGTAATCCCATTGGCCCTCGGGCATGCAGTTTTTGAGTGCTGATACCAACTTCAGCCCCTAAACCAAATTCCCCGCCATCCGTAAATTGCGTCGATGCATTGATATAGACGGCAGCCGCATCTACTTCGTTAGCGAAACGTCTAGCATTTATACGCGAGTTCGTGACGATGGCTTCTGAATGCCCGCTACCGTGTGTTCGAATATGACATAGCGCCTCATCTATTCCCTCAACAAGCGCAATAGACATACAAAGAGCCTGCCATTCGGTGTCCAAATCGGTTTGCGTCAACGGTGTCGTCGAAATCTGTTCCCCCAGAATTCGCTCTACCTCGGAGTCTACGTGCAGTTCAACTCCCAATTCATCCATGACTTGTCCCAGAGGCGGAAGAAAATCCGCCGCGGTCGCGCGATGCACAAGAAGAGTGTCAAGTGCATTACAGATCGAGGGACGTCGTGTTTTCGCATTTACGACAATCCGCTGAGCCATCGTCAAATCAGCATCTGCGTCAACAAACGTGTGGCACACACCCCATCCGGTCTCAATAACAGGCACAGTTGCCGTACTCGTTACAAAGTCAATCAATCCCGCGCCTCCGCGGGGCACGATCACATCGATATGTCTCCGGTCTCGTAATAGATCATGTAACAGATCACGATCAGGATCTTCGATGAGTTGTACTGCCGCAACTGGTGCTCCCGCTCCGGACGCAGCATCATGAATCACTTCGGCCAATGCAATATTGCTGTTCCTAGCCTCCCGCCCACCACGCAGAATCACAGCATTTCCGGCCTTCAAGCAGAGCGCTGAAATGTCCACCGTCACATTCGGGCGCGCTTCGAATATCACCGCTACAACACCAAGCGGAACACGACAACGACCTATCTCTAGACCATTGGGCAGTCTCCGCGCCTCCTCCACAACACCCACAGGATCTTGCAATTCAACAACTTTCATCACCCCCGACGAAATATCGGCCAGACGTTCTGGAGTCAGAGTCAAGCGGTCTACGAGCGATGCATCCCGACCATCAACGACAGCTGCATCAACATCGTTGGCATTAGCCTCCAGAATTTCTGGAGCGCGGTCCCGCAAAGCGTCCGCCATAGCCGCTAGTATTGCGTTCTTAGCAGCTGTCGAGAGCAGAGCTAGATCGCGTGACGCTTCTCGCGCATCTTCACCAACTGAGGCTAAATCGGTCACTAGTCAAGACCTATTGGGAACCATCATGTCGCCTGGCCAGTATCGCCATCATTGTGCTCCATCACCACTAGATTGTTTCGGTGTACAACCTCAGCACCGTTGGAAAACCCAAGAACCATTGCAATCGCATCCGACGGCAACCCAACCAATCGTCGCAAGTCAGTGGCATCGTAATTCACGAGGCCTCTCGCAAATACGACTCGCCCAGAATCACTCACCGCCACCAGATCACCGCGCTCGAATTCCCCCTCGACCGCTACCATCCCCGCCGGCAACAAGCTGCGGCCGCCATCAACAATTGCCCTGCGGGCACCTAGATCCACAATAATCTCTCCGCGCTGCGCAAGGCTCGAACTCAACCAGCGAGCTCGGCTCGACCGAACAGGACCTCTACTTCCCGATCGCGTACCAACCTGTTCGCCACGCTCGATACGGACCAAAACATCTGGAGCATTCCCATCAGCTATAACCGCATCGATCCCGTCAGAAGCCGCCTCAAGAACAGCCCGCACTTTCGAACGCATACCCCCAGACCCACCGTCCGACGCATCACCAGCGATCCGTTCAAGTTCTTCAAAGGGAACTTCGCTCAGATCCGGAATCAACTCAGCTGACCCATCAAGGCCTGGATCTGCAGTGAACATACCCTCTGTGTTCGAAAGCAAGCACAGTCGATCTGCTCCAATGAGTTTCGCGATCAAAACTGATAGAGCGTCGTTGTCGCCAAAGCGTAGCTCTTCTGTCGCCACCACATCATTCTCGTTCGCGATTGCCAATACATCTGCGTCGAGCAGTCCGTTGAGCGCGTTTCGAGCATTTAAGTACCCTGACCGACTAGCAAGATCTGCTCGAGACAGAAGCGCCTGAGCGACCGTAATGCCCTCAGCACCGAAACGTTCCGAGTAGCACGCCATTAGCGGAGCTTGGCCAATCGCTGCAAGCACCTGCCTCATAACTAAACCATCACCATCCAGCGAAACGATCGAACGTCCTGCTGCCACCGCTCCCGAGGTAACCAACGCGACTTGCGTTCCATCGCGTCGCACAGCAGCAATCTGGCGCGCAATGCTGCGGATAAAGGTCTCATTAAGACCACGATCACCCGTCAAAAGTCGGGTTCCGCACTTCACTACTATCCGCCGAGGAGAAGTCGTCATCGCTCAGAAGCTTCCAGTTCGGGATGTAGTCGCACTAGCATGACTCAATTGTAGGCAGCAAGTATCAAACGATATCGCGTGGACGCCTATAATGGCGCCCCACGCCGACTCTATAGGCCGTTGAGACCCTACTTCGAAACCGCCTATGAAGGAACACGATGGACCAATACGAGACAGACCGACTCCGGAACATAGCTCTCGTCTCACATAGCGGAGCTGGAAAAACTTCGCTTGCCGAAGCGCTCTACTTCGTAACCGGCAATGCGTCCCGGCTTGGTCGCGTCGAAGAACACAACACAGTAACCGACTACGATCCAGACGAACACGAACGCGGCATGTCTATCAACCTGGCTTCCGTTGCCTGCGAATGGTTGGGGGCCAAAGTCAACGTAATCGACACACCCGGGTATGCCGACTTTGTAGGCGAGGTTATTTCAGGTCTACATGGCGCAGACGCCGCAGCCGTCCTTGTCGACGCCGCAGCCGGGATTGAGGTCGGAACCGACATCGTGTGGCGCATTGCATCCGACCTGGACCGACCACGGATTTTGGTGGTGAGTCGGATGGATCGTGAGAACGTCGACTCAACCTCTATAACCGAACAACTGCGAGATCAATTCGGTTCCAGCGTAGCTCCAATTCAGATCCCCCTTGGAGATGGTCCTGACTTCAGAGGAGTGGTTGACCTACTGGACGGAAAAGCCTACACCTTCGGTGAAGGTAAATCTTCAGTTGCGCCTGTACCAGATGAATTCGTTGATGCCGTGGAAGCGGCACGCGAGCAACTGATCGATGCTGTCGCAGCAACCGATGACACGCTGCTTGAGCACTATTTGGAAGGTCAAGAGTTGTCACGGGTCGACATGGAACGTGCACTCCGTTCAGGTGTGGCGGACGGCAGCATCTACCCAGTAATTTTTACCGCATCTACAGATCTCCGGGGCGTTCGTGAAGCACTTACCGCTTTCACTACGCTTCTTCCATCCCCGTCTGAAACACTTGCATTGACGATGGGCTCCGAGGCACCTGCGCATGACGGACCCGTAGTAGCACAAATCTTTAAAACTCTTGCCGATCCATTCGTAGGTAAGGTTTCCGTGTTTCGACTGTTCGCAGGCCGAATAGATGGCGACGCACAACTTGTAAACCAGCGGACAGGCGAGACTGAACGACTGTCCAATATCCAATTCGTAATTGGAAAAGAGGGCGTTCCAGCCCCTCAAATGTCAGCTGGCGATATTGGATTTGTAACCAAGCTAGATGGAGTAGCAACAGGCGACACCCTAACAGTCACTAAGCAAGGGCTCTCCATGCCAGCGTTCGAGATGCCCCAACCACTATTTGAGGCGTCCATTACGCCCGAAACTTCGGCTGACCTCGACAAGATGAGTTCTGTGCTTTCTCGTCTCGTCGAAGAAGATCCATCGCTTCAGTCATACCGAAACGATGAAACAGCTGAAACGATCCTTGCAGGGCTGGGAGAATCCCATGTTCAAATTAGCCTTGAACGTGCACGGCGAAAATTCGGTGTGGGTCTCCAATCTGACGTTCCTCGCCTCGCCTACCGAGAAACAATCCGTAAAACCATCAACGCCCATGGTCGCCACAAGCGTCAATCTGGAGGATCAGGTCAGTTTGGTGACGTACATATCGAGTTTTCTCCATTGCCACGTGGTTCGGGTTTTGAGTTTGAAGACCGGGTAGTCGGTGGCCGTGTTCCCCGGCAATACATCCCCGCCGTCGAAAAGGGTCTCATCGATGCGATTAAAGAAGGCACACTAGCGGGTTTCCCAATGGTCGACTTCAAAGCTGCGCTCTTCGACGGTCAATACCACCAGGTTGATTCATCAGATGAGTCTTTCCGACTCGCGGCCCGACTCGCCTATCGCGAAGGCATTCCGACAGCCGCACCAACAATTCTCGAACCCATTATGCAGTTAAGCATCTTTATTCCTGAAGCCAATACGGGAGACGTCATAGGCGACATTAGTTCGAAGCGGGGGCATGTACTAGGCATGGATCCGTCGAAAGATGAGGGATTCACAACAGTTGAAGTTGAAGTCCCAGCTGCCGAAGTTCAACGATACGCAACCGACCTCCGTTCGATTACTCAAGGACGGGGCCACTTTACTCGTAAATTCGTACGCTATGACGAAGTACCGTCAAACGTGCAAGAACAACTTGCCGCACAGGCCACACAACAGCAGGAAGCCACGAGTTAATCAGGCTACAGGAGCATTTCCATGGAGAAATCGCAGCGCGAATTCCTCGAATCACTAGTCACTGCACCAAGTCCAGCCGGTTATGAACAGCCTGTTCGCCACGTATATCAAGCGTATACACAGGAATTCGCCGATTCGGTTGGATCAGACGTCCATGGAAACGTCATCGCCATTAGGAATCCGTCAGGGAACCCACGCCTTATGTTTGCGGGACACTGTGACGAACTAGGCTTCCAAGTTAACTACGTCAACGATCAGGGATACATCTACTTCAATACGATTGGTGGTCATGACGCTGGGTTAATCCCTGGACGGCGCGTCGTCGTTCACAATTCGAAAGGCCCTGTGGCCGGTGTCACAGGACGTCGCGCCGTGCATCTAACACCGAGCTCAGAACGCGGAAAGCCAGCCAAAATCGAAAACATATGGATCGATATTGCGGTAGCTGACAAAGAGGAAGCAGAATCTTTGGTGAGCATTGGTGATCCAATCACCTATGACACCGGGTTGCAAAATTTGCGTTCTGGTGTTGTCGCTGGACGAGCCTTGGACAACAAGATCGGAACGTGGGTTGTCGCCGAAGCCCTTCGCCGCATAACGAAGACTGATCTACAAGCGTCGGTACACGCCGTGGCAACCGTTCAAGAAGAAATTGGCCTTCGTGGTGCCGAAACAAGCGCCTACAGCATAAATCCTGACGTGGCCGTCGCTGTTGACGTGACCCATGCTACGGATCACCCCAACATCACAAAACAGACTGCGGGCGACGTCAAGCTCGGAGGGGGAGCTACCATCTCGCGTGGACCAAATTTCAACCCGCTCGTGGTTGAGAAGCTTATCGAAGCAGCGGAGTCTATCGGAATCTCCTATCAGCTTGAGGCTGCACCACGTGGTACTGGAACCGATGCAAACGCTATCCAACTTGCCCGTGCAGGTGTTGCAACAGGCCTAGTCAGTGTTCCCCTTCGCTACATGCATACACCCTCTGAAGTCGTCGCGCTCAGCGACGCCGACGGTGCCGCAAGCCTTCTAGCAACGTTCGCAAACCGTCTCACAAGAAACGATGAATTCACGCCCTAGGAGTAGTACTAGACCCCAATCGCGTATCCATCACGGCGAGGATCCGCACCGCCCTCCAACGTTCGAGTAGCTCGGTCCCGAGCTACGCCCTGCATCCCACCCACAGCCATAGTCCAAGGATCCGTCGCCTTCGCATCGTGACCGTGGGCACGCAATTCCTCAATCACACGGGGTTCTATTCGAGATTCGACAAGAACTATGGCCCCATCGAGCACACGCATCCGCGGGGCTTCGATAGCCGCTTGTATGTCTAATCCAAAATCGGCCCATTGAACTATGGCCTGTGTCTGGGTCTGACAAATCCCATAACTACCCGGCGTTCCCAACGCTAAAACCGGATCACCGTCCAGAAGAGAAACCGATGGTGCAATTGGTAAAGACAGCGGTGAGCCAGGATAAAGATGATTAGGACTCCGCGGATCTAGATCACCCCAGTTCAAGAGGTTGTTTGTAGTCACTCCATAACCCTGGACCACAATCCCCGAACCGAAGGCTCCGCCAAGACTCTGCGTTAAACAAATCACATTTCCTTCCATATCCATAATCGAGAAAGAGGTTGTGTGTTCACGATGAGGATCAGGCAAAGACCCCGAGGAAGCTGATATACCAATCTGTTCAGTCAATCCATCTGTCGCATCGTTCGTATCAAGCATTCCGCACAAATGCTCGATACTCTCGGGCATCAATAGGTCAGAGATCGCTTCATGCGGCGCATTCGCCAATCGCAACCGTTCGCGAGCAGAAATGCGAATAGCCCGAATGACTCTATCCAAATGCACAGTGTCATTTGCGCGAAGCGATTCAAATTCGCTGCAATCCAGCATCCCAAGAGCAAGTAGCATTTGGAATCCTTCGGCAGGCGGCGGACCCGTATATACATCAAGACCGCGATATCTATATTGGATTGGGTCAATCCATCGGGCTTCCACCGAGGACAAATCGTCCATCGAAAGGGCACCGCCAAAGTCTTGAATCTCCTTTACAAGAGCATGACCCAATGACCCGTTGTACAGGTAATCACCACCCTCACTCACAATACTTCCGTAGGTGTCTGCTAAGTCAGGTTGGCAAAGAATCCATCCAGCACGGGGAACGCGACCGCGATCAAGAAACGAATCCGACCAACAGGGAAATTCTGTGAATTTGTCAATACATCCCTCAATTAAATGGGTGTTTCCTTGCGTTACTGGAAACCCATCGCGGGCTAGGTTTATTGCGTCTGCGAAGACGTCGGCCCGTGATCTCGTTCCATACGTGTCCAGCAGCCGAAGCCATCCTGCGAGGTTCGCAGGTGGACCAACGCCGTGCGGACCGCAAACCAGATCATCCTGGCCTCGGGCATCAGAATCGAACTGAAGAGGGACATTCGGGATAAAGTCAAGACAACGCACGCGCCGTTCTGCCGCGACATATATCGTTGCTACACCCATACCTGCGAGACCAGACATGTACGGCTCAACAACATCAAGAGCGGCAGCCGTTGCAACAGCAGCATCAAACGCGTTACCGCCACTACCAAGAATCCGGGCTCCGGCTTGAGCCGCAAGTGGATGGGCCGCCGCTACCATTCCACGTCTTGACATCACGGTAGGTCGAAGACCGAACACGCTACATTGCGTTCCACTGCATGGAATTCATAGAACCATAATGCGTGTCAACTCTACTCATGTCACCCCCGTAACGTTGACACAGCCGGATAAGGTTCAAATATGTGGAATCGCATGTCCCCTTGAAAAACCAGCATTGACAGTTCGACTAAGGAAACCGACTGCGAGACCCAATCACGACCGACACGGATCTGAACCTAATAGGCCCTTCGTCTTGCGCCTTAACACTACCCGTATTCGATGTAGCATTAGATTGGACTAGGCTAGCGGCCTGGACCACGATCAACTACATATCGTCTACGGTATTGTGTGTTAGAACGGCATTCGATCAACGACATCGATAGGACCTAATGTACGCGCTGCGTCGACATCAGCCCTCATAGCCTCGACCAATCCATCCCGAGAATCGAATCGCTTCTGACCACGTAGCCTCCGCTGCAAAAAAACACGAACTTGGCAGCCGTAAATCTGTCGATCGAAGTCCAAGATATGAACCTCAAACAGACGTGGACTCGGACCAAATGTAGGCCGAACACCCACACTCACCAGCGCCTGGCGCTCGGTTTTGCCCTCAACAATGGCTGAGGCCGTATACACACCATCCTTCGGCAGAATAAGCTGTTCTGGTAACACCAAATTGGCGGTTCGAAAACCAAGCGATTCGCCACGCCCGTCACCCCGTACAACCTCCCCCATGTAACTGTGTGAGCGACCAAGCACCTCTCTCAGAGACTCGATATCACCGGATTCGATATCACGTCGAGCCTTGGAGCTCGATATTGAGCCTAGCTGTCCTTCAAGCGGAACCTGTACATGCGTGCAACCTACACGAGTTGCGATCTCCTCAAGCACCTCTGGCGTTCCCGATCTATCTCGACCTATCGCAGTGTTTGGTCCCGTCACGAGGGTCCGCATCTTAAAGCGGTCAGCCAACAACTCCACAAAAACCTGTGGGCTCCGTCTAGATAGCTCGAAGTCAAATGGAAGAACAACTACGTGACTCACACTCGCCATCGACAAGAGCTCAAGACGATCATCCAGCGTAGTTAGCAGACGCCGTGGTTCTTCGGGGCGTAAAACCCATTCAGGTGGCGGCCATAACGTAATTGCAACCGCGTGATCATAATCCAACTCGGAAGCGGACCTTGCCGTAGCAGCCAAGAGAGCCTGATGGCCTCGATGTACGCCATCGAAACGGCCTATAGTTACCGCTGCCTCACCCGAAGCTTCAAAAGAATCCACATCCCGCACAATACTGACCTCATTTGCCCGACCTCTAGCCTTCATCCTTTAGGGCACCAAACCAGCTCTGGTATCCACCGATCAGATGCGCCGGTCGCCATACCCACAAAGCAGCCGTTACCGTTATACAGCCGATGAATCCCCACAGATTCCCCGGTTCGTGCAATGCTCCGCCCATAACTGAAGTCAAAACATGCTCGGTCACTCAAAATCACTGTTGGAAGATGCTCTACAGCGATGTCCGGCTCATACAACAAGGCCTTTAGGAAGCCTTCGTGTGCGGCAAGGCTCAGCTGCCAGATCTCGGTAGCTGCAGCCAGCCCAAACGGTCCAACACTTGTCCGGATTAGGCCAAAAACAGCAGCTCCACAACCCAAAACATCTCCCAAATCGCGAGCCAATGCTCGAACATAGGTTCCGGAAGAACATTCAATCCGTAAGCCCACCACTAGCGCATCGATCGTACCCCGACCCTCCATAAAGCGTAGGCGACCATCAATCACGCTAACAGCCACTCTTCCAGCTGCCACTAGATCAAGCGCAAAGACATCCACACGTTTTGAGCGTAATTTCGGTCGTCGTCCCGCCCGTGCCTCACGATAAGCTCGTACTCCATCTACTCGAACTGCAGAAAAGTCTGGCGGGCGCTGCTCAATCGTCCCAACGAATTCCGGCAAGAGATCGTGAACAGCTTCTATTGAGGGCGACGCCTGCAATAAGCCTATTGGCTTACCTTCCAAATCATTCGAGTCCGTTTCGACACCAAAGATCACGACGGCTTCATACGTCTTACGCATATCCAACACATATCTGCTCAAACGGGTTGCACGTCCAAGTGCTATCGGCAAGACACCCCACGCAAGTGGATCAAGCGTTCCACAGTGGCCCACGCGACGAAACCCCGTCGCCCGCCTGACTCGACCAACCACCTGCGTTGAACGCAATCCAATCGGCTTAAACACGTTCGCGAATCCGCCTTCATCCGGTGATAATGATTCATCGGTCATTACTTGAATCGCTTGCGAGCGCACTCGTTTCACCATCGTCATCCGCACCATCGAGTAGCCGTTGGGTAATTGCCTCTGCCGTAAGCATGTCAGGATCAAGCTGGAACCGTATCTCTGGAATCCGGTACAAGCGAATACGGGATCCAAGCTGGCGTCTCACAAAAGCCGCTGCCCGCTGCAATGCATCGACCGAACCATGGGCCTCTTCAGCCGATCCTAACGGCGTCACAAATACGACTGCCTGCGAATAATTCGGTGCGATAGACACGCGCTGTACAGTCACAAACCCTATCGCTGGATCTGTCAGTTGCCGTTCAATCAGATCGCTGATTTCGCGCCCGATCTGCGTCTCAATACGCTTTGCCCGCCTCTTCGTGGCAATGCGATCTGTTGACCAATTTTTCGACGTCGTGATGAGTTCGCCTCCGCCGCTAGGGAAGCCGTTCCTCGGTGTGGTACGCCTCAAGAATATCGGCCAGCCTAATGTTCGTGGTTGTGTCTATCCCAAGTCCGCAATCAAATCCTTCGCGTACTTCATCTGTCTCGTCAGAAAAACGTCTTAACGTCGAGACGCGTCCCGATCCAATCACTTCATCATCCCTAAGAATTCGGATGTCAGCAGACTGCGAGATCCGACCCGAAAGAACCATACCACCCACAATTTGCCGAGCACGTTCGCTCCGGAACTCACCACGAACTTCGAGGCGACCATCCACAACCTCCACCTGCTCAGGCTTAATCGTCCCCTTCAAAGCCTCGTTAACATCGTCGATGAGTTCATAGATAGTCCGATAAACCCGGACATCTACGCCCTGTCGTTCCGATTCGGCAGACGCATTAGGATCAACACGTACATTGAATCCCGCCACAAGCCCCTTAGCAGCCGCAGCCAAATTAATATCCGACTCCGTCACCGATCCAACACCTTCGTAAATCACCATTGCGCGAGCACGGTTGTCCCCGAGTTCAGCTATCGATTTCACGACCGCGTCAACAGCTCCAGACGTATCACCCTTTACAACCAAATTAATCTGCTGAAGGCGGCCTTCCGTCATCTGTGCTGACAAAGACTCAAGGCTAAGCCGCATGGCTTGATCACCACTGCTTTGCAAGCCAGCCCTGTCGCTCCGACGTCGCTTCTTTCGAGCAGGCTTTGTAGCGGTCACCACATCACCTACATCGGGCATTGCATCTAAGCCCATGATCTCAACCGGTGTTGACGGCCCTGCCGACTTCAATCGGTTGCCACTGTGATCGAAAAACGCCCGTACCTTGCCATCAACCCGACCGGTTGTGATGGTGTCACCTGTCTTCAAGGTTCCGCTCTGAATCAAAACAGTCACTACCGGGCCCTGACTTTGATCAAGCCGCGTCTCGATAATCGTTCCGGAGGCATACCCGTCAACTGGCGCCTTTAGGTCCTCAAGTTCAGACGTAAGGTTGATGTACTCCAACAAGTTTTCCAGACCCTCGCCTTTAAGCGCGGAGATCGGAACGGACACCACATCACCGCCAAACTGCTCCACCACAATTTCGTGTTCAGTTAGCTGCTGCAACACACGATCTGGATTAGCACCCTCCAAATCAATCTTGTTAACAGCCACAATGATTGGCACTCCGGCAGCTTTAGCGTGACCGATCGCCTCCACAGTCTGTGGCATGACACCGTCGTCCGCCGCAACCACAATCACAGCAATATCCGTTACGTCTGCTCCATGCGCACGCATGGCGGTAAACGCCTCATGGCCAGGCGTATCTATAACTGTGATTAGAGTTCCGTCCACCGAAGCCTGATACGCCCCAATGCGTTGCGTTATACCTCCGAACTCACTATCGACAACATTAGTCTTACGAATCGCATCGAGAAGTGTGGTTTTGCCATGATCCACATGACCCATCACAGTAACGACTGGCGGTCGAGGCTCACCAACCTGTGCATTATCCGATGCCGCACTTGCCTCATCACCGTCCGAACCACCGAGTTCAGTCGGCACAGCGACGTCTGGAACATCATCGATAATCTCGACACCTAGATTCACCATAACCACACGCGCTGTTGCGCGGTCGACAGCGGCATTAATAGTCGTGAGGACACCACGATTCATAAATTCCATAATGATGTCAGTGCCCGGAACATCTGCGAGTTCGGCAAGTTCCCCGATCGTGGC
The DNA here is from genome assembly GCA_964422795.1 of uncultured Chloroflexota bacterium. Lineage (GTDB taxonomy): Bacteria > Chloroflexota > UBA11872 > UBA11872 > UBA11872 > UBA11872. The sequence goes on from CAYRCL010000025.1 coordinate 59,109, forward strand.
GACTTCGGCCATCACGACTGATCGCATTTCAACGGTCTCTACCTGAGATCGATCTTCCGATTCGACCTCTCCATCCTCCTTCTGACCGTTACGAGGGGCCGCTGTTTTACGATTCTGAGCTCGCGGAGGAGGACGACGACGGGGTCTACGGCGACGTGCTCCCACTTTAGTTAAACCTCTCATCGAGCTGTGTTCGTCGCACACACTCGCGTTCCACCTGGCTTATCAATTCAACAGCCTTCTCGTCATCAATAGTCACCCGCAATCGTCTCCCGAGTTCTCCCGTAGAGAGTGCGGTTTGAACACTCTTCGTATCAAGCGTGACATAGGCTCCACGACCATCCGCCCTGCCCGATGGATCGCAACATACATTCCCATCCGGCGTGCGTAAAATTCGGATCAATTCACGCTTTGGACGCTTGTCGCGCGTAACAATACACGTTCGCATAGGCTCGTGAGTTGAAATAACTACCCCTCTGAAACTTCCGTCTTTTTATCAACTGGTTCAGGTGAATCAGTCGGAATCGATTCTCGATGCTCGTCAGAAACAGTTTGACTAGCATCATCCACTTCAACTGTAGCAACAGACACCTCGTCGTCTTTTTCATTTCCGCTAGAAGTATCCGTATCCTCTGGCGAGGCAACATCCCGCGCTTCCGCAGGCTCCGCTGCATCTCGGATGTTGATACGGAATCCTGTCAACCGAGCAGCTAGACGCGAGTTTTGCCCCTCACGACCGATCGCAAGAGACACCATATCAGTAGGAACAAACACGTCGGCGACGCGTTCGGCCAAGTCAATATGAACATTCTGCACACGCGCCGGACTCAGAGCATTTGCAACGTAGGTACGCGTTTCCTCATCGAACAAAATGATTTCTACCTTTTCCTCACCCAGTTCACGCAAGACGTTTTGAATACGAGACCCACGCATACCGACTGTTGATCCGACTGGGTCCAGCCCCTCCTGTTGCGATCGAACAGCCACTTTCGTCCGTAGACCAGCGTCTCTCGCAAGTCCAACAATCTCCACTAACCCGTTTTGGATCTCCGGAACCTCTCGTTCAAAAAGTCGACGAACAAAGTCAGGGTGCGAGCGCGAAACGCGGAGTTGGGTTCCACGACCGCTTTCGTTAACCTCCATTAGGACAACCCGTATTCTCTGTCCCGACCTATAAAACTCGTTCGGAACTTGGTCGACGGGGAGCATAACCGCTTCACCACGACCCAGATCAACAAACACACCGCGACTCTCAACCCTTGTTACTCGTCCGACCAAAAGATCACCTTGATGGTCAACAAACTGTGAATAAATCTCCAAGCGCTCAGCATCACGCAGAGCTTGCTGCATCACCTGACGCGCCCGTTGGGTAGCAATTCGACCAAAGTTTGGAGGTGTAATGTCTATCTGAAAAATCTCACCCGCTTGGACCGAGGGATCATAGCCATGGGCATCTGAAAGGGAAATCTCATGAATATCATCCGTCACGTTCTCTACAACAGTCTTGTTGGCATAGACGATGGAATCACCCGTCTCAGGATCAATCTCGACATCAATATCATCGTATTCAGTGTTGAAATCTTCAAAAGCCGAGATCACGGCCGAGCGCAGCGCACCAATTACAGAATCAATTTGAATGCCCTTCTCGTCGGCAATCTGTTGTAGCGCAAGCATGAAGTCGCTGCGCATCGATATAGCCTCCTCAGGACGTTCTAACCGCTTCCCTCCCCGGGAAAAAATACGTTGTACTTCGACCCACAGACAAGACACCGCGCGGCACGACGCAGTTTAGCACCTCTAGTTTTCTCTCCACGAAATGATCTGCCCGTCAGCCATCAATTCCTACACCCTCGACAAATCGCCATGCCCGATCACAACGACTCGACCTCAGTCCGTAGCGCGATTGTCCACAGCCAGCAACGCTTCTACACAAGCCGCGACTCGTCAGCACTGAAAACGTACATCTTATCGGAGGCGATCTTCACAAATGCCGTTCCATTACGATCCCACTCTTCATCGAGTGGTCGCTTTGCAATTACCCGAGTTCCACCAAGATCAAAAGTGACTTCCTTGCGCTGTTCCGAGTAATGATCTTCGACCCAGTAAATGTCAACTGGAACGGAACCAGGGACCTGTTGATGAGACAGATCCACATCCTCAGGACGAACACCCAGATGCACAGGATCGCCTGAACAATTGATCAGGGATTCGTTGCGCAGATCGAACAAATGACCGTCAACGTCGACTCCACCGTTGACTGCTTTACCTGCAATCAAATTCATCGGTGGTGCACCAACGAATCCAGCCACGAACATATTAGCCGGATCGTCCTAGATTTCCCGGTAAGTACCGAGTTGTTGGATAGTCCCAGCCTGCATGACAACAATACGATCACCCATGGCTTGTGCTTCGGTCTGGTCATGTGTCACATACACAGTGGTGATGTTGAAACGCCGCAGCAAACGCTTGATCTCGACACGTGTGCGCGTACGCAACTTGGCATCAAGGTTTGAAAGCGGTTCGTCGAAAAGAAACACTGTCGGATCACGCACGATACACCGCGCAATTGCAACACGCTGCTGCTGCCCACCAGACAACGCCTTCGGACGTCGATCGAGAAGTTGATCAAAACCTACACCCATCATCTTGGAAACAATTTCCACGCGCTCATCAACTTCTTCTTCCCGCTTGTGCATCTTGAAGAAAAAGCCAAGATTTTTCTTGCTGTGCATGTGCGGATAAAGCGCATAGTTCTGGAAAACAATCCCTACACGCCGTTCCTTTGCGTTCATTCTTGTCCAATCCTCTTCTCCATACTCAATTTCACCCTGATTGGGCGCATCAAGCATGATCAGACCAGCCACCACGCGAAGCATCGTGGACTTCCCACATCCTGATGGGCCAAGAATGGCGATCGACTCACCATCTTTAATGTCCAAATCAACGCCGTCGAGCGCATGAACTCGTCCATCACGATAATTCGCTTGCCCGACCATGTCGGATTTTTCGTCATCGGGCGTATTGCCTGTCTGACCAAATATCACAGCCGCAGGATCACTTTCTTCCTTAAACACAACACGAATATCTCGCAGCTTGACATCAGCCATTGAAATTCTCCTTGTCCATTCGCAATGTTCTCACTCAGGCACTTATTGATGAGTCTGTGGTGGTTCGACTCCAAACGACGTGAGCCGTTCTTGCGTCATTCGAAGACCAACCAACGCCAACGTAATCGCGGTGAAGAAAACAATCGGAAAAAGCAACAGGGTGGAAGCGGTGCATATCAAAACAAGTAAGAAAAAAGCAATCGAAGGGCCTGGGGCACTCAGAGCTAACACAACGGCGTTTCGAAAGGCATGGTATGGGGACATATCGTAATGAAGAGCGAGTGGGAAAAGATAGGCCTGCGATGCAACCCAAAGCAACACAAAGTAAAGAGATAGAAAGCCAAGTCCCTGAATGAGAAAAATTCCAGTCCCCGTATAAAAAATGAATCCCATCACTAAACCGTAAAGCAGAAACATATCAATGATGAAAAGAAACCACGCACGCATGAAATGCGTCCGGAACCCGTGGAGAAAGTCACGAATCCGCGCATCTTCACCATCAAGATGGCGTTGGGCCACGTGAAACAAACCAGCCGTTCCAGGTCCAGCCAAGAATCCGGTCAATCCGGTTCCAACCACAATGATCACAAAAAGTTGGACCGCGTTGACCGGACCTTCGACTTGGAGTATCGCCCGTTCCAAAGCTGAGCTTGCCGGAACACCAACAATTGGTATGAGAGGAAACACGGTCACAAACCAAAGAAAATTCCCGTCTATTGCGAGCGCCCGCAAGTTTTCATACACCTGTCCAAACGCCCAACCAGCATGCCGGAACACGTCACTCACAAGCACCTTGCCTCAAAACAACCTCAAGACCACCGCTCCAAGACCATGGTATCCGAGTGGATCACATTTCCGCGGGCAGACTAACTCATGCCAACGGAACAATCGCTACTCAAAGGCGCGAAGGTAAACCGTCGATCATCGCCCGTAACATTCGTGTGGTTGTAGTCGTACTGCCGCAACACGACCCAATAACAGCTGCCCCCTTCTGAATCCACTGGAAAGCAAAGTCAACCATCCGTTCCGGCGGATACACGTAGCAAACCTTTCCATCCACGAGTTCAGGAACACCCGCATTCGACTGAAGCATTGCAGGCCGCCGTAGACCGGTGGTTAGCATCTGGTCAAATACTTGCGTCATTTCCTCCGGTCCATTGCCACAATTACATCCCACCACGTCTGCACCAGCGTCTTCACACGCTCGCATACCATCCTTAGGCGTCACACCCATCATCGTGTGGAGATTAATGTCGTATGTCATCGTGGCAAAGACCGGCAGACCGGTCGAACGTGCCGCCTGAATGGCAATTTGCACCTCCCGAATATCACTGAAGGTCTCACAGAGCAGCAGATCAGCTCCACCATCAGCTAAGTGTTCAGCCTGCACACGAAAAGCCTCAACCATCTCCGCTTCGGTCACGCTTCCCAGAGGCTCAAGAAAGTCTCCGCTTTGACCGATATCTCCCGCAACCCAAGCCTGATCACCAGCAACGGACCGCGCTTGCTCAGCAGCTCCCCGATTAATTTCCACGACAAGATCTGTAAGGCCTGCGCGCTTAAGACGGATCAGGTTGCCACCAAATGTATTCGTGGTGAGCACATCAGCTCCTGCTTCAAGATAAGCGCGGTATATACCCAACATGCGATCGGGATACCGGACCGTTACTTCCTCTGGCGCCTCCCAATCCCGGTCTTCGAAATCGTTCACGGTCGTCCCCATAGCACCATCAAACAAGAGCGGACGATCAGCTAACGAACGCAGGAGCGAGCCAGAATCCGATCGGTCAATAGGCATGAGAAGCCCTTCCCAGTCGCAATCTAGTCATGAACATCCCCGATCAAAGATCACAATGAAACCTCACAGCGATAACCAGACCTTCTAAATTGGCCCATCGGAGGATCCTCACCACGAACCGAGTTGTATTGTCGGATCACTGCTGCTTCCGATGAACACAAGCCCTAGCACGCATCAACCGGTATACATTCGACGGTTTTCTCATTCCGTGTCTATGGCGCAATTGATGGCTGATCTCGCAGTTCATCTTATACATACCATGCGAACACTCTCCATTGTCAAAACACGAGTGGCTGTCGCCAGTTCGGAGCTCACGTTATGGAAGCCGTTCATCTCGTCTCAGCCTGGATTCGAACACAAGAAGAAAGTCGTTGGCCCACCCAACATTAGGGCAGACGAGACCCCTGTCAGACACCCTATCAGCTAGAAGTCATGGGTCGCACCCGCCCAGTTGTACTTCAGCCGCTTTCTGGTTGGGGCGCAAGAGTGCCGGATATAACTCTTGATATCGACTTCTATTACTCTCCATAACCCGAGTCAGTGTCGGATCAGGCTCCACCATTACGCGTCCGGTTTCCGTCGCTTGATAGGCCTCCGCAACTGAACCAAACACTCCACTAGCAGTGGCAGCAAGCAATGCCGCGCCAAACGCCGGCCCTCGCCCCTCCGGATCGATCTTCATGGACGAATTAAAGGTCGCTGCAACTATCTCACGCCAGAGCAAGCTCCGAGCACCACCGCCAGCCAGCGTGAAATCAGTCATCGGAAGACCGATTTCACCGATCGCATCCGCAGCATCGCGAAGACTAAATGCCACGCCTTCGAGTACAGCACGAGTAATATCAGACCTCGCGTGAGCACTTGTAAGCCCAACAATAGCCCCTCTGGCATCAGCATCGAGATACGGGGTCCTCTCCCCTTGAAGGTAGGGCAACCACAGTAATCCGCGGCTGCCAGGCGGTGAAGCCGATGCTTCCTCGATCAACTCGGCATAGCTCGAACCCGGAGCAAACCTATCTCGAAACCATCTCAATGAGAGACCCGCTGCTTGAGTAACGCCCATAAGATTCCAGGTTTCCGGTTGAACGTGAGCACCACACTGAGAGCGTCCATCCAAGGCTTCCGGGTACGCCTGTGTCGCGACGAAAACCACCCCAGACGATCCTATTGTGATTGCAACATCGCCATCAGAAATTACCCCTGAAGCAACACCACCCGCCGGCTGGTCCCCTGCCCCGGCTGCAACAGGAATCCCAGCTGCAAGCCCGATACGTTCAGCTGCAGACGTTGTAAGCCGACCAGCTACAGTTGCGGACTCACATACTCCTGGAAGCCAGGCTGTATCAATCTCCAATTCATCAAGCATTCGTTGTGACCACATACGTCGCTCTGGATCAAAATAGCCAGTTCCGCTTGCATCCGAGACGTCAGTCCACAACTCATTGGTCAAACGAAGCCGAACAAAGTCTTTCGGTAGTAGAACATGAGCCGTGCGGTCCAATAAATGGGGTTCGTGTTCACGTATCCAAGCGAGCTTGGGCGCTTGGAACCCTTCAAGCAACAGATTCCCCGTGCACCCAATAAGCATTGGGACGCCCAATTTTGATTCTAGATGTCGACGCTGTGCTGTGGTTCGAAGATCACACCAAAGAATGGCCGAACGCAGGGGCCGTAAAGAATGATCCACTAGAACCAATCCATGCATTTGACCAGTGAGACCGATCCCGCGCACGTCGTCCGGGCGGTCAGCTTTCCCGGCAACAGCCTTAAGTGATTCGAACGCTGCGTTCTCCCAATCCCGTGGCCGTTGCTCTGCCCAACCAGGCCTGGGCGTGAGCAATGAGTAACTAGATTCGTGAACGGCAAGAATCTCACCGAGATCATCAACCAGAACGGCACGAGCACCGGTCGTACCAATGTCGAGACCAATCATCAACGTACTAGTCACAAAGACCACGACGTGGATTGATGAAACTCACCCGAACGTTCCGTCGGGAAACCTGGGGGCTCTATCCGAACACCCGAATCAACCTGATCGACTTGGAACACCCATTCGACACCACTCTCAAGGAAATCGTCCACCAAGGTGACGGGGTCATCGTGAAGCGCAATTATTGTTCCACCTTTCCCGGCACCGGCAAGCTTCGCACCCCGCGCACCAAATGCCATCGCTCGTGAAATCAGGGTGTCATTTACAACTCCGGAACCTCCAACAGAAACAATCTGCTTATGGGCTTGGTTCATATACTTCCCAACCGACGACCAATCATTCTCCAGTACATGTCGTTTGGATTGACGAGCAATCGATCCGAGTTTGCGCATAACCTCGCGCACACCCAGATCACCATCGACCCATCGCTCACGCAAAGGTCGATGCGTCTCTCCCGAATCCCGTTGTTGACCCGTATGCGCCAACACCAGCGGAACGGACTGGGATGGTGAAAGCAGCGGTTCAACCGTAGCGAAGGGATCCACATTAGGCCCACGCCATCGTGCTTTTCCTCGAAAATCGAGATATGTCAGGCCGCCAAAGGTCGTCGCATAGAAATCTTGAAACCCGCACGTGACACCCATTTCCCGGAACTCGATCTCGCGTGCCCGTTCTGACAATTCGTGTAACCCATATTCGCGTTCCAGCCAAACATCAGTAGCGTGTAGAGCTGCAACTAGAAGTGCGCTACTGCTAGCCAAACCTGCGTTCGGAGGAATGTCGCTCCAGCAGACGATATGCACTGGAACATGCAACATGTTCTGCGCCGTTACAACAGCCTTGAGAACATTTAGGTATGTTGAAAGTCGGGAATCCTTCAAGTCATCCGGTTCCAGACTTCCTGCATCCGCTGTTGAAGGCGGAGCGGTAAGGGCAAGATCTTCGACGGATTTAATATCTAACGCACGATTTGCATCGAGAGCAACAAGCCGCAACGATGACGACGCTTGAATTGAGACGAAGGCTCGACGCGCGATAGCAACAGCAATGACACTACCGCCATACATATCACTCGGATTTCCAACAATTCCTGCCCGACCTGGAGCTGAAGCAACAAGTGAATTGCGGTTTTTCACACGAGGCCATCAAGATCACGAACATACCGGCGAATGGCCTCGCCATGCTCAAGATCATCGAGAGCGAAGTCGATAAACGCGCGGTAGTAAGACCCAAAATTCCCGATGTCATATCGTTGCTCGCCTGGATCGAGCGGAACAACCCGGACAGGACAAGACGCACTGATGAGATTGACGATTGCATCAGTCAACCAGCGCTCTCCGCCCCGACCCGTTGAAGTCGCCGCAATTGTGTCAAAGATCGAAGGCTCGAACACGTAGCGTGGCACGACGGCCAGATTGCTCGGCGCATAACTTGGTTCAGGTTTCTCCACTAAATCAGACGCAAAAAACCTATCCCCTTTCTTGTAAATTTCAACCACCCCATATCGACTTACGTCTTCCGGCCGAACTTCCTCGACCGCAAAAGTACAAGACGCTTCACTCTCACGATGCGCTGCGATCAACCGATCAATCAAACCGCTGCTCGATAAAATCGTATCGCCGAACGCCACTACAACGGTCTCACCTGCTGCAAATTCCCGCCCCATTGCCACGGCATCGGCAACACCAGTAGGAACATCCTGCCGGGTATACAACACCCGGTTACTTCCATCAGTTCCCAAGCCCCCATCAGGTTCAACTCCAGCCTGGAAATGAGCCTCAATCGCATTTTTGTTTCGTCCAGTTATCAGAAGGATTTGTTCTATCCCGGCCGAACACAATTCCTCGACCACATGCTGAACAACAGGTTTTCGACCAACCGGAAGCATTTCCTTGGGCTGAGACTTGGTAAGAGGGAAAAGACGGGTTCCCGCGCCAGCCACAGGCACGATAGCCTTCCGAACCGAGCAAGACGACACGCCGATCAATAAGCCTCTCGTATACGCCCGTTCGGACTCGCACGCTAGCATAAGGATGGTGGGAATAACGCCCATCTGAGAAATTTGCAGCTGCCATGCTGTGAGTTCGTATCAGTCAACAGGGGTATGGAGTAGGTCTACGTGCGACGATTCCTAGTGTTCAGCCTTTGGCTGGTATTAGCTCTGGCCGGATTCATCGCAGTACTCGGGGTATTCGCCACACGTGGATCTGTTGACCTCAGCAACCTTCCACGGATCGAAACGAGTCCAGTGAATTACGCCCGGGCTCAAGCCAAGCTTGAATTGTTCCAACGGGTTTCAGAAGAAGCGCGCGCCGGAGGACGGGAGTTACCCGCTCAGATATCCTTTTCTCACGATGAGGTGACCGAACTATTCCGGAATTGGGGTCGAAAAAATCATTGGTTTGGATCAATCACCGACCTTCAAATCGCATTCCTACAAGGTAAGGGCGCACTAACCGGAACCCTCAGATCAAGAAAGCTTAATTTTCCGTTTCGGATTGAGTTCGCTTTGTCTACGGAAAACAGCCGTCGAACCGTTGAGCTGACCCGTGTACAAGTTGGCGAGCTCTTCGCACCCGGATTTGCCAGGACTATATTGCTCGCGCTTGTCGACCGCACGGTCGACGCAGGACTTCCACGAATACCAATGGACATTGAAACACTCGTTGTAACCAACGGCGAGATCCTAGCTTCAGGAAGCGCGATCCCGTAGAAACGTCGGGGTATGCACCTTAACGCGGAAAGGCTCCACGTACACCACCATCAACGGGGAGCACTGCACCAGTCGTCGATGGAGATCTATCACTCGCAAGAAACAGAACGGCCTGTGCTACATCCAATCCGCTGACACGAGTACGGAGAAGATTACGATCGCGGTAATAATCCTCAAGCTCGTCCACCTTCACGCCATGAGCCGACGCCCGACTCAATCTAATTGTCTTGTTCCAGAGCTTTGAATCCTCGAATACAGCGTCTGGATTAACCATGTTCACTCGTATCCCGTGTTCTCCGTTCTCAATAGCAAGCACACGACCCAGCTGCAGTTCAGCCGCTTTGGCAGCACTGTAGGCTCCAAAATCACGACCCGGATCAAATGTGTTCTTCGTACATACCAGCACCACGCTACCGCCAATACCCTGAGCCCGAAGGGAACGAACAGCCTCCCTCGTAAACAGAAAATGCCCCGTAGCATTCACCTCAAGACTTCGTTTCCATTCGGAGAGAGATAACGTGTCGATCGAGGATGATTGAGCAATGCCTGCATTTGAGACGGCGATATCGACTCCTCCAGTGGTCATAGCAATCAATTTAAAGACTGCTTCTACAGCCCCCTCATCGGTTACATCCATCAACGCTGCCTCGGCCACATCACCAGCATCACGGATTTGTGCCGCCACTGCTTCAGCACCATTAAGGTCAACGTCTGTAACAAATACATGAGCACCGGCCTCCGCCAGGACATGCGCTATCGACTTTCCTATTCCACCAGCAGCCCCACTGACAACCGCTACCCGGCCATCCAGTTCCCGATCCGGGGGATTTAGCCGAAGCTTGTACAACTCCAACGGCCAGTATTCAATTTCAAAAAGATCGGCCTCGTCGAGAGCGACATATTCACTCATCGCCGTCGCCCCCTCAATAACATCCATCGTATGCCTATAAATTTCAGCCACGCCGTTGGCTTCCCGAACCGTTCGGCCAGACGTGAATAAGCCGAGGCCAGGAACTAGCACGACTCTTGGACTTGGATCATGCATAAAATCATCACCAGAAACGTCATATTTCTTTACGTATGCGCTATACACAGCTTCATAACGCTCAATTTCCGACAACACATCGTCTGGATCGCTAGACAACAAAAGCATCGGTAATCGCTTTGTCCGAAGCACATGATCGGGTGTTGCAGGTCCTTGTTGCGATATCTCGAAAATATCATCGCGATCGACGAAAGCTCGGGAACCAGCACTTCCGTCAAATCGCACAATCATTCGCCGGCGCCGACTCAGTCCCCCGCGAATTCGCATCGCCATCTGAGTAGCCGACTCCGGCGCCTTGTACATGGAAGCCACTCGTCTTTTCCACGATCGAGAGATTCGTGCCTCTGCCCGCGAGACAAGCTCGGCGTGCCGTTCGTATGATTCCTGAGCCGTCGGACCGAATGTCACTAGCCCATGCTTATCGAGCACGAGGCCAATAATAGATTTATCGGCCTCGTAAACATCAGCCGCGGCCTTCGAAAGATCAAAACCTGGCTTGATATACGGAACTACACCTACATCATTGCCAAACACATCCCGAATTATTTTTTCTCCGTCCGGCTGATTTGTGAGCGTAAGAATTGCATCAGCGTGGCTATGGTCTACCCAATCGAGGGGGATAAATGCGTGCAACAAAGATTCAATAGACGGTCGAGGCGCCGAAGAATTGATCAGGGCAAGCGTCACAAGCTCGACCATCGTTTCGTCATCCATTCGTGACCGCTCACGTAGTGGTAGGAGTTCGTCCAGAAGAAGTGGTGCGAAGCCACTCGAATCAATCGATGCCAGATCGGACCCACTTCCTTTGATGCTCAGAATCCTGACCTGTCCCCCAAGCGGCCCCGGAACATCATGTTTTACGGATGTATTCCCACCTCCGAGCAAAACGAGCGCCGGGTCAGCCCCAAGTAATCGCGATGAATAAACACGCAAATCAATGGTGGAAAACTGTTCCGCAACCTTGGATACCCATCGCGACTTCATGGCTAGGCAGCTTGGTCAATCACGCAGCGGAGCAGTCGGCTCAAGCGTCACCGTTTTACCCGCCTCAGCCGCCACAGAACAAAACAAGTCGTACGCAGCATTTAGCAGCAGAGTCGGATCAGTTCCGTCCGCACTACGCACTACAATATCTACCGGTAAACCATTTTCACGGGATTGCCCGACATAGGCCTTTAGATAAGACGCTGGCACCTCTTTCATAACACGTTGCATAAACGGCGACGTCTCTGATTCGAAGGAGTCCACGTAGACGCGCATACGTGCGCTTCGTGCCGCGAAAATGTCCTGAATCGCAGGCCGAATATGTGTATTGAAACAACCTTCGACCTCTCGCGGGGGGCCTGGACTTGACCAAATAGTACTGCCATCGATCTCAGTCGAGAAACAGGGTGCCCATCCGACGGGATTCAGGTGTAGAGTCGATGACTTAGGGATTGACCCCATCTTAAGGCGGGGCGGCGTTGACACTTCCTCCAACGTCATCTCACGACGTCGAGCAAAATCCTCGAGAACTTCAACTGGCGTGTAGACCTCAGTCCCAGCTACGGCAGCAATAGCTTCAACGGTGAGATCATCCGGTGTTGGACCCAACCCACCAGTTGTGAGAATAAGACGGGCATTGCGCTCAACAGCCGCGCGCAGCGCCGTCTTCAAAGCACCGACATCATCAGCCAAGGCCGTCACACGTCTGACATCACCGCCCGCTATCGAAATCTCTCCAGCTAACCAATGTGAATTTGTGTCTAGCACGAGACCCGAGACAAGCTCCGTACCGATCGAGAAAATCTCGACATCGTCGTTCATAGCACTTCGATTCAGAAGATGTGTTGTGACCGCATTCTACGATCGCCCAGCTGAACCAGATGGTACGCTTCGAATCCGCGCACTGGAGGATAGCGAGACATGTGTGCCAAATGGTATGCACAGCGCGGGTTCGCCACAGAAACAGTTCGCCAAGCGAGGTCATGGTATCTGCGCTTCATTCCTGAGTGCGGACACCTACTCGACCTAGGATGCGGGCGAGGGGAGTTTCTCGAATCTGCAGCCAGCGCTGGTCATCAGGTTCTAGGACTTGATAACGATGCCGCGATGCTAGACCAGGTTAACGAGCATCCGACACACCATGGAGAAGCCCTCGACTATCTCCAAAGCGTCTCCACCCACTTCGACACAATCACCGCGTTTCACGTCATCGAACACTTTCCGGTTCCGGAAGCAGCCGCCTTAGTTCGACTCGCAGCCGACCGGTTGCGCCCTGGCGGACGACTCATCATTGCTACACCGAATCCTGGCAGTCTCCCTACGATTACACACGAATTCTGGCGCGATCCGACACACGTGAGACCATACGACACCGATCTCATTGAATACCTCACACGTGAGTCAGGACTAACGACAGAGAGTTCCGGATTGAATCCCGAATCTGAACTTGGACTGCCAGTCAACCTCAATGATCTGAAACTTGAACCACCACTGAACCCCGAACCATCAAGCCGACGTGACGCATTGGCAACCGGTTGGATCTCTCGACACATGGCAGACTCAGCGTACGGAGAGAACTTGGAACGCACCATTCACGCGACCGCTGACGGTCTCCTGCACACACGCCAAGAACTCGAGAGAATAGCCTCTCTACTCCGTCGGTTTCTCGAAATCGCATACGAGCCGTCTGAAATCTACGTAGTCGCACGCCGCAGCTCCGGCTAGGGATGTTTTCGATCCGCAAATTCCACAGACGCTGCGTTAGGTGAAGGCAGATCCTCACCACGGCGCATCAATTCTGCCGCATGCGCATGGATGAGTGGAACATTCGGCTGCAATACGAAAGCACCGTTGTCCGCAATCACTGGCTTAACCATGCCGTCCTCAGGCCGAATGGATCCTAATATTGAACGCTGGGACCCGATTCCCATTACAAGTTTTGCCATCGAAGGCACAAGATCTGGTGGAACGTTGGATTCAAACGTATTGCTGAGTTCTTTTAGAAACATGGGGGACTCGACTAGGGTTTTCGGTGAAATTATCTGATCGACCAAAGCCGACAGCACCTGCAATTGGCGTGCGTCGCGTTCATGTCCACCGTCTTGATAGCGAGTCCTCACATAACGCAACGTCGTTTCCCCATTAAAGTGGTTGACACCCGACTCGACGTAGAAGGGCTCAAATCCGGTATCAGTAGCGTTAGGAAAAGTCGGATCGTAGATCCTCGTCGTCACGTCAATATCGATTCCCCCAAAGAAATCAACAAGCCGCCGAAATCCGTTGAAATCAAGTTTCACCCAGTAATCGACGTGAACTCCAAGCAAGCTGGCAACCTTCGACCGGAGCACATCCGCGCCTTCGTTCTGCCATACCGTGTTAATCCGATACGGCTCAGTTAGACAGTTCGCGATACAAACATCCCTCGGAACAGAGATGGCCGTGGCTGCCTGATTCTTAGGATCTACACGTACTAGGATTAGAGCGTCTGTACGACCACCATACTCCCCAGGCCTCCGGTCGAGCCCCATGAATAGAATCCCGAACGGACGATCGCTTGGCCAATCTGGGATGAACTCCAATGGATTGGACTCATCAGCAGAAGGGGCAGGACTCGGCTCAGGTGTTGTAGATGTGGGTACTGGAGTCCTAGCCCTAGCCATAGGCTCCGACACCGTCGGAGGCGGAACCACCACGGTAAACGTTGACTGCGCGGTCGTCACCGGATCAAGCGACGATCGTCGCCATACAAGAAAACCTAGAACCACGACAACCACAAACACTGACACGACCGACACTAGGCTTATGAGTTCACCACGTCGCACCCGATGTGTGCGATCAATCGAACGATCACGCATAAAAAAGGGGTTCATTATGTCTGGTCGAATTCATCACTATACGACAGTGGCATGCGTCTCAGACGTAGCCTCATACAAATTTCTCATGTTGCGAGTTGAAAAGAACCTACTAGAACACAAATCGAACCTCAGACCGAAAATGTTACGCCGTAGAACACCAATAGAAGTCCATCACAGTACGCTGGGGCCCATCAAAAACTTAAATTGGAGCTACTCCTGCAGTTTGCCATCGTAGGTTTCGGAAAAGCGGGGCGTCGACTCGGGAATCTTCTCAAATCGATCCCAACCGCATCTATCTCCCATGTGATCGACCTCGATCTGAATACAGCAGAAATCGGTGCTCAAGAAGTCGGAGCGGCTGCTTGGGGAAACAATCCCTCCGAAGTAGTCCGGTTTTCGGATATCGACGCAATTGTCATCGCTACGCCAAACTCCAGCCACGATTATTTGACACAGGAAGCACTCGATTTCGGGAAAAACGTGTTTCTGGAAGCCCCTCTCGCGCTTCGCCTTCCAGACGCACTCCGGATAGAGACCAAAGCTAATCAATCGGGCTTGGTCGTAGCTATTAATTTCTGGACCCGGGCGTCTGAAGGCATCCAGCTGATACGTGGACGTATCCCACGTCCCACACTCATCCAAATTGAGGCCGTGGTTAATCCGCTCGTGGAAGCAGGGCCCGGCGAAGCCAAGAACGGCGGAGTTCTCGCCTACAACGGTAGCCATGCGTTTGATCTAGCGTGCTATCTAGCACGCTCACGTCCGTTGTATGTACAAGCAACCGGCGGCCGGCATACGCGTAGGGCGGCTTTGGCTGACACGGTTGCAGCAACCATCGGATTCGCGAACGGAAGTCTCGCACGGGTGATCGTTGGCGAATACGGCTTGAGTTCTACTTTCTCAGAATGGCGCATTTTCGCGACTGACGGCATAGTTTCAGCAACGGCGAAAGATGATTTACACACAGGCATTTGCAATCTACACATGGAGGAAAAACCTAAGCCATTAGCTTCAATCGTTGATCCTCATCAAGCACATTTGGAATCGCTACTCGCTTACATCCAAGCGTTGACTGGACGAGGCGATCCCCTTGCCAACATCGCCGATGGGGTAAGAGCCGTCCACCTAGCTGATTCCATTTACGAAGCAATTGCCTCACGCGAGCGAGTAGTGCTCTCATAATTGATTCTTACTCCCACGTGCACGCCACCGGCCTTAACAAGGCTCACGCATCAGTGATCCACACCTAAAACCTTCAGTGGAGTTTGTAACGCAAAGCCCCAGCTCTATTCTGCGAATACAACCTGTCTATACAGTGGCACCCAACGAAGCAGCTGGAGCAACATCTCCGCCCGCGAACCCGCAAAACTCCTCGTAATCGATCAGTTCCGTCACCGTCGGGGTCTCACCACATAACGGGCACGTTTCGTCACGTTGGAGCTTAAGTTCGCGAAACTCCATATCCAAAGCGTCAATTAGTAGCAACCGGCCAACGAGTGTTGGCTCCAAACCGACGATGACTTTGAGAGTCTCGGTAGCTTGAATAAGCCCAACTAAGCCTGGCAGAACACCGAGCACCCCAGCCTCCGAGCAACTCGGCGCCATTTCGGGTGGCGGTGGCGATGGGTACAAACAGCGATAACAACCCTTTTTAGGTTGAAAAACAGTTGCCATACCCTCGAAACGCATAACACTACCGTCGACAAGGGTCTTGCGAAGGAAGAACGTTGCATCATTGACCAAATAACGTGTCGGGAAGTTGTCACAACCATTCACCACGATGCTATAAGGCTCAATTACTGCAAGAGCGTTATCAGACGTGAGGGGCTCGTTGTGGCAAACAACCCGCACGTCTGGATTTAAACCAGTCAACGTTATTTCGGCTGACTGCGTCTTCGCCATTCCAACACGTTGATCACTGTGCAAAATCTGGCGCTGGAGGTTCGAACGATCCACGGTGTCAAAGTCAACAACGCCCAGCGTACCTACTCCTGCAGCAGCCAAATAATAGAGCACCGG
Source organism: uncultured Chloroflexota bacterium (assembly GCA_964422795.1). GTDB lineage: Bacteria > Chloroflexota > UBA11872 > UBA11872 > UBA11872 > UBA11872. The sequence goes on from CAYRCL010000025.1 coordinate 75,560, forward strand.
AGAGCCGAGTCCTCCGGCCCCAATCACAAGAACCTTGGCGTCTAGAAGCTTTTGCTGGCCATCTGGTCCGACCTCAGGCAAAAGCATGTGTCGGCTATAGCGCTGAACTTGATCAACGGTGAACAAATCATTGGTCCCTTCAAATAGAATTCAACTTCAATTTTAGTGGCTTGCAGGAGGCTCCTCAGTCTCATATCCGACCTCAGCCCAAGCAGTCATACCACCCTGCATGTTGTATGCATCCACAACGTTCAACGCTTTGGCCATTTGGGTCGCAACGCCGCTCGCCTGTCCTACATTGCAGATGAAAAGCACTGGCTTCCCAGTTGGAATTACTTCGGACGGACGAGCCAAAATATCCTCGAGCGCAATGTACTCAACGTTCGGCATTGCTGGCGCATGGAACTGAGTACGTACATCCACCACTGTGACTTTCCCGTTGTCGATCATATCCTTCGCCTGGTGCACATCGACTTCAAATTCCGGCGCTCCGGGTAATCCCATGCTCACAGCCTTCTGAAATTAGACGAATTAGACGCTCCGCGTAGTGTGAAGCATGGCGTCGCAGCCGGGCAAAGTCAACGCCCATTCACAACCGATAATCGCCGTTGACGTGTCCTTTGTCGCTACACCCCCATAACCTAGGGCTATTATCTGGTATAGCGATCCCACAGGCAGCCTTTCGTGGACACAACTGAACTCACATCGAAACTCGACCGAATAAGTTTGCCTCAGAATGTGTCGAGTTCCCTACGTCGAAGGATTAACGCTTTAGACAAAGACACAAAGGATGCTGAGCGCTTGAAACGCGCTCTCGGTTTACCATGGTGCACCGCACCTGCTGAACGCGTTTCGCTCACAAACCTTCGCTCTAGCCTTAACTCCAAACTATTTGTTCCGGAAAATATTTCCGATCTCTTGATCGATCATCTCGTAGTTCGAGATCTCCAAATTGAGGCTGGGCCTATGGCCATGGGCCAACGACGCCTCCTTTGTATAACCGGACCTCCTGGCGTTGGAAAATCCCGAATAAGTCATCACATCGCGGAAACGCTTCATTTGCCTATCAAGAACATCTCGCTCGACCACTTAACTTCGGCGGAAGAGTTTTATGGCAGCAATGAGAAGCCCGGCGCACTCATGGAAGCCATCGAGCATCTCGATCAAGCAGAGGTTGTTCTTGTTCTCGAAGGTATCGACTCCTTCTGTTCCCGTATGCATTCACCACCATTAGCAATGATCAACGCCCTGACAAACATCACATCCCTAAATCAATTCACCGACCCATTTTTCGATGTACCTTTTGACGTCTCGCGCGTGCTGTTCATAGCCACAGCAAACTGGATGCCGGACATACCGGCATCAATGCACGATTCTCTCGATGTGGTCGAACTTGACGGTTATATCGACGATGACAAGATCACGATTGCGAAAGAGGCTTTACTTCCGGAAATCCTCGGTGAATACAAGCTAGCGTCCGACGAGGTGCAGATCGATCACGACGCACTCGGCGCCTTGGTACGGAGCTACACGTCTGAACCCGGCGTTCGCGCATTGGGCGAGATAGTCCGTCGTATCGTGCGACGAGCCCTCAGCAACAGAGCGCTTCGAGGCAGCACGGAATCTTTATCGATTGGGATTGATGATCTTGCAGCCACCATCGGACGTCCCCCCCAACTCGGACTACGGACGCAACGCAGAGACCTTCCCGGTCTCGCCGCCGGCGCAGTCGTACGACGAACTGGTGGAATCTTAGGTCAAATCGAAGCTGTACAGATGCCGGGCAGCGGACGCATCCGTATCCTCGATACCGAGGGAGTTGATTTAACATCGCAGTACGCAGTAGTTCCGTCCTTTGTGCGGTCCCGACTTTCTGAACTAGGCGTCTCAGCTCGATCGCTTGAAGAATTCGACACCGACCTCCTACTGCCCGCTAGTGAACTTCCTGGAGATGAGAACTCATTAGCAATCGCGTCAGCTATCACAATCGTGTCACTCATGCGCGACAAACCTGTTGACACAGAGATCGTGGCCATTGGTGGAATGACCGTACACGGACGTGTACGGCGCGCCGACGGTGTCAGACCCAAGATACTCGCAGCGCATCGCGCAGGGATTCGACGCGTGCTCCTTCCGCGTCAGAACGAACACGACCTCGCCAGCATCCCCTCTCGCTTACACGATTCGATTACCTTCATTCCCATCGATAATGCCGGCCAAGCGATAAATATCGCCTTGCGATAAGTCTTGAAGCACTGTCGGTTGAAAACCCTGAACCGGTCCTCGCAGCCGTGTTCTAAACGTGGCACGGTTTGCTCTATTACATCTGAATAGAAGCAAAGCACTCCACCCGTGCCAGATCCCGATTCCCGCTATATTCTGGACACGTCCAGGGCACACACAAACAACCGAAACTCGGACTACCAAACCGCAATTGGAAGACCCCCAAACCTGAAATCGTGCCACATAGCCCCACGGTCAAGAGACACGAGCGAGCGTCCGCTTCGTACTATTCAAGTACACCAAATCCGTCGCAGGCATATAGTGCTCCTATTGGGAGCATAAGCACGCTCTGGATCAGTCAGCCAAGACAACATATAGGTCACAACCCACACCATACGCGGCCTCGTCCGTATACTTCGAGTCCGCGTATTTATACAACCCACCTACGACAGAGCTCTATCCGTGACCCGAATAACGCAAGTTTCCGCCCGTGAGGTACTCGACTCCCGTGGGAATCCAACGGTGGAGGTGGAAATAGCGCTTGCGAATGGTGCATTCGGTCGAGCAATCGTTCCCTCCGGAGCCTCAACAGGAACATTCGAGGCTCACGAACTTCGGGATGACGATGCTAGTCGTTACCGTGGCCGCGGCGTACTTCAAGCCGTAGCGCATGTGAATGACGTTATCGCACTCGCGATTGAGGGCGAAGATGCCATCAATCAAGCATCTATCGATTCCAGGCTACTCACACTCGACGGAACCACTAACAAGACAGCTCTAGGAGCGAACGCCGTCCTCGGTGTCTCACTAGCAACTGCGCACGCTGCTGCAAACGGGATCGGGCTGCCGCTTTATCGCTACCTCGGTGGACCTTGCGCAACCACGCTGCCAGTGCCCATGTTTAATGTCCTGAATGGAGGACAACACGCCGCCGGAAGCACTGACTTCCAAGAGTTCATGGTAGTACCCATAGGAGCCGGATCTTTCGCTGAAGCTCTCCGAACTGGAGTTGAGATTTACCAGCATCTCCGCGACCTACTCGGAGAACAAGGCTACGGCACCACTGTCGGTGATGAGGGCGGATTCGCACCGGGCCTCAAGTCCAACTCAGCAGCCTTTGAGGCCATCTTAAAGGCCATCGAACGCGCAGGTTATGTGGCTGGACAAGACGTGTTCTTGGCCGTCGATGCTGCAGCATCTGAACTTGTAGACGACGAGGGGAAATACGTGCTGGCTCAAGAGGGCCGTACATTCACAACATCCGAATTGATCCAACTATGGGCAGAATGGATCGAGCGTTTCCCCATTATTTCAATTGAGGATGGTCTCGGTGAGAACGACTGGGACGGATGGAGCTTACTGACCGAAGCGATTGGCGAACGTGTTCAGCTCGTCGGAGATGATCTTCTCGTAACCAACACTGATCGGCTACGCCGTGCGATTGAGCAACGCGCGGGAAATTCCATCCTCGTAAAGGTGAATCAGATCGGCTCACTCAGTGAGACCTTAGAGGCCATTGATATGGCCCAACGCGCAGCATTCACCGCAGTTATTTCACACCGCTCAGGAGAGACCGAGGACACCACAATCGCCGATCTCGCAGTTGCTACTAATGCAGGACAAATAAAGGCTGGTGCTCCAGCCCGCACAGACCGAGTAGCTAAGTACAACCAACTGCTCCGCATCGAGGCTGACCTAGCTGAATCGGCCAGGTACGCAGGCTCACGAGCCTTCACCAGCCTTCAACGAGCCTGGACATGACGCCTGAAATGCTTCGAGAACTCCTAAATGCAGTCGCAACAGGCGAGCTCTCGGTTGATGACGCATTTGTTGATCTGCGAAATTTCCCCACTGACAACCTCGGGTTTGCCAGGATCGACACCCACCGAACCCTTCGAACCGGTATTCCTGAAGTTGTTTATGGTGCCGGAAAGACGGCAGAACAAGTAGTTACCATTGCCGAACGGCTCGCGAGCACCGGTTCGCCCGTCCTCATTACCCGGATCGAAGCAAGCGTTGCCAAAGCTGTGAGTAGAAGCATCAACAACACCGAATACCATCCGATAGCTTCCATGCTAACGGCCCCAGGCTACGAGCCGATCGAACGCCGAGGTCGAATCGCCGTCGTTTCGGCCGGAACTTCCGACCAACCAGTTGCCGAAGAGGCAGCAGTAACCGCAAACACCCTTGGTGTAGACGTTGAACGTGTTTACGACGCGGGTGTAGCAGCACTACATCGAGTTCTTGAAAGCCGTGCAGTTCTAGATCAATCCGACGTCATCATCGTAGTTGCCGGGATGGAAGGAGCCCTGCCAAGTGTTGTGGGCGGCCTAACAGACAAGCCCGTAATTGGGGTTCCGACCAGCGTTGGATATGGAGCAGCACTCAATGGACTGACGCCCATGCTCAGCATGCTCACCGGATGCGCGCCTGGTGTCTCCGTAGTGAATATTGACAATGGATTTGGCGCTGGCGTGCAAGCGACTCTGATAGCCCGCCGTGCAGAGCGCTCATCATCGTGAACATCGCCCACTTCGACTGCAGATCTGGAGCCAGTGGGAACATGGTGCTCGGTGCACTGCTCGACGCCGGCCTCGACAAAGCCCGTTTAATGGACGAGCTCAAGAAGCTCAACCTGCCTGACTGGAAACTTCTTGACCAGCATGTCCAACGTGGCCCACTTAGAGCTCGACATGTTGACTTCGAAATTGAGGATCGAGATAACCACCACGCGTACGTAGAAATTGACAATCGCATCGCGTCTGCGAACTTGCCCGACCAAATACGTGACATGGCACAAGCGCTCTTTAAACGCCTAGCTGAAGCCGAAGCCCACGTGCATGGTGTACCTATCAAAGACGTTGAGTTTCACGAAGTTGGAGCTTCCGATTCACTACTAGACCTTGTCGGAGCAAGCGTTGCGTTTGACTTGCTTGCTATCGATCACGTGACCGTATCACCCATTAACGTTGGAGGCGGTAGCGTTATGACCGCACATGGGCAACTTCCAGTTCCAGCACCAGCTACCGCACAACTGTTAGCGCATAGCAGTGCTGTTGCGTATGGGTCAGAGGTCGATTTCGAGCTTCTGACCCCCACTGGTGCCGTGATCTTAACCCACGTTGCTGACGCATACGGACCCTTACCCACGATGCGTATCAACCACGTAGGGTACGGCGCAGGAACCGCCGACCTAACAATCCCAAACATGCTGTGTGTGACTCTGGGAACATCGCATGAAGGTCACGAATCGGATATGGCAACCGTGATCGAGACAAACATTGACGACATGAACCCCGAGCTTTACACGTACGTCTCCGAACGCCTGTTCGCCGCAGGGGCTCTAGACGTCTGGACCGCTCCAATCGTGATGAAAAAAGGGCGTCCAGGCACACAGCTCGCGGTGCTTGCGAAAGCCAACTCCGTTCGAGATCTAATCAATTTGATCCTGACTGAAACAACAACTCTGGGGGTTCGGGTTCATGAAGTGCACCGAACAACGCTTCCGCGCAAATCATTGACCGTAGAGACCCAATATGGGCGAGTACGTGTGAAAGCGTCATATCAATATGGATCCTTGCGAGATGTCGCGCCCGAGGCTACCGACTGCCGTCGAATCGCCTCCGAATACGGTGTGGCCTGGCGCGAGGTGTACGATGCGGCACGACTTGCCGGACTTGCAAGCGCCCCTAACAATTTCGAGCTCTCGTCATAAGGAAGTGCTGATGTCCCCATCAATCTCTAAAGACACAATTCCTACGACCATAGAAAAAACCATACATCTAGATCGAACTTCGGTCGGAACCGTTAACGCGAGCCAAGTGACCGCACATCGCAGTACAGTGCGACGGACAGACGCTAACCAGCTCGACGCCAGACAATCCATCACGTTGGTAAATCGTGGTCACCAGGCTAACGTTCACGCTGGAGCAGTAGGAACTATGGCTGCCCGATCCAGCCAAATACGCCATAGCGCCCTCGGAATAAACATCAGCGGAAACGCCAAGATCGAAAACGTGGCAACCACCTGTGTTGTCGCGGGGAACATTCAGGCCGATCGAGTCCTTAGTCTGACGGTATTCGGGGGCAACATATCAGGCAATGTTCATTCACTATTTGGAGTCCGCGCAGCGATTGCCTTTGGCCTCACGCTCGGTGTCTCATCTCTCGCAACCCGACTGATCAGGTACCTCTTGCGGTAGCGAACTCAAGAAATCCGGTCCGTAGTAACCGGTCTATGGAAGCGGGAGCTCAACCGGTCTTCCCTCAACCGCCGAAATGTCAGCCGCAATGCAGGCCTCATGGGTATTCACCGAGTTCGCCAAACTCAGAGGCGATTCATCACCCTTCTCTATGCAGTCCAACAAGTGGGATACTTCTCCACGAAATGGATGATGTGAAACATCCCCACTATCAGGCAAAACGGTAGGGATCGTAGCGTAGTCGGTTTGACCCACAACAGTCTGACTGTGGACTCGATTGTCCAACATCGTTCCACGGTCACCATATAAGGATATGCGGAATTTATAGGGTGCCCGATCATCCAGATTTGACAATGATTTCCCGATCGCTCCGTTCGAAAATTTGCAGATCATGACCGCAGTCCCCGGATACTCAAATCGCTCACTGCCAACCACCGTATACGCGCTGACCTCAACAACATCGCTCTCAGTAAAATATCGCAATGCATCTACCGCGTGGCACCCAGCGTTCAGAAATGACGATCGCCCCTGTGCCAACGTACGGGACCACTTGTGCTGGTCATACCACGGTCCGAGTCCGTGCACGTAGTCAACCTCGGCCATGTAAATATCGCCAAGCGCCCCGTTCGCTTGCTGGGCTTTGATGACGTCGAATAAAGGGTTCCAACGCAGAACGAAACCGACCACAGACACGACGCCAGCCACAGATAGTGCATTGCGCATCGCCCGAAGTCCTGTCAGATCGAGAGCTGCCGGTTTCTCGATAAGCACATGCTTTCCAGCTTCAGCTGCAGCGATCACGTTCGCTGGATGTAAGTCGTGGGGTGTACACACGACCAGAACGTCCACATCCTCTCGTGCCAAAACATCGTCAAGTTCAGTTTCGATCACTGCATCGGTCTGTTCAGTTTCTTGCGCCAACCGTATCGCGGACGATTTACTTCGGCTGGAAATCGCGACCACATGTGCGCGTGAATCAGCATCGAACGCCCGCACATGTTCGGCAGCAACCCAACCAGCACCGTGAACGGCCACTCCGTACTGATTCATGACAATACCCTGAAAATATAGACGCGGTTCCACCCTCAGATGCAAAGCTTGCGCCTGGCGCCTCAAGAACGCAACTGGACCGCCACCTTGCCGAACATGTTGCTTTATGTTCGACAACTTCTCCAAGATTGGACTAGAGATGGCAAGTATAAGTTTTGCCTCTGAAGCCATAGAGAATTAACAACCTTGGAAAATCACGTGTCTGTCCACCAGCCGATAAATCTTGATGTTTGACGAAGAGTTCCGGATGTACGACCTCGACACGCCGGAGGTTAGAGCCATGCAGCTTGTACTTCCGACAGAAACCTTTGCCCTTGTGGAAGGCCTAATGGCTCGGTGGCAACAAGCGGGTATGCCGTTGAAAGCATCCCGTCGTGGTTTCGGGTTCCAGGCCCCCCACGACGATCGTCTCACAACGATTGCCTGGGTCTATCACCCAGATCATCGACATCCTGAGTGTCGCATTGAGGTATCACTCAACCTGCTAATGCGACGGCGTATCGACATCGAACAAATTGATGAGTTACGCGATGACCTGACCCGTTTCCCCACCTGCCAAGCCGAGGTTGAAAGCCATGTTGTGGCTCTCCCAATTAACGAAAACGTGAATGGAACTGATATGGACCGTCTAGCGTCGGTCCTTGTGAAATTTGGTCTTTCCTTAAGTTGAGAACCTCCCACCAAGCAATACCGGATCTTAAAAAACGGTGGGCAACCATGGCCGTGGTCGCTAGCGGAGTCTTTATGGCGACCTTAGATGCCAGCATCGTAAATGTTTCGCTTCCGACCCTTGCGCGCGATCTAGAAGCCCCGTTTGCAAGCGCACAATGGATCACGCTTGCATACCTGCTAGTAATTACAGGTCTCTTGCTTCCGGCAGGCCGACTTGCCCAAATAATCGGAACGAAACGTTTGTTCCTCATAGGTTTATCTATTTTCACGTTCGGATCATTGTTGGCAGGACTCGCACCAAACATCTGGTCACTAGTCGCATTTCGAGTCATACAAGCAACCGGAGGCGCAATAACCCAAGCTCTGGGCCCCGGCCTTGTCGTTGGTGTATTCCCACCAACCGAACGAGGAAAAGCGGTCGGATTGATCCTGACAGCAGTCTCGGCGGGTCTGGTCACCGGACCAGTGTTGGGTGGCTTGATCTTAGGATCGTTGGGGTGGCCATTCCTCTTCCTTGTTAACGTTCCGGTCGGGCTTATAGCAATAACTCTAGGCATTCGGGTATTACCGGGGTCTGCCGAACGAACAGGCGGGGCGTTCGATTGGATCGGCAGCGCAACCCTTGTTGCCGGTCTTTTATCACTATTACTGGGTCTTAACCAGATCCAGCGACTCGGTCTAATTTCGCCCGTTGTCATAGCGCTTGTCGTTCTCGGCCTCGGGCTATTTCTTACCTTCGCCCGCCGGCAATCCACAACACCCGAACCAACCATTGATCCAGCATTGTTTCAAGTGCCAGACTTCACCACAGCTACCCTCGCCGGGTATCTAACCTTCGCAGGACTGGCAACACAAATCCTGCTCCTACCGTTCTACCTTCAGGACGTTCTCAATCTTCCGATTCAACAAATCGGACTCCTTATGGTGGTTGTACCCGCGCTGATGGGAATCCTCGGAACGCCAGCCGGGATACTCGCTGACCGAACAAGCGAACGTGTTGTCGGATCGAGCGGAATCCTAATTTCCGCAATAGGACTCGCACTACTGGGGACACTGTCTTCCGACACACCCCCGCTAATGATCGGCCTGCGCTTAGTAGTAATAGGCATCGGTTACGCCTTATTTAACAGTGGAAACAGCAGCACGCTAATGGGAGCCGCTGATATCAGCAACCGCAACCAAGCCAGCGCTGTGCTCGCACTAGCCCGAAACCTCGGGCAGTCAACGGGTCAAGCACTTTGGGGCACGATCTGGGCCTCGATAGTGATCCTTCAATTCGGTCAATCAAACCCTGACAACACATCTGGGCCCGAAGCTGTACAAGCCTTTCGAATCGTATTTGGCATCGGCGCTATCGTAGTCTTGGTCGGAGCTCTTATATCGATTGGATCACGCTCCCTCAAGTCACACAGCGAACAAGTGCATCAAATTGACGAGTCCAAATCCACCACATGTCCAGAATTTCCAGAATCAACACGGTCATCATCTGGATCGGCGTCCGGTCGGAACGGATCTGGAGACCCTTCACCAGCAACAAGACGTAACTGCTGAAGCAAAGAGATTCCTTTACGCGTATCACTAGCCATTCGTGCAGGAATCTGCAACTGCGAACGTGTCTTGAAGCACCAGTAGGTGAATCCCTTCCAAACGTCCCAACGAATACGATCAGCGCTGCGAATCCCTTGGTCACCTCGATACCGTTCAAGAAGGTCCTCAAGAGTCACACCATAGATCCGCCGATAGGCGTCAGCTCGACCACCATCAAGCGCGTGCGCCTTGGAAGCCTCTAACTCGACAGCATGGACTGCAGCCTCTTCCACGGTAACGCCGTAAAAATAATTGAGATACGCCTTGTATCGGATCGGACCAAGCGCAGACCTGAATTCGTCGATTGGGACATAAATGGGCGGACATCCACCAAAACGCATCGCCTCGCGTTCTGCAGTCGGCACAACATCGGGCCGTTCAGCCATCAAGCGCTCAATAACAAGCACCAGATCAAGCGCCTCACGCGCAACCAAGTACTGGAAGCGATGCTGCCTATATGTCTCGGAAGCAACCCGCCAAACCCCTACGGCACGCAACGCAGCCCGATACCAGTGAGTCCCGATTAAGAGCTCGGCATCGAACCGTTGTAAAGCCTCAGACAAATCCACAGGTGCCGTATCAGGGGTGACCACAGTCGGCTCAATTTGTGGTTCGTCCAACTGGACAACTCCTTACATCCGCAAAACAGAATCCATAGATCAGTAATATTGTCAGCCCCACCAATAGCGAATCTCTGCACAACCTATGCAGTATTGTGTCCATTGTGACGGTGCAAGCCGAGGAAACCCGGGCGAAGCAGCAGCTGGCGTAGTTATCTATGATGTCTACGGCGCAATCGCCGGTCGGATCGCCGTCCGTCTCGGTGTGCTGACCAACAATCAGGCCGAGTACCACGCGGTGCTTGCCGGTATGCGCCTCGTCACACAACTCAGCCCCACAAAGATCGAGTTTCGTTTGGACAGTGAACTCACAGTCCGCCAACTCTCAGGCGAGTGGAAAATTAAGAATGCCGAGCTGCGCAGCCTAGCCAAACAGGTACATGACGCGGTCCCACCCAACGTCAACCTCCATTTCATCCACATTGATCGAGCGTCAAATGCTCAAGCCGATAAACTCGCAAACTGGGCCCTGGATCACACATCACCAGACGCAGCCGACTTTAAGTCCTAACGTTTCTCCGTTCAACTAGCCATCCAGCGACTTACAAAGCAGTCGTTCTAAACTTCATATTTGACGCTTTGTGGGGATTATGATCTAATTTCTGCAACGAAAGCCGCAGTAAGTGGTACTCAGTGGGTGATAGTGGGGACTAGCAAGACCGTATCCGGCTGCTCGATAAACTATGGCCAGCTTCAAAGGAACCTACGTCCATCTAATGGATGCCAAAGGACGGATCGCATTCCCGATCCGACTGAGATCGCAAATCCCCGAAGGGGGAACCCTTACTGTGGCGGCCGAGGATTGTCTGACGTTCTATCCAGCGGATCTTTGGCACGACGTGGAGCGAGAGCTCGTCGATCTGGACCCCTTAAATCCCGACGCCCGCGACACGAAACGGCAGATCTTCGGTTCGGCCGAGGATGCAACCTTCGATCGACAAGGACGAATTGCCATCCCTGGACATCTTCGCGAGCACGCGGGGTTAGCCAAGGAAGTGGTTGTCATCGGCGTGGGTGATTTAATCGAATTATGGGACGCAGTCACCTGGCAAGAGCGACACGATCGCATCGCCACCAATGCGTCCAACATCATGCGGCGCGCCCGCGGAGGCGACCCGCACTCTCCTTAGGGTGCTCTGTGTGGGGCGCGGGGCCTCCCCCGCGCCCCACACACACCGACACCCATGAATCAGACTCACAGTCAGCATACGCCGGTCCTAGTCGAGACCGTCGTAAAACTGCTCACCCCTTGTTTAGCTGGACTTATTGTGGACGGAACTGCCGGCCAAGGTGGACACACCCAAGCACTACTGGAGGCTGGTGCGTATCACGTCCTTGCGATCGACATCGATCCAAACGCAGTGCTCAACCTGAAAACTCGATTCGCAAAGAACCCAAGAGTATCGGTGGCACACGCAAGCTACGACGACTTCTCAACACAACTCGCCCCAAACGTTACGAAGCACACTACCGGAACTCTGCTCGACCTAGGCGTCTCATCAAACCAACTAGACGATGCGAGCCGTGGCTTCTCGTTTCGTCTCGACGGGGCGATTGACATGAGATTTAACCCCACTGTGGGTAGGCCAGCTTCACAACTCGTGAATCGGATGCCAGAACACGATCTTGAAACATTGCTCCGAGACTTAGGAGATGAGCGGCGCGCACGAGCTATAGCCCGTCGAATCGTAGCTCGACGTCCGCTCCAAAACACCACGGAATTAGCGTCCTCAGTCGCCAGCGTGTTCCCGAATCGCGGCCGGATACACCCTGCAACACGTACGTTTCAAGCACTACGAATCGCAACTAATGATGAATTGAAAACGGTTGCTCAAGGCCTTAACAGAGCGCGTCACCTTCTCAAGGACGGTGGCCGACTCGTTGTCATCGCATTTCATAGTCTCGAAGACCGAACAGTGAAAAATACGTTCCGTGAGTGGGCTCGTGAGGGCGCGGGCCAAATCCTAACCCGCAAACCTATCCGTCCGGAGCAGGAGGAAAGCAGACGAAACCCTCGGTCCCGTAGTGCTCGACTGCGTGCATTTGAGATGGAACGCCAAATCTGATGGCTGTGCGGCAAGAAGGCTTATTACGCCGTATGGCCTGGCACACATATGCAGGTCGCTGGATACCCAAACCAAGCGACCCATCCCGGGTAGTACTTGCCGTAATCATCGCAGCCTTCTCACTTTCGATGGTCACCATCCAACAAACCCAGACAGCGGTCAGCTTGGGCGGGGAAATCCATAAGCTTGAGCAGACGCTTCAAACTGTAGAGCTCGAACGTCAGAACATGCTGGCCGAGATGGCAGTTCTTAATGATTTGACTACCGTACAACGAACTGCCTTTACCACACTGGAGATGCGTCAACCAAGCAACCCGTTATTCACACGATCCCAACCGCTGCCACCTGGCGTTTCGTTCGACCTCCCGCTCTGGGCCGCACCAACGCAGCTCCTAGATGCCCCACCCTGGTGGGAAAGACTACTTCGGAGAATCGGTGAAAAAGTTACGCGGCTCGCTGAATAACAGCCGCAAACCGAACGATCCTGGCGACCTGCCAGATCCGTCACGCCGTTTCGCCTTTATGCTCGGATGTGCAGCACTTGGATCTGGTGCGCTCGGTTGGCGTCTTTTCGATTGGCACGTTCAGCAGTCCGCGGACCTGACCGCACGTGGAGCCAGCGCCGTTCTAGCCCGGAGCGAAATCAAACCCCGGCGTGGGACCATTCTGGACCGTAGCGGGGACGTGATGGCAATCAGCCGTGGGGCTAAAGGCGTAATTGCAGATCCATCAGAAATCCACCGTGACTCCAATCCGTTTGTAATCGCTGACCGCCTGAGTCGCATACTCTCCGACACCAGCGCTTCAATTGCAGAACTCTCCGACACCAGCGCTTCAATTGCAGAACGTCTTAGTAATCCACAGGCTCAATACGCGGTCGTGGATCGAGGGTTGGTTGGGAAACCCGTAGAACTCCTCCAGAAGAAAATAGATGACGGCCAACTGCCAGGGATACGACTCGAAGAGGATCGGATCCGTATCTATCCAAATAATGAGCTTGCAGCGCATGCCTTGGGATTTGTCGGCGAAAGTGCAGCACAACCCGGCGATGTCGTAGGCCTAGCAGGGATTGAGGCCTGGTATGACGATCTCCTTCGTGGCCAACCCGGCTTAGTGCAAAAATATGTCGATGCTCTTGGACGCCGCATTCCCATCGGGAAATACTCGATGCAACCGGCCCAGCACGGAGCAACCATCACCCTGGCAATCGATCGAACAATCCAACACATCGTCGAACAAGAACTCGACGCAGCACTCGACAAATTTGCAGCAGAATCAGGATCGATTGTGGTCACAAATCCGCAGTCAGGAGAAATTTTAGGTCTGGCTAACCGTCCGACCTTCAATCCGGCATTGATGCACCAATACGGTGCAGTCGGACCGGAATTCCAGGATCGAGCCTGCAGTCTCATTTACGCCCCCGGCAGTACATTTAAGTTGATAACGATGGCTGCCGGGTTAGATACGGGTGCTGTTCAGCCTAATTCTGTCCACAATTTGCCCGGCACCGTGGAGTACCACGGCCAAGAGTTCAAGAACTGGGACGAACGCACTTATCCGAACCAAACGATGACCAGCGTGCTCCAACACTCGAGTAATACCGGAGCTATCCATATCGCCGACACGATTGGGGCTAAATCGTTTTATGAGTACGTAGATCGCTTTGGCTTTGGTGCCCTGACAGGAATTGATTTGCGAGGTGAGGTCGCGGGTATTGTTCGTCGACGAGGTGATCCTGGGTGGTTCCTTCCAGATTTGGCCTCCAACTCGTTTGGCCAAGGAATCTCGGTCACCCCAGTGCAGCTGGCAACCGCGATAGGAGCAATCGCCAACAACGGCGTACTGATGCGTCCTCACGTGGCTCGATCCATTACATACCCCAATGGTCGCCAACACCTATTTGAACCTCACGCAGTAAGGCAAGTGATCTCCTCTGATTCGGCACAGACCCTGATCCGGATGATGGAAAGAGCAGAGACGGGTGTAACTGGGAACCGAGCCTTAATCCAAGGCTACCGAACCGCGGGCAAGACGGGAACTGCCGAAATTGCATCCGGCGGTCGGATGCTCGAAGACACCTCAATCGCGTCATACGCGGGATTCGGTCCTCTTGAACACCCCAACGTGCTTGCACTAGTAATCATCCACAAACCCCAGAAAGCCTTCTTTGGAGCAGAAGTAGCTAGACCCACATTTGCACAGGTGATGCGTAAGGTTTTCGCCTACCAAAAAATCCCGAAAAGACCATGATCTCACCAACCAGATTCAGCCTGCCTACCCAGTTGCCACGATGGCCAAGCCATGACCCGTTCCTGTTACTCCTCACATTCATCCTGCCGCTCGGAGGCGTAATGCTTGTTGCAAGCGCTCGTATTCCCAGCGTATTGCACGGGCAATCGCTGTTCGAGCGTGTCACCGTGCTGCAAATGGGCTTTGCAGCAGCCGGAGTAGCACTCGCGCTCGGTATAAGCGCGATTGACTACCACAAATACAGACGCTGGGCTCCTCTGTCGCTTGTCCCCATTTGGATCCTTTTAATCGCCGTGTTGTTTGTGGCCGACACAACCAGCGAGTTTGGCGCGAGGCGGTGGTTTCGCGTAGGCGACCTAACAATACAACCAAGCGAGTTCGCGAAAATATTTTTTATCGGGGCTATAGCTGCACTCGCGCACATCTACGGCGCAAAAATACGATCATGGCGCTACTCGATTGCTCGACTCGGAGGGATCGTTGGGTTAGTAGTCATCCCAATTATTCTGGAACCTGATCTCGGAACTGCCTTAATGACGGCATTCGTGGGTGGCGTGATGATTTTCGCCGCCGGCGCACGCCTCCAGCACCTTGGGATCGCCATCATCGCGCTGCTTCCCATCGGTCTAGCATCGATCTACCAAAACCCCTATCAATGGACTCGTCTCAACACGTTTCTGCGTGGAGACCCAGACCTGACTAAGACCGGATACCAGGCAGATCAAGCCAGAATTGCCATGGGGTGGGGTGGAATCACCGGTCGCGGCCTCGGCGAAGGGACCCAAAAATTCCGACTCCCAGTCCCCGACTCCGACGCCATTTTCGCCGTCCTGGGAGAAGAATTTGGATTAATTGGGACATCTCTAGTAGCGGTTCTCTTCCTTGCACTTTTCGTCCGTGGAATTCAGATCGCATTCGCTAGCCAGGATGTCTTCGGGCGATTATTGGCAGTCGGCATCGTGACGCAATTGTGTGGTCAAGCCTTCATTAACATGGCGGTCATTACGAGCCTGGTGCCCGTCACCGGCATCCCCCTACCCTTTATCAGCCGTGGCGGATCGTCGTTACTCGCGTCGCTCATCCTGCTCGGGATCTTGATGAACATCGCCAGAAACAACGCTCTACGTCAACGGATGTGAAATGCGAATCTTGTTGGTAGGCGGAGGAACAGCCGGACACATCTTCCCAACCATCTCCGTTGCTAAACGTCTAACACAGATAGTCGAACGTAACACCGAACTTAGCATCGTATGTGGGTCTCGTGAACTTGACCACCTGCTCTATCAGAACACGGGATTTGAAACAATCCCACTTCCAGTACGCGGACTTATCGGCATTTCCTGGTGGCGACTTCCTTGGCATCTATTACTGCTTATATGGTCATGCGTCCGGATGTTTCGCAGCTTCTACAGATACCGACCGCATGTAGTCATCGCAAGTGGGGGATACGTTAGCGCCCCCGTACTCTTGGCCAGCTGGTTACATCGTGTGCCGTCGGTCATTTTTTCAGGCGACGCCGCACTCGGCTGGGCTACCCGCATCTTAGCCCCGCTGACGACGGTGGCGACAGTCGCGTTTAGGCCTGCGCTTAGTCAGATCTCGCGAACACATTGCGAGGTGGTTGGCTACCCAATCCGTGCAATGTTTGAGTCTCCAGACCGGTCAGCGGGACGCGCAGCCGCTGGTGCGCCTGAGGGGCGCCCCCTTGTTTTAGTAATGGGTGGTAGCCAAGGTGCTCACGTGATCAACGAAGCTCTGCGAACCGATCTTCGGCATATCCTCAAACGTGCCCATGTTGTTCACATAAGCGGTCGAACCGACTACCAATCACTGCTTGCGACACGCGAACTTCTTCCAGAGCCTATGCGTGCCGCCTACCGTCTGCATGATTTCATCGACGACGGTTTCGCCGACCTACTCGCAGCGGCCAATATCGTCGTAAGCCGTGCCGGAGCAACGTCCGTCGCTGAGTTAAGCGCAGTTGGAACCGCGGCGGTACTAATTCCAGGAACCTTTGGTGCCTCACACCAAGTCAAAACCGCCGAAGCTATGGTCGCTGCTGGAGCCGCTGTCGTATTAAGAGAACAAGACCTCAGTCCCAACAAAATGGCAGACACAGTCCTGAAGCTACTGGATGATCCTGATCGCTTAACTGAGATGGAATCCGCATCACGAACTCGAGGACAACCAAACGCGGCGCAGAACATTGCACGGATCGGCCTGCGCTTGGCCCACTGTTCGAACAAACAGGTGGGGACCAAATGACTCTCGAAGTTACCGACACTTCCGCTAATCACGTCCATATTGTGGGCATCGGGGGTAAGGGAATGAGCGCAATCGCTGCCGCCTTACTCGACCTCGGAAAAACCATAAGCGGAAGCGATCTTGAAATCTCGCCACAAGCAGCGCGCTTGCGACGGAGGGGAGTCCGAATCGACGAGGGCCACAACGCCGCCAACATAGAAGGAGCAGATCTTGTAATCCACTCATCTGCCGTAAAACCTAACAATACTGAGCTAGCGGCTGCCCGAGCCCTGGGAACGCCGATCGCAACCCGTGCCGCAACTATTGCCGCACTATTCAACGACCGCCTCGGAATAGCCATCGCTGGAACCCACGGAAAAACAACTACAGCTGCAATGACGGCGACCATCCTGTACCAGGCCGGGCTCAGGCCTTCTTTCTTGATCGGTGCCGACACACCCTCGCTCGGAAATATTAACGGCCGGATTGATGCCGGAGCATGGATGGTACTTGAAGCCGACGAGTTCGATGATGCCTTCCTTGCATATCGACCAAACATAGCCGTGGTCACCCATCTGGAATCCGATCACCTTGACCACTTCGGATCCATCAACCAAATGATCAACACATTCGAGACATTCGTCACCGACCTGCCTGCCAATTCAACGCTAATCGCTCGGTGCGATGCACCTCTGTTACAGCCGGTATTAGCTGCGTACAGCAACCAGTTCATCTCCTTCGGTACGGGTGGAGATTGGCAAATCAAACACTACAAGCCGGGTAGTCCGGGGCCAACCCTCGACATTCAAAGTCCTGAAGGAACCCTCGTCTTACACATGCCCGTTCCTGGACATCACAATGCGTTAAACGCCGTAGCCGCGTTGGCAGCTGCAGTTCAGGCGGGAATAGATCCCAACGAGGCAGCACAATCCTTGCAGCACTTTCAGAGCCCGGAGCGACGCTTAGAACTACGGTCGACTTCACCCCATATCCACGTCTATGAAGACTACGCGCATCACCCCACGGCAGTGCGCGCCACTCTGCAGGCTGTGCGCGAGCTGTCTCCACAAAGAGTTCTAGCGGTATATCAACCATTGCTACACACTCGAACCCGCGATCTCTTTGAAGATTTCCTGAGCGCGTTCGATGACGCAGATCTAGTAATTTTTGCTGAGATTCATTCACCCCCGGGACGTGAAACGTACACCGGAACTCGCTCAGACGAGTTAGCGGCGGCACTGAAGCATCCTAGTGCTTATGCGGCAAATGACTTCGAAGAGATCGTCGACCACATACTGGCAATAGCAAAACCCGGAGATCTCGTCGTCACGATGGGTCCAGAATCAATAACTCCCTTGGCTGACCGTCTAGCTACTGAGATCGACCGGCGACCCGGAAAATGACAGCAACGAACGAATTCCCACGAACACTCCGGGTTCGCGAGCGCGAGCCGATGGCTCGCCACACCTCATTTGGCGTTGGTGGGCCAGCCGACTTTTGGGTCGAGGTCCGCCATCTCGACGCACTGCGTACCGCACTTGCAACAGCGAAGCGTCTCAGAATTCCCTATACCGTAATGGGGCATGGCACTAACGCTCTTGTAGCCGACGCGGGGATCGAAGGTGTCGTGATCTACAACCGCTGTACAGGATTCGACCCCAACATCGCCGTTGGACAAGTGCGTGTAGAGTCCGGTCATAGCATGGCAAAGTTAGCCGGACGCTGTGCAAAGCTTGGGCTGTCTGGACTTTCGTTCGGCATCGGTGTGCCAGGGACTGTAGGGGGAGCGATATTCGGAAACGCTGGCGCGTTCGGATCAAACGTCGGAAAGGTTGTTCAATCAGCACTGATTTGGAGATCCGATAACGAATGCGAAGTTTCCGCACCTTACTTTAATTTCCAGTACCGACACTCGAGGATGCAGGACGACCGTGTGCCTTCAGTGATTCTGGCTGCAACGTTTCGTGTCGAGTCAGCCAATGCCCCTATCTTGCGTCGTGAGCTGCTGGCACTGGCCCGAAGACGACGTGCATCCCAGCCACAAAGCAAGAATGCCGGATCATTCTTCATGAATCCCGACGATGATTACGCCGGTCGAATCATTGAATCCGCAGGCCTAAAAGGCCGGAAAGTCGGACGTGCGTATGTCTCACCAGTTCACGCAAATTTTCTCTCAACAGAACCGGGAGGTACAGCTAGCGACATACTTCAATTGGCAATTGAGGTCCGCCAACAGGTGGCTGTCACGACCGGCATACGCCTGCAACCTGAGGTGCGTCTAGTCGGACGATGGAACGAAGAGGCGCGAGAACTCTTTACATGAACCCGAACTCCGAGCGGTTGTTGTCTCGATGGTTCTCATTGTTAGTTGCCGCATTTACCGCCAGTATTTTGGTTTGGCTTTTCAATTCACCAGTTTTTGACGTTCGTGACGTCTCAGTGCACCGTGCGGACTCATCGCCGCCTCCAGCCATAGATCCAACCAGCATTAAGACAGCAGCCCAGTCGATGGTCGGTAACAACGTCTTTCGTATAGACACCAATGAAATGCGACTCACACTACAACAGACTCCGGGAGTATCCGACGCACTCGTCCACGTGGGCCTAGACGGGCGAGCAACCATCACAATTTCATACGAAGCACCGGTTGCGAACTGGATCGTAGTCGGACAGAGTTACCTCATCAACGCTAACGGAGAGGTTCTCGCGACACAGTTTCGGCCTGAGTTAGATCTCACTGTTACCGATGAATCTCGCACAGAGCTTATTCCTGGAGATTTGATCGATATCGAAGCCTTACTCGCGGCCTACCAACTGCAAGAAAACCTGCCCTTGTTGCGGGTGGTACCGGCGAGCATCCACTATGGCATCAATGGCTTATCCGTCGTTGATCACGCAGGACGCGAACTTCAATTTGGTGACACCAGACATCTAGCATCAAAACTGGTTGCGCTTCACGCCGTGCTTGAACAAGCACATCGGATGGGTGAACGCATCGGCAGCGTGGACTTAAAGCCGATCGACCGCCCTACTTATCGCACAGTAGACGCACCGCCAATAATCAACTCAATTAGTCCGTCAAAATTATGACCCTGTTATGTAAACTAGTAGCGACACCTAAGATCGGAGCTTAGCCGGTTGAGCCGCAACTATACGATCGTGGGGTTAGATGTCGGAACAACAAAGACCTTTGCTGTCATCGGACAAAAACAACGCAGCGGCACGTTGCACATTATCGGCATGGGAACTGCACCATCCTATGGATTGAAGGGTGGGCAAATCGTAGACGTTGTGCTTACCGTAAAGGCAATCGATGAAGCAGTCCATGCCGCAGAGAATGCAGCAAGGCTTCGAGTATCGAATGTTGTCGCCGGCATAGCGGGTGGGCACCTACAGTCACATAGTGAACGCGCTGACGTTCGCCTTTCGGCTAACGAGAACGAAGTTACGGATCAGCATATAAACGCCGTCGTGCGCAGCGCGGCAATGCTCAGTCTTCCGGAAGATCGGGATGTCGTCGCCGTGATCCCGAAAATGTTCGCTGTCGACCATTTGCGTGATGTACCAGATCCACGCGGTTTGGTCGCACGTCAGCTTTCGGTCGATGCGCATGTGATCACAGGCGCGACCAACGCCATCACAAACTTAGAACGCTGTGTTGAGCAGGCTGGCCTCAAAACTCAGGGCACTGTCTTGCAACCCCTAGCCTCAGCTTATGCTTGCCTCACCCCAGAGCAACGTCGTGAAGGTGTAGTCCTAATCGACATTGGCGGCGGTACAACTGACATCGCGATCTTCTTAGATGACGCCTGCTGGCACATCGCCGTAATTCCCTTCGGAGGATCAATGGTTACCGCGGATATCGCCCGCGGCCTACGACTACCGATTAAAGTCGCGGAAGCCCTGAAAATCCAGCATGGCCGAGTGGACCCGTGGATCAAACATGACGAATCAACCGTTGAAGTACCCGGGTTCGACCATGGCGCTCCCGTTGCAGTAAGGCGACGTGACCTTGGCGAAGTCATCACAGCCCGCATGGAAGAATTGATGGGTTTAGTGCGGAATGAAGTCACAAATAGCGGTCACTTCGATGCCCTACCGGCTGGTGCCGTCATTAATGGCGGAGGATCTCGTAACGCGGGACAGGCCACTCTACCATCTGGCATTATGGATATGCCCGTCTCGTTGGGCCGCCCACAACCGATTTCCGGAATG
>CAYRCL010000026.1:0-27932 GCA_964422795.1 uncultured Chloroflexota bacterium
TATTTGAACCGGCCAGACAGACCGCTCCGATAGGCAGTACGGACATTCCGGACTATCACGCTCGTCTTCCGGGAGCGGCCCAAAGCACGCGAAACAACCAACCTGATCATTTGTGACTATCCCGCATGCAACCGCCCACATATAGTCCCGGACGAGGCCATACCACGGGGCCTCCGACATACGGCCCTTGCCCAATGACAAGTTTCGACGATCTCGAATGCGTTCACTCAAAGATTCGAGCTCGTCAGCACGGCGCCTTGGATTAAGGAACTCCAACGAAGCCTTCCTAAGAGAAAGTTTCAAGCATCACCGCAGAACTATATCGCGTGCACCCGTCAAAGCTATTTAGTTAATCGCCCTGTCTCGACGTTAGGGATACTCAACGTGTGTTCCAGCAAAACGTCAGCTTCCACGATTTGCAGCCGGCGCACATTGAATTCGTCGCTTCCATCATCGTGTTCCGTCACAAAGGAGGTTCCGGGCTCAAAGCCTGAGTGATTCCCGGATAAGAAGTCAGACTCCATAGCTGTGTAAGAAGCAGACGGACCATTAACCCAGACAACTACAGAGCCCGTCGTCACATCCGTATTCCGTGGCTGAAATCTGCTCACTGTGATGAGGATTGTTGCGAAGGGCTTGATGATTTGTTGTATGGGACGTTTTTCGGGCGCGTAAAGTTTTTTGCCAGAAACGCGTATTTCGGTCCCATAAACGCCTGAGAAGATGTAGATTTAGTGTCCCTGCGGTTCTATCTAAGCCCGCACCCCAACCCTTATGTAAAGTCCCTAATGTCACCAACCCTTGAATCATCGACGTCCGAATTTCTCGGCTCGTTGCGTGCGAAGTCGCCTAGGACCCAAGCAACCTACGGGACGGGTTTACGTCGTTTCGTTTCCTGGTTTGGACCAGAATCGCAATTGGACGAGTTGGATGACGGAGTTCTTGAGCGATTCTATCTGAGCTTAATTGATGAACTCGGTCGCAATCGTCAAGCAACAGTGTCCACATATATCGCCTCCGTGCGAGCTTTTCTACGACACTGCTTGCGATGTGACTCTGTCTCTGGATTAACGCTTGAGCGTGCTGTTGCGCGCTTACGAGCTGTTCGTGACAAGCCAGGATATCGGACACCACGTGTCGATGGCGGACTCGCTCTTATTGTTGATTATGTTAAGAATGACTTACCGGCTCTTGCCGCCGGTTCTGCATCGGAAGCTGCACGCCTACGCGTGCTTCGTGACCGGACCCTGCTGCTCGTTCTGTTCAGCACCGGGATGCGCCGACGCGAAGTAGCTTCTCTCAATCGGTCTGATGTTGACGATGGTCGGTCTGGACAAGCCTTAATCACGGGCAAGGGGAATCGTGAACGCGTGGTGTTCTTCGACGATGAGGCCCAGGCCGCTGTTCGCGCCTATATTTCAGCACGCAATGATGCCTACGCACCGCTCTTTGTTCGCCATCGTGGTACGCCTAAGGATCCGGGACGTGCGGGTGAAAATCTCCGTCTTTCACCACAGGCAATATGGAAGATCGTCAAAGGGTATGCGACGGCTGTTGGAATTCCCGCGACGACACATGATTTTCGGCATTTGAAGGCAACCACACTGCTTAATCGTGGGGCAAACCTATCCGAAGTTCAGGATCTATTGGGTCACGCGTCGCCTGACACAACCAAGCGAATCTACGCACATTATGAGACGAGCAAGCTGCGCGAGGCTTTTGATCAGTTTAGTCAATCAGCTGATGAAGCAGCAGCGATGGCGCGTCGGGCTCGAACACCTGCGGGCTCGGTATAGCACGATGGCAACGATTCAGCCGCGTCAACAATCGACGGAGACTGCCGGTACGTGGACATGCCGAACTTGTCACACTGTTAACGTGCCGGGTTGGCAGGTCTGTCGTGCCTGCAGTCACACTCGCCCACCACGTGGCGCTTGGACACGTGGTCGACTAGTTCGTCCACTTGGGTTCGCTCTGATGGCGGTGGCGGTGTTTGCTCTGGGGATGTACACATTGGACGCTTGGGCAATCGTTGTTGGGGCAGGCCTGTGGTTCTTGCCAGCGGTCTTGCTTTGGGTGTTTGTGGTCGGTGCCTCGGCGATCATTGCATGGCAACGACAGTCATAGATATTCGCCTTGCTGCTGAGCCCGCGGCTTGATCTATTTACCGTGTTGAAGGTCGTCGGCTGCTGAGCTTATTCGCAACACGGTACGGATCGAATTTTGAGACCAACACTTCTGGAATTGATCCGTGTAAATGCGTCCCGTATGGCCCGAAAGACTCGGCTTGCACGTTGCCCCGAGCGTGAAACAGTGCGACCAACCCACTAGCCTTGTATGGAATTTCGACCTCAATATTTACAGCGCGGTTGCGATTAATATCGGCTAAACGAGATAGCAACGCTGGGATCCCTTCCCCTGATTTTGCTGAAACCGCTACGGCGTTGGGGAGATCGGTCAGATCGGGATTTGGAACAACATCAATCTTGTTTAGCGCGGTTACAACCGGTCGTCGGTCGACGCCTAATTCACTGAGTGTTTCCTCGACGACGTCGACTTGCTGATAAAAATTGGAACTGCTTAGGTCGACCACATGGATCAGGATATCTGCAGTTAGCGCTTCTTCAAGTGTTGCTCGAAAGGCTTGAATTAACCGGGTCGGGAGACGTTGGATAAATCCGACCGTGTCGGTAGCCAGCATCGTCCCACCACCGGGAAGCAAAACTTTTCGAGTCGTCGGATCAAGTGTCGCGAACAGTTTGTCTTCGATATGCGCTCTCGATCCGCTCAACGCATTAAGTAGGCTACTTTTTCCGGCGTTGGTGTAGCCGATGATCGCGGCTGTTAGTAGACCAGCTTCTCGTCGACGTTTACGGCGATCTGATCGACGCTTTCTAACCTTCTCTAGACGTTTATCAAGCGTGGCAATTCGATCACGATAGAGACGTCGATCGGTCTCGATTTGGGTTTCCCCTGGCCCACGAAACGGTCCGATGCCTCCACGTTGACGTGAAAAACGAACCCAAAGATCCGAAAGTCTTGGCAACAAATACTCGAGTTGTGCTCGCTCCACCTGTAGGCGACCTTCGACCGTTTGTGCTCGTGCAGCGAAGATGTCGAGAATGATTCCCGTACGGTCGAGGACTTTTCCTTTGAAAGCCGTTTCGATGTTGCGTTGCTGTCGTGGATGGAGGTCGACGTCGATTGCCAATAGGTCAGCTTTATGAGCTCGTGCCTGCTGAATGACGTTGTTGAGTTGCCCCTTGCCAATGAGTGTCGCGGCTGTTGCATTTCGGACGTTTAGCATCGTTTGGCCTGCAACGTCGGCTCCTGCTGTTTCTACAAGGCGCCCTAGCTCTTCAAGCGAGGCTTCAATCGGCCAAGATCCGAATTCGGGTAATCCCTCTACTCCGACAAGAAAAGCTTGTTCACGACGACCATCCAAGAGTCGTCCGGTGACATCAGTTTGTGAAGGGGTGGTTTGGTGATTTGGATCAGAAATCGATGCCGCCAATTCGATGTAATGCTTCATCCAAACGGTCATCTGGTGTGGTTAGGGAGATACGGAAATGACCTTCGCCAGCTGGACCGAATCCGATACCGGGGGTGATAAGCACACCCGCTTCTTCAATAAGACGTGTTGAGAAGCGTACCGATTCCATTTGCCCTGGAGTTTCGCTCCATAGGTAAAGACTCGCTTTAGGTATCTCAGGTTCAATCCCAAGTTCTCGAAGGGCGTGTACGACTCGGTCTCGTCGGCTTTGTAAGTGAGCGTTTCGTTCATCGATCCAACTTTGTTCGATCTCGAGCGCTGCTATCGCGGCTAGTTGGACTGCTTGGAAGATTCCAGAGTCAACGTTCGTCTTTACTCGTCCTAACGCTTCCACAACATCTGCGTTACCTGCCATCCATCCGACTCTCCAACCGGTCATGTTGTAGGTCTTTGACAAAGAGTGGAATTCAACGGCCACGTCACGAGCTCCGGGTATTTCGAGAATGCTTCGGCAGCGGTAGTTGTCGTACACCACCTCCGAATAAGCGGCATCTTGGGCAAGTACGAGGCCATGAGTTCGCGCAAAGTCGATGGCGGTTTCAAAGAATTCAAAAGGGGCAACTGCGGCTGTTGGATTTCCGGGATAGCACAACCAGAGCAAGCGGGCATTGCTTAACACATCCGATGGAATGGATTCGAGATCGGGTAGCCAATTTGAGCTTGGGGATAGAGGTAACGTGTGTGATACACCGCCTGCGAGCATAGTCCCAATCGTGTACACGGGATATCCCGGATCCGTTACCAAGACCGTTTCGCCAGGGTTGATTAGAGCCAGCGGCAAGTGTGCAATGCCTTCTTTAGATCCGATCAAAGGGACAATTTCAGTATTGGCATCCAGCGTCACATCAAATCGTCGTTTGTACCACGCGCTAATGGCCTCCCGTAGCGCGTCGAGTCCGTAGTACTCGGGATAACGATGATTTTCAGGATCACGTGCAGCGACCTCAAGGGCATCGATGACTTGAGTGGGAGTTGGAAGATCCGGATCCCCAATTCCGAGGCTGATTACGTCTACACCTTCGGCGCGTTTTCGGTCACGGAGCTTATCTAGTTCCGCGAAGAGGTACGGTGGCAGGTTTGATATCCGGTCAGCGAATCGAATAGAAGGTTTTGACATGTAAAGTTACGGCTCTCTTGTGTTTAGTCTGTTGGCCATATGCCGTTAAACACTGTCACTGCAGGACCACGAAGGATCAGTTCCTCGTTGGCACCTGACCATGTTACGCCTAATGTTCCGCCTGGCATCTCAAGAGCGACACTACCAGGGTCGATCCGACCTTCGTGCATTGCCACCGCTACGACTGCCGCCGCTCCCGTTCCGCATGCCATCGTGATGCCCGCACCTCGTTCCCATACGCGTGCTTCAAGGCGCTGTGGGTCAACCACGTGCACGATCTCGAAATTGATTCGTTCGGGAAATACCGGATCGAATTCAACGAGCGGTCCGATCTTTGATAATGGGAATTGATCCAGGTCGTCCCGAAACGCGACCGCGTGCGGGTTTCCCATAGAGACGCCGGTTAGGTCAAGGCGTACGTCGTCGGGATACAACGTGACTTGGTTTGTGTGGTCGTCGCTATCCATCGGGATATGCGTTGGATCGAAGTCTGGAACGCCCATGCCTACCGATGCTTCGAACTCCGTGTTTTGATATCCGGAGACCTGAAGTTTGCGTACCCCACCAAGGGTTTCTACTTCAAGGGGTCCGGCAGAGACCTCGCCCTGATCAAACAACCATTTGGCGAAGCACCGAATTCCGTTACCGCACATTTCGGCTCGGGACCCATCCGCATTCCATATTTCCATTGCATAGGAGGTGGCCTCCCCGTTTCGTACAACGAGAAGTTGGTCAAATCCAATGCCAGTTCGTCGATTGGCCATGGCTTGAGCGAGGGGCCCCACGTTTGCTGGAAGATGATTGCGGCCGTCTAATAGAACGAAGTCATTGCCTGCCCCATGCATTTTCGTGAAGGAGTGGCTCATTGGCAGTCGTTGCTCATTTCTGGAGGCGAGAATTCAAGACTTGCACACGGTAGGAGCACGAAGACCTTACACGCACAGGGCGTTCCTGGTCATTGCTCGTGGGTCTGTTCTGCCAGGAAGCCAGCCTCCTGCTTGGATGATGGCGAGTATCAGGCGTCGCAAGGCCATGACATTGTCAGGGATCACAAGGCGTTTAACGAAAATGTATACGTCGGTTGCTGTCAGCGGTGTAGTACGGACACCTCGGAAAGCGGGCTGTTTGACGGTTCGATCGGCTTCAAGGTGCTGGTCACGTCAGATTCCTCCGATACGCAATTGGTTGAAAACATGAACACATCACCTTTTGTAGAGGGTACCAATGAAGGGTTCTTCGATTTCTATTACTCGTCATAAATAGGTGTGAACATATGGAGATAATTGCTGCAACCATCTGGATGCAAATCTTCAGGCCAGAGATTTCAAACAATGCACTCATTCAGTTTTTCCAGCTACTCCCACTCGGCGGGAAAGGGGAAGGAGAACATAATCACGCTCGAGTAACAATTATGAAGCTGCGTCGGTGATATGTGTTTGAGCCGTACCCAATGCGGTGTTTACTGAATGCCATTCGAGTGGAAGCTGGTGCCGGAACCAAGTTCGCTGTCGCCGAGCAAGCTGACGTGTTCGAGTAGCTGTTCGTTCGATTGCCTCGTCATAGGGGAGTGTTCCTTCGGCGCAGGCGAGAGCCTCGTAGTATCCGATGCTACTCATGGCTGCGAGTGTTGATTTGTATCCTTGGTCGACAAGCAGCCTTACTTCATCGATTAACCCGTTGTCGAACATTTGCTGGGCTCGGTTACTGATTCGATGTTGAAGTTCCGTCGGTTCTACTGCCAAACATAGGATGCGCGACGGAAAACTGTGGTTTTCCGAAGTCGTTTCGTTTGCATTAGGTGGTGCATCTCGATTCGTTATAGCGATCTCAAGTGCTCGAATCAATCGGCGGGGATTTGAAAGATCGGTTGAACGTGCCAGGCTCGGGTTGAGTTTTTCGAGGCGATCGATAAGAGGTTCGGAACCCTCGTTCTCAAATTCCATATTCAGTTGGTTTCGGAGATCGGAGTCGGGTTCGGTTTGACCAAGCGGCGATCCTTCGACGAGAGCCTTGATATAGAAGCCTGTTCCGCCGACAACGACCGGTATCGAGTCACGGTTGCGTATTGCATCAATAGCCGCACGCGCTTTCTGAACAAAGCGATAGGCATTAAAGGGTTCATCAGGATTCACTACGTCGATGAGATGATGACGGAGCCTTTGTTGCTGCTGTTGCGTCGGTTTTGCCGTGCCGATATCCATTCCGCGATAGACCTGTCGTGAGTCGGCAGAGATGACTTCAATAGGTGCTAGTTCTGCCAACTTGAGAATGAGATCTGTCTTGCCACTTGCGGTTGGCCCACAGATTACAAGTAGCGTTGGTTGTTGCTCTTGATCCGACATGTTGGACTACACCCCGCGATAAGATTGGTATTGTCGCTTCTTGGAGGCGCCTTAAACAGGCCATGACTAACATCGAACCTACGGATACGACGGTCATATCCAAAGATCATCGTACGCATAGCAATCTCCAGGCCGTGTTGGAATCTGGACAATTTGCGGTTACATGCGAACTGGGTCCACCGCGTGTGCCGGATGCTGCTGACGTTCTTGAGAAGGCGAGTCTCCTGCGCGGGTATGTGGATGCGGCGAGTTGCACTGACAACCAAGGGGCCGTGCTTAAGATGGCCAATTGGGGTGCTGCCGTACTCTGTCGTCAGGTGGGCCTTGAGCCGATTATGCAGCTTTCGTGCCGCGATCGTAATCGTTTGGCTATCCAATCGGATGTAATTGCGGCCCATGCGTTTGGCGTCCGAAACTTTATGTCAATTAGCGGGGATTCGCTTGTCCTTGGCGATCACCCGATGGCCAAACCTGTCTTTGACCTTCAGGGAGTACAGCTTGTTCGGTTGTTGAAGCGGATCCGCGACGAGGGACGAACCGGGGCTGGCGATCAAATTGATGCGGATTTTGGTTGTTTTATTGGAGGCGCGGCTAACCCGTTTGCTCCTCCATATGGATGGCGACCACTGCGTTTCCTGAAAAAGGCGGAGGCTGGTCAGCAATTTGCGCTCACGCAAATGATCTTTAATGTTGACCGTTTTTCTGAGTGGATGTCACGGGTCTGTGATGAAGGGTTGCATGAACGAATACATGTCATCGCGGGTGTGGGGCCTCTCAAATCGGTTCGAATGGCTGAATTCATGAAATTCAAGATTGCGGGGATGGAGGTTCCCGATAAGATCTTGGACCGTATGCGCGCTGCTGCGAAGCCTCGGCGTGAAGGCATCAATATTTGTCTTGAGATTATTGAACAGGTAAGAGAGATCTCGGGGGTTCATGGTGTCCATATCATGGCAATTGATTGGGAAAAGGTTGTGCCGCGTATTGTGGAACGGTCTGGTCTGCTCCTTCCCAGGCCTACGCTGCATCGCGATGCTTCACGGCCAATTGTCGAAGCCTCACCGGGTCCGTGATCATGGGTTCCTTGTCTAGCAACAACGAACATGCCGATATTGAGACATTCCTGGATGCGCTCGCTTCAGCTGACGCGACGCCCGGTGGGGGCGCGGGTGCTGCTTTAGCCCTGGCAATGGGCGCAGCGCTCGTGGAGATGACCGCACGCTTGTCGACTGGGCGACGTCGGTTTCGGGCTATCGAGTCTGATATGCAGCGTGTCATTTCGCGATGTGAAGCGATTCGCACGGAAGCGCTAGCGTTTATTGATGCTGATACGCAGGCTTATGAACGGGTAATGGATGCCTATGCTCTAGACCGTGGAACGGAACAGGAACGTGAGCACCGCGACACAGAGTTATCGAGAGCATCGCATCAGGCCAGCCTGGTCCCGCTACGGGTTGTAGCGAGGGCGGAAGAGGTAGTCGACCTTGCTTGTGAAACCGGGAAAAAGGGCAATCAAAACGTAGTTAGTGACGCTGGCGGTGGGGCGGCTCTTGCCCGTGCGGCAATACGCATCAGCGAAATGAATGTGCAGGCCAATTTAAGGTCGATTACGGATCGGGCGGCTCGTGTGGAGCTCATGAATGCTTTGACTAACGCTGTGACGGTTCTTGATTCAGCAGATGCGGTAGTCGAGTCTATCTTGGGTCGAGAGGGGGCCTGATGGCCGCTGCGATCTATTCTGGGAAAGAGATCTCGCAGGTTCTTCGTGCAACTGTAGCGACTGGTGTGCAGCGCTTCTCAGAGCTGCATGGACCCCTAGTACTGCGTGTAGTTCGTGTGGGTGACGACGAAGCGGCAGCTGGATATGCTCGGGGTGTCCTCCGTGCTTGTGGCCGTGTCGGTGTGAATGCGGAGCTGGATATTCTGTCTTCGGATACGAGCACTTGTGATGTGCAGGCGCATGTACATTCGTTGAATGCTGATCCGAATGTACACGGGATTGTGCTTGCAGTTCCTTTGACAGATGCGGTTGATGAAGAGGCGGTTCTTGAAGCTATCCGTCCTTCTAAGGACGTTGATCGTGGCACGGCGGTTGCATTAGGAGAGCTGTTTGCAGGACGTAACGGTATAGGGCCGGCAACAGCGACTGCTGTGATTGAAATGCTCGATTTTTACAGTGAGCCGATTGAGGGCCAGCGAGTTACGGTGATTGGGCGGAGCAATGTGGTTGGGAAACCAGTTGGAGCGATGCTTCTCGCCCGCCATGGGACGGTTACGATTTGTCACTCTAGGACTGTCGACTTGGCTAACGTCACTGCTCAAGCGGAAATATTGGTAGTGGCGGTCGGCCATGCTGGTTTTATCGGTCCAGACCACGTGGGTAAAGGGGCTGTGGTGATTGATGTTGGAATGAATTATGTGGAGGGTGGCTTGGTAGGTGATGTCGATTTCGATGCGGTGGCGCCCTGCGTACGGGCGATTACACCTGTTCCTGGTGGGATAGGACCGCTGACGAATTACTGTCTTGTTCGCAACTTGGTCGAGTTGAACAGTCGACAAGTTGGCCTATCTGGTCGTGAACGAGTATGACTCAACTGTCAGATATTGAAATTGCACAGGCGGCTCAGCTTCAGCCAATCGAGAAAATCGCTGCTGCTGTGGATCTTCGTGACGATGAGATTGAACTGTATGGCCGTACGAAGGCAAAGGTGACTAACTCTGCGATGCAGACGCGGGCAACCGGAGGTGATGGATCATTGGTTTTGGTGACGGCAGTCACCCCAACGGCGGCTGGTGAAGGTAAGACGACGACAACCATTGGCTTGACGCAGGCTCTGCAGAGGCTTGGGCACAGGGCGATTAGTGCGACGCGCGAACCATCGCTCGGTCCAGTCTTTGGAGTAAAAGGTGGTGCAGCCGGGGGTGGCTTTGCTCAGGTCGTACCGATGGAGGACATCAATCTGCACTTCACGGGTGATTTTTCTGCCATTACTGCGGCGCACAATCTTCTCGCAGCCATGCTTGATAATCACCTGCATCGGGGCAACGAGCTTGGTATCGATGCCCGACGTGTCTTATGGCGTCGTGTTATCGATATGAATGATCGGGCTTTGTACCGGATTGTGACGGGTTTGGGAGGGCGTGCACGTGGGGTTCCTCGTGAGACGGGGTTTGACATCACACCTGCCTCGGAAATCATGGCGATTCTATGCTTGGCCCGTGATCTCGAGGATCTTAAAGAACGGTTCGCAAGAATTGCGATAGCTGATCGTGGTCGAGGTAAATATGTGACGGCGGGTGAACTCGATGCTCAAGGGGCGATGGCTGTTCTCATGCGTGATGCTGTGCTCCCAAACCTTGTGCAGAATCTCGAGGGTGGTCCGGCACTCATTCACGGTGGACCATTTGGGAACATTGCGCACGGGTGCAATTCGCTCATCGCAACACAGCTCGCGCTGAAGCTTGCCGATATTGTGGTTACCGAGGCTGGGTTTGGAGCGGATCTTGGCGCTGAAAAGTTTTTCAACATCAAATGTCCGGCAGGTGGATTACGTCCACGTCTGGCGGTGCTAGTCGCAACAGTCCGTGCGTTGAAACTTCACGGCGGAGCTGATCGGCGCGAGCTTGCTGTCGAGGACCTTAAATCGCTACAGCGCGGCATGCCGAACTTGATGGCTCATACGGAGAACATGCGTAAGTTTGGCATTCCAGTGGTTATTGCGGTTAATCGCTTCCCAACTGACACAGATGCGGAGATTTCGTCCGTTGTGGCAGCGTCACAAGCAATGGGTGCAACAGCGGAAGTTTCGACGGTGTTCAGTGATGGTGGAAAAGGTGGTGTAGCACTCGCAGAACGTGTCGTAGCTACTCTCGAGAGTGGAGAGGGGTCTTTTAGGCCACTCTACGAATCGGGTGCGCCCCTAGTAGAAAAAATCGAGACGGTGGCACGTGATATCTACGGTGCTGATGGGGTCGATTATGTCGATGGATCAGACCGAACACTTCGTCGCCTTGATCAAGGCGTGGCATCGGGCTTTCCCGTATGTATGGCGAAAACCCAGTATTCCCTCTCGGACGATCCGAAGCTTTTGGGTCGTCCTCAGGGCTTTCGGATTACCGTGCGTGATGTTCGTGTGGCGGCTGGAGCTGGGTTCGTGGTTCCGTTGACGGGGGATATATTGACGATGCCCGGATTGCCACGTCGACCAATGGCTGTGGAGATGGATGTTGATGCTGACGGTACGATCTCGGGTTTGGCATAGCAGCCGCAAACACTCCAGACCTCAAGTTTGAAGAAGTTAGACGCGTCCAAACTGTTTGTCGAGCATGTCTCGGCTGAGGAGAACGATCGTGGGACGTCCATGTGGACAGGTTTTACCTAGATCACATTCCTGAAGGTCGATAATGAGTTGGTGCATCTCCGCAATGGACAGCGTGTCGCCGGACTTAACCGCAGCACGACAGGCCATGCTCCACCTCGCCTGTTCCGTGGTCTCTAGACGTCGGAATTCAGGGGTGCGGGCCTCAGTAATCACTTCACGGAAATAGTCACCCGCATCTTTCTTTCCAAGCGCTGAAGGGACGGTGCGTATCAGCCAACTGTCCGAGCCGAAAGGCGAAAGTCCGAGTCCATGACGCCTAAGGGAGTCCGTGTGTTCGGTGACCCACTCGCTTTCGTCCGCGCTGAGGGTGATGTTGACCGGATCGAGGATTTGTTGAACGGTGTTGGTTTCAGCATGCGCCAATTGTTCGTATAGGACGCGCTCGTGCGCCGCATGCTGATCCAGAAGGTAGAGACCTCGGGCCCCCGCCGCTGCGATGTAGGTATTGTCGATCTGTCCTAACGGTTGCATCGCAGGGTCGTGTTGGTTTGGGAGAACAGGATCATCGGAGGAGGTTCGGTTGTGAACTTCTTTGGGTGTGTTTTGGGTAGCAAATGTTCGGTCCGTCATCGATTCAGAGGGTCGCCAGGCCATCTTCTCCGTGGGAAAGAAGAATTGATCAATCACGGGCTGGTCGAATGATGCGGGCGCTGTTTCACCAGCACTCGTTAAGGCTCTTCGTATGGTTGCTGACACTCTTCGAAAGACTTCACCGCCTTTCCTAAACCTGATTTCGGCCTTGGCTGGATGGATATTCACGTCGATTTCTTCAGGTGGGAGGAACAGCCGTAGCACGATGATGGGGAATCGACCAGTAGGTACTACGTTGCGATAGGCCTCGCTGACCGCAGCTGATAGAAGCCGGTCGGTAACCCATCGACCATTTACAAAAAACGAGATCTCTGCTCTCGATGTTCGGTGAAGATGTGGTTGAGAGACGAAGCCATCGATGCCGAGAGTCTGACCGGGTGGTAGTGGGATCAGAGCATCCACCATCTCCGACCCGTAGATGGATTGCAGCGTGTGGTGGAGATCTCCAGTGCCTGGCGTTCGGAGTCGTTCGCGTTGGCCGTCGTGGAGCTCAAAGGCTACGTCCGGATGGCTAATAGCTGCCCGGGTCACCATCGAAATTACATGGTTCAATTCGGTGCGGTTGGCGCGAAGGAATTCGAGGCGTGCTGGAAACGTTCGGAATAATCCTCGGACAATGGCTTGTGTGCCGCGTGCGCCACCAACGGGTCGCTGGTCAATTACTTGATTGTTGCGAGCTAGAATTTCGAGTCCGGGTTCCCCTTCGACCGGAACCGAACGGAGGCGCAATTCAGCGACGGCTGTGATGCTTGCGAGAGCCTCGCCTCGGAAGCCGAGAGTATCAATGCTGGTGAGGTCGTCGACAGACGTCAGCTTACTGGTGCTGTGGCGTTCAATGGCGATTGGAAGTTGTGTTGGGGCAATTCCTACACCATCGTCAATAACTTCGATGAAGGTCTTGCCGCCGTCCTCCACGGAAACCCGAATGTTTTGGGCGTCCGCATCCAACGCGTTGTCGAGAAGTTCACGGACGACCGAAGCTGGTCGCTCAATAACCTCGCCCGCAGCAATCTTGCTGCTTACGTTTGGTGGAAGGCGTTGGATATTCATGGATCTAGGTTCCGTTGCAACTCGTAGAGTGTGTTGAGGGCCTCAAGTGGTGTCAGTTCATCCAGGTCGAGTGTTTGGAGTGTTTTGAGCGCAGGATGGTCGGTGTGCTCGAGGAAAGCCAACTGGCTGGTTTTTGTCGATGGCAACGAACCTGCTTCCAACTCGCGAAGGATATGTGCTGCACGACGAATAATTGTCGGCGGCAATCCGGCCATTTCAGCAACATGGACCCCGAAGCTGCGATCAGCAGATCCGGCGACTACACGCCTTAGGAAGACTACGTGGCCGTCTTGTTCGGTTGCAGCCATATTCAAGTTGTGAACCCGTGGCAGGCTGTCTGCGACTGCAGTGAGTTCGTGGTAGTGGGTGGCGAATATGGTCTTGGCTCGTAGACGCGGATGGTTGTGAAGGTGCTCAATAAGTGCTCGAGCAACCGATATTCCATCGTATGTGCTGGTTCCACGACCGATTTCATCGAGTACGAGAAGACTCTGTGGTGTGGCTTGCGCCAGGATGGCAGAAAGTTCGAGCATTTCGACCATGAAGGTGCTCGCGCCTGCAGTCAAGTCA
The DNA here is from genome assembly GCA_964422795.1 of uncultured Chloroflexota bacterium. Taxonomy (GTDB): domain Bacteria; phylum Chloroflexota; class UBA11872; order UBA11872; family UBA11872; genus UBA11872. The sequence goes on from CAYRCL010000026.1 coordinate 13,606, forward strand.
TCCCGGGCTCCGACACGGGTAAAGATTCTGTCGACTAGTCCTATTGACGCACTCTTTGCAGGGACAAAACAACCAATTTGCGCGAGCAACGTAATGAGCGCGACTTGACGAAGATAGGTTGATTTTCCGGCCATGTTTGGACCGGTCAAGATCGCGATTTGTTGGTGATCAAGGTCTAGGCGTACATCATTTGGGACAAACGCTTCACTTTGACGTAGTTCCACCACCGGGTGGCGGCCTGCCTCAATATGTAGTTCGGCACCGGGATGGATCTCAGGACGAATGTAGCCGTGACGATCGGAAACTTCTGCAAGGCTGGCTGCAACATCAAGGGACGCAAGTGCTCGGGCTGTCTGCAACATTTGTTGTGCGTCACCACATAGTGATGTCACTACTTCCTGAAAAAGTGCGTGTTCAAGATCAGCAATGCGTTCTTCGGCGCCGAGGATATGGGCTTCGTAACCCTTGAGTTCCGGGGTTACGTATCTCTCGCTATTTGCCAGTGTTTGCCGCCGTTGGAATCGATCGGGCATCGCGTCCCCATGGACGCGGCCAACTTCGAAGTAGTAGCCGAACACGCGGTTATAGCCAACTTTTAGTGTCTTTATTCCAGTCGCGTCACGTTCCGAACGTTCAAGGTTCGCGATCCCTTCACGGGCTATTGAGGCTTCAGAAGTAACTCGATCTAGTTCTTGGCTGTACTCCATCTTGATTAGTCGCTCGCCTCGATCGGTTATTGCCCGTTCAATGAGTTGGCGGGATTCTTTGCAAGGGTTGAGACGTTCTCGAAGTTTGGATAAAGGCGGAGCATCGGAACCGAGACCGTTAACTATTTCGCCCACGGCATCGAGTGCGCCAGCGAGGTGTCGGACGCCAATCACACCGATAGATTTCCGAAGGACTTGGTTGGACAAACGTTCGAGGTCACCAATCCGGTCAAGCTTGGCCTGCGTTTCCTCTCGGAGTCGGTGGTCGACCATGAAGGCGTCCAACCGGTCATGGCGTTCTTGAATTCTTGAGATGTCGATTAACGGTCGTCCAAGTTGCTCGCGTAGACGGCGAGCTCCCATCGGGGTATGCGTGTGATCGAGGACATCGAGCAAGCTGCCATCGGGACGTCGATCGCGCCCAGCGAGTTCAAGTTCAAGGTTGTGTCGTGTGAAACTGTCGAGCTCCATGAAATCTGTGGTGCTGTAGACGTGAACCCCAGTTAAGACATGCATTGACGATTCATCTGTCTCCTCGAGATAACGCAAGAGGGCGCCAACGGCGCGACTTGCCAAAGGTCGACCGCCAAGCCCTAGCCCTTCTAGACCGCGAACTGAAAAGTGGCGCTCCAGCGGCTCACGACCTGCGATTGGATCAACCAACCATGGGCGATCGTCCTTTGGAGAGGCGTTGGTTATCTCGCCAGGTGGAATGCCGATCGTAAGAACCTCGCGGGCTGAAATTCGTGATAATTCCCGAAGAAGGGCGGAGCGGTCGGCTTCGCAACTAGCAAGTGTTCCGGTGGAAATGTCCGCGTAGGCTAGTCCGAAGATATTGTCATGGCTGACGGCAAGCGCGATGTAGTTGTTCGAGTCTGGCTTGAGCAAATCCTCGTCCACGACAGTTCCAGGTGTGATTACCCGGGTGACTTGGCGCTCTACAAGGCCATTGCCTGGTTCGCCAACTTGATCGCAAATCGCAACATGCAGGCCTGCTTCGATTAATCGTCCGATATAGGTTGGAGCCGCATGGTGAGGAATGCCACACATGGGTACGCGGTGCCCCTTACCGAACTCTCTGGAGGTAAGCACGATCTGCAATTCCGCAGCGGCCCGTTCAGCGTCATCCCCGAACATTTCATAAAAATCGCCTAACCGAAAGAAGAGAATTGCATCGTGGTACTGACGTTTTATGTCAAGGTACTGGCGCCGAAGTGGAGTTACTGGGTCTCCCTGCGTCGATGCCGTCTGAGGCCTCCCCGTAGCCGAGCTTGGATATCAATCGAACTTTACTCAGCGTACCATCGACGTTTGTTTCCTTGCGGGCACTGATTATGGTCGGTGTGCCTAGAGGTGTTGCCTAGGTGCGGCATTAATCTGGCTAGCGACGCATTTTCATTCGTAACGAGCAAGCGACATGTCCTTGATAACGCCCTGAGTACTGCGGACAGCCTACCGAAGGACCATAAAACCCGACTTACCCGTCATACGGAATAACCGGTAGAAGTAAATGTGAGGGATACGAAGGATCGTGAAACACCTTTTGCTGTGCCACCCGGATTTCTGAATCTCGCGCTAGATCGTTTCCCGTATTGAGGTTGCGATCAAATCGTGGGAAGTTAGAGGACGACACTTCCAGACGAATCTGGTGGCCGCGACGAAACACATTTGCCGTCACACCCACTTCGATGTCGTACATCTCCACACGGCCTGGTATCAACATGCGGCCCACATCCTGGCCCAACCGATACCGGGCTCGCACAATTCCATCACATAGGTTCATCGCATAACCCGAGGGTGAAACATCCACCAACTTGGCCGTCCAGTCGGTATCAGGACCATCAGTCGCCGCGTGTAGGCGGAGCGTTATTGGACCTATGACTTCGAGGTCATCCTCCAGAACAGCGCTGGTGTAGACCAGCACATCATTACGAGCTTCAACAGGTCGTTGATCATACGGGCCCCAGGGTTCGATATTCGGAGAACAGCAGTTAGCCCCGCCCACCGTTTGAACAGGGAACTCGGGATCGTACACAAACTTGTCATGGGGTTGCTCAGTAGGTGTATCCAGACGTAATTCCCCATCACCTCGCACCGAATTCGCAGAGCCCTGCGAATGCAAGTGCCACTGTTGCCAATCCGTACGAGCGAGTGGCCATTCATGCTCATCCTGCCAGCGATTGACGCCCATAACAAAGAGTCGGAGCGGCGGACGATCCAACGTTGGATCGCTATCTTCCTTAAGCCATTGATCGAACCATGCACGCTCTACAGCGTCAACATTGACCACAGAGCTAGCCCCGAAATCTATATCGCCAGTCCGAGGGGCCGTGGAAAGATCATTCCCCAAATGATGTGGCCATGGCCCCATGATCAACTGTGATTGACGTGCCTCATCGGATCCCCCGTGCAGGCGCAACCCATTGAACTGTTCAAAGGCTTGTCCGGCGTACAGGTCATACCATCCACCAAAGACCAGCGCGGGCACTGTAATCTGGTCCCAGTGCGGGCGCGTGTCTATTGCCGCCCAATATGGATCGCTCCCTGGCAAATCCATCCACTGATCCCAGAATTTCATATGGCGACCCGCCCGACCAGCAATATCTCCAATCGGAAGAACCCTGCAAATTTCGGTCCAGTTATCAAAGTCAATATCCTGCGATGATCGACCAACAACGCGTAGGCCCCAGTTACACAGAACCCCGAGTTGGAACGCCCCGCCGGGCCGAACCAGCCCGGTAAGGTAATCCACGCAGATGGATTGAGGTGCGAGGCAAACCACATTGGGGTTACCGAGCGGCGCGCTGAGCCATTGAACGGCGCCGAGATACGATCGACCTGACATGCCGATACGTCCATTACTCCACGGTTGCTGACCAATCCACGTTTGGGTGTCATAGCCATCCTCGGCTTCAGCTAGAAAGGGATCCCATGAACCATCTGAATCCCAGCGGCCGCGAACATCCTGCAACACGCATGCATAACCGGCATCGGCCAGCGACCGAGCCTTTCGAATATTGACCGTCGAGCCATTGTTGTAGGGCGTGCGAATCAGTACACATGGAAACTTTGCAGTGGCCGATTGGTCAGATGCACGCGGCAAATAGACATCGGTCGAAAGATGCAACCCATCTCGCATCGCGACCTGATCATCCACCGTGACATGAATGGCGCCCGGATAGGCCGTACTACCACTGAAATTACTAGTATCCATGCTACCCCCACCGAAAATGCAGCTGGAATCGGCATCTGGACGCGCGCATTACTGTTAGCCGTGCTTGCAAGTCCCCGAGCAAACCCACCGTCACTTGACGAGCATCTGTAGGTCCACAGATAGGTGTTTCACCACGACCGATGGATCGATAGGGTCATCTAACTGATAAGGCTGTTGAGATGCGTGTAGGCTTCGGCGGCGTATTCTAGGGGATCTAATCCATTGAAGTTTGGGCTGTGCATGACAAGCCATCCGTCGTACCCAATCTTCTTCAGCCCAGACACGACGTCTGGGATGTTGACGCCACGGGAATCGTCTACCCGAATGTTCTGGTAGTGCACGTAACCACCTTGTGCAGTGATAGGTATCCCGTTTTCTTTGTCGACCAGAAGCATGTTTTGAACTTCAGCATGACGAATGTGAGGGGCTAGAGCCTGTAGTGCCGTACTGCCATGTTCTTGGCCTTCGATATATAGGTTGGCCGCTTCAAAGACCAGTCCAACATTTGCTCGGTTGACGCGTGCAAGCATGTCTAAACATCCGTTGACTGAGTTGAATGGCGTTCCGTGATGGGTGAACTGGACTAATTCGATGCCAAATGCAGCGGCGCGATCAGCGGCTGATTGAACGAGCGGGATTTGCTCGACTGAACCGATGCTGGGTCGGATGCGACGCGTCCCGATTTGCAGGGCTAAGTCGAGATATTCATCGAAGCGTGGACTGAAGCGGCCTTCATTGGCAGAGTCGGCGACCAAGCAGCAAGCTTCCAGACCGTTTTCATCAAGCGCGTGCCGCATCTCTCCTATTCGAGATCGCGAGGCTCCAACATCGAGGTGTGAATTTCGTACTTCAAGGCCTCTATAGCCGATTCGGGCTGCCGCTTCTGCGAGTTCTGGAAGGTCAATTAGCGTTTTGGTTTTCTCGTGCGGCGCCTCTACGATTCGACCTGAAAGCGCAAGCTTCATAGCGTTACCTAACCAAACCGCGTCGAATACTGGGGTGTGAGGTTAACGGAGACGAATCAGTTGCCATTGGTTTACGGGTCGATATCGATCAAAATCTTGCCGCATGTGCCATCAACAATGGTTGACATCGCCTCTTCAAAAGCCTCGAGCTCAAAGGTATGAGTCAGCATCGGGTCTAGTGTTTCTCCGTGCTGTAAGAGGAACGTTTCTGTGCGGTACCACGTGTCCCAGATTATGCGACCGGTCACTCCGTAAATATCTAGCCCACGGAAAAGAACATCGTCGGCAATACTGATTGCTACGGGGCTCGATGGGATACCAAGGAGTACAACCTTGCCTCCATTAGCGGAGAGACGTAGTGCCTGTTGTACCGCGTTTGGGTGGCCAGACATTTCAAGAGTTCGAGTCGGGCGTGATCCTAACGTTGTGAGGAACTCCTCATCGAATGATTCTAAGCTGGCGTCGACAGTAGCGTGAGCCCCCATGGTTTGGGCGAGGTCGCGTCGATATGCGGATACGTCGCTGGCGACAATGGGATTGGCGCCGATCGATCGCGCCACCGCGATCGCCATTAACCCCATGGGTCCGCAACCATAGACAGCGAGTGGTTGTCCCGAGACGTCATAGCGCATTGTGGCGTGAACAGCGTTGCCTAGGGGCTCAAACAAAGCAGCGCGGTTAAGTGGGATTTCGGGAGGGACTTTCCAGGCTAGGCGCGCTGGGACAGTGACGAAGCTAGCAAAACCGCCATTCATATCGATTCCGAGAATTCGAAGGTTTTCGCAAACGTGGGCGTTGCCAGTCCGACACGCCCGACATGTGCCATCAAAGACGTGGCTTTCCACGGCGATGACATCCCCCTCGGAAAAACCGCGTACTCCGGGTCCGATAGAAACAATTTCACCAACCATTTCGTGTCCAAGCGTGACTGGTGTAGGGAAATTTAACTTCGCCCAGGTATCCCATTCGTAAAGATGTCGGTCAGAGCCGCAAATGCCCGCTTTTCGGACTTTAAGGAGTAATTCATCAGCTGCAGGTTCGGGTGCATCGATCTTGACCACTTCTATCCCACGTTCCGGCTGCATTTTGCGTACCGCTAGCATTGAGAAACATTCCATTCTTTATCGCTTAGATTGGTTGCGTCGTTATTCACCATTGTCATGTTTGTTCAAGCGTTTCGGTGAGTTCAAGTTCGAGCTTCTGAATTTCTTCAGTCAGGACCGGAAGCATTTCGGCCTCGTCTACAGTCCTTAGAATATGGCCTTTACGGAAGATCACGCCACGACCTTTGCCTCCAGCCACGCCGAGATCGGCATCCATAGCTTCACCTGGCCCATTGACTACGCAGCCCATTACGGCGACCTTCATCGGCTGCTTGACGGTTTTCATTACGCGTTCGACAGCGTCCGATAGACCAAATAGATCGATCTCGCAACGTCCGCATGAGGGACATGACACCATGGTGGGTCCTGCGGTTTTTAGTCCCAGAACCTTAAGCATCTCATTGGCAACCCGCACTTCTTCCACGGGGTCGGTTGTAAGAGAAACTCGCATGGTGTCGCCGTATCCGTCCCAGAGCAATGCGCCCAGCCCTACTGACGACCGAATGATTCCAGTGCTGGGTGGTCCGGATTCGGTGATGCCTATGTGAAACGGATACATAACGCGCTGCGCGAGCTCCTTGTAGGCGTTGATTGTTATGTCAACCTCAAAGGATTTCATCGAGATCTTTATTTGATCGAAGTTCATGTCTTCGAGAATCTTCACATGCTCAAGTGCGTCGTCGACCATGGCCTCGACGAGCGCGTCACCTTCGGGTCTTCCACCGGATTTCTTAGACCAAGCTTCTTGGATGGATCCAGCATTCACACCGATCCGGATTGGAATATCACGGGCCTTACATGCCAGCACGACTTGTTCAACTTTGTCACGTCCGCCTATGTTTCCAGGATTGATACGCAGACAGTCAACCCCAGCCTCTGCAGCCATAAGCGCCAGTCGGTGATCGAAATGAATATCAGCGACGAGCGGAGCATCGGTACGAGTGCGGATATCTTTTAGCGCGTCGCCAGCATATTTATCAGGAACTGCGACCCGGACAATGTCGCAACCTGCCGCCATCAATGCATCAATCTGTTCCACCGTGGCAACCACATCACGTGTGTCCGTAATCGTCATCGATTGGACGGATACAGGCGCTCCTCCGCCGACCGGAACGTCTCTAACTTTGATTTGGTAGGAACCGCGTCTCTTTATCAGGCTGTCACGTCCTTTGGACTATGAGCTGAGGCCGACTCTCGTTTTAAGACAATTTCCAGTGAACATAGCACCGTGACGACGTGCACTAGCTACAGGCCAGCGATGCGCTGAACGTCGCCAATGGTGACGGCAATTGCAAGCGTTAGCAGCACCAGTATGCCAGCAAAGTGAAATGCGGCTTCGTGCTTAGGAGGCACGCGACGTCCTATGAGCAACTCGATACCCACGAAGACCAAGCGTCCACCGTCTAGTCCTGGCCATGGAGCCAAATTTAATAGACCGATTTGGGCGGTCAGGAACGCCGCTAGGATAAAAACTACTTCAAGACCCTGGCGGGCAGCTTCGCCTACGGTGTGGACGATTCCCACCGGGCCAGCGAGTTCAATGTTGGCGCTGCCAGACAGAGCTTGGCCTATGGCTAGTGGTAGTAGTAGAAGCGCTTGTAGAGTTCGTGTTGGTGCACGACGGAGGGCTATCTCGATGGGTGCAGGACTGATGATCGGTGCGATCTGAACCCCGAGTGCCCCTTCCCCGGATGGTGGGTTTGCCCGTGGTGTTGTGGTGAACAACAGAATCTTTCCTGCACGTTCGACCCTTACAGGGACTTCTTGATTGGCGTATCGGGTTACGGAGTTCTGGACATCGGCTACGGACCGTATCCTGTTTTCGCCGACCTCTATCAGGCGATCACCATTGAGGATTCCCGCATGCTCGGCTGGCGAACCAGGACTTACGCCGGTCACTACGCTACCCGTGACATCGGCGATAAGGGAAGCAATGATGAATAGGAGCGGAACAAGCAGTAGATTCATTAAAGGTCCGGCTAACAGGATGGCGGCTCGTTGAATCGCTGGTCGTGAGGTGAAGCTGTGGGGGGCATCGAATTCGGAATTTTCTCCACTCATGCGTACGTAACCACCGATCGGTATGGCGTTGATAGAAAAACGGGTGGCGTTGATCTGGACATTGGCTGTCTTGTGTCCGAACGCATCGCGTCGGGTTTCGATTTGGACCTTGGAGCCATTGCTAGAGGAATTCGAAAGAAAGTGATCCCCGTCAGCTTGCGCAATAGTGACGGTTGGGAGTAGATGGTCTTGGATGCATTCCTTTTTTTCGTTTTCGAGTCGACCAATGATGATTAAGCCGATTGCCTGTGCCGCCTTAACTTGCTTTACCGTTTCAGCTAAATCGGAGATCGTGCTATCCAAAACAGCGATCGCTCCGGATACCGAGGGGGCGTCGCTCTTCTGAGTAATGAACCGAAGATCTCCTCGTATGGTGTGCTTGATCGAAGTGATTGGCTGTGCCTCGCAAGTCATTCCGCCGCGTGTGGTTGACCACAATCGCGGGGGGAACCCAATCGCAAACTCTTTGATGTAGACGCCGCACCGATGCGCGACGTAGAAATGGCCCAACTCGTGGACAAAAATGATTGTGGTCAACAAAAGGAGGGCTAGTGGGAGTACGACCAGGAGGCTTAGGTCACTGTTTAGGACAGATGCGATTGGGTTCATATGGTGGATAGACGGGCCGTTACGAACTCAAATCCGCGCTTATGAGCCAGAAGTGCTTCCTCGACGTTATCGAGTTTTTCTGGGGCTATGGTATCCATCGCTGCCTGAATAGCGTCGGTCATTTGTCCGAAGCTTCCGTTTCCTTTCAAAAACCAGGAGGTGGCAGCATCATCAGCTCCGCAGAGCACGGCTGGAGCAGTTCCGCCCATCTGGCCTGCGGAACGTGCCGTAGCAAGCAAGGGGAAGCGGTGTTCGTCCGGAGGTTCGAAGGTGAGTTGAGACACCTGGTGGACGTCAAGTGGTGAATGAGTTCCGAGTATCCGTTCAGGGTAGCCGAGCGCGTATTTTATGGGTTGGTGCATGTCGGGTGCACCGAGTTGGGCTTTTAGAGAACCATCACCAAATTCAACCATTGAGTGAATGATTGATTGGGGGTGAATGACTACATCGATATCGTTGTAATCGACGCCGAATAGCCAGTGAGCCTCGATGATTTCAAAACCCTTGTTGAGCAGGCTTGCTGAGTCAATTGTGATCTTTGCTCCCATATCCCAATTGGGATGTTGCAGGGCTTCAGTAGACGTCGCACGTCGAATGTCGGCCATAGGCTGTGTACGGAATGGCCCTCCAGAGGCCGTGAGGATCAGTCGGCATACACTCCTGGGGTTCTCGCCCGCAAGGCATTGCCATATAGCGCTGTGCTCGCTATCGATGGGCAGGATAGAGGCGTTTGTAGTGTCGGCCAATTGACGAAAGAGCCCACCGCCCATGACCAACATTTCTTTGCTCGCTAGGGCTACAGTGTTACCTGTACGCAAGGCTTGTTCGGTCGGTCGGAATCCCGCGTCACCGACCGTGGCAATGACTACGATGTCGGCTTCGGGCAGTCCAGCCATCGTTTTCATTCCTTCTGGGTAAGGCAGCATCTCAGTGGTTGCTGTCAGGGGCTCGTTTGGTGATTTTCCGTCGCGCACGCAGGCTACTTGAGGCCTAAATTCTCGGATTTGCTGAGCAAGCAAGTCGTAGTTGCTTCGACACGCTAGTCCAACTATCTCGAATTGGTCTTGATGTTCTCGTATAACATCAAGTGTCTGTGTTCCGATCGAACCGGTAGATCCAAGGATCACCACACGTTTTCGTTGCTGCATAGTGGAAAGGTTCAGGATGTCGTCAGGTGACGAAGCTGGCAAAAACGAATACGGCCGGGCACACGAACAGGAGGCTGTCGACTCGGTCGAGCATGCCGCCGTGTCCTGGAATGATCCGTCCAGAATCTTTCTGTCCAGTGTCGCGTTTTAGCATTGATGCGACGAGGTCGCCAGCCTGGGCGGCTAGACTGCACAACAGACCGATAGGTGCTATCAGCCACCAGTCGTAATCAAGAAGTGGGCAAAACATTGCTACTACTGCGATTGCTGCACATATTCCCCCGCCGAAGCCTTCCCAGGTTTTCTGCGGGGAAATGTGTGTCATGAACCCTCGTCTTCCAAATACGGTTCCGATCATGTAGCTGGATGTGTCAAAGGCCCAGGTAACGGTCAGCGCGAGAGCTACCCAGACGAAACCATTTGGAAGTGAGCGTAGAAGTACTGCAAAACCTAAGAACCCCCCAGCATAAAGCGCCGATATCATTGCAAGTCCCCAGCTCATGAACCGACCGTACATGCGTGGATGCCAGAGTTGCCGGAGTAGGGTATAGGACGAAATCAGGGCAATTCCAAGATCGATCCAATGTCGATCAGCTGGGTTGAAATTCCAGCGTGAAACGAGCATTGCGGCAACTAGAGCCCCGGCACCGCGTGACACGCGTAATCCGCTGCTACCGTAGAGCGAACCTATCTCGAAAGCCACGATGGCTGACGCGAGAGCTGCTATTAGGGTTAGCCCAATGCTGTGCCACCACGCGATTGCGAGAACGGATGGTGCCAGGATGAGGGTGCTGGCTGCTCGAGCGAATAGCAGGGCTAAAGTTCGCTTACGGCGTCGGCATTTGAAGTCATACCTGACACTCGACCAAAGGTACGTTGGCGTTTCCCGAAGTCTTGGAGGGCTTCTTCGAATTCATCCCTCGTGAAATCAGGCCATAGTGTTTCGGTGAAGTAAAACTCGCTATATATCGATTGCCAAACAAGAAAGTTGCTGGATCGACATTCCCCACCGGTACGGATTAGGAGGTCGGGGTCAGGTTGACCGGCAGTATAGAGGGCAGTGCTTACGAGCTCCTCAGTTATGTCATCAGCTGCGATGCCATCCTCTATCAGCTGGCGTAATGCTCGGACGATCTCAGCTCGTCCACCGTAATTAAATGCGATGTTTAGATCGAGAGTGTCATGATTCCGGGTTTGTCGAACAATGTTCTCGATCGCAATGCGATCTGCGAATGGCAGCGGGGCTATATCTCCTAGAACGCGAACACGGACCTGGTGTTCGAAGATTGTTGAGCGCTCCGCTTGTAGTCGTTCTGGGATCAGATCCAAAAGGAAACCCACTTCACCTGCTGGCCGATCCCAGTTCTCCGTTGAAAAGGCATATACGGTTAGAACTTCTATTCCGTGATCGATGCAGGCCTCAGTAATTGCTCGTACGCGATGTGCTCCTGCTTTATGACCATCCTGGCGTTCAAGGCCACGGCTTTGGGCCCAACGCCCGTTACCGTCCATTATGATCGCTACATGAGTTGGCATCATGCCGAAATCCTTCGCGTTGCCAGTCAGACCTGCATCACCTCCGCCTCCTTTTTTTCAGCAATCAAGTCCACATCTTGTACATGCTGGTCGGTAAGGTTCTGTAATCGCGACTCTGAACGTCGCAAGTCGTCTTCGGAAGCCTCTTTTTCGCGGACCAGTTCTCGGAGCTCATCATGGACGTCTCTTCGTATGTTGCGAACCGCGACACGCCCGTCCTCAGCGCGCTGACGGACGACTCGAACTAGGTCACGCCGTCGATCCTCGCTGAGCGGAGGGATTGGGAGGTGGATTACCCGCCCATCGTTAGACGGCGTGATTCCAAGATCGGATGCGATGATCGCTTTCTCAATATCTGGCAGGGCTGCCTGATCCCAAGGCTGAACGACTAGCAGTCGTGCTTCGGGAGCCGAAACCCCTGCGATTTGTTTTAAGGGCGTTGATTGTCCGTAATAGTCCACGCTCAGGTCCTCGAGCAGGGTTGGTGAAGCGTAACCTGTTCGGATACCAGTAAGCTCACGTCGAAGGTGATCGACAGCTTGGCTCATGCGCTGTTCGCCATCTTGTAGAAAGGCATCAATCATGATTTAGGCCGCCACCAAAGTGCCAACGCGTTCACCCCGTAGAATCCGAACCAAACTTTCCGGGTCTTCCAAGCGGAAAACAACGATTGGGAGATTGTTATCCATACAGAGGCTGAATGCTGTGGCATCCAGGATTTTTAGCCCCTTGTTAAGAGCCTCGAGGTAGGTGATATGGTCGATCCGTGTTGCGTCGGGATTGGTCATTGGATCGTCGGTATAAGCCCCATCGACTTTAGTAGCCTTGAGAAGCGCGTCAGCACCAATTTCCATCGCGCGAAGTGCACCCGCTGTGTCGGTGGTGAAATAGGGGTTTCCGGATCCGGCAGCGAATATCACGATGCGGCCATCGCCTAGGTGTGCCATTGCTTTTCTTCGTATGTATGGTTCAGCTACCTCACGCATTTCAATCGCGGTTTGCACGCGACTTGGAACATCCAAGCGCTCGATAGCTTCCTGTAGCGCCAATGCGTTCATAACAGTACCCAACATTCCAATGTAGTCGGCAGTAGCCCGATTGATGTCAGAGTTCTCGCCACCACGCCAGAAATTTCCACCTCCCACTACGATCGCAAGCTCGATTTCGAGTTTGTGGGCGGCGACTATACGTCTGGCTAACGCGGATACCGCATCTGGATCTATTCCGAAAGAACGATCTCCTGCTAAGGATTCGCCGCCTAGCTTTAACAGTACGCGTCGGTACTTGAGTTCGGATTCTGTCATCCCTCTCCTCACTCGATCCGCCTATTGGCGGCAAAAACTAGATCTCGAAACGGCTGAACCGACCCACTTGGACATTTTCCCCAAGTTTGGCGATCGTTGCTTGGATTATCTGTTCAACAGTTTGGGAGCTGTCTCGGAACCATGGTTGTGCAAGTAATGCTTCGCCAGGGTCGTCAGGGTCGACATCGGTATCGCTAAGTCGTGTCGGCGCCATAGCGGCTATGTGCATGACGAGATCTCGTGCAAGAGTTTTGAACTCATCGGTACGTGCGACGAAATCGGTCTCGCAATTTAATTCAAGAAGAGCGCCAAGGGGGCGGCCCGGGTGGATATAAGACTCGATCAGACCTTCCTTTGTTTCACGGTCTGACTTCGCTTCCGAAACTTGAGTGCCGCGTTCGGAAAGAAGTTCGCGCGCGACTTTGAGATCTCCTTCGGCATCTTCGATCGCACGCTTGATATCCATTACGCCGGCGCCAGTTTCAGTGCGGATTTCCCTGATATCTGCTACGGAGACCTTAGCTGCCATCAGGATTTGCCTTCTCCTCAACTTCGGTTGTATTTGCCTGATCGTCGGAGTTGGATTCATCGTTCTTCGAGGGTAGCTTGGTCGTGCTCTTGGGAGTAGCTTGTGGTTTGGGTGCGGACTTTTGCGATGGTTTACGTCGACCTCCACGTGCTCGTGGTGAGGTCTTTGGGCGGGCAGCATTTTGCGGTGTTGAAGTTGAAGGGTCGGTGGTGTTTCCGGCTGAACCAACCGACGTCTTAGTGGATGCTTCCGCTACGCGTACGCTGGCAGCCTTTCCAGAAGAGTCATCCTCTTGGTCTTGGTTGGCGCTCTCAGCAGCAGCAGCAAGCATCGCGGCTTCGATGTCGTCGGCTCCAGACCCTTCTTTTTCTGCTTCCTCAGCAGCGGCTAGAGCTGCCTCAGCTTCACGTGCAAGCCGAGCCACACGCTCAGCCTCACGCTTTTCAAACTCTTCACGGCCAGCCAGTATTGCATCGGCTATTGTGGCTGTTACAGTCCGAATAGACCGAATAGCATCGTCATTGCCTGGAATGAGGTAATCGATTGAGTTTGGATCACAATTCGTGTCTACGACAGCCACGATAGGTATTCCAATTTTTTTTGCTTCGGCGACCGCGTTGGCTTCTCGCTTTGGGTCGATAACGAAGATTGCGGTGGGCAGCTGTCCTAGATTGCGAATCCCACCCATTCGTTTGATAAGACGATTGAGTTCGACGCGTAAGCGTTGGGCATCCTTTTTCGATAGGCTCTCAAATTCCCCCGCGGCCTCACGAGCTTGTAACTCACGTAGTCTCTGCAGCCGTGTACGTAAAGTGTCGTAGTTGGTTAGGGTTCCACCCAACCAGCGTTGTTGAACATAGTGGGCACCGCATCGTTCACTTTCCTCACGGATGACATCCTGCGCTTGCCGTTTTGTCCCTATGAAGATAACGTCACCACCTTCAGCAGCGGTTGCACGTAGGAACGCCGTTGCTCGGTTAATCCCGCGGACGGTGTGTTGTAGATCGATAATATGTACGCCACTGCGGGTTCCAAAGATGAATGGTTGCATCTTCGGATTCCAGCGTTGGGTTCTATGTCCGAAATGCACACCAGCGGCGAGTAAATCTCGCATCGATACTGCGGCCATACCGTCTTCCGCCTCTCCAAAA
>CAYRCL010000027.1:0-6574 GCA_964422795.1 uncultured Chloroflexota bacterium
GTAGCCCTCGTATGTGATTTCCTCGAGTTGGTCCCCGTCAGTCCCCCCCCCACTACCTCGCTGAATTGCGCGCTCTATAGTGTCTTTGGGCATGTTGGCCGCTTTTGCACGTGCTAGTGCTTGCTCAAGACGAAAATTTGCTGTGGGATCGGGTCCGCCGTGCTGTGCGGCAATTGTTAATTCCCGACCGAGTTTGGTGAATGCTTGTCCACGCTTAGCGTCAGTCACCGCTTTTTGACGCTTGATTTGTGCCCATTTCGAATGACCGGCCATGAGGTGCTCGACATTTGCGGTTGAATCGGAACACCGAGTATAAAGTAGGACGACAACAACGCCGTGGTATTGTCCTGTTGACTCATCTCAGCGATGGGCTGAAGGCTGTGGACGTGTTGGAGATTGGACGCTATCTAGTTGTTGGTGTCGGTGCTCTGTTCTTTGGTTTGATGGTGGGCGGCACATATAACCCATGGGCACGTCTGTGTCCTGGCCGCCATCTGCATCGGATTCGTACGACTTTTCGAGCTCGGGTTCTCATCTACCGATGGTATCTGCTCATCATTCTTGGTGTCTTAATAGGCGGACGGTCTTTGCCAGGGCAGTGGGTTACTGATGGATCCGATTTGGTTGTGCTTGTTTTAGTCGTTTCCTGGTTGCTGTTTCCTGTTACGTACTACTTCACTGACAGCGGTATTGCACTTCATTCTGGGAAATTTTGGCTTTGGGACGAATTTGATTCTTATCGGAGTGCGGGTGCTGCTATGCAACTTCGGCGATCCGGGGCTGGAAGTCTTAGCCTTTATCTAACCCGCGCACAGCAGCAGTCGATCTTGCCGATGCTCCGTCGATATGTTCGACCGGAGCTGGATTCGAATTCACCGTCAACAGGCTCAACCTCACAAAAGCAGCAGTGATTTTATTGGGAACGTTCATGGCCGTCGGTATGTCGTTTGAGAGATCGTCACTTTTACAGAGAATGAGCTACTTGTTTAGAGGTGAGCGGAGCACTACGGAATTAAGGAGTTGATTGCTCACGTTTGCGTCCTTTCTCAGGTCGGTCCCGTGTCTCATGTAGGTTTTTCCAGAGGACTTGCTCGTAGCCGCTGCCGTCTCCTGTGTAGAAACGTTGTGCACGCGGCATGTAGGTCTGGTCGACGTAGTTCCCGGGATAGTCGTGCGGATAACGGTAGTGGCCTTCGTGACTCTCGGGCGATGCGAGTTTTGTATGCCCGACGCTACGCAGGTGTTGTGGAACCGTCAGGTCGGCGCCTTCGACAATTGATTTCGTTGCTGCATCGAGTGCGACTCCAGCAGCGTTACTCTTGGGCGCGGCCGAAAGATAGATCGTGGCTTGTGATAGGGCAAAGCGTGCTTCGGGAAGGCCAAGGCGTTCGACAGCGGATGCGGTTGCTACTGCGAGCGGTAAGGCATTTGGATCGGCATTACCGATATCTTCGGATGCCAGGATCAATATCCGGCGCGCTATGAATTCAGGTGTCTCGCCACCCTTGAGCATTTTGGCGAGCCAGAACAATGCAGCATCGGGATCTGATCCACGCACACTCTTAATAAAAGCCGATATCGTGTCGTAGTGTTCGTCTGCTGAGCGGTCGTATCTAACCTGGCGCTCGAGCGTCGCCTGTGCCACTACGTCCGCGTTTATTGTGTGTAAGCCAAGGTTGTGACCGAATGCCACTATTGCCTCAAGCCAATTCAGTGCGATGCGGGCGTCCCCGCCAGCACCGGCAATGATGGCTTGAAACGCGCTGTCTTCAATTACCGGAGCGTTGGTTCCAAGTCCCTGGGGGTTTTTTGTCGCGTCCTCCAGGATTGTACGGAGATCGCTTCCAGCGAGCGGATTCAGACGCAGCACTCGCATCCGTGACAAGAGGGGAGCATTCAGTTCGAAGTATGGATTTTCGGTTGTTGCTCCCCATAGGGCTATGGTTCCATCTTCAACGGCAGGTAGTAATGCGTCCTGCTGAGCCTTGTTGAAGCGGTGGATTTCGTCTAGAAATACTAGCGTGCGTTTAGCATGAAGTTGGCGATCGTCAGAGGCTTGGTCTATGACAGTGCGCACATCGCGTACGCCTGCTGATACTGCACTCAGTTCAATAAAGCGACGCTTAGTCATAGTTGCAGCGATGCGCGCGAGGGTGGTTTTACCTGTGCCGGGTGGTCCCCACAACACAACAGACCAGACCTCATCTCGCTCGAGCGCAGCACGCAGTGGTGCTCCTTCCCCAACCCATTCGGCGTGACCGGCAAAGATATCAATGGATGTAGGCCGGACACGGGCAGCTAGTGGCATCTCGGCCGCGCGATCTTTCGCTACCACGTGCTCAAATAAATCTTTAGTCATGTCGTGCCTGCAATGCACGAGCCACGTCGGCTTGAAGGCGACGGGCGTCTTCGACGCCTTTGTCCAGTCTGTTCTTGGGGGCATAACGCGCTGTAATGAAGAGCTCGGTCAATCCGTTCACTGAAGAATCGGCACCGGGGCAGCATGCGGATAAATGTGTGCGGTATTCAGTTGGCGTGGCGGATGGAGCTCTGTGGGCCCCTTGGGATTCCGCCTCCGATACTACTTCGGCGTAGATGGCATGTATCGCCTGGTGCGGGGTTCGTGATGGCTTGCGCGTTGATGAAGCTGACACCCGGGCTGAAAAGGCGCGGCGGTGTCCGGTTATGGTCCTGACGGTTGCGCCCACGGTCTCAGCGAACGTTTGTGACCATCGAAGAAAAGCCCATATGGAATCGAGGACGCTACGGAGGATGAGACCGAGGTGGATGAGGAATGAACGTCCAGTGTGCTTGGTGACCACATTACGGTAATTACGTCGAATGCTTTGGAACGCCCAATACAACGCCGAGACACTGACAATGACCACGACCATTGCTGCAAGGAATTCGGAAAAATCGATTGTGCTTGCCGTTCCATCACCTGGTCGTGGTGGTGGCGTTGGTGCCGAGGTTGGTGTGTCGCTTCCCGGTGGACGGAATAGTTCAAAGAGACGCGCGAACAAGCCCAATATTAAGAGGGCGAAGAGAATTAGAATTCGTGCAATCCATAGCAGACCTTCGAGTGCCCAGATGCTTGCTTGGACGAATGCACTGGTATCCATTGTGGGTATGAGTGTTGCGATTACCAAAGCGAGCCCAATGAGTACGAGTGCGGAACGAATCCAGGTGCCGGTCAGCCCGGGTGCTTGCGACGCTAGTTCTAGTGACCATTGTGAGGTTCGGCGAATCAAGTTGGCGTAACTGAGAAGTACAAGCACGCTCACGAAGTAGAGGAGCATGATAATGAGTGAAACTTGGACAGTCCGGGCGTTTTGCAGTGCTGAACCAATTGCGACATTAAACGCGGTTAAGCCTGCTAGTAATCCTCCTGCGGTAGCGGCAAGTTGGTTGAGTTCTCCGATTGATGCCGAACGATTGATGTAGCGGCCACGACTGTCCAACCACTCGTAATACTGCGGTGAACGCATCGAAGGTGGAACTTCTGACTGCTGCGGATGGAGCAATTCGATATTCCTCGCTACGCGCATTCCAGTTATCCAGGTCAACGCGAGGATGATTGAGAGGAGTACAACCGTTAGGTCCAATAGACCACTTAGGATTTCAAATGGTCCGTCGAGGTCACTCAATTCGGAACCGAAGTACACGGTTATACGGACGACTAGAAGAAGGGGGATAACGATCGCCGCCCACAGTTTCCAATCGTAGCTTCCAGCTGAAAACCTTCCGCTACGGCTAGCTACAACCATCGAAACGAGAAACACCAGCGTCATGATTGCAAGGAAGGTATAGGAACGGGTGGTCTCGATCGAGACTGTTTGCATCCATAGCGTGAGGCCGGCACCGAACAGCACGAAGCAGACGGATGCAATTGCACCCAGAATTGTTCGGCTAAACGGGCGCTCTGTTGTCTCGCCAGACACGCATCTGGTCCTTGTTGGTGATTGCGAAACTGCTGAGGCCGGCGGCGCGTGCCGAACCGACGCTAAGCGTCGCGGCTGATGGGTCTGTAAATACCGTGATTACTCGGTGCCCAAGCTTTCGTTGTGCCGTTAGGGCAGTCAGTAGATTTTTCGATCGTAGTCCGGTGACAATGATTGAGGTGGATCCCCAGGGCAGACCAATTGCTGCATTAGTGACGAGCTGGCTTGTCTCACTGCCTGCAAGTAATTCAACTCTGGCGAGTAAATCCAGACACGTCATCAAATGGGTGCGGCCGTGACCCATCGGAACGCGAGGAATCTGAGAACCCATGTGTCGTCGTGCCTCCGTCTGAGACACCATGCGTTTTCCACCTAGGTAAATTGGATCGAGTCCGTTGACCATAATTCCGACGGTTTGTCGATTTTCAAGCATAAATGTTGATAGCGAGGCGGCTACGTTAACGGCAAGTTCAGAGGCCTGTTCAAGCCATTGTCGGCTATAGCTGACGGGATCGAGATCCAAGAAAATATGGACCTCATGGCTGACGGCTGGTTCAAGGTTACGCACCATCAGTTGGCCTGCAGCTGCAGTTGCTTTCCAGTTAATCAGGCGCTGCGAATCTCCTGGTTGGTAATCACGTGAACCGATCACTCGAATAGGATCCTGATAGATCCGTTGGTGAGAACGCATGTCGCCGAACGGCGTATTCGATTCGATATGGAAGGTCTCGACCGGGATTATCTCCGGATACACGATCGCAAATTCGGCTGTGTCGATGAGGAGATTCTGGCTTGCGATGCCAAACACATCGCCAAAGCGCACCTCTAGCGGGCCAAGCCGGTGATATCCCCTACGGGTACCTTGCAGTTCATATTGGATTTCTGCTGAGCCTCGCGACGGGATACGTACCACTCGTCGCAGGGCGTCATGAGTTGCGATCCGATGCGGGAGCCCTTCGCGAATGCTCAACCACGGGATCGGTAGCCAGGATTGGTTGTCTAGCCGGATCGTGACGGAGACGAGCTCACCATGAAAGATCCTAGGCGTGAACTTGCGATGTACGCGCAAGCCGCAACGCATACGCCATACCCAAAGATGGGTTAGTAGAAGTAAGGCTGCGATCAAGTATGACGCAAGAAATAAGAAGGCAAGTTTCGTGAATAGGGCAGCAGCCAACAGCACCAGCGCCAGAGCAACGAGGCTAGTCACGGTCCTCATCGACGAGGTTTAACTCGGTTGATTCGACGAGCGAGTGGACTAGAGATTCGGCTGTGATGCCACGCAAACCGAATTCAGAGGCAACCAAAATTCGGTGTCCGAGTATGGATGTTGCGAGTTCTTTCACATCGTCTGGGAGTACGAAGTCTCGTCCGCGTAGTGCGGCCAATGCCTGTGATGCTCTGTGAAGTGCTAGTGAGCCTCGGGTGCTTGCGCCTAGAGCGACTTCGGGGAGGGTTCGTGTGGCGCGTACGAGGCGTAAGAGATAGTTGGTGACCGTCCGGTCCACGTGCACATTCCCAAGGTCCCGTTGGAGATCAACTAGGTGGTCGAGGCTAGTTGCCCGCTTAAGGTCATTAATTGGATGCCCATGTTGTTGTCCGTCCAGCACGTTGTGTTCTTCGTCTAGTGAGGGGTAGCCAATCGTTATCCGCATGGTAAAGCGGTCGAGTTGAGCCTCTGGAAGTGGAAATGTGCCTTCAAATTCAACCGGATTTTGAGTTGCCATCACGATAAATGGTGAGGGAAGTGGTTGGGCTATGCCGTCCGCGCTGACCTGGGCCTCGCTCATTGCTTCGAGTAACGCAGATTGTGTTCGAGGGGTTGCTCTGTTGATCTCATCAGCAAGAAGAATATTCGTGAATACGGGGCCCGGGCGGAACTCAAACTCGCTCTTTTTTTGGTTGTAGATGGTCACACCCGTCACGTCATTTGGTAACAGGTCTGGCGTGAATTGGATTCGGCGGAATTCCCCTCCAAGTGTGATTGCAATAGCACGCGCCAGCATGGTTTTGCCAGTTCCAGGTACATCGTCCAATAACACATGGCCACCACACAGCAGCGCGACGAGAATTCGTTCGATCTCGAGTGTTTTGCCGAGAATGACCTGTTCCACATTTGTGATGACGGTCTGGCGGAATTCGGCGTACGGTGATGCTTCAAACTTCATCCGCAATCCTCCGTCTGATGCCTATTGATCGGGTCGCTTGCCCAGAGTGACTTTAGCCGATAGTGGCTGGTCGTTGTTAACGCCTGGTCGAAGGACCTGGATTGTGACTTCTGTGCCCGGTGCATACTTTGCTAGAACTTTGGTGAGTACGCCCGCGTTCGGAATCGCCTCGTCGTTGATGGTGGTAAAGATGTCATTCGGTAAAAGACCGGCTCGCATAGCTGGACCATCCATAGGGAGTCGAAAAATGAAAACCCCCGTGTTGACCGGAATGTCGAATTGGCGGGCAATGCTCCGTGTGATTGTCACGGGGACAATTCCTAGGAATCCACGCACAATCCGCCCCTCGTTTACTAATTGCGTGATTATGGGGAGCGCACTGTCGATCGAGATGGCAAAGCTGATCCCCGTGGAACCGCCTAGTCCAGCCGTATTGACCCCAACAACCTCACCGCTATGGTTCAG
>CAYRCL010000028.1:0-27956 GCA_964422795.1 uncultured Chloroflexota bacterium
CCCCCCCCCCCCCCCCCCCCCCCCCCCCCCCCCCCCCCCCCCCCCCCCCCCCCCCCCCCCCCCCCCCCCCCCCCCCCCCCCCCCCCCCCCCCCCAACCCTAAACGAACGTCACCTAGGGTATAGCTTGGCCCTGCTCACACGAGATAATCTCGTATCAGAGTTCATCGAAGCGAACCTCGACATCGAGACCGTGCACGGAACCTATACACGGGACCCCTGGCGGACTGATTCACCAAACCTGATCGTCGTCGGACGAACGGAGAAACGTTGACAGTTCTCCCCTAAGATCCAGAAAATCACACATTGGTCATACCAGTGTTCCCGTAGAGCATTCGGAGATTGCATGACGAGCGAAAAACGCCACCACATTAGAGTATCGGAATTCCGATTCGAGATTCCGTGTCGGGACCGCGAAGGAACTTTCTCGATACCACGCCACCAGCTCGGATGGGTCGATGAGTTCATCGATGAATCGAACGGGGATCGATACGAGTTAGCGTATGTGCTCGAAAAACTCGAAGCGCAAGGCTGGGACGTTCATGATCTCATGAAAGGCCGTGGTGTTTTTCGAGACACAGTTGACCGACTTCCACTTCCTTACGGCGGCCAGTTTGTTCCTGGAGATCCGACCACACGCGACTCGTAGGAACACCCGTCGGACACGCTACACATCAGATTGACGTAGACTTCCCTCCACCCACACTACCCCCAAAGGATCTCTCCCTCTGATACAACTGGGTGTCATTGGCGCAGGAAACATCGCAGCTGGCCATCTCCGACGGCTCCTCGAAACGTCGCAGGTTGACATCGCGGGCCTCGCTGACCCATCGAATGAGGCTATCGCGACCATCGAGAAGAAGGTCGAAGGTCTCTCCGGTGTACCCGCATACACTGACTGGCGCGAACTCTTGAGCACGGTAAGGCCCGACGCTGTTCTCGTCTCGACACCACACACTCTGCACCATGAGCACGTTATGGGAGCTCTAGACGCTGGTGCACATGTGCTTTGTGAGAAGCCTCTAGCCCATTCACCTGAACTAGCGAGTGAGATCGCAGAACATGCTGCAAGAAAAGGTAGGCATGTTGTAGTTAGCTTTCAACGCCGCTTGAGTCCGGGCTATAGGTACATGCGTGCGCAACTCGCTGGCGGGAAGCTCGGCAATGTGACACACGTCCAAGCAACCCAAACGCAAGAATGGCTCAACAGCAATGAGGGAACGTGGAGGCAATCAATGGCTCTCGGTGGCGGTGGACAATTAAGCGACTCAGGGAGCCACTTGATGGACATGCTGCTCTGGACCACTGGCTTACGTGTAACCGAGGTTGACGCCAGAACACGTGAATATGGAAAAGAGGTGGAGGTCGACGGCGCCGCAACACTTCTTTTCGACAACGGATCAATCGGTACGCTCTCAATCATCGGGTCAGGTCACTCGTTCTGGGAGAGGCTGTCCGTCACCGCTGAACATGGATCGGTTCGTGCAGATTGGACGGCTGGTGGCGTCGAGGTGATCATGCAAGAAAGCGACGCACGAAAAGGCGAACCGTCAACCATCTCCAAAATCACCGATCTACCCGATGGGACAAATCCAGACGCGCATTTTGTGGACGTGCTGAATGGCAACGCAGCCAATGAGTCCCCTCCAGAGGAAAGCGTCCACCTACTTGAAGTTGTAGCAGCGATTCGCCAATCAGCCGCATTGGGACACCGAGAATACATCAGCTTCGGCTAGTCATGATGTTGGGCAAGAAGCGGATCATCCTTGTACGCGTACGAACTTTCACTGTTGCACTCGTCGCCCTAACACTAGGAATTCTTGTTCTCGGAGGATCTGCTAAGCCAGATCTCACCGTTGATTTCACACGGCCGTCTGATGGTCTTGCGGAGACGGTAGATTTCGCTATTGGAACCAACGAAATCTTTGACCTGTACAACGATGGCGGAATCGATCGAACGAGCCAGATAGGAGCAGACTTAGTACGAGTCTGGGTTGGGCATCGATTCTTGGGCTCTGCCGTACGCAGCAATCAGCAGGGCCATCTGGACTGGGAATTGCTACACGCATTCATTCAAAAAGTCCTGGACGCCGGGGCCACACCCCTGGTCAGCTTTGTCAGTGCCCCCAGATGGATTACTGCCCTAGATGGAACCCCTAGTTCTGAGCACGAAAGCGAGACATTCGACACGACCGGACAAGAGTCCTTCGGCCTATATGTAGCTGACGCAATCGAGAAACTTCGAGATCGCTTTGGCAAAAGGGCACTGAAATGGCCATATCAAGTGTGGAACGAACCGAACAATCACCAAAATGCTGGATCACACTATGCCTGTGGCGATGGCAAAGCATATACCGATCTCTACCTCGCCACGCAAGATGCTGTCGCCGCTCGATTTGGATCCGGAACAGTAGCCCTTGGTGGACCGTCACTCGATGCCATTGACACTGGAGCGACAGTCAATGTGGCCGGTGAGCGATTGTGTCGCAATGTTCACGATAGTGATTGGGCGACATATATGCGGAGCGTCGATGCCAGAGCAAATCACGATTTCTTGACATGGCATTGGTACGGCATGTTCCAAATCGATGAAACAACAGCCGAAGACTTGATGCATAACCGTCTACGTTGGTTTGAAGATCGAGTCTTCACAATGACGCAAATAGCGAACGGTCGACCTCACTATATCGAGGAAATCAACTTGAACGGTGACCTCGCCGTTGACCCGTTGGTCAACGAGCCGATCAACGGTGCGTTCCTAGCTTCGGCCACTCTCCGCGCGATCAGACAAGGTGCGAATGGTCTTCTCGTATACAAGGGCACTCACAATCCCTCCGGCCTTTCGCCACGTGGTGAAGCCGATTTTGGCCTTTGGTCAAGCAACCTCGTTGATCCGCCTACACCTGCCTTTAACGTCCTTCGACTCTTACGTCGGTTCGTAGCCGGATCAGGTCGCCTGGTACATGTGTCAAATCGACAGCCATACCTCGATGCAATTGCTGTTGAATCCGAATCTTCCCGACGAATGGCTATCGTCAATCTCACCCCAGCCATCCGTACAGTGCGAATTGCTGGTGTATCCCCCGGGCCCACAGTCATCGTCAACGGCGCCAAGGCTTGGGAATCGACTTGGTTCAACGGCGAAATACTCGAAATCCCTGGCTACGGATTGGCTGTGATTGATGATCCAGTACTCGGATTACCGGCGCTAC
Organism: uncultured Chloroflexota bacterium; assembly: GCA_964422795.1. Lineage (GTDB taxonomy): Bacteria > Chloroflexota > UBA11872 > UBA11872 > UBA11872 > UBA11872. The sequence continues at coordinate 3,211 of CAYRCL010000028.1, forward strand.
CAACCGTAGTTCGCGGCCACCAGACATACGAAAACAAGTGCCAGCATTGTCATGGCTCCATATATTCTTCCGAACGTTCGTCAACGTTGGCAGGAACGAACCGCATGGGAATAGACATCTCACACGCTTCAGAAAGCCTCACCAGACAAGAGCGAATCGATCTAGCAAATTTCCTGAACGGATCAAACGGTGCGAGGCGAGTATTCCAAGGCACTGTAATTGATACCGCGAACAACCCGGTACGAGACGCGCTAGTCATCGGAACAGGATCTAACAATGGTATTTCCGCCTGGACAGACAACGAAGGCCGTTTCACGCTCGAGGCACCCGATTCAACGACCCATCCATCCGCTGGACCCACTCAATTCATTGCCGTTCATCCTAATCATGGCGCTTCTCTAACTCCCAATATTGCAATCAGCAACGATGATCGAGGAACGATCAAATTCACACTCAGAAATCCACCTACCAAGAATCGCCCACTTGTCGCTTCGGCCTTTTCTGTCCTAGAGACCAGCAATATTGTCCGCATCGGAGCCGGCACAGCGGGCGAGAAACTCACCGTATGGGCCGTTGATTCCAACGGTGGAATTGCCAAGCTCCTCAAAGCAGAGGTGAATCACCCATTTGGACTACATGACGCGCAGATACGAGCAATAGACGGGCCACGTACTGGCAGAAACTGGGTACTCATCGCCATTGCACCATCAGGAGAAGCATCTCAATTCTTGCACGTTCCAAATCCGAAGCGGCAATTGTCGAGTTGAACAGTGTCAGCCCAGGAAAGCTAGCAATCGTATCAAGGACTAGGACGCATCAAGGTCATCGATATCAAGCTGGTTGATGAACTCACGGAAAATTTCCAATTTTTCCTCGGGGACAACTGTGCTTTGCTCCTCGCCAGAATCCGGATCCGACTCAAAGCCCGCGTCGTCCAAAACCGCCGGCTCAACCAATATCGATATGTTGGCACGAACGGCTAGCGCGATTGCGTCACTCGGCCTCGCATCGAGCTTGTATCGGCTTCCACTTATATCAAGCACGATGGTCGCGAAGTAGGTTGTATCCACAAGATCCGTAACCACGACGTGTGTGACCGAACCTCCAACCGTTTCTATGACCTGCTTCAGCAAATCATGCGTTAGGGGACGTGGTGTTTCGTGACCCTGCAGCTTAACCGCAATGGCATCTGCTTCTCCCGAACCAATCATAATCGCGAGATACCTCGGACCGTCACACTCCTTCAACACAACGACGCGGCTTGGACTCATGAGATTCACACGCACGCTCTCGACGACCATCTCAATCATGTCGTCAATCGCCCCTTTTCATAAATCAGAATAACCCGCACTCGTTTTGGGCAGCCATATTACCAACGGCTGTGCCGCCAACCTCTAGTTGTGCACTATTCCAGATTACTATCCCCTAGCTCAAATTCAGCATGCAGCCCATTCGTGGACCGATCCACATCATCTTTACGTACCAAACAGGTGATCCGAATTTCACTAGTTGTGATACCTACAATATTGATGCCAGCATCAGCTAGCGTTCCAAACATACGTGCAGCAATACCCGGTGTACTCTGGATTCCGACACCCACGATACTCACCTTGCCCAGCTCGGTTGACGCCACAACATCCCGGGAACCAATTTCTTCGGCAACCGGACGAACAAGCTTCAGCGTCTCGTCAATATCAGCTTCAGAAACCGTGAATGAAATATCCGTGACACCACCGTCGGAAACATTCTGCACAATCACATCGATATTGATGTGATGTTCAGCCAGCGGCTGAAAAAGTGCCTGAGCAAGACCAGGTCGGTCACTAATGCCACGCACCGTAACTCGGGCCACATCCAAATCATGCGTAACCGCGCGAACACGCTGCATCGTCTCAATTGGAGCTGCTGATTCCGCCACAATCTGTGTACCCACTGCGTCTGTGAAGCTCGACCGTACCACGACTGGAATCCCAAAGTGCTCAGCAATCTCAACGGCACGTGGATGCATCACGCGCGCGCCCAACTTTGCCATCTCAAGCATCTCATCGTAAACAATAACGTCAAGCTTGCACGCCGACGGCACGATACGAGGATCCGCAGTGAATATGCCTTCAACATCCGTGTAAATCTCACATCGATCCACCTTCAGCGCGACTGCCAGCGCAACCGCCGAGGTGTCTGAGGTGCCGCGAGCCAGCGTTACAATATCGTCGTTGCTTCCAAGACCCTGAAACCCTGCCATGATCGGCGTTCGTCCTGCTTCAATTTCTTCGCGAATTCTGCTGGGTTCAATCTCGGTAATCCTGGCCCGACCATAACGTCCGTCGGTTCGGATACCAGCCTGTGGACCAGAGAGAGCAACAGCCTCACGCCCAAGCTTGTGCAGCGCCATGGACATCAGCGCCGCCGAAACCAACTCACCCGTAGACAACAGGAAATCCATGTCACGGGCACGCGGCTGGCTATTGATTCGGTGCGCAGCCTCCGTTAGATCATCCGTCGCATCACCCATGGCAGATACAACAACCGCAATGCGATCGCCACCACGGATCGCATTGTCTATTCGTTCAGCTACAGCATGTATACGCTCGCGAGTTGCGAGCGACGAGCCGCCGAATTTTTGAACGAGAAGAGCCACAACCTATGGATATGCCTTGTGGACAAGCGTACTGATGCTATCAATAACAATTGGCATCCTATCAACGGCAACCAGAAGAAACGTCAGAAGCAACTCAGTAATACGCTGCGCTAGCGAACCTCAACGAGTAACACGACATTGTTTGCGGGTAGTAATTAGATCACGCGTCATCGCAAGGATTCGACGCTGATAATTCCCAAGAGACCACAGTTCGGCACGCTGCTGCGCCGCCTTCGCAAAACGAACCCTCCGACGACCATTCCTAATCAAAGCCATCGTGTATTCGCACAGTTCATCAAGTGTGCGCCAACGGTACCCGTTCCTTTCGTGCTCAACAATCTCCCGCAGACCACCCCCATCAAACACGATTGGCACAGCCCCAGCAGCCATGAGTTCAGCAATCGCCATCCCGAAATGTTCAAATCGCTCGGGGTAGTCCGTAACCGATTCCCCGTAACCTGTAGCATGCCAACCAAGCGCAGCCCGGTCACGTAGATCGCAAACGGTCTGTTCATCGGCATCAGGAAACAAATCGATTGGACTACCTCGCGATTCGCGTTCGACTTCGCGGAAATAAGCCTGATCTTCAGATCGCTGGCCAACTCCACCAACCAGAACCAAGCGCCACCCCACGAGTCCATCAGCACACAGATTCTCAAATGCTCGCACCATCTCAAGATGCTTCTTATTGTGTCCGCCAGAAAAAAATCGACCAATCGAAACAATCAGTGGATCTTTCGGTACGGAAACTCCCGATCCGGGAATGACTGGTGGCTCAATCACAGGACCACTAATCCCCCAACGTCGCTCGAGCCAGGACGCCGTATAACGAGAATTTGGAGTAACAACATCGTATGTACCTAACGCCCGTCCATAGAGCCGCGAGTACTCATCAGCCGACCACACACCTAACAACGGAGCAATGCGCCTCGTAAGAAGTTGGAATCCTGTCCTCGACAACGATCCTTTCTCCTCGATCGAACCCAGTGCAATGCCGACACTTCGACTTTCCCCATCGGAATTAAACAAAGTCGCTCTCGATTTCAAGACGACGTCAGCCACATCATTCCCGATCTCGATCCATGGACTAGGACGAAAATCCCCACCCGTACCAGCGACACCGCGGCCTAATTGTTCTCCTGTGGCAGACACAACGGTATATTCGCGTCCACCATCTCCCATTGCGCTTAACCAAAAACGGACTGCCCCTCCTCCGCCAACTGCAATGTGTCCAGAACCACCGGAGTGTCGATACCGTCCTGCAACGCTGTACTCGTGACCGTACCAACCCGTGGACTCACGAGCCGCACCAAGCATCAGACCTACACGTCGAACAAGGTTTCCGGCCACCTCAATCCAACGCACACGACGGCGCGCGGGAAAATAGACAAACCGAATCGCCGGAATACCACCAGCATGAACAAGACTATGGTGCGTCCCGTTAACAAGTAGTTCACAACCAGGAGCTAAGTCCTCACCAGTGAGTTGCGGTGTTTCAGCAACACGCCGATATTTGACATCATCAAGATCGAGTCCTGCCCGCTCCACTACATCCCGCCATTCGATCGCACGATGCGAAACGACGGTCACCGATCCCATCTCACGCAATGCTGCAGCCGCTGCCAAAACCTGACGCTCACCACCACCAAGCGTTTCAAGCCAGCCATCAAACACTACGATGTTCAATTCAGATCACCACCGAAATCCGACGTTACCTACTAGATGCCCAGGCCGTGGATTTCATCAACTTAGTCCGCCTTCAATCTTATCCATATCTTCTCCACCACAGATTCCAGCGTACCTTCAGCGCATCGACAATCATCAGGAACGCGTCTTGGAGTGGTCGCACCTTGCTAACCGGCATATGGCTCCAATCAACCGGAATCTCCACGATATGCCAGCTGTGCCGTCGGGCGATAGCAAGTATCTCTACGTCGAACGCAGTGACGCGACTCTCCGCAATAATGTCCGCGTCTGGCGGATACAACCGAACACGCGGAAATATGTCATCCGCCGCATCGGCCGAAAACCCTTTTAATCCACATTGGGTGTCACGAAATCCACCGATGGCCAGCTGCGCTACGAATCGATTGAAACCCCGTCCCATAGCGTGCCGCAACCACGGTTCACCACGTCGACGGGACCCCTCAAGCTCACGCGATCCAATTACTACATCAGCTCCACGTCGAATTTCCTCAACGATTCGGTCCACGTACATCAACGGAATGGCTAGATCAGCATCCATAAACACACGCACTGCACCCCGCGCTTGTAACACCCCGCGAGCTACCGCCGATCCTTTACCCCGATGATCAGGCTGCAGGACTACCTTAAGCACAGATTGCTCATTAACAGTCCTCTCCCACGCGCGCACCACTTGTCGCGTGGAGTCAGTCGAACCGTCATCCACAACCACTATCTCAATCACTCCCACAGCACGACTGGCCCAAGCTTCCACGGCCCGAAGAGTACCCTCCAAGCGCATCTCCTCGTTGAACGCTGGAATGATGATCGAGAGCTTGATCACATCTCCGGAAAGTTCACCCATATGGACTACAGCCGCCGCGCCTCAATAACCTCTTCGCGCCATCCAGCAGTTTTCGCTGCATACGATGTCCTTTAAACACCATCGCGTGAGCACATCATGAATGCCGATGGCATCATCCACTTACAGCCGGACGCAAAGCATTCGGCAACCGCTGCTCGATGAGTTCATAAACATGATCACGCTGCCACGCAATCCTCTGTCGAGCCCGGACTGCCTCTTGCGCCACTAGAATCGGAGCCGTACCTCCAGGCGACACACGACGATCAACGATCTCACGAAGACCCAATCGGCGCCGCACATTCCCAGGAAGCCTTGAATCGGCTTTGGAGAACTCCGTGTCCTCGAGTTCCTCGAGCGATACGCCTTTCGATTCAGCAAGACGGACAAGCCCCCCCACAACAGCATGAGCGTCCCGAAACGGGACACCAAGCTCGCTGAGATAATCGGCAATCTCAAGAGCGGCAGGATGTCCGCGCGCAGCAAGTTCTCGCATTCGGTTTCGATCAAATTCGATCGTCGCCATCACACCAGTAAGTACATTCAATGTGCCCAAAAGATTATCCTCCGCACCAAAAACCGCTCGTTTGTCCTCCTGTAAATCAAGCCCGTAGGCCATTGGAACAGCTTTCAGCGTGACTTGCCATCCGGTCGCAATCCCGGTTATTAGCCCAGCCTTTGCACGCGTTAATTCTGCGACGTCGGGATTCTGCTTCTGCGGGAGCATGCTGCTTCCTGTTGCATATCCCTCATCGAATTTCAACATTCGATATCCCGGCGAAGCCCATATGACCAGATCCTCAGACCAACGAGATAAATGCCCGGCTAGTACTGCGCATGCGTGCAAGATGCCCGTCACAAAATCACGATCCGATACGGCATCTACACTGTTCCGTGTGATCTGGCTAAACCCCAGTTCTTCAGCAACGCTCTCACGATCAACATTGAACGGCACACCAGCCAACGCACCAGACCCCAATGGACAAACATCCGCCATTGAATGCGCGTGCAAAATACCCGTCAGATCACGCTCATGCATCTCGGCCAGGGCGAGCAGATAATGACCCAACGTGATCGGCTGCGCAATCTGTAGATGCGTAAAGCCCGGCATCAGCGTTTCCGTCTCGTTCGATGCCCGATTAACGATCTCATCCATAAGATCAAGTACCGCAAGGGCGAGGCGAACACTAAATCCTTTGCAGTACAAACGGAGGTCGGTGGCCACTTGATCGTTTCGACTACGTGCCACGTGAAGACGTCGACCATCCTCGCCAATGCGCTCGGTCAGTTCACGTTCAACAAAGCTATGAATGTCCTCGTCATCCGTCAGCGGCGGTCCATCTGCAGCAACAAGCTCACAAAGCAGAGCATCCAACGCGTCCGTGAGTGCAGTAGCACTGGCCTCCGGAATGATGCCACCACGTCCAAGCATTGCAGCATGAGCCCGACTGGCGACGATATCCTCACGGTACATCCGCCGATCAACTGGAAATGACCGGGTGAATGCCCGGGCGCTCTCAGCCGGAGGCTTTTCGAAGCGACCGCCCCACATAGCGCTCAACTACCTCTCTGTCAGAAATTGAAGCTTAGATTCAGTCACACCTAGCCTCATCGATTACATCCAAACCTTCATTAAGTTCATCCAGCGTCACCGTCAGCGGAGGAACCAGACGAACAGTGGACGATCCCGCCTTGATAAGTAAAACACCCTTTTCCCGAGCACCAGCAACAACGTGATCTGCCGCAGCCTCCGAATCCATATCAAACCCAATCATGAGCCCGAGTCCACGCACGTCTTTGATTACCAATCCGTGGGATGACTTCATCCGCAAGCGTGACATGACGTGCTTACCTTTGGCCGTTACATCATCAAGGAAACCACCCGTAGTCACGCGGTCAAGAACCACACGAGCCGCCGCACATGCCACAGGATTACCACCAAATGTTGAACCATGATCACCCGGTTCAAGCACACTTGCGGCCTCGGTGCTCAATACTGCACCTATGGGAAGGCCACCACCTAAACCCTTCGCAAGACTTATCACATCCGGCACAACGTCAAAGTGTTCATATCCAAACAAGCGCCCAGTACGACCAACCCCGGTCTGGACCTCATCGAGAATCAACAACACGCCGTGGGCATCACACACCTGACGTAAACCACGAACATACTCAGGCAAGGCTGGCCACATACCGCCTTCGCCTTGCATTGGCTCCACCATTACAGCTGCTGTGGTCGGTGAAATCGAATCCTCAACAGCATCCAGATCATTGAACGGTACATGTGAAAAACCGTCCGGCATTGGTGCAAATGGCTCTTGGTACGCCGGTGTACCCGTAGCTGCGGTCGTGGCGAGAGTCCGACCATGAAAGGAGTGGTCTGCCGTGATGATCTCGTACGCGCCATCTCGATTAGCCCGTCCCCACTTACGGGCGATCTTGATGCACGTCTCGCTCGCCTCACCCCCACTATTCACAAAAAAGACGCGATCCAACTCGGAACTGTCAACGAGTCGCTGTGCAACCTCGAGCTGCGGGATCGTATAGAACAGATTTGATGTGTGTGCAAGCGCCTCCACTTGCTGGCTGACCGCACGTGTGAGCTCCGAATCACCGTGACCTAGTGTCGACACAGCAATACCAGCTGCAAAATCAAGATATGACTTGCCCTGATCATCCCAAACCCGCGTGCCACTACCACGAACGAGAGTTACAGGTAACCGGCGGAACGTCGGGTGATAGTAGCGTGACTCAATAGCCTGCCAATCCATCATTGGATCCAAACCTTGGCTAGGACGACCATCGGCCGCCCGAACCAAATTATAGAGGGGTTCGCTCCCAAATTCGGGTTCCACCACCCGACAGATCGAGCGTCCGCCGAAGTGCGTGTGGACGCCGGCCATTGACAATCCACACAGCATGCACATCAGCAAGCAATCCGAGAGCTGCACGAACCTTTGGGAGCATTCCGTCGGATACGACTCCATCACGAATAAGCCGACGGGCCACGTGCGGATCAAGATCATTGATCACCGATCCATTCGCATCGCGAACACCATCAACATCGGTTAGAAAGACTAATGCTTTGGCCTTGGTTGCTCCCGCGATAGCCGCAGCAACGTCATCCCCGTTGACGTTATAGATCGATCCACGGCCATCAACACCAAGCGGCGACACAACTGGTACATGCCCCGACAACGTCAAATCATCAAGAAGACCCGTGTTGATCTCTTTTATCCGACCGACCCAACCAAGTGCGCGCGAAGCACGGCGAACACGAACCACTCCACCATCCGGACCACTGAGACCGACTGCTGATACTCCTGATCGCTGCAATGCGCCAACAATTGCCGGCGCGACAATGCCACGAAACACAAGAACAGCGTCATCGCGAGTCTGGTCATCGGTCACCCGAAGTCCATCTCGCCAAAGAGTGCGTCGCCGTCTGGCCTTTCGCCACGCGGTCAACTCATCACCCCCGCCATGGGCAACTACAACCCGTATGCCCTGGTCGAGCAAGTCGCGGATATCGGACCCGATACGAGCTGTTTTGATATCAGCTGTCCCACCGACCTTCACTACGACGATTGGATGGGGCTGAGATAGTCCGCTCTCGTCTTCCACAATCAGTCTCACAGTCAGGTCATGTACTCCGAATTAATAGCCACATACTCTGCAGAGAGATCACCGCCCCAAGCAGTCGCACTAACATCACCTAAGTTCAGTTCCACGGAAATTCTCACCTCAATCTCCTTTAGATGACCAGCAACTATCGCTTCCTCATAATTTGTACGTTGGCCGCTTTTAACAACACACGTTTCACCGATCATGACGTCGATCACAGTAGGATCGAAATCAATCCCGCTATTTCCAAGTGCCATCACAACTCGACCCCAGTTTGGATCTCCGCCATGAACAGCCGTCTTGACCAAATTTGATGCCGTGATCACACGTGCAGCTTGGCGTGCCGAAGCCGTATCTCTTGCTCCTGTTACAACAACAGTCATTAGTTTAGTTACGCCTTCGCCACCTCGAACTATTTCACGCGCCAGCCACTGACACACACCGTCGAGACCCCTGGCGAAACTTTCGTCGTCAGGACCGCCTTCTTCAATTAAGCCAGATTTGCTCGCACCGTTGGCCAGCAGAAGCGCTGTATCACTGGTGGATTGGTCACCATCAATGCTGATGAGGTTGAACGATGCATCCACCGCTGCGCTGAAAAGTCGCTGAAGATGGGCGCCTTTAATCTCAGCATCCGTTGTGAGAAACGCGAACATGGTAGCCATATTTGGATGAACCATGCCCGCACCTTTAGCGGCTCCGCCAATACGGATTCTGCCTTCCGATGTAGGAATCTCAATAGCAATTGCCTTCGGTCCAACATCCGTGGTCAGCATTGCCGTTGCAACCGCTTCGCCGTGGACCTCACACAGATCGAGCACGGAAATCCCGTCAAGAATCTTCTTCATGGGTAGTCGAAACCCAATAACCCCCGTGGATGCCACAAGCACTTCATCTTCCGGAACATCAAACTGCCGGGCGAACGCATTAATGAACATCTCAGCGTCCTCGCATCCTCCATCGCCCGTATATGTGTTGGCATTCCCACTGTTAAATACGATGCCACGTGCAGATTTCTTCTTTAGACGTGCCTCGTTGATCTGCACCGACGCACCACGGACCCGGTTCGTTGTGAATGTGGCAGCAGAGACACAGGGACCACAGCTACTCAAAATAGCTCCAAGATCAAGTGCCCCCGTTGGCTTAATCCCCGCAGCAACCCCTCCACCGATAAATCCGCGCGGCGCAAGCACGCCTCCCGTTATCACTCTAAAGCCATTAAGTTCAATAGGTGGAATGTGCATTTACGGGTAATTCGGAGGGATTCCAAGACCATTCAGCTCACTAATTCCAGCCATCAAATTAGCGTTTTGAATCGCACATCCCGCGGCGCCCTTACCCAAATTATCAGTTGCAGCCATCGCGACGAGAACTCGACTAGATTCGTCCAAAACCCAGTGGACAAATGCATGATTTCCACCAGCTGCCCACTTGGTTCGTGGTGGCTCACCGACCAAATGTACAAATGGCTCATCCTCGTACGCTCCTCGGTAGACCTCGTCAATACGATCCAGCGTCACGCTGTCAGTCACTAGAGCGTACGCAGTGACCAATATCCCACGACTCATCGGTACCAGATGCGGAACAAAGGTGACCGTCACCACATTCGAATCGAGGGCACTCAGTTCCTGGGCAATTTCCGGACTCTGATAGTGGTCTGCAACCCGGTAGGCCGCAGCGTTCTCATTGATCTCCGAGAAACCGTACGAAACTGAGGCTGTACGCCCTGCGCCCGAGACACCACTCTTGGAATCAACCATTACATGACCAGATAGCAGACCCGCCCGTACCGCCGGAGCCAGCGCAAGAGCCGCAGTAATCGCGTGACATCCTGGGTTAGCCACGAGTTGGCACTTTCGAATACGGTCCCGATACATCTCGGGAAACCCATAGACAGCAGAATCTAGCCATTCTGGAACCGCGTGTTCTACACCATGCCATCGCGCGTACATCTGCGGATCGCGTAATCGGAAATCAGCACTCACATCGATACAACGAATCCCGCGGTCCAAGAAGGGGGCCAACCGTTGAGCCGAGGCCTTGTGCGGAAGACACGAAATGACGATATCAGGCGTCTCCTCCAAATCTTCGTGAAGTTGCAAGTTAGCGTAGGAGGGTCGGCCACCTGCTCGCACCCACGGGAAAATCTCGCCCAAACGTTTCCCGACCTGACTACGCGCGGTGACTCCAGAGATCTCAAAATCGGGATGACCAGACAGGAACCGCACAAGTTCAGCACCGGAATAGCCTGTTGCGTTAAGAATACCGATGCGCATAAAAGCCTCTCTTTACAAGCCTGAATTATATGGCCGACGAATCCAATTCATGAATAGCTTCATGCACGCATAGCGAGCAAGATCGACAAAGCGACAACTCCAGCCACAACACGATAAGCCGCAAACACTGCCAGACTATAGCGATGAAGAAAAGCCAGTAGTCCACGAACCACAAGCACCCCGACCACTGTCGCAATCAAAGTTCCGGCAAGCAACAACCCAACGTCGCCTAACGGTTCGTTCCCTTGGATCACATCAAAGATCTGCACAACTCCTGCACCAGCCACTGCAGGAGCCATCAAAAGAAACGAGAAGCGTGCTGCGGTTGGCCGTATAACACCGAAGCTACGCGCAACTGTCATCGTAATTCCCGCACGTGACACGCCAGGAACAAGTGCCACGATCTGTGAAATCCCAATGAGTAACCAGACCGGCAAAGTCGTCGAGCGAAGACCGTGTTGCATACCGCCAAAGCGGTCAGCAATAGCGAGTAAGAATCCAAAGACAATTAGCAGCCACGCTGCTGTAATAGGGTCACGGAACTGAGACACCCAATCCCTCAACGGAATTGCAATCACGCCGATTGCGAGCGTCGACCCAATAATGGCTGTGGATAAGCGGCGTGCCACGACAACATCAGGACCTGCACCACAAGATCCCCTTACCAACCACATCCAATCCGACCACAAAGCAATTAGCAAAGCTAGACCCGTACCGAGGTGAAGTGCCACCGAGAAATTCAATCCCGTCAGCATAGGATCGGTCCAACCCACAATGGCCGGAATGATTACAACGTGACCTGAACTACTTACAGGCAAGAATTCCGTGAGCGCCTGTATGACGGCCATCAGTATTACTTCAGCCCACATGGATCAGAACCGTTCCTACTGGATCAAATCCGCCGGGACGGCCACGCCGATCCCGATCGGTGTGGCCATCCCGGCATAAATCGTCCTATATAAAGACCGGAGCGAGAACCAGTGTGATCGTGCTCAACAACTTAACCAACACATGGAGCGATGGACCAGCCGTGTCCTTGAATGGATCACCAACCGTGTCACCCACAACAGAGGCTGCATGCTCATCCGTGCCTTTTCCGATCGGATTCCCATCAGCATCTTTCAAATGGCCCGCTTCAATGAATTTCTTGGCGTTGTCCCAAGCACCGCCTGCGTTGTTCATGACTGTAGCCAGCAAGACCCCAACGATCGTTCCAACCATGAGCATTGCCGCCTCAGCCTCAGCACGAAGCACCAACCCCACGACTACCGGCATCACCACAGCCAGCAGGCCAGGCGCGATCATCTCGCGAAGAGCCGATTGAGTGCTGATATCAACGGCCTTGGCATAATCCGGCTCTACCTCGCCCTTCAGAATCCCGGGATGCTCACGCCACTGGCGGCGAACTTCCTGAATCATCGCTTGAGCGGAGCGCCCAACTGCTCGTATGGCAAGCGAACTAAACAAGAAAACAAGCATGCCGCCAAGCATTGCACCAATGAAGACTTCCACCTTCGCTAGATCAACAGACTTGAGACCGGCCGTTTCCAAGTACGCGCTAAATAATAGGAACGCCGCCAATGCAGCTGATGCAATGGCATACCCCTTAGTCAGGGCTTTCGTTGTGTTGCCCACTGCATCCAGACCATCGGTGATATCGCGAACATCCTCCGGAGCTTCGGACATCTCCGTAATCCCACCTGCGTTGTCGGCAATTGGACCGAACGTGTCCATTGCAAGGATGTAAGCCGCACTCATGAGCATGCCCATCGTAGCGACCGCTGTTCCAAATACCCCAGCTTCAAAATTACCGATGGTGATGCCCAAATCAACGAAGGCTCTTAGACCTACTTGGAATGACGTCCACAACGCCACCGAGATCACAAGGACCGGAATCGCGGTGTTCTCGAACCCTACTGCCAACCCGGAAATTATGTTTGTCGCAGACCCTGTTCGCGAGGCCTCAGCAATCTCGCGGACAGGTCTGTTGAAAGCCGTGTAGTACTGCGTGATGTAAACAAAGATCACACTCGTGATAATCCCAATCAATCCAGCGACAAAGAACCACCACGAACCCAGCATGCCCACCGAAGCGATGGCCATACCAACGGCGGATAATACAGCCGTCGTCCAATACCCAACATCCAACGCACGCTGCGCGTTCCGTACTCGATCAGGGCGAATCACAAGAAGACCAACAATGGATGCGATTGCACCGAATGACCGAACAACCAGTGGGAACAAGATCCACGCAACATTGTTCTCGCCGGTAGCCTTAAATACGGCGACACCGAGGATCATGGCACCGATACTTTCGGCCGCCGTGGACTCAAAGAGATCGGCTCCACGTCCAGCGCAGTCCCCAACGTTGTCGCCAACCAGATCCGCGATAACTGCCGGATTGCGTGGGTCGTCTTCTGGGAGACCCGCTTCTACTTTGCCTACCAGATCCGCACCCACATCAGCGGCCTTTGTATAAATGCCGCCACCAAGCTGCGCAAATAGAGCAACGAAGCTTGCCCCAAACCCGAACCCAACAATCAACTCAGGCGTGTGTTTCGGATTTTCAAAGCCACCAAAAGCCCAGAACAAACCAAACACACCAAGCAGGCTTAACCCAACGATGAGGATCCCTGAAACAGCACCACCCCGGAGAGCAATGGTCAACGCATCCCCCAATGAGCGTGTCGCAGCACTCGCGGTACGAACATTTGACCGAACCGCAATGATCATTCCGATTACACCGGACAATCCAGACAGGACTGCCCCGACAAGAAATGAGACCCCAGTACGCCAAGCAAGGTCGCCCGCATCGATCCCCTTCGCCTCATTAGCACCGAAGAAAAGGAGAAGTACGGCCAGAAATCCCGCCGCCACGATCGCAAGCCAGGCAATCGTTCTATATTGCCGTCGAAGAAAAGCCGTGGCACCGTCATAAATTCGATCGCCATTCAAGGACATGGCGTCGAAAAGACGCGCTTGCTCGTCAGCTTCAAGTCCCTGAACAGCAGGAATAAGTTCCGCAGATTGATTCGCCCGGTCAACCGGACGCGTCAGTACATCACGTGCAAGGTAAATGACGACGATGACCGAAATGATGATCGCCGCTGGAACAAACCAGACAAGGCCTTCCAACTAGGCTGTCCTCCCCCCGAATTGCTCAACAAAGCATCGGGCATATGTGGTTGCGGTCAAGAATGACCACCGTATCGTGCAACACGTCCGTATTCGCGCAAACAATTGCCGCCTACAAGATTTCACCAAAGACTCTAACCAATAATTCCATTTCATCATCAGAACCAATCGATATCCGGAGGGCATTCGCATAACGTGGTTCCTCCTTAAAACGACGGACCAGAATCCTACGTGCCTCGAGCGCAGCCTGCACCGAACCAGCGTCGGACGAACCACATTCAACGAACACGAAGTTCGCCTCTGAAGGATACACATGCAAACCAAATCTCTCGCGAAGAACCTCAGCAAATTTGTCGCGCCGCACGCGAATTGCATCCCAATGAGACTCTGCCCAATCGATTTCTTCGAGAGCTGCCATTCCAGCAGCTTGCGCCAGGCGGCTCACATTGTACGAATCCTTGACGCGGTGGAGAACCTCAATAAATTCTGGATCAGCCACTGCGTATCCCAGCCGCAGCCCAGCAAGCCCAAAAGCCTTGGAGAATGATCGAGTTACACACACGTTAGGCAACTCACGGGCTAATGCCATTCGATCACCCCGTGCGTACTCAACATAGGCCTCATCGATAACAAGAAGGTTCGTGCGAGCAGCCAGCCAGCGCAAATCATCAGCACTGTATTGCGTACCTGCAGGATTGTTTGGACTGGCGACAAAGGTCACAGTTCCGCGTGCAGCGGCAAGCTGGGAGATTGGGAGTTCAAATTTCGCGCCCAGCGGACACAAAACCATAGACGCACCCTGTATCGCTGCTAGAACTGGGTATAACGAGTAGCTTGGTTGGGGCGCCACAACACGATCGCCCGGCTTGCACACCGTACGAACGATCAGATTTAGCACATCGTCAGATCCGTTGGCCACGATCACAGCATCAGGGTCCACACCGTGTCGTTCAGCTAACCGTTCTCGCAACGCACGACTTGTCGGGTCCGGATACAGCCGCAAATCGTCCGTAACAGACGCACGCAGCACCTCGAGCACGGTTGGCGCCAGAGCCGGGCTTTCGTTGGTGTTGAGCTTGATCCATCCAGGCTCTGACGGCTGCTTTCCGGGAGTGTATCCGTCTAACGCAGCCACTTCTGGTCTGA
The DNA here is from genome assembly GCA_964422795.1 of uncultured Chloroflexota bacterium. GTDB lineage: Bacteria > Chloroflexota > UBA11872 > UBA11872 > UBA11872 > UBA11872. The sequence goes on from CAYRCL010000028.1 coordinate 18,575, forward strand.
TATGAACCATCTTCAGCTTCCACCACAGCTTGAGCACACGAAACGGCTGACACCAATTACCTTCACCATAGGCTGCAAGATCAAAAGGTGCTGCATCACGAACCGTCCCAACCTAAATTAGGTAATGCCGCACGCGCCCACGCGAAAGCAGCCAAGCTTCCCACGTCACGCAACTCACCAGACATTATTAGCGCCCAGATCTTTTCGATCGGCGTAAGGACCACCTCGATATCCTCTGTAATCTCCATCGACGGATCTGAGACACACTCAGCATCTGTAAACACGACAACGTGCCCAAAGTTACGATTCCGTGTTGGATTCGTAAGCAGAAGACCAGTCAGCTCGACAGATCCAGCGTATCCGGTCTCCTCACGAAGCTCTCTTGACGCAGCCTCTAGCACTGTCTCGCCATCATCAACAAGGCCCGCTGGGAACTCCAAGATTACGTCCAATGCTCCATGCTTGTACTGTCGCACCAGTGGGACTTGACCCGTCTTTGTGATTGCAATCATCGTGCAGAAGTCATTCTGACCAACAATGTTGTAGCTCTGAATCTCGTGGCCGTTCGGCAGTCGCACATGCTCCTGACTGTGCATGATCCAATGGTCCCGATAGATCGTTGAGGACTTTAAGATTTTCCATCGCCGCTGGTCAGACATCTTGCCGATCACAATCACGAGCTGGAATATCCACCACCACATCCCCAGTATGGCTACATTTGAGGACCCACGTGGCAACAACGCAGGATGACGGGTGTATCAGCCTAAACCAAATCAGGACCAACCCGTGATCACACCCCGTATAGATGCACTTGCCGACATCCTAGTCCAACACTCAACACGAGTTACGTCCGGTGATTTCGTACTAATTGACGGCAACACAAGCGCTGCTCCCCTCCTACTTTCGTGCTACCGCAAGGTGCTCGAAGCTGGAGCAAATCCCCGGCTAAACGTTGGATTCGAGGAAGCTCAAGAACTCCTGCTGACACACGGCAGTGATGCACAATTGGATTTCCTTGACCCAGTCAGCAAATTCCAAGCAGATTCAATCCAGGCCGCAATACGTATTCGATCGACAGACAACACACGCGCGCTTGCTGAGATTGACCCCACACGCTTGGCCAAGACAATGGTCGCGCGACGGCCAGTAATGGACCAAATTATCGAGAATGTGCGCTGGGTGCTCTGTGATTACCCCACACCAGCGCTAGCGCAAGAAGCGGAAATGTCTTTCAGCGCCTACGAAGATTTCCTCTATGGCGCCACAAACATCGATTGGTCAGCCATGAGCGCCCAGTTATCTGCACTCAAAAAACGACTTGAGCACGGAACACAGATTCGCATTGTCGGACCCGATACCGACCTCACATTAAACACGGGAGGTCGCGTTTGGGAACCAGCGGACGGCAGGAAAAATATGCCTGACGGTGAAATCTTTACCGCCCCGATCGAAAATAGTGTCAACGGATATATCAAATACGAATTTCCAGCCTTGTACCAAGGACGGCAGGTTGATGGAATTCACCTCACGTTCGAGGACGGGCTCATCGTGAATGCAACAGCCGACACTGGAGCCGATTTCCTGGAATCCATCTTGAATACGGACGCAGGCGCCCGCCGTCTCGGCGAAATTGGAATTGGGACAAATTTTGGCATCCAGCGTCACACGAAAAACATCCTCTTTGATGAAAAGATGGGCGGCACAGTTCACCTTGCGGTGGGACGTGCCTATGAATTCACCGGTGGGAAAAACCAATCCGCAGTTCACTGGGACATGATCAAGGATCTTCGAACAGGTGGGACGCTATATGTTGATAACGAAGTGCTCCAGAAGGATGGTGTGTTTACCAGCTAGGTTAAACATCGACATTTTCTAGTCGCTCGTTTTTGAAGCTTCAAAGTTGTGCGCATTTACCGTCGGGCTCAGACCGATTGGTGGCCCCACACAAAAGTCGTATGTTAGAATTTAATGTGTGCGAGTGGATCTGTCTTACCAAAGCAACCAGCCATCTCATTCGGCCGCTAATCAGAAGGAATTATCCGAGTTTCCAAGCGAGCATGCTGGTGGCCCGTATAGCGCTCAGCCGAGATGAGATTGGGCTAGCGAATGTTCGTACACTAGACCAGTTTCAATCGATGCACTTGGGTTGTTTTGATGGCACATCAGAGCGCATAAACTACGTCTGCTGAAACCGAGGAGAGCTGCTACGTATGGCGTACACAGCCAAAGATATCCAGGTACTTGAAGGTCTCGAGGCCGTTCGTCGCCGGCCCGGGATGTACATCGGAAGCACCGATGCCCGTGGCCTTCATCAACTCGTATACGAAGTTGTCGACAATAGCGTCGACGAAGCGATGGCGGGACGCGCCACATCGATTGAAATCGTAATAACTACTGAGGGCCGAATTCGAGTCAGCGACGACGGATCTGGCATCCCCGTCGATCAACACCCCAAGCTCAAGCAATCAGCTCTAGAAATCGTCATGACGACACTTCATGCGGGCGGAAAGTTTGACAGCGAGGCCTATAAGGTCTCAGGTGGTCTACACGGCGTCGGAGTATCCGTTGTCAACGCCGTGTCAAGCCACTTGCGTGTGGACGTCCAACGCGATGGGTTTCACTGGTCACAGGAGTACGAGCGAGGCGTTCCACTACACAAGGTCACGAAAGGAAAGAAAACGTCCGCTCACGGCACACAGGTTGAATTCCAAGCCGACGCAAAGGTCTTCGAAACGCTCGATTACAGCTTCGATACGATCTCGCAACGCATCCGTGAGATGGCCTTTCTAATTGCCGGAACCCGTATCCGTCTGATCGATGAACGCACAGATCGAGAAACCACCTACTATTTCGAAGGCGGGATCGAAGCATTTGTACGACAACTTACGCGCAAGCGATCACCGATCCATCCAGACCCGATGGTGCTGCGCGGAAAGATTGAAACAACACAAATCGAGATCGCAATGTCCTATTGCGATACCGTCTCGGGACAAATCCACACTTTCGCCAATACCATTCGGAACATTGATGGCGGAACACATCTCACCGGTTTTCGAACCGCCCTCACACGATCGTTGAATGACTACGCCCGGAAAAGTGGTGCCCTCAAAGAAAACGACGCAAACCTGACCGGTGATGATGTCCGCGAAGGCCTAACGGCGATCGTGAGCATCATGATCCCCGAACCACAATTCGAGGGCCAGACAAAAGCCCGCCTCGGAAACAGCGAAGTCGCTGGGCACGTTCAATCGCTCGTCAATGACCAGCTCGGAACGTATCTGCATGAGCACCCAAGCGATGCACGCCGGATCGTGGAAAAAACAATGCTTGCAGCACGGGCTCGTGTGGCTGCACAAAAGGCACGTGACCTCGTTGTACGAAAAGGCGCCCTAGATGGATTTGCCTTGCCAGGCAAGCTAGCTGATTGCCAAGAGCGTGACCCAAGTCGCTGCGAGTTGTTCATCGTGGAAGGAGATTCAGCAGGCGGAAACGCCAAGCAAGGCCGTGACCGAAGGTTTCAAGCTATTTTGCCGCTCCGAGGGAAGATCCTTAATGTTGAGAAAGCTCGAGAAGACAGGGTTCTTTCAAATGAATCTATCCGCAACATCATCACAGCTATTGGCGGTGGCGTAGGTAACAAACCGCCCGAAGAAAACGGGTTCGACGTGTCCAAGATCCGTTATGGCCGGATCATTATTATGACGGACGCTGATGTGGATGGATCCCACATTCGAACGCTCCTCCTCACCTTTTTCTATCGTGAAATGATCGACCTGATCGGGCAGGGTCACCTGTTTATTGCTCAACCGCCTTTGTTTCGCGTTTCAAATACACAGCGGGAAGTCTACGCATATACCGAGGCTGAACGTCATGAAATCCTCAAATCCATTTCAGGAAAGGTTAAGGTGCAGCGATATAAGGGGCTCGGCGAGATGAATGCCGATCAGTTGTGGGAAACGACGATGGACCGAGAGGCCAGACACTTGTTGCGAGTCAGGCTCGACACAGAGAGTGAAGCCGCCATCAGCCATACAGATACCGTGTTTGCGCGCCTCATGGGAACCGATGTAGCCGAACGACGACATTTCATCGTGACCCATGCTCGCAGCGTACGGAATCTGGACATCTAGAAAATAGCTGCAAGATGGAAGAGTCTCCCATGATCGCGCTCGACGTTATGGGTGGCGATCGCGCTCCCGACGCTACGATCACTGGGGCGATTCGTTGGGCACGATCAACAGGTTCAAAACCCATCCTCGTCGGCGATCTCACAATTATTCATCAGCTGCTGGATCGTGGTGGCGAAGATCCAGCTACGTGGACATCGGTATCAGCACCTATCACAGTCGGCATGGACGCGCAGCCCGTGAAGGCTATTCGATCGCTGCCGGACGCATCCATTCGACGGTGCGCTGAACTGGTCAAGTCAGGTCAGGCGCAGGCACTGGTTTCTATGGGCAACACCGGCGCGGCGCTTGCTGCTGGCGTGATCGTTGTGGGACGTGCGACCGGAGTTGAGCGGCCTGGCCTCGCAGCACTCCTACCAGGGGGTCCCAAGCCAACACTCCTAATCGACGTTGGAGCCAATGTCGAAGCGCGACCCGAGCATTTGCGCGACTTCGGACTAATGGGCGCGATCTATCAGCAACAGACGTTTGGAATCGTTGAACCACGAGTTGGAATCCTAAGTAATGGCGAAGAAATCACCAAGGGCAGTCCACTGGTTCGGGATGCAGCCGTACTGCTTACCGAATCGCCACTTGCCTTTATCGGTCATGTGGAACCAGCCGTCCTTTACGGAGACACCGCAGACGTCATCGTCTGCGACGGATTTACGGGCAATCTAGTTTTGAAATCACTCGAAGCTACAGCCGAATTCGCGTTCGATGAGGTACGCAAGGGAGTACGGCGTCATCCCTATACTCTGCCTGGACTGGCACTTATGTATCCCGCTCTCAGATCCGTACGCCAGAGCACAGATTACGCACAGTATGGCGGCGTACCGCTGCTCGGAGTGAACGGCGTGGTAATTATTGGTCACGGCCGGTCAAACGCCGTCGCTGTAGTCAACGCACTAAACGTCGCTGCGAACGGTATACGCTCAAACCTCGTAAATCGAATTGCCGAAGGCCTCACAACAATCCGTCGCTGAGCAGCTGTCCCACGTGAATCATCAAGAGATATTTAAGTTGATCATCGAATCGAATCTCGCAGCCCGCGAATTTCAACCACCCGATCACGAAACCATCGGATAAGCACCAGTTACACCTCCAGACCAACCCTTCCGTACAAATGAAGATGTAAGAATTCGCATCAGGTTACATGGAGATACCAGTGGGTAGCATGACGCGCATAACCCGAATAGATCACGGACTCCACCATGGGAAGCGCAACATTTGAACCTTCTCGTGACCGGTGGAGCTGGTGATATCGGCACTACCGTGGTGACAGAAATTCGCGAACAGCACGCCGTGACCATTCTTGACCGCCAGGCCTCCACGCATCATCAAGACCTGCCGTTCATCAAGCTTGACTTGGAAAATGCTTCCGAGACAGTCTCTGCAGTGCAGGGTTTCGACGTTGTCGTTCACCTAGCAGCCATCCCTGACCCCTTCAGTGACCCTGATGATGTGGTCTTCCGTCTCAACTGCCTCTCCACCTTCAATCTGCTCGAGGCCGTGCGCATGAACGGCATTCGGAGAATCGTGTATGGATGCAGTGAATCCGCTTCAGGCCTCGGTATTCACAATCGCATGTACCAGCCCGAATATCTGCCGATCGATGAAGAACATCCGTCATGGCCGCATGAGGGCTATAGCTTGAGCAAGTATTTCGGTGAAGTCATGTGCGAAGAGTATTCCCGCGCCTATGACATCGAAGGAATCTCGCTCCGTTATGCGTGGGTATGGGGCGGGGCCCGCAATCAAGACCAGTGGATGCGACTATTGGCGCAGGAGGCCAACACTGGCGGAGAAAAGGATTGGTTAGGCGCCTGGATTGCTGTTGCGGATGTTGCACAAGGCATCCGGCTGGCCTGTGATTTTCAATTCACCGATCAGGATCCGCGCTTTGAACGGTTTTACCTGACAGCACGTGACAATTTCACCGGAAATGACACCCTCCACCTCGTGCACGAGCGGTGGCCGAACCAACCGCCACCTATACGCAAACCTGCGCTTTACGTGGACAACCCGAAAGCAAGCGTATTCGACTACAGCAAAGCCACACAGATGCTGGGCTATACACCCTCAGTCAATGCTGACGCACTGCGTGACAAGTTCGGAATTCCGAGGCGGTGACACTCAAACCTTATTGACGACTGCTCCCCAATACGTCGCGTGACCATCACACCAAGTCATCACCGCGCTCAAACAAATCGACTATTAGGAAATCACATGAGCGTGATAGAAGTACAAGATGCGTGCTCCACGCACGCTCTCGAATGCGAGGGTCATTCGACCTGTCTCGACCGCCCTGCGAACCATAGCGTGCTGGTCATCGCTTAATAGCGCCGGAGCGGTAAGGACAATGTCAATACCGAGTTCTTTCAGAGCCTGGGGGTCAAGCGACTCGTACGCGCGCCGGTACCGCGACGCATACTGCTCAACATTCCCCCATCGATCCAGCCCAAGCGGTAGGAAAGCCGACCCGAACGACACAAGGTATTTGTGCTGTCCCTGCCAACCATGACTCGTGACTCCTGCAACATCCAAAGGCCCCGGTAATAACAAGGCTTTCCTGCCATATGGCAGGGCACGTACGAATTCAGCCACTTCCAGGTCTTCTTGTACAGAAGCGCTCGCGGATTCATATACCTGGGCCGGCCACAGCGGCACACTAGCAACCCACGAACCCGTCACAAGGATCGCTAAGACCACACCAATTAGCCTCGGTATTAGAATTGTTCGCCCCGCTTTCGACAAAGCGAGTTCCGCCACGACAAGGCCCGCAAGCAGTCCGAACAAATAGATACTGAGGGCCGTAAAACGAGTCACGTTGATGGCATAGATTCGATCGGCAAATAAGCCCGGAATCAACAGAGCACCGATAGCAGCAGCGAGGAACGGCTGCAGATGCCACAGCCGCCGACGTGCCAACAGATAGAACGCCAGCACGCAGGTAGCGAGGATCCACCCCAGTTCTTTGATGAAGATGGGACTGAGCACACTCACGCGGTGCACGCCCGTGGGGACAGAAAAGAACGGTGAGGCACGCGCCGCGTAAATCATTGCGTCAGTGGGGACAGTCAAGAAATTCTCTGGAGCGAACCCAAAAGTCGCTTTCGCCCCGGTGTCACTGCCAAACACCAGCGCCGGCAGCACTCCCTGAGGAAGCAGCGACAGTATCGCCCCCAAGACCGCTATACCTGCCACGATCGCTGCAGAAGCGGCTCGCCGTCTGCCCAAAAGCGCCAGGACAACAAAACCCAGAACCCCCAACACAACCGGCAAGGTGTGCTCAGAGGCAGCCGCCATGCTTCCAAAACTGAGTGCTGCACCCACCATGCATCCGACCCAACGCGATCCCGGCGTGATCATCGCCGCGACAAGTAACGCCCCACCAAACGCAGCCGCGAGTGCCACCATAAGCGTCACATCGTTCCCAGGCACCAGGGCGAACCCATGGCTACCCGTGAATCCTTGTATGAGTCCCCGATCCAGCCACGAAACTGCAGCGGCCCTCGACGGCGTGAACTCACCAAACGGCGCCTTCCAAAGACCCAGGAAATTCGAATGAGCCGCCATGACAAAGCCCGCAGCACCCATCAATCCAGCCAGATAATTCCGCATCAAGCTGACTGTCGCGAAGATGCCAGCCACGATTGCCCAAATTGAAACGAGCGTCACCGCCAGCGTGGCTTCAAACAAGCCACCGCCGGACACACGCATGAGCGCCGCCACCCACGCTTGCCCCGTATACCGGTAGAGCCGCTCAAACTCCGGCGCATAGGGATCCATCGGCGGCCAGGGGCTGCGCGCCATATGCGCCGCCATCGCCATACGCACCACCAAGTTTTCGTTGGAAGCACTAGTCCAGACACCCGCACTAAAATTAGCGATGGTCCCGATGATGACAAGCGAAAGAAGACCCAATCCGAGCACCGTCCACCCACGCGAGATGTCCCAAGTGAAGCCACGCTTCTTCAATTCGATAAGGGTAAGAATCGCCAGTGGTAAAGCCAGCAGGTGCACAACCACAACCGCGGCCTGAACCGGCACGAACCGGAGCAGGGCCATCTGAACCATAAGGAAGATCCCGATCCCCACGCCCGCGCCTCCCGATAGCACGATCGGTAATCGACGTTCGCTGGGAAGAATCCACTTGAAGATCCAGATACCCCCCAAGGCCGGGACAACAGCAAGGACGAAGGCAACGATCATGTAGCCCGTCTCTCACAAGCAGGAACCCCTATCACACAGTGGGCAACCCGAAGGAAAAGCGCATCCACCACGCGCATCCCGGTTGAACGCCAGTCGCCCGTGTGGTCCAGAAACACGTCAGGCAAACGCATAGACATACACACCCGCGGCGATCACGACTACACAAAGAGCCGGTATCCCGGCGAGTAGTGGATTCGAAACCACTTTCCCAAGGACGATCATCACGACACCGAACAACGTCAGGTAGACAGCTATCAGGGTCGCGGCCGCTACTACCAAAGACGCACGGTGTTCAAACCACAGCAACGGCAGTCGCCGCACTAGATTCTCGTTCCGAAACAGTTGGTAGGCGATGTCTTGATCCCCAAATCCGGCTTCCCCACGCAGATACACCTGACCGTCTGGACGCGTAACATCCTCTCGCGTCGCCGCAATGACCATCGGCCAAGGCGTCTCCAGGGGAATCTCGAGTTCGAAATACACCGGTACATCAACATCGAGTTCGTGCTCGAATCGAAACCAGACAGCGTCGAAGCGATCCGGCTTCGATACCGCGATGGATTCAGCCGCTGCCAGCAAGCTTGTCTTCTCCGGCGCGTCATAAACCACGAGGCGCAAAGGTATCGTGGCTCCAAACGGGCCGCCCACGTTAACGAGTAAAACGATGCTGTCCAGATGTTCGCGCGGAACCAGCGTTTGGCCGGGAACCACATAGGACGAAACTGGACCGAGGTTCATCAGCGCCGTGGTCCGCGGCATACTCGTTGTTGGCCAGTCCACTGGAACAAGCGCAACCACCGCCAACCCCACAAGTGCCAAGGCCCAAATACCAAGAGCAGCGAACCGCTTCGACCTGGTCACCCCAACCTCCGTCTACCGGTCAACAACGGCAAGACCTCTCGAATGACGGCCTATGGTCTTCCGTTAGCAATACCCATCAACTTTCCGAATGCTTGTCCGACTCGTGATTGAACGTTTCGGGCTGTGCCATGTCAATTCCA
>CAYRCL010000029.1:0-8244 GCA_964422795.1 uncultured Chloroflexota bacterium
CAACTAAATGACATTAAGACGCAAGGCGTATCGATCGAGGAACTTAAACGTGCTCAAGCGTACATAACAGGATCACTTCTCCGAGTAATGGAAGATGCTGCAGCGGTTTCGGCATGGCATACGCGTGAACTTGTCTTAGAAACAGATCCCTTGTCACCATCCGGGGTCATCGCACGCTTACAATCCATCACAATTGACGATCTATTCTCCACAGCAGCAGGATTACTAGATGCAGCATGGCCAACGATTGTGATTGCCGGTCCCGTAGACCACACCGTCGGGATTAAGTCAGAATTAGAAGATCTGCTCGCCTCTACGTGATATGAGACCTAGCCAAGCGGCCTCCCAAGCACGCATTGCATTGGAACACGGTGATACAACAACAGCCCGAGAAACAACTGATCTCTTGCTCGCCCGATTTAAATCCTACCCGCCAGCTCTCATGGTTCGAATCCTGCTTGCCGAACGCGCCAGCGAAAATGACGCAGCGCTCGATGACTTGAAGAGAGTCACCTCGGTCGAGCCAGCTAATGCGGAAGCTAGAGCTATACAAGCACGATTGTTCCAGCACCGTGGCGACACAGATCTCGCTCGAGATGCAGCACAACAAGTAGTGGATCTAGTGCCAAACAATCCTCAAATCCTCAACTCGGCACTTGATGTATTGAAGGTTGATGCTGATGCATTGCAGACAACACCTGCCGTCATCGCACGCATCCACCTAAACTGCGGATGGCCTGAACTCGCAGAACGCCATGCTAGGGTGGCGGCTCAAGCATCACCACACAGGGTCGACATCCGTCTTCTTTTTGCTGAAATCCTTTGGAGACTCAACCACTTAGCCCAATGTGAGGCAGAGTGCCGGGTAGTAACCGACCAAGCCGAGGAATGCATCCACGCCGCCGTTATGCGGGCACATATTCTGTCGGAACGCGGTCGCACGGCCGAAGGCCAGGAATTACTCGATCGAATCGGTGATATTGATCCAGAATTTGTTGAAGCGCGGAAGCTCCTCGCAACGCTGGAGGTTCATCGGCTTGTGCTTCCGGATATGCCAGAGATCGAGTTACCAGAAAATCTACGCGTCCGTTTCGAGAATGGTCACGCGATGAGCCACGATACGCCCAAGTTCCATCCACCGGTTGACAAAACCCTAGCCGCGCCTGGATCCGTAGACAACGATATGAGCGGAGCAATGGTGCCGAGTGCTGCTGCCGAAGATAATCTCGAATCAATCCCACCCACCCTCGATGAGGCTGATGCTCTCGCAAGTCCACCAACGTCGTTAGACACGGCCAAATCCAACGCACCTCCTGACTCAGAACATAGGAAACCTTCAACGACCCCGACCTTTAGCACCCTTGACTGGGCGCGCGACCTCATGTCGAGGTCAGAATGGAGCGAATCGGAGATCGTCCTCAAAGACCTCCTCGAAGACCACACTCTCGACACCGAGGCCCTTGATAAGTTATTCCTCGAAGCCGTTGATCACGAACCGTTACGAAGGACAGCGTGGAAACTGCTTGGTGATCACTACATGCGCACAGGGCGACCCCAGGCCGCCACCGACGCATACCTCCATGCAAGCACCACGGTTGACGAGCCACAACTGTGACCCACGCCACCCAGTTACATCAACATTTGGAAGGGATTCCCCATGTCACAGGCGTCGTGGTTTGGAAGCTTGGCGATGCTCCAGTCGGTGACCTTGGAAGCGGAAGCCAGCCTGTCGCATCAGGTTTGTTGTCAGCCGGGATCGGCAGCATCGAACACGTAATCGAGTCGATAGACCTAGGTCAGATTGAAGAACTATGGTTCTTGACGGATACCGTACAAGGTTTAGCCGTTCGAGTTGGCGACTGGCAAGCTGTCTTGATTGGAGATCTTGAACTCGACATAGATAACGCCCGCGATAAAGTCACAGACATACTGACCACCGCTAGTCATGCGGAAACATCCTCATGACACATCATCTAGGAGGTTTCCCACGGAACGCACACTAATTCTCTTAAAGCCTGACGCCCTACAGCGCGGCATCGCCATGCACATACTAGAACGCTTTGAACGGCGTGGACTTCGAATCGTCGGTCTAAAACTCGTATCCGTCAGCAAGTCGGAGGCCAGTCGTCACTACGCCGAACATGAAGGTAAATTCTTCTTTGATGGTCTTGTTGCACACCTGCAAAGCGGTCCTGTTGTAGCCTGCATACTTGAAGGCCCGAAGGTAATCTCGATAGTACGTGCGATGGTTGGATCAACTCGCCCAGATGAGGCTACGCCAGGAACGATCCGCGGCGATCTAGCCATTTCTGGTCTCCGAAACCTGATTCACGCATCTGATGCAACAGAGACCGCGACACGAGAGATCGACCAATGGTTCGGCACGGAAAATATCCTGGACTACGAACGCAACCTCGACGAGTGGGTTTATGAAGCCGACTAGGGCAATGCCGATCCCATCAAAGCAAATCACTCGTGAAGATTAGAGAATTTCAAGCCCGGGGCATCTTCGCAAGCCATGGCATTCCGGTTCCCAAATCCACCCTTGCACGGACGGTTACAGAAGCCGTAGCTGCTGCGACCGACATTGACGGTCCGACAATTATTAAGGCTCAAGTTCTTGCTGGTGGACGAGGAAAGGCTGGGGGCGTAAAACTCGCTGTATCACCCGTGGAAGTTCGATCCTTAACTGAGTCAATTCTTCGTTTGAACATCGGCGGCGAACCTGTTTCATCGGTACTAGTAGGGCCCGCTGTAGATATCGCACGTGAGCTATACCTAAGCATCGTGATCGACCGAACCACACAACAAGTTCTGTTGATGGCCAGTGCTGAAGGGGGAATTGATATTGAGGAAACGGCTTTAAGTAAACCCTCCGCCATCCACAAGATACCCATCACTCTGCTGCACGAAATCCCTGAATGGCAACTACGGCAACTCGCGTTTGATCTTCACCTCGAGGGGCCGCAAATCATGCAATTTATCAACGTTGCCAATGGCTTGCTTGCTTCGTTCATAGACGTGGACGCCTCGCTAGCGGAAATCAATCCACTGGTCGTCGACGTCGAGGGCAACCTTCAGGCTATAGATGCCAAATTGACGGTTGACGATAACGCCCTCTACCGACAGCCGGAAATCGCACAACTTCGCGAAGCCCATGACGAGTCAACTGCTGAACGGAGGGCACGAGAGTCAGGTCTCAGCTACATCAAGCTCGATGGATCCATCGGATGCATGGTGAATGGCGCGGGACTCGCGATGGCTACGATGGATGTCATCCAACACCATGGCGGAGAACCTGCCAACTTTCTCGATGTTGGCGGTGGAGCCGGTGTTGATCGAATTACCACGGCATTCGAAATCATCCTTGAGGATCCAAATGTGCGCGCAGTGTTGATCAATATTTTTGGTGGCATCACCCGTGCCGACGACGTTGCAACGGGTGTCATTGCCGCACAGAATCGCTTGCCTCGCGAAGTCCCCATCGTTGTACGCGTAGCCGGAACACGAGAGGCCGAAGCACTTCAACTTCTGGAAACCGCAGGAATCGGGGCCCAAGCCTCGATGGACGCAGCGGCAGCCCGCGTCGTGGAGGCCGCACAATGAGCATCCTGCTTGATGCTTCAACCCGCCTGCTTGTCCAAGGCATGACCGGAAGCCAAGGATCGTTCCACACGCATCTAATGCGTGAGAGCGGAACCAACGTCGTTGCCGGCGTTACACCTGGTCGAGCTGGAACGATCGTAAATGGCCTTGAAGACATTCCAGTGTTCAACACCGTCGCTGACGCGACCAAGGAAACCTCCGCTAACACTTCATGCATCTTCGTGCCCGCACCGTTCGCCGCGGACGCAATATTGGAAGGGATCGCAGCAGGGCTTCAAGTAATCATTTGTCTCACCGAAGGAATCCCAGTTTTGGACATGCTGCGAATAATCCCTCGAGTGCGAGCGTCGAATACACGTCTAATTGGCCCCAATTGCCCTGGGGTCACAACCCCAGCCGAACAGGTTAAGGTTGGTGTCATGCCCTGGAATGTCCATACACCCGGTCCCGTTGGCGTCGTAAGCCGGAGCGGAACGCTCACTTACGAAGTCGTACAGCACCTCACCACTCTTGGTGCCGGCCAAACAACTACCGTTGGGATTGGAGGTGACCCCATCATCGGAACTCGTTTTGTCGATATTCTTGAAATGTTCGAGTCTGACCCCTGCACGACTGGAGTCGTATTACTCGGGGAAATCGGTGGTGACGATGAAGAACGCGCGGCGGCGTACATACACAACGGTATGACGAAGCCAGTTAGTTCCTTTATTGCTGGAAAAACCGCACCACCTGAACGTCGTATGGGGCATGCTGGAGCCATTATCTCCGGAACCAGCGATACAGCCACTGCTAAGGAATCCGCACTTCGGGCGGCCGGCGTACTGATTGGTGAAACACCCGAACATGCGGCGCGACTACTTCTCGAACGACTACCGTAGAATGATCACCGCACGCATTCAATTCATGATCCCTCTGGAATTCGCTATTGTTGCTTCTCCTCGCTACATGCAGCATGTAGCTGTCCCACGCTGCGGCACCTAACAAACAATGAAGGTAAACGACCTATCCTGGATGATTGGCGGACCCGCATTGAGCGGCGGTGTAAACACCTCATCCGAAGTGTTTGCAAAAGCGTGTGTCCGCGCCGGCCTGCATGTATTTTCGAACATCGAGTACCACTCAAACATCATGGGCCGTCATATTCATTACCGGGTTCGCACCAGTGACCGCCCGATCAACTCACATGTGGAGAAGGTAGATCTACTTCTCGCGCTAGACGCTGAAACCTTATTCGGAACAGACGAACATCAGGATTACCAACGCCACGGAGGACACTTACATCGCCTTGTTCCAGATGGTGTAGTAATCGTCGACACCGCGGCTAAGATCGACCGAAGCACCATAGGCCGAACAGATATTCATGTCCTCGAGTTGGCCTACGACAGCGTTGTTCGCGAAGCCGTCGAAGAGATGGGTGTTGAATACAACGCGCGTCGCCACACTGTCATGCGCAACATGGTTCCAATCGGCGCCAGCTGTGCACTGCTGAAGCTCGATGTTAGCCATGTAGTCGAGATCGTAGCGGAACGCCTTCCGGAACGACATCAACACTTGGTCGAATTTAATCGACGGGTTCTCCAGCACGCAGCCTCCCACGCACGCGATTCGTATGGGGCATCAGCCTTTCACGTAACTCTCGAGCCCCACTCTAACCATAAGAGGCAGATGCTTATCAAAGGTGTCGATGCTGTTGGCATCGCAAAAATTCATGCCGGCTGTGTACTCCAGACGTACTACCCAATCGCGCCCGCTTCTGATGAAAGTGTGATGCTCGAGCAGCACCAGGCTGACTATCCAATCGTGGTCCTTCAGGCCGAAGATGAAATCGCGTCAATGAATATGGCCGTCGGTGCCGCCCATGCAGGCGTTCGGGCTTCAACATCAACCTCCGGGCCTGGATTCAGCTTAATGGCGGAAGGGATCGGATTCGCGGCGATTACTGAGGCGCCCGGGCCTGTGGTCGTCTTGTGGCAACGTGGAGGCCCAAGCACAGGTCTTCCGACCCGCCAGGCGCAACAAGATTTACGATACGCACTTCAACCAGCGCACGGTGAGTTCCCGCATATGGTGATCGCACCCGGCGATGCACGCGAGGCCGCGCGCATGACACATATGGCCTTCAATTGGGGCGATCAATACCAGATGCCGATAGTGGTACTCGCTGACAAGTTCATCGCAAATTCCCTCGTGACAGAACCGGATCTTGGTCTCGAGGGACTGCCGATCGACCGTGGAGATATATGGACCTCTGATACGAACGGGACGGAGCCTTATCTCAGGCACCAACTCACTGACTCTGGTGTGAGCCCACGTGCTCTGTTCGGAACTCCCGGAGGTCAATTCGTAACCACAAGCGACGAACACACCGAACGCGGGCGTATTGATGAACAAGTTGAAAACCGTATGGATCAAATGGAAAAGAGGATGCAAAAGTTGGACCTCGCCTCCAATGACATCCCGGTCGAATGGCAGTATGAACTCGTTGGCGAGACAAACGCAGACATCACCATCGTAGGCTGGGGTTCAACACGTGGCCCTATCATCGACGCTCTGTACGTGCTGGCAACTGAACACAACATCACCGCAAATTTTCTTCAGATAAAGATGCTCCGACCATTTCCCGTGGACGATGTCTGTGACATTCTGGCTGACGCAAAGAAACTGGTCGTGCTTGAAGACAATTACATGGGGCAACTCGGCTTACTGATTGCCGAGCAAACGGGAATCCAAATCAAACGCACCGCACTCAAATACGACGGCCGACCCTTTTCGGAAGATGAAGTCGTTGAAGCCGTCTCCACACACCTAACCACCGACATCGAACGACTTGTACTGTCGCACCCATAAGCACGAAGGACTGTAATGTGGCTGCCGTCGAAACGAACGAACTAACCGCCAAAACCTTCAGCGTGGAAGACGCCCACCCTGACTGGTGCGGTGGGTGTGGAGACTTTGGAATTTTGAGCGCCGTAAAACAGGCCCTAGCAAAACTCGGACGCTCGCCTCACGAGATCGCGGTGATCTCTGGGATTGGTTGCGCCGGGAAACTGCCCCACTACATCGGAACATACGGCTTGCACACACTCCACGGGCGAGCTCTTAACGTGGCTACTGGTGTGAAGGTGGCCAACTCGAAACTCGAAGTTCTTGTAGCCGGAGGAGATGGCGATGGATATGGAATCGGTGCCGGCTACCTGGTGAATTCGGGTCGACGCAACGTGGATTTCACCTACTTGGTTCACAACAACGGGGTCTACGGCCTCACAAAAGGTCAAGCGTCACCAACAATGCGACGTGGGGACCAGACGAAAGCAATGGCCGAGCCAGCAATCCAATCGAACGTTAATCCAATCGGTCTAGCCATAGCCTCCGGTTACACCTTTGTCGCACGGGGATATGCAATGGCGCAACCTGACCTCGTCGACCTCATTATTCGGGCAATGAAGCACCGGGGCACGGCCATACTCGACATTCTGCAACCATGTCCTATCTACAACGATTTGATGACTATTGACTTCTTCCGAGGATCTGACGTTGGACAGCCTCGTGTCTACAAGTTGGCTGATGAAGGCTTCGACGGCTATGTGAACGATCCACAGGACCCTGGTGAGATTGTCGCGAAGCAACAGGCCGCAATTGCGAAGTCCTTTGAGTGGGGAGACCGCATTCCTACCGGCGTGCTTTACCAGATCGATGCCCCAACCTATGAAGATGGACTCGCTGCACGTCAACCTGCACTCGCCTCCTCTAGCCTCTTCGATTTGATGAATCCTGGTAAAAACATCGACGCGCTTGAGGATGCCTACCGATAGCCTGACGATGAATGCGTTCTTTCGGTACGTCCACCTGAAAGACCGTCCACCGAGACAATCGGCTTCATTCGTAAAGATTAAGACGAATCCTTCCTTATTCGATTCTCTAACCAGATCCATTTCAGATGATGGAATAGGCTGTGCCACACTCAGAATGTTGTTTTCCTGCCCCCGTAGCTCAGTGGACAGATGGACGGCCTTCTAAGCCGGTGGGCACATGTTCGTATCCTGTCGGGGGTGCCAAAACGGGTATTAACAGGTTCAAAGTGGCCTGCATGGTAGGTGCTCGGACTCTCGCAGACCCTGCTACAGCGCATACTCAACGGCAGCACTTTATTCAAGCAGGCTCTTGAACACGCAGTCAGCCGAGTCGCCATAGAACTCGATGTTGATCTTCGTCCATATCTCGTCCGGCAGTTCGCCCAACGCTTTGCGAGCGGACACCGGCATAAGAAGGGTGGCGGCCTGCTTGTCGACGGCCAGCTCCGCAATAGCGACCGGGTCTGTGAGAAGTCGAATCGATCCTCCCAAGGTGAGGGGTCCGACAACTATCGTGCCACCACGTGTGCTTCGCTCGAGCAGCCCGCCTGAAAGTGCTACGACGATTGGCAGACCCAAGCCCTCACCGGATCGATCCGCGTCCATAGCCCTCATCTGGATCGAGAACTCGTGGTTCCGTGGATCTCGCTCCCCAACTAGCTCCCGGGCCTGAATGTACAGGTTCTGCTCTCCGATCCTGACGCTTTCACGAAAAGCCGGAGATACCGGATGATTAAGGATCCTCGTTGCTGTGCCAGGTCCAATCGTTACTTCGATGCGGTAGAGG
>CAYRCL010000030.1:0-37579 GCA_964422795.1 uncultured Chloroflexota bacterium
GAGGTTGTTGAATTTCTGAAGTACCCGGAGAAATTCACGAAGATTGGTGCGGAGATTCCGAAAGGAGTCCTTCTAGTTGGCCCACCAGGTACTGGTAAGACCTTCCTTTCGAAGGCGGTTGCCGGGGAAGCCGGTGTGCCCGTTTTCAGTATCAGTGGATCGGAATTTGTTGAAATGTTTGTTCGTGTTGGAGCGTCTCGGGTTCGCGATCTATTCGATAAGGCCAAGCAGAATGCGCCAGCGCTTGTTTTTGTTGATGAAATTGAGGCTGGGGGGCGCCAGCGGGGCGCGGGTTTGGGCGGGAGCCACGATGAGCGTGAGCAGACCCTGAACCAAATCCTTGTTGAGATGGATGGGTTCGAAACGGAACAGACGGTGATTGTGCTGGCTGCTACGAATAGGCCGGACGTTCTTGATCCTGCTCTCCTAAGACCAGGTCGATTTGACCGGCGGGTTACGCTTGACTTGCCGGACATTCGCGGGCGGGAGGCCATTTTGCGTGTGCATGCGCGAGAGAAGCCTCTTGATCCGGAGATGGATCTTGAAACGGTCGCCAAGCAGACTCCAGGTTTTTCTGGTGCTGATCTGAAGAACTTGTTGAATGAGGGCGCCATTCTTGCGGCGCGCCGCAACCGATCTACGGTGGGGATGTTTGAAATTGAAGAAGCGATTGACCGGCTAATTGCTGGGCCACAACGCAAGAGTCGAGTAATGAGTGCTCAGGAAAAGCGTGTGACTGCGTATCACGAAATTGGGCATGCGCTGGTAGCACATAAGCTCAAGCGTTCAGATCCTGTCTATAAAGTAACGATTCTTCCGCGCGGACAGATGGGGGGCTACACGCGCCTCCAACCGCCCGAAGATCGACATCTGTACACCAAGTCATACTTCGAAGATATGTTAGCCCTGACCATGGGTGGTCACGCTGCTGAGGTGCTGGTTTTTGGGGAAATGTCTACTGGTCCAAGCAACGATATACAACAAGCGACAGAAACAGCACGCCGGATGGTTACGCAATACGGAATGAGTCCTAAGTTGGGCCCACGGGCTTTTGGTAGGCGTGAAGAACTGGTTTTCCTTGGCCGTGATATTGCTGAACAACGCAACTACAGTGAACGTGTCGCCGAAGACATTGATCGCGAGGTGTCTCATTTCATCGATGATGCGCATCGACGCGCAATGGATATTCTCACGCGCAATGAAGATCTTCTGGATAAGTTGTCGGCTCGTCTTGTTGAGGTTGAAACGCTTGATGCTGAGGAGTTTTCAAGCTTGATTAATGATCACGAAGGGCGGGGTCCGGTGATTGCGGATGATCCCGATCCTGCTATGAAAGATAGTGTTGTCAAAGAAGATCTAGCTGATGAGGTGGACTCTGACCTGCCTGTGAATCCCAAGCAACAGCCAGCTGAGGGCACAGTCTAGATCGATTCGATTTTTCTTTCGCACCTTCACTCAGACCTGCGGTTCCTCTGGCGCCATAGGATTGCCGCCCGAATGATCGGCATCCTAATCAGACTCCGATACTGATTATGCAAGCGTGATTGCAGACTGGGACGCGTGTGACGGATTCGACTGGTAGTTGCGATCACGGATTGTGATTCGATGGCTCGCCTTAGATCGATTGCAGTGTGTCCTTCAAACAGCGTTACGGCACGGGCTAGGTCACCGAAGTGAGAATCGCTTGCTCCGATCTGTGCTCCAAGTAGGCCACCGTGCTCTTCAAGAAACCCGTCGATTCTCTTCCGAGCAGAACGTCCGAGATACGGGTTTTCGGTCTCGATACCGTCGAACTGACACTGCTTCAAGGCATTTTGTAGCCGTGAAGTGGAAATCGAAGATGGGAGACCGAGGAAGGGATGAGCCACAATAGCGAGCCCGCCTTGTGCGTGAATGGCGTCTACAGTCTCGGTTATGGGACGGAAGATGTTCGGTGCATGGTCAAGGAACAAGCCCACCACATGGTCTTGGCGCCGTGTAGTGATTTCCATCCCGATGACCACCTCGACATTTGCTCCAATTATCCGAGCGTGATCGCGGGCTCTTAGTGCGCCGTCGATGGTGTCGTGATCTGTGATGGCTAGTACATCTAGTCCCAGGCTGTCGGCGATAGTGACGAGGGATTCTGGCGCGATGGTTCCGTCGCTGGCTGTGCTGTGGCAATGGAGTTCAGCCACGCCCCACCCATGTAAACCGGAGGGAGGAGGATCGATTGGAAGACATGGTCGAGCTAGACGGTTGGTTGACATATATGGGATGAGAGTATCGTTAATGGTTCGCTCACGCTTCATTCTTGTTGATCGTGGGGATTTGTGCCCAACAAATTCATGACCGATATCGCAGTACTATCCGTGTATGGTGGCTAGAGTAGGTTTGAAGAATTCCCCGCACAGGACAAATACAGCGTGACCGTACCTGCAACTGGCCCGGTTTGGAACGTAGAGGAATTTCCGTCCAGCTACAACGGAACCCCGATTGAGTGGGATCCAGAACAATTTGATACGGCAGCGATGCCGTTCATTGTGGCCGTCCGCCAACACTTTTGGTCGTGGCGGATCACGCGGTTCGGTGTAGGAACGGGTGTGCTCGAAATAGACGTCGCGTTGCCGAGTGCCATGCCAGATGGCGCAACCATGATCAGTTTTGATACCGGTGACGTTGATCCATCTGATCTTGTCGGCGACATTGGGTCACTTCTTGAAGCTATGGGGTGTTATTTACTCGATCAGCCATGGACATACACGCTTCGAACATCTGACGGTATTCGTGACGAGGTTTTTCAAGGCATGTTTGGCGGTCCGGAGACTGATGCTTAATGTGGTCGGGTAACACGGAAGCGGTCTTACAAGCCGACCTTGCTTATCTCGAGGATTATTCTGGATGGGCCTCGTCCATTCATACGGCGGAAGCTCGAGCGCTTGTTGCTGCAATTCTTCAGTCGGAAGACCGTGATATCCGCAAGGCCCTGAGTACGCGTCTTATGCAATCGCGTGTCAGTGCGCTGCTCTCAATTGGCTATCTATACGTTGCCGTGCGCGAGCGTTTCACGTCATCTGTATTGCAGGCACGTTTTCTGGCTGACATGGTGAGTGCACGGGCGGTGTTGCGTGAGGCGTCCAATTTGGGCCAGAACCAATGTTGGGGATTTCTGAGAATTCCAGATCCGGATGCATTGCGAGATCACGGGTGTGATTCCGGGATCGTCAAGGAGTATGTTGAGTCGGGTGAACAGCGACGAAATGGCGCGGTCCGGATCGGACAAATTGCGCGACAAGACATGCTACTCAGCATGTCTGCGCGACATCGATCCAATAGGGTTATTGTGGGTTCGCCACGTACCGTGAGCCGAATTAAGACGGGGCACGAATCCAACTTGTACGAACTGAGTAATACCGCGTTCTATATGGTTGACATGTCGGATGGGGATATTCGGGACGCTGGAGACTTGGTCGCAGTGGCGAGCCCCACGACCCCGTCCGTCGTCGAAGAGATCGTCGAAGAGATCGAGTTTATCGATGCTGAGGCTGCTTCAACTGCTGCACTGGTGATTTCGATTGCCGAGTTCGGGATGCTTCAATTCGGTGGGCCAAAGGTGGATTGTTAGCCGTCAAGCTCAGCGCGAAATCGTTCGTAAATATCTGCAATGCCGACTTCTTTACAACTACCGTCATGTGCTACGAACCGGGCTCCAATTGTTCGTGATGTTCCCGCTGCGAGTTGCAGCGGCGCATGCCGCCACGGGCTAACGTATATCGGACCGTAGTCACGCGTAAACCACGGAATACCATCACTTCCAGGATGGGGAAAGATCGCGATTCCCGCGGTTTCTGTCCGACTGATCGGTCCGGCGTAGTCAACCCAGGCGGATATTTGGTCAAATGTCTCGGATTCGTTTACGAGGCCCTCGGCGTTCTCGATTCGACCGCCGTCGACCACGTCGATCTGATCCGCAACTCGAACGGCAAGTCCAGCTTCTTTCGTTTGGCCCATGGCAATGTCTGAATTACCGGCGCGCAGGGTCACTGTTAAGTCTATTGCGGTGTGGTCCAGATTTTCACATACGGTGATGGTGCGAACATCAGCGAGCCGTACGTCTTGGTCCCCGTCACGCCACTGGACCTCTTGGTGGAATGTCACGCTATCTGGATGGATATCGGTCTTTGTCGACGTTGCGACCATCAAAGGTGTAGGGAATTCGGATTCCGGATTCCAGAAATTAACCCCATCGACATCTTGATGCCCAAACCAGATGCCCTGGTGATGAGGGTGGTCAACAGGGCCGATCTGAGTTACGACGTGTCCGCGTGGGGTCATGACTGGGTGGATGTATGGGCGAAACGCTCCTTGCTGGAGTGCTGCTATGTAGCGTCCGTGTTTATACACTTTGAGCTGGTGCTGTAATTCTCGGATTTCGTATACGGCCATGGCAGGCGTTCACGCAGTCTGATGATCAGTCGAAGAATGATAGCCCTCGTCGGTGTAAGACCAACAGTCATCAGGAATTACCAAGTCCGTACAAGCGAATCCGGTAAGTAAAGAAGGGTGCTGCTTTTGATCGGACGTATTGGACGCCCACGGTCGGTCAAGGCTTTTGTAGTCGCTCTACCGATGATTCTGATTGGAGTTTCGATCGGAGTCGTTGTTGTGGTCGTGGTGTTTGTGGTGTGCGTGGCCGCGATTATGGGTTTAGCTGTAGTGGCAATCTTTCGGCCCGATGTTCGACAAAAGTTAGGCCGTGTGTGGCGCGCAGTTAGGATGATTCGGGCATACCGGCGATGGCGAGGAGGTACGCCACGTTCGGTTGTAGATATCGATCCAAGCAATCATCAATAGGGCCTTGCGGCTTCGGGTTGCGAATGGTGATCGGTCGTCACACTGAGATGTGAGTGCAGCCTGCCCGGTAGGCACCCTGATGCAGGAGTACTGTTCGGCACATGCCTGTCGCGTAACGTCAACACACGGGACCAGAGTGATTTAAGCCAAGGTGATCGCTGATCCAGACTCCGTTGAACGAACAATGGCATCGACCACCCTTATGGTTGTTAGGTTCTCACGCCCCGAGAGCTCGGTGTTGGTTCCCTCCTGAATCTGTTCTGCGAACATCTCGGCGATTTGTTCTTCAGGGGTCAATCCACAGGGCGGATCATCAATCGCAATAGTCTCGATTTCCTCTCCTCGCTTGAGCGTTAGTGAGGCTGCTGATCCATAACCCAAGGATGCGATAGCGGCCTCAGCACACTCTACGGTGAACTGAAATTCTTGATGCCGGGCCTGCGAGGTTCCAACATAAGTTGCCGAAAATCCGTCGCTGAATTCAATGATGGAGTGCACGAGCGAAGGTGTTGGCCAATTCCCCCATGGCGGTTCGGTGCTCAGCCCACGTACTCGTACTGGAGTCCGGGGGATCGTGCCGAGCAATGTATCCAGCTGGTGAACTCCTTGTTGCCACAGGTGCATGTGCGGCGAGTTGTGGTAGGGAGCCATCCGTGGCTTGTCGTGGATCATCACGGCATATCCGGGTGGTCCATATGTTTCTTGTTCAAGGTGACGTCGAATTGTCCGGTACGTCGGGTTTAGCCTATCGTTTTGCGTTACTAACAACTGCAGGCCTGCGGCTTCGGCTTTGGCAACAGCATGCGCAGCGTCGGCTAGATTTGTTGTGAATGGTTTTTCGACCATTACGTGTTTGCCCGCAGCCAAGGCTTCGTCAATGAAACGGGCATGCAGCATTACAGGAGTTACAACCACCACGGCGTCACAATCATGGCGATCCAGCGCCTCTGTCAGGTTTGTATACGACGATTCCTCTTTCAGGCCGGAGAGTTCACGGCCGCGAGCTAAGAAATCCTCGTTAACGTCTACGAGGGCCACGGGTTCAAACACATCGGATTTGGTCATCACGCCGAGATGCGTCCGAGCTCGGTTCCATGCACCGACGTGGATTGTACGAAGTGCCATTCGGTTGAGTTCAGCCAGATGAATAAGCCCATTATGGGTTAGTGGTCAGACGGATTCGAGGGACACTCCATCGCGCAGGAGAGCACGTGAAGATTGGGAGATCGGCAAGAGCAGCCTGACTAGACAGCTCTATCTTGGCAGTAGAACGCTATATGTTTTCTGTTTGATAGCTAGCGATGATTGGATGGAAGCCAAGGCCGGGAGTCTCGACGGACGGAATCTGCCCGTTGCCATCGACTGATGGGCGTTCGCCAAGTTGGTCGCGAGCGGGAAACGGGCCTTGATCGTATTCAAGCTTCACGTGGTGTGATTTGGCGTTCAGATCTCGATAAGCGCATAGCAAGTGCAAACTGGCAAAGAAACTCACAGGGGTTCCCCATACATGGGGAATGCAGGTTATCTGTGCTTGACGGGCTATCGTTTCGATTTTTCGGTAACCAGTGATGCCTCCTGTCCAGACAACGTCTGGTTGCACAATATCGAACGCATCGTTGTCTATGGCTCTCATATAAGCGGCTTCCCCGACTAGATGCTCGCCACCAGCAATTGGAACGTCGCTTACTTGGCGAAGTTCTGCATAAAGGTCTGGACGGTCGATTGCCAAGGGTTCTTCAAACCAGGTGGCTCCAATCTCGTTGAGTACATTGGCCATAGCCCGCGCTGCATTGAGATCGTGACGATAGCCCTCATTCGCATCAGCCATAAGCTGTATGTCAGGACCGATAGAGGCTCGAAGTTTCCGCAACGCTTCCGCGTCCTCCTTGACCGACAGTCGTCCTATCTTGACTTTGAATGCGGTGAAGCCACGCATGCGGATGCTCTGTGCTTCACGACTGAGTTCAGCACCGCGATCGGAGGTGTTCGTTCTGTAATAGCCGCCTGCGGCATAGGGAGTGACGGTTGATGCTGATAACGGATTGAGATGCCGGGCTAGAGGTTGGTTGTTGATTTGGGCATCGATATCCCACAGGGCTGTATCGATGGCTCCGATGGCGGTTATCTTGTGCTGGGGCCCGCTGGAGACCTTCGCATATGCTTGCTGTGGTTCGTTGAGGTCAACGTGCTGCAGATCCGGGATCAGCGCAGTACGAAGCGTTTGTACCGTTTCGTTCGGTGTTCCGGCCGCTTCGCCCCAGCCTTCATACCCGTCAGTAGTCTGGATCCGAACGAGGGTTGCGGTCCTGAATGTTGCGAGGCTTGTGGAAATTCCATATGGATAGGGTAGTGGACTACTGATAGGGAAGACTGCGATGTGTTCGATGCGCATGTCGAATCATGGATAAGCGGCTAGATCAGCAGCGTACCAATAAGACAACCGTGCATTGAGTTCTCCCCGGGTACTATGTGGTTATCTACAAGTATGAAAACGGAGAGATTAGCTGTGTCGCATGACGAGCGTTTGCAGGAACTTGGCATCGTTCTTCCCGAGGCGCAAACGCCGATGGCGGCGTATGTTCCGGCCATCCGTACGGGCGATCTTCTCTGGATCGCTGGGCAGCCACCGGGCGGTGATTGGCGTGGACGCGTTGGCGAAACTTATGACATTGAGGCTGGTGCTCGGGCGGCACGTGACAGTGGTCTGAATATCTTGGCTCAGGTCCGAAAGGCGACGGGTAGCCTCGATGCGGTCGTCCGTGTTGTCAAAGTAATTGGGTTTGTGAATGCAGCCCCATCGTTTGATGACGTACATCTGGTTGTGAATGGTTGCTCGGAGTTGATGCAAGATGTCTTTGGTGACGCGGGCCGACATACGAGATCTTCATTGGGTTGTAGCACGTTGCCGATGCAAATCCCCTGCGAGATTGAGGCGATGTTTCAGATCCAGGATTAGGGGTTCGTGTCGATTGTGATCTAAAAACACGCGAGCGGCCCATAAAATGGACCGCTCGTGTGATGGCTTTCCGGGAACTAGAAGTCTGTACCCGGGTGTCACGCAACTACGCGGCGTTCACCTCACATACAGAAGTGCCCGAAAAGCCACGTTTAGCATCACCCATATGAATCACCCCCTCAGCGTTTTGGGATTTCGGCCCTTTGCCGATGCCCGTTATACATGCAGTATGCCGTACTTGATACGGTTCTTGAACAGCGAAGCTGTATGTGTGACGGTCAAGTAGACAGGTCGTTTCCTGGGTGGCCGTGGCGACCAATTGGGGGTGAGATTCTGTAGTTGGTGAATTGGTCTGACAATTCATAACCATATAGGTGTGGTTTTTGACACGTCGTCTTAGGATTAGGCCCTACGATGCAATCCTACGGTTTGCGCGGGACGCAATTTATTCCGAAGAACCTCGGCGATGAACAATAGCTCGCACACGTTCGAACCGACGGTACAAGGAGATGACGACAAAGGCGATTGTGACGAGGAGACCAGGGATTCCAAAAACGAAACTGGTAAGACCATTCATAAGGTCAGTAGGACCGGTATCTCCAACTCCGCCGGTAAGTCCAGCGATGAAGAAGAAGGGCATGAGTATCATTGCTCCGACGAGCATTTGTCCGGCAAATCCGGCCACTGGCAGAAGTAGGACGTAGAGTACTGTTCGTGTATTGCGAAATGCACGGTCAATGGTTCGATCAGCTATATGACCGGCACTGCGATCGGCATAGGCATCATGACCGCAGTGGCGGCATCCTGCTGATCGCACTGGGGTATGACGACCGCAATTAGTGCAGACGATAGTGCTCATAGCAGTATCTCGCGCATGTGTGTACGGAATGCTGTTCTCTGAGTTCGCATGGATGTACTGTGCTTCACACCGGTTGAAACCCCCGCAATTCATGGCTCAGTTCACGGTCCATTAGGATTTGCCCAGCTTCCGCGACTGGCAATTTGTGAAACAACGTCTGGTTGATGAGTTCGACGATAGGCATTTCGACGTTGAGGTTCCGAGCCAAGATTAGAGCGCCGCGTGACGTATCCACTCCTTCAGCGACCATCACCATTCGCGATTGGATTTCGTCAAGAGATCGACCTTCCGCCAGCTGATGGCCCACATAGTGGTTTCGTGAATGTGAACTGGCGCAGGTGGCTATGAGATCACCCATTCCCGCAAGCCCACCAAAGGTGAGTACATTAGCGCCGGCTGCCACACCGAGACGTGTTATTTCAGCCAAGCCGCGCGTCATCAGAGCGGATTTCGCATTGTTGCCAAAGCGCAGGCCATCCGCCATTCCTGCGCCAATAGCAATGACGTTCTTCAGTGCACCAGCGAGTTCGACACCGATCACGTCGTCGCTAGCATATGTTCGGAATTCTGGAGTTCGGAGTCTCGCTTGAATCGCTTGAGCCAGCGATGCTTGAGCGGCAGCAATCACCGCGGTCGCCGGTTCACCAGAAGCGATCTCGCGTGCGAGATTTGGACCAGATAGAACAGCGAGGCGATTCGTAATTGTAGGGTCGGTGAGCCGGGCGACAGCTTCGCTGACCCGTTCACCCGAAACCGGATTTAGCCCCTTGATCCCGCTCAAGATCGTGGCTGCCGGATTTATCACGTTCCCGACGACCTCCCAATTCGTTTCAAGGTGTTGCATGGGGATGGCCATGATCACAAGGCTTGCCCCGCTTAGCGCAGCTGCGGGTTCATATTCAATGTGCAACGTGTTAGGGAGGCTGACTCCGGGAAGAAAGCGGACGTTTTCTCGTCGAGCGGCAATGTTTAATGCCTCTTCTTTATCGCGCACCCAGAGCGTGCAACGGCCTTGGCTTTTCGCCACCAGCATCGCAAGCGTGGTTCCCCAGGTTCCCGATCCGACCACGGAAATGTCGCCCACGTGCTGGTCTCCAGACGCTTAGTGCGAAGCAGTCTATATCGGGAATGAACACCTTAGGCGTGTTTTATGACCTGGTTTTTGTTCGTTCCTGACAATATCTTAGGTCCTGCGGTGGTTAGAGTATGGCCTTGCTTGCCGGATCTAGACCATAGGACTCGGGGGTGATTTTCATCTTGCAATCACAGACGAACATGGGTCTTGTATACGATTCCACGTCATGTGCGTGGTGATTGTCAGGCCGTGGATCTTAGTTGTTGGCCCCGGTTGATGTAGCAATCTCAATTCTCTGATAATTCAGTATCTCAATTTCGGCTATAGATGGCCTTACACATACGAGAGGTTGTTGTGCTCCATCGTGGAGTGGTCGTTATTCTTAAGGGCCAGATGTGTGCTGGTCATTCGGTGCTAGCCTTAAGAATGTGCTGGCGTCTACTTGAACCACGCCGGATACTCGCCATTGATGACGTTGCTGAACTTTGGAGAACGCGTGCCCAACAATCGTATCGATGAAATAACGCTTGCGCTTAAGAATACCGTTGAGCCTGATCTGGGCCGGGACCTCGTTGCGGCCGGGCTTGTGCGAGATCTCCGTGTTGAAGGCGAGGCTGTTTATGTGACAGTCGTGCTTACGTCACCTGCTTCGCCGCACCGTGACAAGATTGAGCGTGAGGTTCGCACGGCAATCGGTGCACTTGAGTGGCCTACTGAAATTGATATTTCGTGGACTGCAGAAGTTTCTTCTAATACAGGGTTTGGTCAAGATGGGCAGACAATTCCTGGGGTCAAGAATACGATTGCTGTGGCGAGCGGCAAGGGCGGTGTTGGTAAATCAACAGTCGCGGCGAACTTGACGGTAGCGCTTCGGGAGTTAGGAGCGAACGTTGGGCTTCTCGACGGTGACATCTATGGCCCAAACATTCCTGGGATGTTAGGGATAGATGGTCGTCCGGTCATCGAAAACGATAAGATCCAGCCTCTGGCTGCGTTCGGTGTGCCTGTCATGTCGATGGGGTTTTTGGCCGATCCCGGACAGGCGGTGATCTGGCGTGGCCCAATGATTGCGCAGGCGCTGCGGCAACTTATTCATGATGTGGCATGGGGCGATCTTGATTATCTGATTGTTGATTTACCACCAGGGACGGGTGATGCACCTCTTTCGTTGTCGCAACTGCTTCCCCTTTCAGGGGCTGTGATTGTGAGTACGCCCCAAGATGTTGCACTGCAGGATGTCCGACGTGGGATTGCTATGTTCGAGAAACTTAAGGTTCCAGTGCTTGGGGTCATTGAGAATATGTCGTACTTCATCAGTCCTGATACAGGATCACGATTCGAGATATTCGATCATGGTGGTGCTCGGCGTGCGGCAGAAGAATTGAGCGTTCCATTCCTAGGGGAAATCCCGCTAGATCCCGAGATCCGAATTGCTTCGGATGAGGGACGCCCGGTCGCTGCGCGGGGAAGTGCAGATCCGATTGCCCGTCCGTACTTCGACGTCGCTGGTCTCGTTACATCCGAAATTACTCGTTTGAATGCTGCTCGACCTGATCCGCTTCCAGTCTTATAAGAAATTGTTCGGTTAGCTGGTGTATTGAATCACACTATGCACGTGATGGTTTCCTAACTGCTGTCGGCCTTTCAGAAACTCTAGTTCGATTAGAAAAGACAGCCCAACCACTTCACCGCCAAGACGCTCCGTCAGATCAACAGCGGCTGCTGCAGTCCCTCCTGTCGCGATCAGGTCGTCAATGATTGCTATTCGATCATTAGGGTTGATAGCGTCGGTGTGAATCTCGATCGAGTCGGATCCATATTCAAGTTCATATTGGGCCGACGTGGTGACTGCAGGGAGCTTGCCGGGCTTGCGTAGCGGGATAAAGCCACATCCAAGCTGGAGAGCCACGGAGACCGCGAAGATAAACCCGCGTGATTCGATGGCTGCAACTGCGGACACGTTTGCGTGTTTGTATGGCTTGGCCAGAGCGGTAATCGAGGCAGACAGGGCCTCGGAATCTCTTAACAGGGGTGTGATGTCCTTGAATAAAATACCTGGTTTAGGGAAATCAGGGACATCGCGAATGTACGTAGCTAAGTCGAGATCCATCGTCAGTCTCCCATGTGTTGTGGGTCGTTGATATTGGCATGCGTTTTGCATTCTTTGTAGGCGGACTTAAGATCTACTTGGTTATGCGTTGTGATTAGAGAGCAAATGCCTGCCTACACATATGAATGCCAGACTTGCGACGAAGTCTTCGACGTGCGGCGCGCGATGGCCGACGACAGTCCTGTAGTTTGCATGTCGTGTGCCAGTCAGCGAGTGCAACAGGTTTACTATGTCCCAGCGATGGTTGGCCGTGCAGCGTCTGGCACTTCAGGAGCCATGGCGGATGCAAATGATGCATACACCACTGGTGGTGGTTGTTGTGGCGGTGGGGGCTGCGGTTGCTGAAGAGGCGTATTGAGCATCCATCAGACTATTTCGGGTCTGCCTTCTTGGTAAGGCTCTGACCTGATTGACCCGTTTTTTGTTCGTGTTGCTCCGGTGTTCGGAAACAATAAAAGCGAGCGGTATTGGGCTACGGGAGAAGCCGGTGGGTCAACGCAGTACCGTCACATGGGTCAATGTAAAAAGCCTCTGCGAACCCGACGCCAGCTTGTAGTCCGCGGTACATACCGACTGTTCGTGCTGCCTCGGCAAGATCGAAGCTCTGTTCCTTCTTAAGCCGAGATGACAGTAATCGGTGTTCGTTTAGTGTTTTGATCTTGGATGTGAAGACCCTCGTCACGTCGACGAACTCGGTGGGAACAAAACCTACGGACCATGCATGCTCATACGCGACGAGCACGGGTCGGGAAAGGAGCGCTTCACTGTTGCTCTGGACGTTGGGTACAGACGCCATTTCTATGGCAGCGCGTAGAAGATCCCAGGTAGCTCCCACGTCGATTTGGTTGCTGAGCGGAGTCGGGCCAAGGACAAGGTCTGTATTCGCACTGCGGAGGATTTCAACCATCTTTAACCGGGTAACGGCATCACTGGACACCGCAAAGTCAGAGTGATTCATCCAGATGAGGTCGACGCCCAGCTGCTGAGATGCGAGTACTGACTCTGACTGCGCTATAGCGGCAAGTTCACGCGGAGGCATTTCCGACGTTGTGGAATTGCCGTTTGCGATTGTGACAATTGTGACGGTGTCGCCTTGATTCACAAACCTCGCGAGTGTTCCGCCCACTGCGAACTCGACGTCGCCTGGTCGTGCTGAAACGGCGACTACATGCATCGGGATATGTACTCCTCAGTCAAATTTATGTACACGATGAGTGTAACGAGGTTCCAGAACGTCCAGATGATGTGCACAATTAGGATGATTAAATTGAGAGGTGCTTGGGTGAGTTCGGACATAGCCGCTGACAGCGGATTTCTTGATGAAGCGTACATACACGTGCGCGCCGGTTCGGGTGGCGATGGCGTCTCGCACTTTCGGCGAGAGAAATACGTGCCGCGTGGTGGTCCGGATGGTGGCGATGGTGGACGTGGGGGTGACGTCATTCTGCGTGCGCGCTCGAATCTGCACGCGCTGACTGCTTTTCGTCATAAACGTCGCTTTAACGCGTCAGATGGTCGGCCTGGGCAGGGCCAGCGTCGGCACGGATCTAATGGTGCAGGTCTGATTGTTGATGTCCCGTGCGGAACTGTTGCCTATGACGTTCTTACGGACGCCGTAATTGCCGATCTTGTGACGGAGGACGAAACAGCGATGCTTGTTCGGGGTGGTCACGGTGGATCTGGAAATGCCCGATTCAAGTCCGCTCGTTTTCAGGCGCCGAAAATTGCAACGCATGGTGATAAGGGCGAGGAGAGACGTGTTCGGCTAGAGCTAGAGCTGATTGCGGACGTAGGTCTTGTAGGGGCGCCGAACGCGGGAAAGTCGTCGCTCTTGACCCGTCTGAGCGCTGCGCGACCAAAAGTTGCGTCGTATCCGTTTACCACGCTTGACCCAGTGTTAGGAGTTGTAGAGATCGGGGATTCTGGTCTGGTCTTTGCGGACCTTCCCGGATTGATTGATGGGGCGAGTCAAGGCGCCGGCTTGGGAGTGAAATTCCTACGGCATGTACGTCGTGCTCGTGTTTTGATTCAGTTGGTTGATGCGTCTGGGCTTGAAGGCGATCCATTTGAGATATTCGAATCGATCGAAACAGAACTCGCTTCCTTCGACGCGACACTGGTGCAGCGACCACGGATCGTTGTCTTTAACAAAATGGATATTGTGGAGGCTCGAGATCATTGGCCAGATCTGCGTGCGCGCGTACGGTCGGTGGGCCATGAGCCATTGGCGATTTCCGTGGCTACTGGCGAGGGGCTCGACGCCTTGCTTCGACGTACCGTTGACCAATTAACTGATGCACCATTGCCTTCCCGTCGTGAAGAAGCATCGATGCCAGTTCTCCGGCCAGATCCGGTGGACGAGGGTCCACAGATTTACCGACGATCCGATGGTGCTTACATCGTGCGTGACAACCAGCTTGAGCGCTTGGCGAGGTCACTCAACTTCGACACTGTGGACGCAGTAGCGTATTTCCAACGTCAGCTGGATCGACGTGGTGTTACCGAACGTCTCGAACGTGCAGGTACGGTCGCCGGAGACACGGTAATCGTGGGCGCGCTCGAGTTTGATTGGGATGGGCCGAAACTGTGATACGTTCAAGTCTCAACGTGTTCCCGTGCCTGACTCGCGTGGTTTGGATCGAGTGCTAAATATGACTGCATAGCGCGCGTGGCTGGTGTGCATACTCGTTTACGCGGGTGTTTCAATGCGGGCTGTGCAGTGGTTCAAAGCATCCATGGTTTCGTTCCTCAGTGGAGAGTATCCAATGGCTTCTGATCCCGATGTGAAACGTTTGTCATCAATGCGGCATTCAGCCGCGCACGTCCTTGCCACGGCCATGCTTGAGCTGTTCCCGGACGCGAGACTGGGGATTGGTCCTCCGACTGATGATGGTTTCTATTACGACTTTCTGCTGAGTCGAGCTCTGACGCCAGAAGACCTTATGGAGCTTGAAGTATTGATGCAGAAACATATAGAAGCGAATTATCGCTTCGAATACTCCGAACATAGTCGGGTAGAGGCGATGGCGCACTTTCAACGTGAGAATCAGCCGTACAAGGTGGAGCTGATCGAGGATCTGCCGGATGACGAAACCATTAGCTATTACACATCAGGTCCGTTCGTGGATTTATGTCGTGGTCCCCACGTTGAGGCTACCGGCGATATCGGTGCGTTCAAGTTGCTGTCGATTGCTGGTGCGTACTGGCGCGGGGATGAGAATCGGGATCAACTTCAACGTGTGTATGGGACGGCGTTTGATTCAGAGTCAGATCTTACGGCGCATCTCGAACGCCTCGAGGAAGCACGTCGTCGTGATCACCGTACTTTAGCTCGTGATCTCGATCTGTTTTCAATTAGTCCAGTAGTTGGGGCGGGACTCGTGCTCTGGCATCCCAAAGGGGCCCAGATTCGCGAGCTGTTGGAGACATATTGGCGCGAGGAGCATCGGCGACGTGGATACGAAATGGTTTACACCCCGCATATTGGTCGTCGTGAGCTCTGGGAAACGAGTGGCCACACTCAGTGGTTCTCAGATGGCTTATTTCCTGAGATGGAGCTTGAGCATCAGACATTCATTAACAAACCGATGAATTGCCCTTTCCACGTTCAAATTTTTGCTTCACAGACTCGCAGCTATCGGGATCTCCCGCTGCGGTTTGGTGAATTGGGAACTGTCTATCGTTTCGAACGGTCTGGGACCTTGCACGGGGCTCTGCGGGTTCGGGGACTTACCCAGGATGACGCTCATATTTTTTGTCGCCAAGACCAATTTTCTGATGAAGTGAGCGGGGCTCTCGATTTGGCGAAGAGCGTGTATTCGACCTTCGGGTTTACGGACTATAAAGTTGATCTAAGCGTTCGAGATCCGTCGGCCAGTGGCAAATTCGTTGGCGGGGAAGATCTTTGGGCCCTTGCGGAGCAAGGATTAGTCGAGGCACTTACGCGCCATCAGATTCAATATGAACGTGTTGAAGGCGAGGCAGCCTTTTATGGTCCCAAGATTGATATTCAAGTTGCCGACGCTATCGGTCGTTTGTGGCAACTCACAACCATTCAAGTCGACTTTAACCTTCCCGAGCGCTTCGATATTGCGTATGAGGCTGAGGACGGTACACGCCAGCGACCAGTCATGGTCCATCGTGCAATTTTTGGCGCTATGGAACGTTTTTTCGCAGTTCTTACCGAGCATTTTGCTGGAGCGTTTCCTGTCTGGCTGGCTCCGGTGCAGGTTGCGATTGTTCCAATTGCTGATCGGCACGTGACGTACTGCAACGGCGTTGCTGAACGCTTGATCGAAGCTGGTCTTCGAGTCCATGTGGATGACCGTGCGGAACGCATGAATAGAAAGATCCGCGACGCTCAGATCCAAAAGATTCCGTATATGCTGGTTGCCGGTGATCGGGACACCGAGGCAGAGAAAGTGTCGGTTCGGTTGCGAAGTGGCGGTGATCTTGGCGGCATGTCTTTGGACCAATTTCTGTCGACCGTTGTCCCGATTGTGGAGTCTCGTAGTCCGTTTGATCTTGGATTCGATTCTGCTATTCCAAATAACGGCTAGACGGAGTTCTCCGGGCAGATACAAGAGTTGCCTGTTCAATGATTACGAAAGCGTAGGCGTGGTTCATGGCACCGGCGGGCGAGTACACATTGGGGAATACGGTATTTAGCTTCAGTGGGCGAGCGGTATTTGTCACTGGGGGAACGCAAGGCATTGGACTTGCGACCGCTGAAGCTTTTGCCCGCGCTGGTGCCGACGTGGCGATTTGTGCGCGTACGCAGTCAGACATCGCGAAAACCTGTGACGTTCTCGAACCGCTTGGTTCAGGCACTGTGCATGGAATTGTTGCTGACCTAGCAGACCCTGAAGCTCCATCGGCGGTGTTTAGTGAGGTTGTTGAGGTTTTTAGTAGGGTCGATGTGCTCGTGAACAATGCGGCAGCTCAGGGCAACTTCCCCTTTCCTGGGATGGATGTGGAGCTTTGGCGCTGGATGGCCCAGGTCAACCTGCATGCGCCCTTTGAGTTATCGCGCCTGTTTGTTCTTGCTCTACAGGAACGGTGTACTGGTGGGGCGATTGTGAACATGGTGACAACCCAAGTAATGCGTCACGCTAAGGGTCGAGTTGGATACGGCGCCACGAAGCTTGGGCTTGTTGGCATTACGCAGACCATGGCGCTCGAATTGGCGGGTACCGGTATCCGAGTTAATGCCGTTGCGCCTGCCTTTGTGGAGGTCCCACGGATAGTTCGTGAATTCGATGATCTTGAAGATCGTGTGGCGGGTATGCCGTCAGGACGATTAATACGTCCTGATGAGATTGCAGCTGCTACCCTTTTCCTCGCATCAGACGCTGCCGAATCAATCAGTGGTGTCGTTTTGCCGGTCGATGGTGCTCATCACCTCGACGGAACATGGGTCCGTGATTGACGTTTGTGGTTTTTACGGTGGTTGCAAGCTGTTGCTGTAGTGTGGCCATGTTGCGCTGATGGGTGCCTTAAATCATCGATCGGGCGTTGTGCTGATCGAATGGCTCGAATTCGGTTCTGTGTTGGATGCCGCATCGCTCCGCGCGACACTTGAGCTGGGCCTGATACTTGGCTTTTGAAGAAGTGGATGAAGGAGCGGTAGATGGATTTGATCGTTGCAAACGATGACGGCGTCGAGGATTACGGCATATGGATCCTTGCACAGGAACTCCAGCAAATTGGACGGGTTGCCTTATATTCGCCTGAACGTAATTGCAGTGGCGCGGGTATGTCGATTTCATTACGAAAGAAATTCGATCTCCGATCCGTGTCGGGTCCCGCGGATTTTGATGTGGACATTCCAGCGTTCGCGGTTGAGGCGCCCCCGGCTACCGTTGTGGCGCTTGGAGCCTTGCATGCGTACGACGGACAGGCGGATGCTGTCGTGGCCGGAATTAACTCGGGCTGGAACCCTGGAATCGAGGCGTACAAGGTATCCGGAACTGTGGGAGCGGCTCGAGTGGCTGTTGAGCGTGGGATTCTTGGTATTGCGATCTCTGCGGCTACAGAACTCCAGCCATTCAAGCAGCATGTCGACGGCATGAAGGCCTATCGAGCAATTGCTAGTGCTACTCGGCGTATGCTGGATGCTGTCCAGGACGTTTTTAATCCACTGCCAAACGTGCTCGTGAACGTCAATGTTCCGGCCAACTATTCTGCAGAAACTCCTGTACGTCTTACCCGTCCGGGTCCATTCACATTGTTTAGTGGGCTCGTGATGTGCGATCGATGTGATGGCGATGATGCAGCTACGGTCCGTATCGAGTATGGAGATTATTTTAGTGCGGGAGCCACATCTGAGAACGAGATTGGTGCTTTGGCCAATGGGAGCGTCGCTATAAGCGTTACTGGAGCTGCGCCAGCTGAGGTTCTACTCCATGATCCTTGGCCATCTATCGCGGAGGCGTTTCGACCGTGACTTGCGCCTGGCGCCAATCCTGTTTTAAGGCAAAAGACGAGTCTGATGAGCGTTGAGCTGGACCTTAGCGATCTCAAATTACGGCTGCGCGAGATCCAGGACCTTGGTGCAGCCGTGTCGGTTTTGCATTGGGACCAGACCACGTACATGCCTCCCGGGGGCGCGAAGATGCGTGGTCGGCAACTTGCGTTACTAAGCCGAATTGGCCATGCGCGTGCGACTGATCCGGTAATTGGTCAATTGCTGGATCGGCTTACTGCCTACGCGTCATCTCTACCATCAGATCATGACGACGCCGCACTGCTTAGTGTCGCCCGTCGCGACTTTGAGCGTGCAGTTCGTATTCCGGTCGAGTACAGCGAGCGCCTTGCCAAACACGCATCGGAGACCTATGCAGCATGGGTTGAGGCGCGGCCACGTAACGATTTTCAAAGTCTCAAGTCGGGGCTCGAAAAAACTCTGGATCTGAGTCGCGAGTACGCGAACTTTTTCCCGGAACACATGCATCTTGCTGATCCAATGATTGATGCTGCCGACCTTGGTATGACGGTTGGTCGTATTCGTCCGGTTTTTGCAGCGTTGCGATCGGGACTCATTCCGCTCGTATCGCGCATTGGTGCTGCCACACAGGTTGATGATGTGCCTATCCGACGCCATTTCCCTGGGCATCAGCAGGCAAGTTTTGGCCAGACTGTGATTCGGTCCATGGGATATGACTTTGCACGCGGTCGATTAGATGTCTCGGCACATCCGTTCATGACGAGGTTTGCGCATGGGGATGTACGCATCACGACACGGACAAATGAACAATTCTTGAGCGAGCAGCTGTTTAGCACAATTCACGAAGCTGGCCATGCGCTGTATGAGCAAGGCACACGTGCTGAAGACGATGGTCTACCGCTGGGTGGTGGAGCTTCGTCTGGTGTGCACGAAAGCCAGTCGCGTTTGTGGGAAAACATTGTTGGACGGAGTCTGGAGTTCTGGTCGTACTGGTATCCCAAACTGCGGTTGGAGTTTCCCGACCAACTCAAAGACGTGACCTTGCGTGACTTCTTTGCCGCGATCAATAGAGTGGAACCGTCGCTGATTCGCACTGATGCTGATGAAGTGACGTATAACCTCCACGTCATGATTCGATTTGAACTGGAAAACGAATTATTGGAAGGCAAGCTTGCGATTGCTGATTTGCCAGGCGCATGGCATGACCGGTATCAATCAGATCTTGGCGTTTTAGTCCCGGATGATCGGGACGGCGTACTTCAGGATGTTCACTGGTACGCGGGTCTAATCGGTGGTGCGTTTCAAGGTTATGCACTTGGGAACATTGTTGGTGCGCAGTTCTTTGAGGCTGCCTTGCGGGAGAATCCGGATATTCCCGATGAGATTGGTCGTGGTGAGTACGGTGCGCTACATGAGTGGCTTAGGAAAAGTATTTACTGTCTTGGCAGGCGGCTAACGCCAGATCAATTGATTGAACGGGTCACTGGATCAGGACTTGACGCGAACCCGTTACTACGTCGGCTCGATGCGAAGTTCAGCTCGATTTATCCGGATGATGGATAGTTGCACGGGTTGGATTGCCGGTTGGGTGGTGTGTGAAATCAGGTTCAGGGTGCGCGGCCAATGCAAATTTCGCCGCAAGTGTCTTGACGCTTGGCCCATTGCTCGCCACCATCGCATCTGAAGGAGGCGTTCTCATGGCTCAGGTGGTTGCGGGTGCTTCGTCCGATGTCGACGTGGTTGAGATGCCTGCCACTTCGGGAACTATCGATACGGATGTTCATCCCTATGTAAACACGATCGATGATTTGATTCCGCATCTGTCGGCACGCTGGGTTCAGTACATCAAGCAGTCTGGATTTCAGTCTCCTAGTGGTAATCAATATCCCAAGGGGTTTGAAATGGCGGCGCGTCGCGATGCATGGCCGCCGAGTGGTGGACGTCCTGGATCGGACCCTGACTTCGCTCGGGAACAATTGCTTGATACATGGGGGATGCGGTACGGAGTTTTGAATCCGTTGTACGGTCAAGAAAAGGTGCACAACGACGATTTTTCTATTGCGCTGGCGTCAGCTCTTAATGAATGGCAAAAGGCGACATGGCTTGATAGCGATGAACGCTGGCGTGGATCAATTGCTGTCCCCACACAACTGCCGGAGGCGGCTGCAGACGAGATCCGACGAGTAGCTAAGGATCCTCGCTTTGTTCAGGTGATCTTGTTAGTGCGCTCCGAGGCGCCATACGGCAAGCGCCACTACCACCCGATATTTGAAGCGGCATGTGATGTCGGTCTTCCTGTTGGCATTCACTTTGGTGGGTGGGGTAATCACCCGATAACTGCCGCCGGTTGGCCTTCCTACTACATCGAGGATCACACAGGGATGCCACAGGCCTTTGAGGCTCAGGTTCTGAGTCTAGTTGCGGAAGGGGTGTTTGAGAAATTCCGTGACCTTAGGGTTGTACTTATCGAAGGAGGGTTTGCGTGGCTCCCGCCGCTTATGTGGCGCTTCGACAAGAACTTCAAGGGTCTTCGGGAAGAGGTTCCATGGCTACGTCGGTTGCCGAGCGAGTACATCCTCGAACATTTTCGAATGACGACGCAACCAGTGGATGAGCCGCCAAATCCCGAGCACCTACTCCAGATCTTTGACATGATCGGTCGCGACGATTTTCTGATGTTTGCGACTGACTATCCGCACTGGGACTTTGATGCTCCCGATCGAGCGTTTCCATCCATTGTGCGCGGCGAACTTCGTGACAAGATTATGTCAGGGAATGCTGAACTATTTTATGACTTTGAGCGTGCATGACATAGGTGCTGCAGACGACTTCAAGGTTGGTCGACCAACACGGGTCGAAGTCGACGGTCGTGGTGTCGTCGTCGTCAATACTGGCCTGTCCTTTTATGCCGTGCGGGATGTTTGTCCGCATCAAGGTGCTCGTCTGTCAAAGGGTCGATGTAAAGGGCGAGTTACAGCGAATACGGTTGGTGCTCAACCTGAGATACGGGTTGATGATTTGGTGTTGCAATGCGCTTGGCACGGATGGTCTTTTGATCTTGTGACCGGTCATGCGCTCACAGATCCAGATCGGGCGCGGGTCCGCACTTATCAGGTTCATCTGGATGCTGGCCGTGTGTTGCTCGATTTAGGCTGATTTATCGGTGGTGGTATTACCGAAGCTGAACCTCGAAGGTCTTGCCGAATGTATTCACGCGGGTCGAACGGCCGCTGCGATCGTTCTTACGGGAGGCGGGACGGGGATAATTCCGCACCTCTTGCGTCGTCCTGGCGGATCGCGGACGGTTCTTGATATCGCAGTTCCATACAGTTCTGCGGCGGTGGCGGAGTACCTCGGAGATGCACCTATGCAGGCTGTTTCGGGTCAGACAGCTGAGTTGTTAGCTCACAAGGCTTTTGCGCGTGCGTTGCGATTCCGACCGTGTCACACCGTACCAATCATTGGTCTTGGCCTCACGGCGGCGCTGGCTACTAATCGTGATCGCCGCGGTGCCGATCGGATCCATATAGCGACGTTCGACGGTGTTCATATGGCGACCGTGCATAAAGAATTTGACTCCTCCTTCAAAGGCCGTTGCGATCAGGAAACGTACCTTGAATGTTTGGTGCTAGCGGCTTTAGCCGATGCGATGGGTGTCGCGCGCTGGGCTGATCTTGTCGAGTGTGATGAGCCGGAATTGATCCGTTTGCACAAGAACGGCGCTCAGGGCAAAAAGCGGGGTGACGACGAGCTGGATGCTCTCCGTGATGGACGACAACCTTGGCTGACGGTGCATTCTGATGGTCTCCAACGTCCCGGGGGGCGATTGCCAGCCGCTGTTGTGTCGGGGTCCTTTAATCCATTACACGACGGGCATGTAGCTTTGCTTGCTGCGGCTCGACGCCGTTATGGCGAATCGGTTGCCTACGAACTTTCGACAATCAACGTGGACAAGCCACCCCTGCGAACTTTCGAAGTTAGAGAGCGACTTGCACAGTTTGAAGGCCATGACCGAGTGATCCTTACGGCCGTACCCAAGTTCGTTGATAAGGCGCGGATCCTGCCAGGTGTTACGTTTGTTATGGGGGCTGATACGGCACAACGCATTGTTGATCGTTCGTATTACGAAACTGATCGAGCATATCTGGATGCGCTGGATGAGTTTTATGCCTTGGGTACTCAATTCCTTGTTGCTGGTCGACTAGACGATGGACGTTATGTAGAGCTTGGAGATCTTGATATCTCACGTGAGTGGCGGGGCTTGTTTAAGTCGATTCCGGCTGAAGAACTTCGAGTGGATATCTCGTCCACAACGCTTCGTGAACGGTTGAAGTGATCGTTATTCTTTGATCGGGGCTCCATCAACGGTGACGCTGATCGTGAATTGTGTTCGAATGGGTGTCAGAACAACGTCCGAAGAATCCCACATTACGATGCGAGGTAGTTTTGGTTACCACGAGTACTTCTGACGACTGCCCCGATCAGGAGCCTAAAGCGACAAGCCGTAACAAGACGCGTTCGGGCGTTGAGACGGTTTACCAGTGGTCGCCGCGTACCCGTCGTACGGTTGCTCTTGGGATTGGGTTTCTCGCTGCTTTGGTGTTGTGGGGCTCGCGCGACATCATTGGTCCATTTGTGTGGGCCGGGATCTTTGCTTACATCTTTAATCCAGCTGTGCAAGGGTTGATCCGTGTCACGAGGGTTCCACGTGCCGTGGCAGTGGCATTGCTTTTTGGGATCGGCATTAGCGTGGTTGCTCTGGTCGCAATCTTTCTCGTTCCGCGCATCACAGATGAATTGAACCGTCTAGCTGTCGAACTTCCAGCGATTGTGACTGAAGTTGAGGATATGTTGCCTGCCGAGATACTGGGACAGCCTATGGTTGTTCAAGACGTGATTGACTCGATCACAGCAGGCCTCACGGGGATTTTGACGGACGCTTCAAAGGCCATTGGTGCTTTCCGGAGTGCCTTTACGATGATGTTGCATGGGCTGCTCGCGGTCGTGGCTGCAGGCTATCTACTGCTCGCCGGTCCAAGCTTGGTTCACGGGATTCTTAGACTATTGCCTGCGCACCAGAAGAGTGAAGCTGAGATTCTCGTTGGATCGATCAACAATGTGCTGGGGGGGTTTATTCGAGGAGAAGCTATGTTGATCGTGATCATGAGCGTTACCACGTTCATTGGTCTATCGATTATTGGTATTCCCTTTGCGGTGATCTTGGCGATTGCCACCGGATTTCTTGAGCTCATTCCTGTCTTCGGACCTATTATTGCTGCAACGCCCCCCATAATCATCGCGCTCTTTACTTCAAATAATTTTGGATGGCCGGGTTGGGTGGCCGCGCTAGTCGTAGCAGGCATGTACACGGTGCTGCGCCAACTAGAGGACTATTTGATTATTCCGAACGTTGTGGGGCGGGTGGTCCGAGTGCATCCTCTTGTAGCGCTTTTCGCGATCTTCGCTGGGCTGCAGATATGGGGTGTTACCGGGATGGTTATAGCGTTACCCGTTGCTGGCGTTGCTCGAGTACTACTCGGTTATGCCTATCGTCGAACTATCGTGTCATGATGAGTCATAGTCCCTTTGAAGTGAAATGACGTTTGGCGGGAAGGTGGCGA
Source organism: uncultured Chloroflexota bacterium (assembly GCA_964422795.1). Lineage (GTDB taxonomy): Bacteria > Chloroflexota > UBA11872 > UBA11872 > UBA11872 > UBA11872. The sequence continues at coordinate 23,900 of CAYRCL010000030.1, forward strand.
CTCGAATGCTGTCTAACATTTTTTGTGCGAATTGAAGACGGCGTGTGCCCTTGCGGCAAATGAGCATGTCGCAGTTTGCGAGAGGTATATAGGACGGATGGGTAATCGAGCTAGATGAAGTCATATGTAGGACTGGGTGTATTAGGTCTAGGAAACGTGGCATCTGCAGTGATCCGCGCACTAGCTGGTCGGGCCGAATATCTCGAACGCCAAATTGGACGACCATTTCAAGTTCGTCAGGTGCTGGTGCGAGATTTAGACAAAGTTCGCGACGTGTCTTTGGACGGCACGGAACTCACAACTGATTTTGGTGCTGTCTTAGCCGATGATGAAATACAGGTGATCGTAGAGTTAATGGGTGGTGTCGAACCGGCAAACACGTACTTACGACGAGCGCTTATTGCGGGTAAGCATGTTGTGACCGCTAACAAGGAGCTGATGGCGGCTTACGGACCAGAGCTTCTCGATCTTGCCTCAGAACACGACCGTGATCTGTATTTCGAAGCAAGTGTGGGTGGTGGCATTCCGCTCATCGGTCCATTTCGCCAAGACCTAGCAGCCAACCAGATTAGTGAAGTCCACGCCATCTTGAACGGTACGACTAATTTCATTCTCACGGCGATGGCGTCTGGACATCGTGAGTACGAGTCAGCGTTGGACGATGCGAAGATGCTCGGATATGCGGAATCTGATCCTAGTAATGATCTCCAGGGACATGACTCGGCTTCCAAGATCGCGATCCTCGCTTCGCTTGCTTTTAAGTCGACGGTTCGTTCAGACGATGTGTTTCGCGAGGGAATATCGGGAATTCAAGCTGCGGATTTTCAGTATGCCGAGGAACTTGGCTACGGCATCAAGTTGCTGGCAATTGCAAAGCGACGTTTAGACGGATTGGAGGTACGTGTCCATCCGGCCCTGATTGAGAGGGATGGTTCCTTAAACCAAGTGGACGGTGTATTTAATGCGGTTCGTCTGGATGGCGACCTCCTGGGCCGTGCCCTTTTCGTTGGCCGTGGTGCGGGTCCGGAGCCAACCTCCAGCGCGATCGTGGCTGATCTAATTGATTTGGCACACAATCTTCGACGAGGTGTCCACAACCGTATCCCTCACGGTGTTGTTGATGATCTCGCTATATGTCCGATGGCTTCGATTCGGTCGCGTTATTACTTCCGCCTTTGGGTGATGGATACTCCTGGAGTACTGGCTCGGATCGGGGCTGTATGTGATGAATATGGAATAAGTGTCGCGTCTGTCATCCAGAAGGAGACGGATGAGGGTGCTGGACAGGCTGAGCTTGTTTTTCTTACCCACGAGGCGTGTGAAGTTGATTTCCAAGAAGCGATTGCATCCATGTCTCATTTGGATGTGGTAAGCGACGTAGCGAGTACGTTTCGGGTCGAAAGCCTGGTTGAGTGAGGGCGTTACATGAGGCAGGCGAACGTGTCTCTTCGGACATATGACTGGTGGGGCTGCTCACCTTTCACTTATCGAATCGGTTGTTTCGTTCGGAAAGACGTAGAGAAGCTTCAAGCGCTGACTACTCGCGTAATGTTTGAACCTTCAAGGCGTTTGTTCTCCAGGGTAGACTGCCACGGGGTAATTACGGAGTAAAAACAAATGGGCCTTGCGCTGAGCGCCTTACAGTCTTTTGAACGCGAAGGTTTCGTTGTCGTTCGCAACTGCCTGTCGCCTTCTGAAGATCTCCAACCCATCATCGATGAATACGCTGAGGTTTTAGATCGTGTTGCTGTTTGTCTTCACGAGAAGGGTGAGATAGCAAGTGCATATGCGGATCTTCCGTTTGATAAGCGCGCGATTGCGATTACGAAGGACAAGGGGTTTTTAGATCCGCAGCCTTTTGATATTAGTTTCCCAACCGGCGCGGACTTAACACCCGAAACTGAGTTCCACTTTGGTCCAGCAGCCTTTGCCTTGCTACGAAATACGAGATTGCTTGATGCTGTTGAATCGATCATTGGACCTGAAATAACCTCAAATCCGATTCAGCATGTCCGGATTAAGGTTCCCGAGCGTTACATCGACAAGGATCGACGGGGTGGATTGGGGGGAACAACCGTGTGGCATCAGGACAACGGCGTCGCGCATGAAGAGGCCGACAATACGGAAATGCTCACTGTGTGGTTTCCGCTCACTGAAGCGAGTGAACGCAGTGGGTGTTTGACGGTGGTTCCCGGCAGCTTTCGTGGGGGACTGCAGCCTCACTGTCCTGTACCGGGTAGGGGTAGTGAGATCCCAGAGGCATTGATTCCGGGGGAGAAGGTGCAGTCGGTGCCTATGTCACCCGGGGATGTTCTTTTTATGCACCGTCGATGTATGCACGCATCGCTGTCGAATCTCAGCGACCATGTCCGATGGAGTCTTGACATCCGGTACCATCCCACCGGTTCGCCATCGGGGCGTAGTTTCCTTCCGGGTTTCGTCGCGCGTAGTCGGTCCAATTCGTCTTCTGAGTTGCAGGATCATGCCGAGTGGCGCCAGTCGTGGCTTGATGCTCGTGACAAATTGCTAGCTAGCGTTGCGCAGCCCAAGGCGCATCGCTGGGACGGCAAGCACGAGCTTTGTGCGTGAGGTTGTTTTAAAGAAGACTTTGTGAGGGATCGCGGGGTTTTGCCTATCTATCTTCCAACAATGGTCGGCATATTCGAGCACTTAAGTACCTTGAGACGGTTGAGCTCGGACGTCGTGTCGTTTATGAAACGGAAGATTCCGGCTGATGGACGACGCTTAACGTTTGCTTCCACGTTTCCGCTACTCGTTTAACGAGGTCAGCCTCGCTCGATCGGTTATCGATTTTCCAGATAGGCCGTCCAGGTCGGACGATTTTGAACAGCCGTTCTTTTTCAGCGGTGTCGCTCTGTACCGCAAGACGGCGTTTTGCCTCATCTTCACTGATCCGTCCTGAAGTGGTGGCGCGTGAGACTTGCAGGTCGACGGTTGATACAACCAACCATAGTGCGTCGAGAAGTTTTCCCGTTGGGCCTTCGATCACCTTGATTGCTTCAATGAGTGTGGCGGGTGATCTGGTCGGTTGTGCGAGTTGTTTGTTTGTTTGGCGAGCGACGCGTGGAAATATCAGATCTTCGAGTTGACGGAGCGCTGCGGCATCGTTGAAGACCACTTGTGCAAGCGAGGAACGATCTGGCCACCCGTTCCTCATCACGCTTGATCCGAATTCGTTCTCTATTTCAAGAGCAAGGTCGGTGTCGCAGGCGAGTAGATTATGGACGGTCCGATCAGAGTCGATGATTCGTGCGCCCAGCCCCTCAGCGATGTGGGCGACGGTCGATTTTCCAGATCCAAGGTTTCCGGTTAAACCGATAACACAGTGCGGTGTATAGGTCATTATGAAAATCTACGATCGAGTATCTGTAATCCAAAGGAGTTCTTATCGAGGATTGGAGGAATGTTTTTTCCTTGGACCTTCGGCGGTCTTTTCATGCTGTCTCGTTGAGCCAGAATTCGTGCGTGTCCCCCGCAGGAAACGGCGAGCCAACGATCAATCTAGTGTATCTGGAGTCGGTCACGCATAGTGTGTTGATTGAACGTTGGGTTCAGACGCCAGTTCTTAGCGTGCGATTGACACCCATGTTTGAGATGGAATTGCTATTCCATCGTATACCGCGTTGGATACAAGCGAGCGCTGGCGTATCCTTGACTTAAGCACAACTGTGCCTTCGGGGCAGGGTGATCTCTGTGGAGCAGGGAAATTCCCTACCGGCGGTTAGGCGAAAACGCCAAGCCCGCGAGCTGGTTTCGGCCGGCTGATCCGGTGCGATTCCGGAGCCGACGGTAAAGTCCGGAAGGGAGAAGGCGCCGTGGGTGTGCCGCCGCGTGCATACCCGTGTCTCGGCGGTTTGACGCGAAATACGAGTTTCTCTGTGACTATTGTTAGGCAGCACCATCAATCGGGTTGTCGTATAACTGACGCTGCGGCTATGGAGCGTGCCTTAGATTTGGCTCGTACTGTTCGGGGGCGCACCTACCCTAATCCAGCTGTAGGTGCGGTGGTCATTGCATCGGACGGAACGTGTGTGGGCGAGGGAGCAACCCAGCGAGCAGGCGGACCGCACGCCGAGGTCATGGCACTCCGCTCCGCTGGGAATCGTACGCGGAATGCAACCCTCGTTGTTACGCTCGAGCCTTGCAATCATCACGGCAGTACACCGCCGTGCACAAGCGCGAGCCTCGAAGCCGGGATTACGCGGGTTATTGTGGCTGTCCGCGATCCGAACCCAAAGGTTCGAGGCGGCGGTGTTGAATTCTTGCGGTCGCATAGCGTTGAGGTGGTAACGGGTGTTTGTGGGCAAGCTGCTACTGAGCTGGCTCAGGGCTACTTCAAGTTCATCAAGACGGGGCGCCCGCATATCACTGCGAAATGGGCGATGACTCTCGATGGACGGATCGCTGGTCCGGGTGGGGGTGGGCGTATCAGTGGTTCTGCGGCCTGGTCCCGGGTTCATGCGCTGCGCGATGAGGTTGATGCGATTATCACGGGTATTGGGACAATCCAGAGTGATGATTCCAGGCTGACAGTGCGACCGATGCCGATCGATGGTCATCAGCCCGTCCGTGTTGTTTTCGACTCACTTGCGCGAATAGATCCGAAGGCACGGGTGCTTCAGGCCGGAGGAGAAACGTTGTTAATCACGACGGAGGCTGCCCCTCCTGAGAGACTAGGTCGGCTCACGCAAGCTGGGGCGAATATCCTGTCATTTCCACAGAACTCTTTGGGTCGTGTTGACATTGTTGAAGTACTCGATGCGTTGGGCCAACGAGGATTGACAAGCGCGTTGCTTGAAGCGGGGCCAGGTTTAGTTGGCGCATTTATGTCTGCTCATGCCATTGATCGTGTTGTAGTGTTTGTAGCGCCCTGGATCTTGGGTTCAGGGATCTCTGCTGTTTCTGCAGCAACTGAATTAAATCGTCATTTGGTTTCGTCACCGACGATAAGTCCGGTTGGATCCGATGTCATGATTATTGGTGACGTATGTCGCTATGGGCCAAACGGAACTGAAAAATGTTCACCGGAATAATTGAAGATCTCGGCGTCGTGACTCAAACGCAAAACGTTAATGGTGTGTGCCGGATCACGTTGCGGTCCGAAGTTGCCGTTGATGGAATGCGGTTGGGGGATTCCATAGCGTTGAACGGGGTTTGTCTGACGGCCGTCGTGATCGAAGCCAATAGCGTTACGGTTGAGGCTGTTCCCGAAACATTGCGACGAACGAATCTTGGCGAACTTGAGCTTGGGGCTTCTGTGAACGTCGAGCGTCCACTTGTGACGGGGAGTCGAGTCGGTGGCCACTTTGTCCAGGGCCATATCGACACCACGGTTGAGTTGATCGATAAGAGTAAGGATGGTGGGTCGGACATTTTGAGATTTAGCACGCCAATGGACCTCGGTATGTTTATTGTGTCGAAGGGTTTTGTGGCCCTCGACGGTGTGAGTCTTACAGTTATGGATCCAGTAGATACATCATTCGCGGTGGCGCTCATCCCCCACACACAAAAATCTGTGACTATCGGCGATATCAGGTTGGGCTACAGAGCAAATCTTGAAGTCGATATCTTGGCGAAATACGGAGTCGTGCGGGACATTGATGAATTTAATGGACCTTCTATTCGGCAATTGCATGTGGCTGGATTTGTGTTGGATGCGTCTCGATGATCTCTGACTCCGTGAACGTAGCGATGGATCAGATCCGGAAGGGTGGCCTTGTTGCGATTATCGATGATGGATTGGCTTGCCCTGAGCTTGAACTGGCAGCCGCTGGGGAAATATTTAGCGTGGAGACGCTGGCACGAATGCAGGATTTGGGTGCACATGCCGTGTGCGCTCCCGCTTCCGGGCAGCGACTAGACATTCTCGGTGTCCCCGTGCGGGAGTCCAGATCACTTAAGCCTTTGGATCGAGGTGCAGATTTCACTGCAACTGTTGGGTTAAATGATCTGGACCCGGGAAGTGAGGATGAGTGTTTTGTTCAGGTGGTCCGGGCTCTGGCGTCATCAAACTTCACCAAGTTTGATTTTTGCTCACCAGGCCCGGTTACTCCAGTACGAGCTCGTGATGGTGGAGTGCTCCGCCGGCTCGGTCACACCGAGGCGGCCGTTGACTTGGTAATGCTTGCAGGGTTAGCGCCTGTGGCTGTGGCAGTGCGCGTGGATGAGATTGGTGCGGAAGTAGGAGATGTTTTGCCCCACGAAGTTGTTGGCAAGCTGTGGATTCCTGTTGTCCGGATAAGCGAGATCGTCCATCACCGAAGAACAAGTGAGCGACTCGTATATCGGGTTTCCGAGGCACGTATCCCTACTGAGCACGGTGCCTTTCAGGCCATTGCGTTTCACGATACGACAACGCGGGAAGATCATGTGGCTCTCACATTTGGTGAGATTTCGGATGACTCTGCACCTTTGGTTCGTGTCCATTCCGAATGCTTGACGGGAGACGTTTTTGGATCACTCCGGTGTGATTGCGGCGACCAGCTCGCGGTGGCGATGGAGCGAATTGCTACTGAGGGTTGTGGAGTCGTGCTCTATATGCGCCAGGAGGGTCGAGGTATCGGTCTCGCGAACAAGCTACGCGCCTATGAGTTGCAGGATGGGGGTCTTGACACGGTCGATGCCAACAATCATTTGGGGTTTGCGGCCGATTTGCGTGACTACGGTGTAGGTGTCCAGATTCTTCGTGGCCTGGGGATTACTGATATACGTCTTATCACGAACAATCCAAAGAAGACTGAAGGGTTTCGTGCTTACGGATTGAATGTGATTGAGCAGCTCCCGCTGACCGTTCAGCCTAGCGAGCATAACCGCCGGTACCTTGATACAAAACGGACACGGATGGGACATACCCTTTGATGGACGCTGATGATGGGGCCCGGACGATTGATCCGAAACTCGATGGTGCTGGTCTATGTATCGGTATTGTGGCTGCTAGATTTAATGAATTTTTCGTGGGCCACCTGCTCAGTTCTTGTCGGCGTGAATTACGGCGGCATGCCGTCGCAGATGTTGATGTAACTATTATCTGGGCTCCCGGATCATTTGAGCTTCCGGTGGTTGCGCGTGAACTTATTGGTGCTGGATCACCGGATGTAGTGATCTGTCTCGGATGCATTATTCGTGGTGAGACGTCGCATTATGATCACGTTGCGCAGGAATCGGCTCGTGGGATTGCCCGTGCGGCTCTCGATACTAGAACACCAGTGATTTATGGCGTGGTTACTGCAGAGAACGTTGAACAGGCGATCAATCGGTGTGGATCCAAGGCTGGAAATCGTGGTGCTGACGCCGCGCTTGCTGCTATCGCCATGGCGCGCACAGTTCAAGAGATTGAGACTAGGCGTCATAGTGATCCGGGAAGCACGACGCATCGTGTTCGCTCCGACATTCCGTACTTCAAGATTGTGCAGATCGCGAAACGCTATGGAGTCAGCCGGCAAGCGGTATATCGATGGCTAGCTACTGGCAGGTTGAAAAAGCCACGTGCGCATCCAATGGACGGAAGTGAGTACTGGCTTGAGTCTGATTTACCGCCAATGGGGACATGAACGCAGGATTCTTCCTGTGGGGCTGTTGGTTGGGTTCTAAGAGGCTGAGCGTTTGTCGATCATTAAATCCTCAACGTAGTTCTTGCGGCTTTGATTAAAGTGTTTTCGTGGGCACGTCGCTCAATATAAGGCCAAAGGGTGCTCTTAATGGGACAATCCTTATCCGTTCTGCATGATCCAGTGTTTATCCGGTCTGGCGTCAATTTCAATGAATGACTTACTTGAAGATGAGTTTGGCGACATCCTTGGAAAGGCTCGTCACGGACTTAATTGTTCGTTGTCAGATCTCGGGGCTCGAGTCGCGATTAGTGAGGATGTTCTGCAATCTTTCGAGGCGTATCAACGCACGCCATCTCGACAGGAGTCAGATCGTCTTGCCGACGTATTGGCGTTGGATCCGGCGTGCTTGTGGGCTTCTGCGCGGGAAGCTTGGTCTCCTGAACCGATTGCGGTCGATTGCGCTGATACACATATAAGAACTGTCAGTTATGCGCCAATGCGGATCACGCAGTATGTCGTCGGTGATGTAAAAACAGGGTATGCGTTAGTGGTGGATCCGGGCGCAGAGTTGGATCTCATTCTTAATGTGTTGGTTGAGGAACATTGGACGGCGCTCGCGATATTGATCACTCACGCCGACGCAGACCATATCGGGGTTCTGCCGGGTGTTCACCAAGCGTTGGGCGTTCCTGTGTGGATTCATCCTGAAGAACGAACTCGTCTTCCGGAGATTAGCGGGCTTGAAATTAGGACTTTTGACGACCACACACGTTTTGATATTGGACCATTTGAAATTGAGGCGCGTCACACACCAGGTCACTCTCCCGGACACACATCGTTTGTACTACGTGATTTTGTGTTGGTGGGTGATGCTATGTTCGCAGGCTCGATTGGACGTACTTCGATGGGGGCGGAGCACTATGCAGCTCACTTATCGTCGGTCCGTCGTGAAATCTTGAAACTTTCTGGTTCCACTCGCCTATTTCCTGGCCACGGACCGCCGACGACGGTGGTGGAAGAGTGTCGTCACAACCCATTCTTTGCTGAAGGAATAGCTTGATTGGAGCCGAATAAGTCAAAATAGGGGTTGCGTGCTGTAGTGGTACGCGCCAGAGGCCGGAGCAAGTTATGTTTGCTTTCGACATTTCAACGCGGTTTGCGTGCTCAACGCTACTGTTCCGATCTATGGCGTTTGCTGACGTGCTCAAGGCGATATCGAAGACTAAATTGGGCTACGTAGATTTGTGGTCAACGCCCGGGGTTCTCCAACATGTGGATCCAGAGCGTGACTCTGTCACGGATGTCACAGCGCTGCTTTCCGACCACAATATTCGCCCTGCTTCCGTTTCAGCTTATGCAACTTTTGGTGATGACCTTCTGGCCCGACTCGACTTTGCTGCTGGCATTGGTGCACCGACCGTTATCGCAACGGCACCACATCGTGAGTACGAACGGCATGAGGCAACCGACGATGTACGTGCACTTGGGCGCGCTGCTCAGGAACGTGGTGTTACGTTAGCGTTGGCAAACCAAATAGATACCTGGCTTGATGAACCGGGCGAAATTGCTAGTTTTCTGGATGATGTGGGTCATCCACGTATACAGCTGAGTGTCACGCCCCCTCATGCTCGGTTGGTGAATACGACTCTTCGTGCGCTGTTGCAGGCGGCTGGAAACCGTGTGGGTCACACATGCCTATGGAGTGCCAGTTCTGCGATGAATAACGCCGACGATCTTGGGCCTACGGAAGATCAGGTTCCTGGAAGTGGCACGGTCGACTTTGGTGCTTTAATCGATACGCTGGAGGAAGACAATTATTTCGGTATGTATACCTTCTTATGGGGTGGCACACAGGATTGGTCGGAGGATCGCACAGTCGAGGCGATCAATTCGGCACGATCGCATGTTCTCAAGGTCTCAAAGGGTTAGAAACTTTGTCTTACGAGTTGTGTTTATAGATCCCGAGGTCCTGTAGTTAGGCTGAGAAGACGCTGTTCGTATTTATCGAGACGTAATTGGGCATGCACGATCGTTGTGGTTGTGTCTTCGAGAATTGTCTCGGCGCGGCGTAGTTCTATTCGTGCTTCATCGAGATCGGCCTCGAGACCAGGCTCACCGCTAAATGAGAGACAACAAAACCAGGCCTCCAGAACTTTTTGCTCTAGTTCCTGAAGCGTTGCGTGGTCCTCCCTAAGTTCGATCCGCTTGCGTTCAACGAATGCCTGAAAAACACTTGCTGACCGTTCGGATCGAACTCGACTCGGAATGGTCGGATCATGGTCGTCCGTGTCGATCATGTAGATCGTCCGCGTGCAGCGATTGGCCAGATGTCGACAACCTCATCGTCTTGAACGACATACAGGGTGTCGTGCAGGTTAAAGGTGGTGCAACCATGCCAAGGGGTTACTTTTAGCTTTTGCCCGATCTTCAAGTCAGGAGCATTGGAATGTAGCGTGAGACGGCCGTGTTCTTCAGCAAGACCGGTCAACTCAATCCCGACCGGATCTTCGACGATGGGAAGCCCTTCAGGCTCGACAGTGACTGACTTAAGGCCGGTGTCCAGCATAGCTCGATTCGTGGAAGGTCGACTGACTACGCATGCGAGAATCCAGAACGCTTGGGCGAATATGTTTCCGGCGTGGGGTCGAAATTGAGCATCCATGGTTGCGAACGATCCGCATTGCAGTTCAGTCCACCCTTCGATTTGGCTGGTGATGTCGAAGGTGTTGGTTGCTCCACCGGTGACTTCATGGATCTGGATTCCCTCCGCCTCACATTGCGATTTGGTTTCAATAACGGGAGCCAATGCTTTCCGTGTGGCTGCCTCGCGTTCGCTGTGATCAAGAATGCTGACGGTGTGCCCTTCGTAGCCCATCAATCCAATCAACTCGAGCGACGTGGCCGTGTCGATAGTTTTTGCTAGGGCCAGAGCGGGTGCTCCGGCAGCGATGCCACAGCGTTGCATCCCGACGTCGATCTCGATCACTACACCCAAAGTCACACCATAGGCAGTCGCGGCTTGCGACAACTCATGGACGTTGCGTTCATCGTCAACGGCAACCGTTATCTTTGCTCGACGAGCGAGCGTGCACAGTCGCGAAATTTTGGTTGCGCCAATAATTTGGTTTGCGATCAAGATGTCATTAATACCACCGGCGACCATAGCCTCAGCTTCCCCCACCTTGGCGCAGGTGATTCCGTGCGCACCAGCGTTGATTTGCATGAGGGCAATTTGCGGTGTCTTATGGGTCTTCGAGTGGGGCCGCATGTGAACAGTCGATCCATCCAGATAGGTTTGCAAGCTTCGAATGTTTTGCCGAACAAGATCTAGGTCAATGATCGCCGCTGGTGTGTCGATCTCTTCAAGTGTTCGGGGAGCAGTTGTCATTGGTTGAGTACTCATGCAAATGGAGGATGACCGTGCTAATAGACTGTGACATCAGGTGGCAATTCAGCAACTCAGGAACAAAGCCTGCGGCAATGTATGTAGGAACGATTGAAGTCCAAGCGATCATTCATGCGGGTCGTACTCTGAAAGATCGACGTCGAACGGTTGAGTCGCTCAAGCGACATATCCGAAATTCGTTCAATGCTGCTGTTGCCGATCTCGACGGCGATCCCGTGCCGGGTCACGCTCGGATCGGTGTTGTATGTGTAGCCAACGAGCCGCAACGACTTGATGCCCAGCTGCAAGTGATTGTTAACTTTGTCGAGGATAGTCATCTCGATCTCGAGGTGATTAATGCTCCTGTTGAGATCGTGCAGCTCTGATGTTTGCATTCGGGCACCGACCGTGAGGCTACAATGCAGATGGATGTTGGCGGATGGTTCGGAGGTGCTGCGGCGACAATAGTTGTCTCGTCGGTTTATTCGACGGGACCTTGGAGGTACGCCGTTGCCGTTAGAAGCAATTCTGGGAATCGTTGCCTTTGCAGGTCTCTTCGTGATGTGGGCGGTTCTTCCGGCCCGTCTTCGGAAGCGATAGCGAAAAGGGTTCTTCCCCGTTGAAGGCAACGCAGTGATGCGTCCTGGGCAGTGTTTGCCCGCACCTGCTCGATGACACCGAGCTAGGAACGTTGCTGCGGTCCCCGAACCACCGCCAAATCCGTTTTCAACTTTCCGTAACGGGGACTACGTTTACCCGATGAGGGTCCCGACGGCATTGTCGAAATGTCGGTGTTGCTACTGATCGGATAGAGCAGGACCGATTGCCGGTCGCAACCAGCGTTTGGACCTATAACCCCATCATGTTGCGTAAGCCAGTGGGCATTTTCCCTGAACTCATCATTTGCATCATTTTCCGGGCTTGCTTGAATTGGTTTAGCAGCTGGTTTACGTCCTGAACACTTCTCCCACTGCCTGCAGCGATACGTCGTCGTCGACTACCGGTAATCTGATCGGGATTCCGTCGCTCATTTGGCGTCATGGACAAGATGATTGCCTCAAAATGCCGGAGGCCATCTCCATCGAGCGCCGCCTGAACGTCCGTGTTCTTTGTCATGCTACTCATACCCGGCAACATTCCAAACACTTGGCTGAGTGGTCCCATCTTCTTGACTTGATTCAATTGTTCGAGAAAGTCATCGAGGCCAAAGGAGGCTTTCCGGATCTTCTCTTCAAGCTCTAGTGCGCGTTCTTGGTCAATAGTTTCCTCAGCTCGTTCGACGAGTGTGACGACGTCGCCCATTCCAAGGATTCGTGACGCGATACGATCGGGGTGAAAGACTTCGAGAGGCTCGATCTGTTCGCCGGTCGCGATGAATTTGATTGGTACACCGGTAACGGATCGAATCGATAAGGCAGCACCACCGCGTGCATCACCGTCCATCTTGGTCAGGATTAGCCCATTTAGTGGGGATTGGGCGTGAAACTCTTTGGCTGCATTTACGGCTTCTTGGCCCGTGGTGGCGTCAGCAACAAACAGTGTTTCGGTGGGATCGATTGCACGGCTAATTTGGCCGATCTCGTCCATCAGAGGTTCGTCAAGTTGGATCCGACCCGCGGTATCGACCACGACATGTGAATGTGCATTGTCAATGCCTAACTCACGCCCGCGAGTGGAAATTTGAATTGGCGAGTGTTTGGTGTCACCGACGTGTACGGGCACGTCGATCTGCTTGCCGAGTGTTTTGAGCTGTTCGATAGCAGCTGGACGTTGCGTGTCGGCAGCCACAAGCAATGGTCGACCGCCATCCCGTTTGAAGGACAGGGCGAGTTTTGCGGCGGTTGTTGTCTTTCCGGAACCTTGGAGGCCCACGAGTAGAACAATTGTGGGAGGTCGAGGTGCTGTCGCGATTCGGGATGTTTCGCTGCCTAGCAACTCGACTAGGTGGTCATTGAGTATCTTGATGACTTGCTGCGCTGGCGTAATGCTCTCGATCACCTCGCGGCCAACCGCACGTTCGCGGACTGCGGCTACGAAGTCGCGCGCCACACGGAAGTTTACGTCTGCTTCGAGCAGGGCCATCCGAACTTCACGCAGGGCTGCGTCCACATCCGCTTCGCCGAGCCGGCCACGACGTCCAAGCTTGCTAAATACACCGTTGAGCCGCTCGGTCAAAACCTCAAGCATGATCAGTCAGGAATGGGAGGACGTTGACATCGATTGTACGTAGCTCGTGTGGGGTAGGGGCGGCGATTTCTGAGGAGCGTTTCGTAGGATGGGTGGGATCCGGTCTGCATGGGGCATTCGTCTAGCGGCCAAGGACACCTCCCTCTCAAGGAGGAGATCGCGGGTTCGAATCCCGCATGCCCTACCAAGTTGATGCATGACCACGCTGTATTTACGTCAGTGTGGTGGTGAGTGGATCCAGGTTGGGGAGGCGTAGGCAACGGCCGGGGTGGCCTGGGCGAGGGCTGGCTGGGCGGCCACACGCACGTAGTAATAGCGCTCACTGCGAGGCTGACCACGGTCCGTCCAGGTCCAGTCAAGGGTGGGGGTATCCACGGTTTCGTGATGGACGAGGGTGCCATTGCGATAGATGTCGATGGTGCGGAGGGGTTGAGGGCTTTCAGCGAGCACCCGAATCTGGGCATCGCCGGTGATGGTGCCTTCGCGTCCCATGGGGATGCCGGAGACCTCGGTGTGCAGGAGGATTTTGGCAGAAGC
>CAYRCL010000031.1:0-18238 GCA_964422795.1 uncultured Chloroflexota bacterium
CCCAGCAGATACTGTCCACCACTCATATGGCTAAAGAACAACAAGATGTGTCGATCCCCAATCGGCCAAAAATAGGGGCACGCACCGTCATCCCCGACATGGGTGAACCGGTCATCCTCCACAAACGGGTGCAGATACTCCCAGTGTTCGAGGTCCGATGAGCGAAATAGGTAGTTTGCGCGTACCGGCTTGCCCCCTGGACCCTCCGGTTTCGTGCCTGCCGACAGTGCGTAGTACGACTCGCCCTTCTTCCAAATGCACGGATCGAACACCGTGTAGGGTAGATCGGGGTCCGCCTTCTGTCCGGACTTTCCAACGGGAATCACCGGCTGTCCGGTCACCTTCGACCAGTTCAGCAGCAGTGGATCCGCCGAGGTGGCGACCATGTTGCCCGCCTCCGTCCCGTGATACATCGCGATCACCCGGTCAGCCTCCACCAAGGTGGTGCCCGAAAAACAACAATCCTCGACATCTGGATAAATGGCGTACGGCAAATCTCGCCAGTGCACCAGGTCATCGGAGATTGCGTGGCCCCAGTGAACGCGCGCCAGACTGCCGCTCAATGATGGTGTTGTGCGCACCGCTTCGGGCGGATAGCCCTGATAAAACAAATGCCAGCGGCCCTGCCAGAAACACAGTCCATTCGGATCGTTAAGCGTTGATTCAGGATTGACGTAGTGGAATGCCGGGCGATGACGATCGCCATCGAATGCCCGACGGGCTTTTTGCATACGTTGCAGTAGTGGATTTGATGCGAGTGCAACCTCTTGCTCGGGGAGGGTTTCAGGGTATTGATATGACGGAACGCTTGATTTCTTGCCTGCCACAGCAACTCCTCGCTCGCATGTGCTGGCACGAAACAGGTCCAGCCCAACGGAATGTAGGTTTTACACGCACCGCTGGCAATTGATCACTGGAGATTATGCGGTGGGATTTACCACCACCTCGCCTGCCCGAACCACAGCAGCGGTGTTCCATGCAAAGCCAGAGCGGCGATTTCCAGTAACGTCGTAGAGGTCGATCTTCGAGGAAGTTCGGGTCAAAACAACGAGGTCTGCACATGAACCAGACGCGAGAGTTCCGATCTCACCGCTGAGGCCTAACAGTTCAGCCGGACGTGTTGTCACACGCGGCCATACGTCGCGCTCTTGCATGCCGGCGGCGAGCAATTTCGAAACGGTGCGGGGCAAGTCATGTTGTGGGTCCAATCGAAGATGGCGCTGGTGTTTGTCCGTTGAGATGGTGTCGGGCAGAAAGCCATCACGGATCACAGTCTCAGCGACGTTGAAATCAAACGAGCCCATGCCGTGACCAATATCGAACAATACGCCGCGTTCACGAGCGTCCCATACGCAGTCCATCACGTGCCCTTCGTGCTCGAGTCGATCAGGAAAGTTATGGAAACAGTACGTGACCATATCACCTGGTCTGAGTTGTTTGAGGAGTTCGTCGAGTGGAAAATCGAGTGCAAGACGAGTTCCAACAAGCAGTGGCCGGTTTGTCTGTTCGCCGACGCGAATGGCTCTACGCAGGATCTCGCGTGGATCTGTGTCGCCGCAGACAATCTCACACACGTTGACGGCGACGCCCCAGATGAGGTCTTTGTCCGTATGAATGGCCTCAATGCATGCATTGACATCTGCGTCACCGAGGGTTCCAAAGGACGGATATGGTTTCGTTTCGCCCGAAGCTGCCAGGTTAATTGCCAGACGGATCCGTAGTTGTGTGCGTTCGATTACCGCTTGGCGATACGTCGTCATGTTTTGGGCCCCGACGTCTCCTTGCGATAGAACCGTGGTTACTCCACGTGCCAGGATGTGAGTGTCGGGCTCAATGCCAATTCTCGATTCAGCAACGTCTGGATGCGAATGCATGTCAACTAAACCAGGCAGTAGCACCCCGTCCGGAAAAGAAAGCACAGTGGGCGCGTTCAATGTCTGTGGTTCGGATTGATCATCAACGACAGCCGTTACGGCTATCCGATCGCCGCGTACGGCTATCTGACCCGGTCCATCGATCCCCTGGGCCGGGTCTACGACGCGTCCGGCACGAATCACCAGATCAAATGTGTTTGTCATGTCGTCTTGTACAACAGCCATCGAGTATGTTGGCCAGTCATGTGTGAGTCACGCTGATCCCGAGACTATGACTTCGCCGCCGCGCACTACCGCTGTAGCAGTCCAAGCTGGTCCAGTGCGTTCGTTCCCGTTCACGTCCTGAAGGGGTATAGCTACCGGCGTTTGCGTCAACACGACCAAGTCGGCGCACGCTCCGGGTTGGAGGGTGCCGATCTCACCACCGAGGCCCAATAACTCGGCTGGACGGTTCGTTACACGTGGCCACACATCATTATCTTCCATGCCGGCGGCGAGCAACTTCGAGACCGTAAGCGGCAAGTCATGCTGTGGGCGAGATCCAACATGACGTCGATACTGGTCCGTCGAGATAGTGTCGGGCAGAAAGCCATCACGAATCACGGCTTCTGCAACATCGAAATCGAACGAGCCCATACCATGACCAATGTCGAACAGGACCCCACGTTCGCGAGCTTGCCATACGCAATCCAATACATGTCCATCCTGCTCGATTCGATCGCTCATCCCATGAAAGCAATAAGTGATCACATCGCCAGATCTGAGTTGACCGAGTAGTTCATCGAGCGGGAAGTCGGGCGCGTGACGTGTCCCAACAAGCAGGGGGCGGCTTGTGTTTTCACCAACCTGGATAGCGCGTTGCAGGATTTCACGCGGGTCCGAGTTGCCCAAGACTGGTTCAGCCGTATTTACCGCAATCCCCCATATCAAGTCACCACCGTCACGAATTGCATCTGAACATGCGGCTACATCGGCGTCAGCGAGATCTCCAAGCGAGTGTTTTGCCTTAGATTCGCCAGACGTCGACAGGTTGATTGCTAGGCGTACACGAGTTTTTGACCGGTTGATGAGGTTAGTGCGGTAGTGAGGCCAATGTCGGGCGCCGGCGTCTCCCTGAGACAAAACCGTGGTTGCACCACGCACCAAGATATGAGTGTCGGGCTCAATGCCATATTTTGAGTTCTCAATAGCGGGATGCGCGTGCATATCCACGAGACCCGGAAGCAATACGCCATCTGGGAAATCGAGGGTCGCGGATGCCGAAGGGTTCCATGGGCGACCGTCATCGCCATCGATGATTGTCGTCTCGATTCGATCCCCGCGGATACCGACCCATCCCTGTCCATCGAGGCTACGGGATGGATCGATAACACGGCCCGCCTGAACCACGAGGTCAAACATAGTCGCTGAGCCCTGCGTTGCCATAGTGTCCCT
Organism: uncultured Chloroflexota bacterium; assembly: GCA_964422795.1. Lineage (GTDB taxonomy): Bacteria > Chloroflexota > UBA11872 > UBA11872 > UBA11872 > UBA11872. Next base: position 3,309 of record CAYRCL010000031.1, read on the forward strand.
CAGTCTTGGTTAATGAAAGTGAAGTGTTGGCTTGGTCGCTATCGCTTGATGGCGTTCAATAGATGATGAAGTGAGAGCAGACGAGGCCGTATTGGGAGCAGCCCAGAGTACGTGGGTTCTCGCTCGAATATCGATTCGGTGGATTGGAGTACAGAGTATTGTGAGTTACCTGGTCAGTTTCGGCGAATGGGGACACGCATGCGGGTGGGAGTTGCTGGTGTGGGTCGCATTGGACAGGGACCTGCTGAACGGCTCATGCACAACTCGGATGTTTCGCAGGCTCGAAAAGTTAGAGGTGAACTCGTCCTGCGAACTTTCACGACGGCGGCATCGACCTGCGCTACTTTCGGAAATCGTGTGATGGCAACCTGCTATCGCCGATAGCCTCACGCCGTGTACGAGGGTCAATTGATCTCAATAACGATCTCGCGACGCAGATCAGTCAATGAACCTAATGGCCGAATTGGCTGCATCCTAGCTCGATGGGTTTTATGGAAGCACGTTCCTACGTATGGTTTTTCAGCTAGGTGATTATGGCGACTCGTCAGTTGAGAGCGCTTCGCTTTCCAGGGTAAAGGCTAGGGTGTTCCTTCCGCTCCATCCATGTTCATGTACGTTGGGGTCAATCGGGTCGCCACATGCGGTGCTGGTTGTAACGAAACCTGTCACGTCAGTTTAGACTCGTAGATTGGCATCGCGGGAGGGCTCATGGCTAAGGAAAAAGTATTGGTTACGGGTGCGAGCGGTTTGATTGGTCAGCTCACTGTTGAGGCTCTTGCTGACCGGTATGACTTCACGGGACTTAATCGCCGTCCGATGGCGAGTATCCCATCCGTTCAAGGTGATATCTCGAACTTGGAAGCGATCCGACCTGCATTCAGGGATGTTGACAAGGTTCTTCATTTGGCAGCGTACACCGAGGATGTGGATTGCTGGCCTGAAACCATGGCGATTACAGTGAATGGAACCCTTAACGTCTTTCGGGCGGCCCAGGAGGCCGGCGTGAGTCGGGTGGTCTTTATGAGCAGTGGAAGCACGATGTGTGGGTATGAATGGGGTGAAGGTTCACCGTACGGACTTATGGCGTCAGGACGATATCAGGAAGTTCCTGATGCGTGGCCCATGGTGAGTACGGACTGGGCTCCACGCCCGGACAGTCCATATGCCGTTGGTAAGTTGTTTGGGGAGGCTTGCGGACGGTATTTTGCGGATCGGTACAACATGTCCGTAATCGTTATCCGACTTGGGGCTGTTTTGGACACGGATCGCCCACAACTCCGGCGACACTTTCCCGGATATCTAAGCCAGTCAGATGCGATTCAAATGATCGATAAATGTCTGAGTGCGCCCGATCAGATGAACTATCGAATTTTCGACGCGATTTCGGAGAATCGATGGCGGTGGCGCGACACCACGCCGGCGAAGACCGAGCTTGGATGGGACCCAATCGGATCGTCCGATTTCTTCCAAATGGACTTCGATGAGTGAGTGTCCGTTGAGCCTAGTGGCTGGTTTGTAAGTCTCTAGGTGGCGCATCTTCCGGCCATCGCTGCTCACTCCTCATTGCTGCGGGTGAGAACCAACCGAAGTCAGTGCGGTTATCTGGATCTCGTGGCTATGATTCCTGATCTATGCAACGGTGCGGCAGTGGACGCCACCCAAGGGTAAGTCGGACATAGAAGGTGCAAGCGTTCCTTCCGTGGAAAGCCCGATCGTGTCGATGCAATCCGACCGCGTGGCACAATTCGCGCGATATACCTGTTGCCCAGGGAACTCATGCTAGACACAGATCGTGGTGAATTCACTCGTGATGGTTTTCTTATCCTGCGTGAGCTAGTTCCTCGCGAACGGTTGTCTTCGCTTCGTGCAAGTTATGACGTCTTAACTGAACGACAGAAGCAGGCATTGTGCTCTAAGTCAGATTCTGGTCCAAAGTCACAGTGGGAGACCAACGCCCAACCGCGCATTGTTAGTACTGAGACCCTTGTCGATCATGAAACCTCGAACGCGGTTGAAGTCTGGGTGTCTGATCCTGTCCTTGCCGTGGCTCAAGCTCTTTTGGCTTCTCCAAATGTTGGCGTGAGCGCGATGCAGGTTTTGTGCAACCCATCCTTTGAGGCTGGGCCTGCGAAATGGCACCGAGATATTCATCCAATTGATATGGGGCCTATGCAATTGCAGCAAGAAGCTGTGATCGAAAACGGACCGACCTATATTCAATTCAACATCCCGCTCTATGACGATGAGGTTCTGTGGGTTGTGCCGGGAAGTCACGCCCGGTTGAACACTACGAGCGAAAACGAACGACTGAATGGAAATGCCCGAATCCCCTTGCCTGGCGGTGTGCCAGTCAAACTCCGTGCTGGTGATGGCGTGGTGTACAACAACCACCTTTTGCATTGGGGCAGCAACTACACGGCTGAGACCAAGCGGCGCACATTGCACGGTGGGTACACGATTTTCCCGAGCTGGGAAGACATTGGTTTTTCGAACGTGCTCTCGGCCAAAAGCTGTGGCCTATTTGAATCATGGAGGGATCGGACACGGCAACTGAAAGATGCAACCGAGTCTTGCTTGCGTGCGGTTCATCAGGATGATCAAAGTGCCTATCGTTCGGGCCTTGAATTCCTTCAGCCTCGGATTGGTCCCGCCGGTGTGCTGCAGCTTACGATCTGGTTGTGTAAGGCGGCCATGCACGTGTATCTGCTCAAGAGCGCGAGGGTTGAGGATGTATCGAATGAGATTTTTCAAAAGGCGACAGTTTCTCATCCAATCAGTTTGAATTGGGGTCCAGGCTTTGCCGAGAGGTTTTCTGTAGTCGAGTCGGATGCCATATGGCAAAAGTTCAGAAAGCTTGACCAATTGCTCCGGACGGCGAATGGCACGGACTATGTTCCGGGATATCAGTCAGGTCCGATCCCGTATTTTATTGAGTCGATAGACGACAGGTTTTGTTTTAGTGAACTCTTTTCCACTTGAGGGGTTTTGGGGTAAGCGAAATAGCTACGCATGCGCTTGGTGCCGAGGGCGGGATTCGAACCCGCACGAGCGGAAGCTCACAGCCTTCTGAGGACTGCGTGTCTACCAGTTTCACCACCTCGGCAAGGCCGGTAGCGGAGGCAGGGATCGAACCTGCGGCCTAGGGCTTATGAGTCCCCCGCTCTACCACTGAGCTACTCCGCCATACAGAACACACTCGGTGGGCCCACCTGGATTCGAACCAGGGACCTACGGGTTATGAGCCGGCTGCGCTGACCGCTGAGCTATGGGCCCGCGACACTCTCCCTCGGCTCTTGGCGGTCCCGACCGGATTCGAACCGGCGATCTCTTCCTTGACAGGGAAGTATGCTAGGCCGCTGCACTACGGGACCATACCTACGGCGCGCACCAGATTCATGATATTAGCGTACGCACACGCATTCGGCTTAGGGTGGGCCGGGTAGGATTCGAACCTACGTAGCCGTAAAGGCGCCAGATTTACAGTCTGGTGGTATTAGCCGCTCACCCACCGACCCAAGAAACAGTGCGCTCCAGCGCTCCACGGACGAATCAAACACCAGTTTGAGTTCTCGCCTGTGTGCATACTGGGCCGACGCATATTAGCAGGCGGTTTGTGATCTCGAAGTGGGTGGCCGTGTATCAGAGCTCCCACTCTGGGCTTTCGCTACCTCCCTTATCTGATTTGGAATCTGATTGATTTGTTAATCGACTTACCCGACGAGCTCCGGGCTTCCTTAGTCACACCCCATCCGATTGCGTTGGCTTCGAGTTTGGCATTCGTGTTGTTTTGGTCACGTGCTGGGGGACCGGTGGGAATGGGTCGGGTAGGTGCATGGTTTGGATTGCTGCTCGGCGTTGTCACATACCCGTTTGCACAAATGTGGCTGCGAGTCGAGCCCACACGCATGGTTTTTGAGGTGATTGCTGACAACATCGAACCAGGTCGCCTGAGGGAGGTGACTGCACTGACAGGCGTGATTTCTTCCGTTATCGCTGCCTATGGTGACCAGTTGGCAAAGTTGTTGATGCTTACAGTAGTCGTACTTGTAATGGGACGCCGATCCGATCCACAGGCAGTAATTGCCGCAGCCGTGGCTCCCGCGGCAGGATATGCCCTCTTTGCGAGCGATCTACATCTTACGCGCGCTCTCACAGGCAATGGACTGGGCGAGGCTTTGGCGTATGACTTTGTTCAACAATGGGCCTGGGTTGGGCTGCAATTCGGGACCGCCTATTTGTTAGCAAAAGGATGGATCGAAGGTCGCCTGCCCGCATATGTATTGGGGGTTGGAGTTGTGCATAGTGTCGCGGCCTACACCATAACCTTGGCGGAGCTGCAGTGGCATCCGGCGATCGTGACATTAATCCTCTCGGTCTTGTCGGTTTTTGTGTTTACGGTTGGGGCGTCGGTGATGCCGACGATTCGGCGTTGATTGATGCAGCACATACGCGTAGTCCAATGGAGACGAGCGCAACCACCAGGAGAGTGGCCAGTGCGAATGCACCTAACCAGTCACCGGTGATTGTGTAAAGCGTACCCGGGCTTCCGATGTGGACATCAGCCACGAGTAGGTCAGGTCCCCGTTCACGGGTCGGCGTGGCCACAAGAATGTCGCCAGAGGGTTCGATAATGACAGATCCGTAGCGCCAGTCTGCCTTGACCACAGCGATGCGGTGTTCGGCTGCCCGATGTCGAAGGTGCGTAATGTGTTGGGCTGTGAATGATTCCCAATCATGTGTGGGTACGGCCACTATCGAAGCTCCCAGACGCGCTAGGCGAGCAAATGTGTCTGTGTACGTTCCATCGGGTCCAGCAGCGAGCCCAACGGACACCTTCTGGACAACGTGAATCTCATTAAGTCCTGAAGTCACGCTCCGCTCGCCAATCACGTATACGGGATGGTCCTTTGTGGTTGGAGGCGAGATAGTTCCGACTGGTGTAATAAGCACTAGTTCGTTGCGTGTCCGGTTCGGGTCAATCCGGATAAAGTATGGCCACACAATCGTGGTGTCCGCTTCTTGAGCTAGTTGTTGTACTCGATGGAGTTGCGGTGTGGATGCTGGATCATCTGGAGCAACCCATCCGGATGCTTCGGGCCACACAACGAGGTGTGCTCCCTTGCGGCCAGCGGTCAATGTAAATGGCGTGTGTAACGTTGTGATCGCATCGGTAAGTTCGGGGTAGCGTCGTGTCGTGATGAAAGGCTTTGTTTGGGGGTGCGTCGGCACGTGGTCTCCTGATTGAACCGCGGCAACGCGGATATGGTGCGTGGGCAACGAGTGATCCCAGGTGGCGAGGCCAAGGCCTATCAGCCACCCTATCGAAATAATCCCAACCGAGAGACCAAGACTTCGGCTGTATTCAAATCGCCGTGCCGTCACCAAGCAAACAAGCGCTATAGCCTGACCTGTAGCGACAGTCAGTAGTGTGACGGGCCACATCCCCGCAATCGGTAATAAGGCGCGGAGCGGTGGGACATCTATTTGTGTGGTTCCAAGCATGCCCCATTGATGACCGGCCGTAGTAACAAGTCGCAGGTAGTCCAGTCCCGTCCATACGATTGCGGGCAGCCAAATGCGCGCCCACGGGCCAAGGATGGCGATAAGGCGTTCGTTGCATAGAGGCAGTGAAAGCACGGTGGCAAGTAGGCCTACTGAAAGGCCGATGCCTAGAGCAAGACCCACCCATTGAAGGCTGGAGACCACCTCTGGTGGATTGACGCTTAGCGCAAGAAATGTGAAGAGGAGCCCCATCATCGTCCCACCTAGGCGGTCCTGAAGACGTGCGTCGGCACCTGCCCGAGCAAAACCCAAAGGAACCCATGCAATAAACGCGAGAGCTGTCCATTCCAGCGGTGGAAACGCAGCAAATAAGAGGATTGCCGTCGCGGTGACCGCGAAAATCCTCCATCGCAATGATCGTCCAGCCTTTTTTTGTCGCAAACTCGTTACCATTCAATAGTCATATTCGGGATGGTGCCCGTTTGGAGGGACATAGTGGAAGTCTGGCAATCCGTTCTTGATGTACTTAATGCGCCATTGACAGAGGTGGATGGGAAGACTCTGACTCCAATGAGTGCAATCCAGATCGTGGTCATTTTGATAGTCACGATTGTTGTGACAGGTCGCCTCCGGTCCCTCACACGTCACCTTCTGATCCGACGAGCTGGAGCTCCTGAACGTGTAGCTGGGCTCGCTTCACGTGCGGTGGGTGCGCTATCACTCTTCACCGGTGTGTACATCGGTCTGACGTCAGTCGGGTTCGACCTCAACGTATTGGTTGCAATCTTGGGCGGGTTGTCTGTTGGCATTGCGTTCGGCACGCAAGATATTGCGCGCAATTTGATTTCCGGTGTCATTGTTTCAGCTGAACGAAAGATTACGGCAGGGTCTGATATCGAGATTCGTGGGTACCGCGGTCATGTTGAAGAAGTTGGCCCCCGTTCAGTCCAAATCCATATGGAAGATGGACGTCGGGTAATTGTCCCGAGCGTGCTGTTCCTTTCACAACCCGTGGTGCTGTTCGATGATGTTGTGCCAGATGAGCCGGAGGATTCTGAGCAGGGGTAATGAGGGGAGGGTCGCTGACGACAACGACAGCTTCTGCAGAACGTCGGTTTCATCAACTCGCTACTGCGCATGTTCTGCTTTTGGGAGTGATGGTGTCGTGGGCTGAGATAGCGCCGTGGATCGCAACGCTGGTCGGGATCGGTGTGCTTGCCGGATCGATCAGCCCACACGTTAGTGTTACCCGTTGGATCCACCGTTACTTCGTGGCACCGTTGAAGGAGGTCGGATCAACGGAAAACGCTGCGCCGTTTCTTCGAAGTGACGCGGTGAATGGTTGCCTGGCTTTAGCAGGGTCGATGTTGGTCATTGTTGGCGTGACTACGATTGGATGGGTGTTTGTAGCGCTTTGTACTGTTGACCTCTTTATGGACGGAGTTGGCAATGTCAGCCTGATACGTCGAATAGTGGAGATGTGTTACTCAAAGGGGGCCAAAGCCTAGCTACATGTTCTCGTTGGGAGCACGAATGGGTATGCAAAGACAACCTTATTTGAGAGTTGACTGGCGACCGGCTTCGTGTGATTCGACTTTTTTTCTGTGAAGATAATGCTGCGATTGCTCACTGGGCTGGTGACCGGGGCGTCTGCCTTGCTGGTGGCGATCCTGTGGACTGTCACACGTGCACTTGGAAGCGCGTCACAACCGGATGTTGACGATGGATTGCGTCTGGCAGTGGTCGTGATTCCGGTGCTTGTGATTGCTTTATTGTGGTTGGCCTACATCTTCTGGCTGATCTTTCACGGCGAACAAGACGGGAACTCATCCTAGGGGTATGGCAACACTAGGTGACTGTGGTGGCGTACGCTAGGTCGTTAGATGTTCTCTAAATCAAGCAATAGGTGATGGTGCTGACGCAAAAACGCATCTCGATTACGATCGACGGCCAGCATCTCGAGGTCGAGGCCGGAATATCGATTTATGACGCCGCCGCGTCGGCTGGCATCGACATTCCAACGCTTTGCTACCACCCCAACATCGACGCTTCGGCGAATTGCCGCCTTTGCGTTGTTGAACAAGTCTTTGAAACAGAGAATGGTGATAGCACGGCTCCATCGGCACGCGCGGTGCTTGCCTCTGAGACCAAACTATTACCCGCCTGTCGGTCAATCGTTGAGCCCGGACAAGTAGTGTTTACCGAGAGTGAAGGTGTGCGAGTTTCCCGTAGGGGATCGCTGCGGTTGCTTTTATCCGGAGTCGATCTTAGCGACGCTCCTGAATTGACTGCGATGCTGGCGGAATATGACGTGTCTGGTGATGCTCCGTCCGTTCGTGGCTCATTGCCGGTGATCGACGACAACCCGTACTACATTCGTGATTATGCAAAGTGTGTGATGTGTTGGAGATGTGTCGATGTCTGCGGTGATCAGGTTCAACTCACCTACGCTATTGAGCCAGGTGAACGAGGATTCCACGTCAAGATTGCCACGCACGAATACGACGGGATTATGGATACCACGTGCGTGTATTGCGGTAATTGTGTACAGGTGTGTCCCTCCGGAGCGCTAAAAGGTCGAAAACAGTGGCAACTCGAAAACACAGGAGTTCGGACGGACGAAAAGGTAGTTCAGACGACATGCTCGTTCTGCGGCATTGGCTGTGGACTTGAAATGCATGTCCGCAATGGAGAAATCTCACACGCCACATCGCCGACCGATCATCCGGTCAACCAGGGATGGTTATGTGTGAAGGGTCGCTACGGGTGGGATTACACCCAGAGCAAAGACCGCCTAACACACCCCCTGATTCGTACCGGTGAACGCGGTTCAGGGTCATGGCGTCGCGCATCGTGGGATGAAGCGTTAGAGATGGTCGCTAACCAGTTAGGTGGAATCCGGTCCACGTACGGCTCTGATTCGCTGGCAGTGTATGCATCATCGAAGTGTACGAATGAAGATAATTACCTTCTTCAAAAATTCACTCGACGCGTGCTTGGCACCAACAACATCGACAACTGCACAAGGCTTTGTCACGCATCATCGGTCGCCGCCCTCGGTCTAACGATTGGAACCGGTGCTTTCACGAATTCGCTCGACGAGATCGATGAAAACGATGTGATTTATGTGACCGGCTCAAACACAACTGAGACACATCCGATCACTGCGCTGAAGATAAAGGCTGCAGTTCGGAACGGAGCAAAGTTGGTTGTTGCGGATCCTCGAGCTATCGAGCTAACCCGATGGGCTGATGTACATCTCCAATTCCGCACAGGAACGGACGTGCCTATGTACAACGCTCTATTGCACGTAATTGTGCGGGATAACCTGATAGATAAGGATTTCATCGCTAGGCGAGTGAACAACTTTGACGCGGTTGCCGATGCTGTTGGGTATTGGACACCCGAGCGCCAAGAATTGATCACTGGGATTCCAGCGTCGGATCTCGAACGGGCTGCCCGGATAATTGGCGAGGCCGATAGAACCGGTTTCTACTGGGGTTTAGGGATTTCTGAACATACCCACGGTACTGAGGCCTGTCTGACCCTCATTAATCTGTGTCTGGCGACCGGTAATGTTGGTGTACGTGGCGCGGGGTTGAACCCACTCCGTGGACAGAACAACGTGCAAGGCACGAGTGATGTTGGTGCTATTCCGATGTATCTCACTGACTACCGATCAGTTGAGGACAATGCGGTTCGAAAAGTTTTTGAAGAGGAGTGGGGAGGGCCACTTCCTGCTAACCCCGGACTGACAACTATCGAGATTGGTGAGGCCGCTGGACATGGTGCGGTACGTGGCATGTACATCATGGGCGAAAACCCGTTGATGTCTGATCCAGATCTCCAAAAGGCTCGTAAGAATTTTAGAAATCTGGATTTTCTAGCCGTGCAGGACATCTTTATGACGGAGACGGCTGAGATCGCAGACGTTGTTCTGCCGGCATCCAGCTGGTCAGAGAAGAACGGCACGTTCACCAATACCGATCGACGAGTGCAACGTGTGCGTCCTTTCCTGCCATTGCCAGGAGAGGCGCGGGAAGATCACGTCATAATTTCTGATCTAGCGAAACGAATGGGAACTGATCTGGGCGCCACCAGTTCCTCGACAATCTTTGATGAGATCGCGCGAGTAACGCCTAGCCATGCGGGCTTGAGCCATGAACGTCTTGATCGAGAGGGTGGTGTCCGTTGGCCGTCCTATACACCTGAGGACCCGGGTGCTCAGTGGCTCTTTGGTGATCGCTTTCCTACTAGCGATGGGAAAGCAACCATGCACCTGGTGGATTGGCGCGATAACGTGGAAATCCCCGACGAGGAATACCCCTTTATCTTCAATACGGGTCGGGTTCTCTATCACTGGCATACCGGATCAATGACACGGCGGTCACGTCTTGACGAGGCCTATCCGGAATCTCTGATTGAGGTGGCGCCTGAAGATGCCGAACGGATGGGGTTGAAGAAGAGTGGGCGAATACGAGTGAGTACTCGTCGAGGCTCCCTGGAAAGCCGTGCTTGGATCACACGTCGTGTAGCGCCAGGGACTGTATATATGAGCTGGCACTTTGCCGAGGCCGCAGCTAATTTGTTGACAATCAATGCCCTGGACCCAATATCCAAGATTCCCGAATACAAGATCTGCGCTTGCAAGATAGAGGTTCTTGAGACGACAGAACCGCAGAAATCCATCTCGATCAAGAGTGCTCAAGCGTAATGGTGAAATGGCGCGGGTTTGAGGCTCCTGAGGTTATGGGAGTTTGGGTTTCGGTTCGCCGTGCTTGCACCGTGAAGTGTTTCGAGAGTCGAAGGGGTTTGCTGGGCGTACGTCCGTGATCGTCGGGGGATTAACCCAAAGATCAACATTCTGGCCGTCAAAGCTCAGATAGTGAGACCGTTCCTCCCCAGTTCCAGGTTCATTGACAATGAACGCGGCCTGCTTTTCGTCTATCGGATGCACCCCTCCGGTGACAAATCCGTCCCCCGCGACGCCGGACGGCTTCACAATCCAACGATTCTTCACGTGGTAGAGAATCCAAAAGTCGTTAGCGGGTGGGCCGATAAGTCGCGGCCCCTGCCGCACGATCGAAACAATTGCCTCCGGAATGTCGTCGCCGTTGAGATCGCCTACCGCAGCGTCGCGAATATTCAATCCCAAGCGCTCGAGTGTTCTCGAAATGATCGAAGCGGACATTACATCGGGCGTAACGTCGCGTAAACCGATCTCAAGCGCCTTTCCAAGGGCTAGAACAAGTCCTGGGTCGATCGGGAATCCGATTGATCCGGTTTCGGCGGACGCCTGGTCCCTTGGCAGGGTCAGTCGTTGTAGTTCAACGAATGGCTGAATTGGATTTTGTTTTTCAAATCCCGTTTCAATCGCCTGCGCAATAAGCGCGATGTTGCCACCTCTGGCGACTGCCGCCACGAGGTTTTCAGTTGCTTTGCTAGATCCGGTCAGTAAGGCAAGTTGCGCTAGCCGTATATGGGCCAGGCCCGTCCAGTCAGTTTGAATTGCTGTGTCCGCGGAAGAAATAACAGGATCTTGAATCACCTCGAGGTAGGTTGATTGGGCCGTGGTGTAGTCGCCACTCCAGAACGAAGCCTCGGCCCTGTTTAACTGGTCGTGTATGGAGACAGGGGGTTCGATATGTCGCGAGATTTCTCGAAACCACGAACCATCCCATGCGAATGTCCGCGTCAGACTGGGATGAGGTAAAAGCTTTGCATCGAAATGACCAAGAACGGTGCACGTTATGTCAATCTCTGTGGGCTTGGTAGTCACTCGCAATCTCCAGTGCGATGGGGCAGCCCACGAGATGACTGGAACGTCAAAAACACGGTGTGCAGCGGTTTCCCAACTGTAGACACGCACGTCTTCAGTCAACGTGCCAGGTCCCGGCGTCGTGGTGACAATCAGCACATCTGCAATGCCGTCGCTGGTTAAATCTGCGGTTGAACGGATGCTTGCCATCCCAACAATCTCGATTCCGGAATCTGCCGTTGGGAATGTACGGGCCGTATACCCGTTTGGACTTTCATCAAACCACACGGGTCGGACACCGAAGATGTTAAAGGCAGCAATAATTTCGTCCTGCCCATCACCATCGACGTCTGCAAGAGCAATACGTTGCCCTTCATTGATTGGAAAATCATAGATGTGTGGAGGAAGTTCGCTGATTTTCTGATCGAGTAGAGCGCTTGCATTCAAGTCTGTCCCGTGCCGGTTCAGGAATGCCAGGACGGCCGCCTCCAAGTGAACTTGGATCTCCTTGCCCGCATGTAAGGCATCGGATGAACCAGCCACGGCTTTGAGCCGAGCACTCACTGTTTCAAGGAATGTGAGAACGGATGTTCCGAGTACAGTGTTGGTTGTATCCGGTGTCGCAGCAGTGGTTGGCACGACGCGTGTTTGCGCCGGCGTAGTTGCACTTGAAGTTGGTGGCGGTTGCGTCGCGGCGGTCGCATTACGTGAGGGGCTGGGTTTTGGTTTCGGCACCGCCGTGATCAGTCGTGCACTCGCGGTCGGTCTGGGCGTGGTTTGTACTGTGGTGGTGGTTGCGGGCGGTTGCCTCTGATCCGTGGCGGAAACAATAGCCGAGTCTGTTTCCGATGGTGGGTCCGAGACACACGCGCCTAGAAATAGGCATAAGAACATCGTTGCTCCAACATTACGGAGCGAGCGGAGGAACCCGTAGCGAAGTCTGTCCATCACAAGTCGGTGTTTATTTCGAACATGTCAGCTATCGTACGTCTCTGACTTGAGACTCGGTTACGATAACCGGGAATTTTAAGCCACGAGTGCTTCCGTTTGTTGGCTAAGGGGATGCTTATGCGTATTGACCGACTCGATGTGTATTACGTCAGCATGCCACTCATCTACCCGTGGCGGACTGCGTATGGTGAAGATCACGCGATTGACTCCGTGTTAGTACGAGCCACCTCAGGTGAGACCGTTGCCTGGTCCGAAGCTACTCCATTCCGAGCTCCACACTATGTTGCGGAGTCCGCCGGATCGGTGTTTCACCTCGTAGCCGATGTTTTTGGGCCCCTTGTTGTTGGGCGTGACTTTGAGGCCGCTTCCGACTTGGATGCTCGCCTCGCGCCTTTTAAAGGGAACGGATTCGCTAAGGCAGCGGTTGAATTGCTGTGGTGGACACTCGAAAGCAAGCGCACTGGGGTTCCGGTGCACACGCTCCTCGGAGGAAACGATTCGGATGTTGTCGCAGGTGCCGACTTCGGCATCCTCGATTCCTTTGATGATCTCTTGGCGGATATTCAAAAAGCGGTTGATGCAGGGTTTCCGCGGATCAAGCTGAAGGCACGACCGGGATGGGATGTCGAGATGCTTCGTGCGGTAAGAGGTTCGTTTCCCGATACCGTCCTGCATATTGACTGCAACGGAGGTTACTCACTGGACGATGTGGATACGTTCCGCGCAATAGACGAATTCAACTTGGCCTTCATCGAACAACCGCTCGGTTGGGAGGACATCGTCGATCATGCTGAGCTTGCACGTTCTATTGACACACCCCTTTGCCTTGACGAATCAGCTAGGGAGTTACGTGCCGTCGAGCAAGCGCTTGCGATTGGCGCGTGCCAATACGTCAATATCAAGCCTGGACGCTCCGGTGGCTTTACCCGTTCTGTGAAGATCCACGATGTGTGTCGTGATCATGGAGTGCCCGTGTGGATCGGTGGCATGCTTGAGAGTTCGGTTGGCGGTGCGTTGTGCGTGGAACTTGCTACTCTCCCGAACTTTACGTATCCCGGTGACCTCTTTCCATCATCAAAGTTTTACGTCGACGATCTGGCCTCGCCCGCCTTGGAGTTGACCGACAGCCTCACGTTTAAGCCAGCTACTGCGGGTCTTCCTGAGCCTGATGAGGATCGGTTGGCCCAGATGTTGGTGCGCTCGGCCTCAGTGACCATGGAGGACGCAATTGCTGACCGTCATTAAGTGTGACGGCGTTTCTTCTCTGAACACACTCAAGCCGTGGCATCCGCTTGCAGTTGGGGTTATTGCCCTTATCGTGCTGTCGACCATTGCCGGGTGTGGTTCGAGTTCGCCAGAACGGTCAGTCGCTTCAGTTCAATCGGTAGCCGACATTGAACGGCAGCAACTCACTGTTGCGCCATCCGGTCCTGCACCACCTACGGCTGACGTGGAGCCAACGCCCACGGCGCTACCGGAGTCACCGCCCACGGTGCTACCGGAGCCAACGCCTACGGCGCTACCGGAGCCAACGCCCACGACGCAACTACAAGCCACACCTGTGACATGTACGGAGGCTCCGTGGGGTGAAATTTGCACTGACCGCCCCCATATGTTTTATGCGGCCGACGTGCCAGATTCAGTTCGACAGTGGCTCGACCAGGCGCTTGTTGCCGCTACGAAGGAATGGGGGAACTATGGACCGCTTGAATACTGGGTGGCTGGCGTTGACAGAAAAGCTTCCGTGGAATTATCCGAAGCGTATTGCGAACGACGTGCCGAACAGGGACATTTCCCCAAAGATGTGTGTCTCAAACGTGCCCATACGGCTCGATTCCTCCCAGACATGGCAGAAAAGATTGCTGCTGCACTTGTAGAGGGTCGACCGTTTAGTAGTGCTGGACTTAATGGGCACCGAGAATTTGGTTTTCACCTTTTTAGTTCGTCGTTCACGCTCGGTTTTGCCGGAGAACTCGGGGTCCCACCGGCGGACGACCAAAAGGTCGTGCTGCACGAATACTTTCACGCGGTACAACATGCCCATATCAGCACCCGTGACCGCAACGAGCGCGACCGCAAGCTGGGTCCGGTCTGGTTCAACGAGGGCAGTGCAGAATTCATGGCACAGGTGACGGTCGATCGACTTCGTAGCTCAGGGGCATTACGTGTTGCGGCCCCTGATCATCCGACCGCCGGAGGTTGGGGCCTTCTCCGTGATCGAATGGCTCATACTATGGAAAGGGTTCAGCGGGCGTTACGGGAGAATCCGAGTCTGCGCTTCACTGAAATCCGATATGGTCCGGAGCAGAACCTCGCGTATGACTATGGCACGTGGGCACATGCGTGGCTGGCTGCGAAGGTGGGCGAGACGGCCTTGCTTGACACGTTTTACCCCAAACTTAATGCCATGAGTTGGGAGCAGGCATTTCTCGAGACGTATGGCCTGACCCCAGGCGAATTTGAGGCGGAATTTGGTGAGTTTCTTCAACTGCCGATTGAGCAGCAGTTAGAAATCCTGCCAGACTCCTTGTCCGCATAATCGCAATCTCACCAGACGGTAATTGTGTGGCTTTCGCTGAGGGTCGACTCGAATTACGCATAGCGATGAGGCCCAGTTTTGGCCAATGGCCGCTGACGGGATCGAAGTACGTCACCCGACACACCTTTAGACGACCGGTAGTTATTCATGGTGGCCGTGGTGGTAGTGGGCCGCGAGCAG
>CAYRCL010000032.1:0-79039 GCA_964422795.1 uncultured Chloroflexota bacterium
CTAGCGATTCAACTGCCTTCTGATCGGAAACGTGCCTAACGCCTTGATATCACGACTCAAGCATCGTGATGGTTGGAGGTGAAACAACTCCGGCATGCTGCATGCGTTCTTTTTGCTCCGGGGACGAAAAGAACGCCATAAATACTTCCTTAGATGGCGCATCAGCAATCACCCAAACTGTGTTTGGTGCATCAATCTGGAAGTAAGACTCGGCAGAAATCCCGACCTCACGCCGAGCCCCATCACGTTCGTTAAAATCCTTCTTGAAATTTTCCGTGTCAGCAACATCAAACGAAATAATGACTTTGAGGATCATGAATTATCCTTTCGCTGATTTCGATCAGGCCGAAGAAATAACGGATCCATCCGGAGAATTTCGACTAGCTTCCCAGCGTGACGGGAGGCAACGCCATTCTAGCCAATTTGAAATTCCATCGGAGCCCGCGTGAAATTGATCAGAGGTCCCACTTGCCGAATGAAATCCGCGCCGCCATTTTGCTGCAATCCGACGCTCCTGATGGCCTTGGCCACCATATCGGTGGTACGGGGATCACAGATGGATCTCAATGCTGTTTCAAAGGAGCGCACGTGGCCGATATAGGCTGGATTCTCAGCCAAGTTGATCAGCTCGCTAGGATCCGCTGAGAGATCAAATAGTTGGGGGATGTATCCAACGTGATCGACAAACTTGAACTGGCGATCTCGCAGCATATAACTGGCTGACGACGATCCCATGGCGTGGTACTCAGAAAACACGAGGCGTTGATCTGGTTCGTGACCCGCCGCGATCGACCACAATTCAGAGCCAGGAAGATCATCGTCCTCGACACATGGCTCGACTCCCGACGCAGCGGTGATGGAGGGGAAAAGATCCACGAGCGAGACGGGACAGTCAGACACGCGAGCCTTGGGTATATCGGGTCCGGCCATAATCATTGGCACCGCTGAGGCGCTGTCATACATGACACTCTTTCCCCACAGGCCATAGTCCCCGAGAGTCTCACCGTGATCGCTGGTGTAAACAATGCGTGTGGAGCTGGAGAATCCGGCTGCCTCAAGCGCATCGAGCACCCGCCCTATCTGTTCGTCTAAAAACGAACACATGCCGTAATACGCTCGCCGAGCCACGCGTATCGCCGTCTCAGAGCGAACTTCACTTTCTGTCTGCACACGTAGACGTCGGAAATTATTCACTGCTTCATGCTGTGGCCATTGCTCTGGCGTCCATGCAATAGGCATGTCGATGTCTTCTAATCGATACAAGTCGACATGTCGTGCTGGGGCAATAAGAGGAAAGTGCGGCAGCGTAAGGGATACAAAGAGACACCACGGTGTTGAACGACTGCCAGCTTCTTCATATAACCACCGAACGGCCTCGCTTGCGATTGCGGTGTCATATCGTAGGTATTCGGAGTCGCCAGCGCTCGCCTCGTCGACGTGTTCCAATTGGTAGCGAGTAGGGTGCATGTCATTTCTCAGACAGCCAAAAAGGTCACCTTTACCATCCATGACATGCATAGGCATACGTTGATCAGAGAACCCGACATCATCTGACGAATTGCGATAGTGCAATTTACCGATGGTGGTGACTGGAACCCCGCTATCACCGAGACGATGACCCCAGCTCTGGCAGGTAATACCTGTATATGGCGCAGCGTTGTCCCACGCACCGATTTGGTGCACGTATCGACCGGTAGCGAAACTGGCACGCGATGGAACACAGATGGGTGAATTACAGTAAGCAGTGCTAAATCGGGTCCCACGCGCGGCCAGCGCATCGAGGTTAGGAGTCTGGATGATTGAATGGCCGGACGAGCCCATCATTCGCGCATTGTGCTCGTCGGACATAAGCACAAGTACGTTTGTGGGATCCATCGTTAGCTTTGAATAGGGGGTGACCCCCCAGTGTGCTGATTAGCTTAGCGTAGCAATCAATAGTGTTTGTGATACAGATGGTGGCCTTGCAGTTATTCACTATCGATGTCGACCAAAGAGCTTCTTGGACAGTGATTTGTTGGTCGTAGGCTAGATAAATACGAGTCCGATTCCGATCATACCGAGGGCCCAGATGCTTGCCCCTAAACACCCTGGGCGGGTGCGGTGTGCTGGGATCAAATCTGACTCGAAATGGTCTGGATAGAGCGCATCCAATTCTTCCTGTGTCACGATTGGTGTTAGGTGCTGATCAGCCCTTGAATCCAACACGTAATGCGCAGTGTGTGGTCGTCGTCTACGGTCTGTGACCGGGGTGTCTGAGTCGAACGCACTGGGTGACCACCTGACCAGCGCTACCCGATCATCAATTCGAGATCGACTGAGCAACTCGATACGGCATAAGTCAAATTGGGAGCGGAGAAAGCTAGATTCGGATGTTGTGAAGGGCCCAACCAGTTGGATGGCAGACTCTTCCATTACGTCCTATCTATCAGGGGCTAGGCGTAATCCAGGAAGGATTGCGCTGAGTTCGCGCGAAGCAATCACACCCTCACGAAGAACAACCGGGGGTGTTTGGACGAGATGAATTATTGTTGATGCTGTTCCGGATCCAACTTCTGTGTTCAAAACGTAATCCACGTCGTTCCCGAGCACATCTGCTGCTGCTTGGGCAGTCGATGGCGGAAGCTCACCGGCGTAGTTGGCGCTGGTTCCAGTAATCGGTGCACCCACAATCTCAATGATGCGTTGCACGACATTGCTGTCAGGTACGCGTATGCCAACCGTGGATTCGGGGCCTTGGAGACGATGGTCAATCGATTCTGATGCGGGGAGAACCATGGTTAGGCCTCCAGGCCAAAATACGTCACTCAGTTTCCTTGCCTCATCTCCAAACTCGGTTATTTCGGCCGCCTGTTCCCAATCGTTCGCGAGCACTGGAATACCTCGTCCGATTTCTCGACCTTTGATCGTGAGCACCCGACCTACAGCTTCCGCGCAGTGAATGTTGGCTGCTAATCCGTAGAGAGTGTCGGTCGCGACGACTGCTACCCCACCGGCTGAGACTATCTGGGCGCATCGCGTCACGTCAGTTCCGAATTCCACGGCTATGTCAGCTCTGTGTTTTCCACGTCACCGAGGATTTGGTCGATTGCCTGCGCGACACCATCTTCTTCATAGGTCCCGGTTATCCAATCAGCGCATGCGAGCACGCGGGGATCGCCGTCTCCCATGGCTACGCCGATCCCTGCTACCTGTACGAGGTCAAGGTCGTTGAGGTTGTCCCCAATGGCCATCGTGGCTTGTATCGGTACCTTCAGGGACTCGGCAACCGCACGAAGCGCCCGGCCCTTGTTTACTTCCCGCCCAATAACTTCGGCAAAGCGGGGATGAGATCGGGTTACTCGAACATCTTCGCCTAAGTGATGCTCAAGTGCAGTAATGGTGTCAAGCACGCGATCCTCGTCAGTGACGAAGACCAATTTGGTTGTCCCATGCTCGATCGCGAACGCCAGATCGTCTACAAGATTAATTGTGACCTTGGATGATGCGGCGTAAAAGCGACCCTCGGGCGTTGCTGCCTCCATGTACAGCTGATCGTTAAGGTAGGCGTTTACATGTAGGCCGATACCGCGGGCAAATTTGATGGCAGCTAATGCAGCACCATGAGGCACCGTGTCATGGGTAAATACTTCATCAGTGATCGGGTTCCGGACCATTGCACCTTGGTAACAAATAATGGGTACGGTAACCCCAAGATCTTCAGCGAAACGACGTGCTGATTGATACATCCGACCCGTCGCAATCGTGATTTGAATCCCTGCAGCTTGAGCTGACCGGATCGAGGCCCGTACCCGGTCGGTAACGCCGTTTTGGCCTTTGACGAGAGTGCCATCGAGATCGAGCGCGATCAGCTGAATTGGTGACGGCTTAATCATCGGTGATAATCCGTGTCCTGGATTGGTGTGGACGCGGTGGGCGCAGTGCGGCCACGTGGGATGACTGCGTGAGCAGTCGGAATGTTTGAGATTCACGATTTGGCTCGGGCTCGTATACTTCAGTCCAATGCTCGATTTTCATAGATTTCTAACGGGAACTTCCAGTGTTCCCATCTTCGGCTCTGACGCAGCTGTGCGTCGCCAGGATTCTTGATTGCGCTCGCGACGTTGGCTGACGCTTGGTATTGGCGTCAAGCGTTACCTCCTTCTAATTTTCCTCGGTACGGTTATTTTGGCTCTTGCACTGGCGATGTTTCTAGCGTTCGTGTATCGGACGATCGATGTTCCGGGGCCGGCTGGCACGGTTGTCTATTTGATCACGCTGCAGTTCTTGGAGCACCCAATACGTGAGATCGTCGTTGGCCTTGGCGGTCTAATCTTCGTTGCTGTAGGCGCGACTATGTTGTGGAAAAGTGTCTTATCGGTGATTGTCGATCCTGACGACAATTTAGCGGAAATTCTTTATCAGAATCGTCGACTACAGCGTGGGCCGCGAATTGTAGCTATTGGTGGGGGTACGGGTCTTGGTGTGTTGTTGCGCGGCCTAAAAGAACGGACTACGAATATCACGGCCGTTGTGACGGTGGCCGATGACGGAGGGAGTTCCGGACGACTACGGGAAGAATTTAACCTGATGCCGCCCGGTGATGTTCGCCAATGTTTAGCTGCGCTCGCGGACTCTGAATCGTTAATGCATGACCTCATGGAGTATCGATTCAGCAGAGGTCAGGGACTACAAGGACACAGTCTGGGGAATCTTCTTATTGCTGCTATGGCGGATTTAAATGATGGAAACTTCGAGCGCGGTATAAACGCGATTAGTGAAGTACTTCGTGTACGGGGACGAATTCTCCCGTCAACATTGTCAGATGTTCGATTAGCAGCTGAGATGGCGGATCAATCGATCGTGCGAGGTGAATCCCGCATACGTTCGGCTGGTAAACGCATTTCGCGGGTTTTCATCGAACCTCGATTCGTATCGGCGAACGGAGAGGCTATTAAGGAGATCTTAGCTGCCGATATGATTGTTTTTGGACCAGGCAGTGTGTTTACGAGCGTGATACCAAATTTACTCGTAAGTGATGTTGCAACGGCTGTACGTGCCTCTAAGGCCGTCAAGGTGTACGTGTGTAATGTCGCGACGGAGCCTGGGGAAACGGATGGCTATGGTCCTGCTGACCATGTGATGTCGTTCACCCAGCACGTCGGTTCTGGTCTGTTCCAATACACCTTGGCGAATAGCAATGTCCGCCTGGAGTTGCAGGGATCGAGTGGTGCTCACATGGTGAAGTGCGATCCGGCCGTTCAGGTTGAGTTGCTTGATGCGGGTGTACAGGTTGTTATGGCCGATGTGGTCGCTGTTGGTGACCCTTGCCACCACGACCCAAAAGCTTTGGCATCCGCGCTTCTTGATCTATACGAGGAGGCTTCGCGGGAGAAACCCCCAGAATCCATAGCGGTTGGTGCGTCCCAGTAGGGCCTCTTCGGAACCGCTACTTTGTGCGTGCGACTATGAACGATGCGACCTCGTTGAGGTTCGTACGCCCCCAGTCATTTACAGGAAGATCGGACAGGATTTTGGATGCACGCTGGAAATAAAGTTTCATATGGTCTTCGGTGAATTGCCTTGACTTGGCGTTTTCCAGGATTTTCATTACACGATCGACATCAGGAATCTCTTCCACGTTGCTAAACATGGATCGGATCGATGTACGATCAGCTCCAGTTGCGTGCTCGAATGCGTGAATAATGGGGAGAGTCTTCTTGCGCTTACGGATGTCAGCGCCCACAGGCTTTCCGGTGATGTCTTGATCCCCCCAGATTCCGAGCATGTCATCACGAATCTGAAAGGCTATCCCGAGTGCGTGACCATACTTTTTGCAGGCGTTCCGAACTTCGGACACATTGCCGGCGAAGATTGCGCCAAGTTCAAAAGCGACCGAGATCAGTGCGGCTGACTTGCGCTCGATCATGCTGATGTAGTCGTTGATCTCGACGTCTATCTGGGACTCAAAAGCGATGTCAAGATGCTGCCCCTCGGTCACGAGCTTACACCCGCAGGCCACAACCTGAGATGCGTCCCGGGCCAGCAGTGGTTCAGATCTTGATTTCCCACTCTGGAGAACACTCAGCATTGCGAGCACGTGGAGTAAATCACCTGCGTCGATTGCTTGAGCACGTCCCCACAATGACCATACTGTTGGGCGATGGCGTCGTGTTTGGTCGCTATCCATTACGTCGTCGTGAATGAGCGAGAAGTTGTGCAGGAGCTCAAGGCCGGCAGCTGCGGGAAGTGCCTCGCTGATCTCACCACCCAAGGCTTCACACATCAGCAGACAGAGTGTAGGGCGAATCGCTTTGCCTCGGTCCGCCTGTTCTTGTTCTCCGTGCGCATCGACCCAACCGAGTTGGTAATGGATCATGGTGTAGAGCGGCAGGTCAGGACCACGTGTCGCCCGATGGAGTTCCTCGTCGAGGCAGTCACGGTAGCGCAAGAAAATGTTCGGAACAGTCATTGTGGCTTGTACCCCACCGTGGAACCTACTCTCGGTTAGGCTCCAACGATCAGGCGCCCCGATTCGATGCGTGTGTCGATCGTTGGGTCTGCGAGGCGGCAGGCCGTACGTACAATTCCTGAGACGGTGATTCCGTGCTCGGCCCGAATGCTGTCGGGGGGGCCGTGTTCGTGAAATTCATCGGGCAAGGCGATGCGTCGAACCTGAATGTCCCCCAAATCGTTGTCGGTAAGCAACTCCACAACAGCGCTTCCGAAGCCGCCCATTTTGTTGTGGTCTTCCACAGTGATGATTCGGCGTGTTCGAGTAGCTAACTCACAGATCAGGTCTCGATCGAGTGGTTTGACGAACCGTGCATTTACGACGGCCGCTTGGAGGCCGATCCGTTCCAATTCTTCGGCCGCCTGTAGTGCGGGTGTAACTCCCCATCCGATACCGAGTAATGCAATGTCGGAGCCATCACGAATCAGTTCAGCCCGTCCGACGGGCAGGACTTGTGGATCCCCGTCTACCGAGGTTCCGATTCCAGCTCCACGCGAGTACCGGATTGCAAATGGACAGTCCGCGGCAAGAGCGGTCCGTAGCATGTGGCGTAATTCATTCTCATCTTTTGGTGCTGCCACGATAAGGTTTGGGATCGCTCGGAGGTACGCAAGATCGAGAACACCGTGATGAGTGCGGCCATCATCTCCAACGATTCCAGCACGATCCACCCCAAAAATTACGGGTAGGCGCTGGATAGCAACATCGTGCACGATCTGGTCAAATGCACGTTGTAAGAATGTGCTGTAGATGCATACAACAGGGCGTAACCCCTGTGTCGCCATGCCGGCAGCTAGCGCGACACCATGTGCCTCAGCGATTCCAACGTCGAAGACACGCCCAGGGTGTTCGGCCTGCATCTCGGTGAGTGCGGTGCCTTCCATCATCGCTGCGCTCACCGCGACGATCCGATTATCCGTGCGCGCCAGATGGGCCAACGTTCGTGCCATAACCTTGCTGTAGCTTGTGGCATTGGCGGCGCCGACAGCTTGCCCTGTTCGCGGTTGGTGCCAGGTCACGGGATCGGTTTCTGCGGTGTTCAGCCCCTTACCCTTACGTGTGAATGAATGAACCAAGACAGGGCGTTGAAGATCCACGGCCTGTTGTAGTGCTAGCTCCAGCGCTACGCGGTCGTGTCCGTCCACGGGTCCGACATACTCGAAGCCGAAAGCTGCACAGAGATCTTTTGGATTGGCATACGGGTCTGTAGGACTTGAAGCTAGTTGTGTATCTGTGAATCTTTTCCTGATGTCTGCATTTTTGGGCGACCATGACTTATGACCATGTCGCAGATTGCGGCTGATTGCACCGACGTTAGGCGAAATGGACATACCGTTATCGTTCAGTAGGACTACGAAGGGCAGGCGAAGGTCGCCCGCTTGATTTAGTGCTTCAAACACAACGCCGGCTGTGAATGAACCATCGCCAATTACCGTTACGGTCGCTGTTCGCTCGCCACGCAGACGGCTTGCAAGTGCGATACCGACTCCTGCTGACACACCGGTGCCTGCATGCCCCGCACCTATTACATCGTGTGCACTCTCTTCACGCGCGGCAAAGCCGGACAAGCCACCAGGTTTGCGTAGTGTCTCAAACTCACGTGCCCGACCGGTCACAAGTTTGTGAGGATATGTTTGGTTGCTTGTATCCCAGATGATCTTGTCGTTCGGGCTATCGAGTACACGATGTAAAGCCAAAGTGATCTCGACTACACCGAGATTACTCGCTAGGTGTCCCCCGTTTTCACCAACAGTTTTGATGATTGTGCGCCGGATTTCATTGGCAAGTTGGACTAGTTCGTCGTCTGTCATCGGACGTAGATCAGCTGGACATTCAATCCGGTCAAGAATGCGGTCCACCATCGCTCCTCACTCTCCAAAAAATATAGTTGGACCGCACGTTCGCACTGATGTTGCCCGTTCTGGCTCGAATCGCGCAATATTTGTGGTCGAATAGGGTGGGTAAGAGGGAGACGTGAGAGTATCCGCTCGGCCACGTAGGATTACCGATTGACGTTGAGAGGAGATGGTTGGTGCGAATTGGAATTAATGGCTTTGGCCGAATAGGTCGTTTGACGCTGCGTGCTCTACTTGAGCGGCATCCGGAGGTTGAGATCGTCGGTATCAACGATCTTGCTGAGATAGGTACGGCTATTCACCAGCTTAGGTATGACAGTAATTATGGCCAATTCGAGCGCACCATAGAGGAAAAGGGATCGGAAATCTGTATTGACGGAATGGCGATTTCCTATTTGTCAACTCGCGAGTGGGACCAGCTGCCGTGGGGTGATTTAGGAGCTGATCTCGTCGTTGAGGCGACGGGCGTCGGTACCGAACGAGCAAGAGCGGCTGGACACCTTGAAGCAGGTGCGCGCACTGTGTTGATTTCCGCGCCCTCTTCCGATGCGGATATGACGATCGTCCTGGGTGTGAATGAGAGTCAATTCGATCCAGCTGCGCATCATGTGGTGAGTAATGCGTCATGCACGACGAATGGCTTGGGGCCACCGCTTGATGTCGTTCATCGCGAATTTGGAGTAGAGAAGGGGTTAATGTCCACAGTCCATGCCTACACATCGTCTCAAAGTTTGGTTGATGGCTCGGGACGAGACTTACGTGAATCCCGGGCAAGTGCGCTGAGCATTGTTCCCACTGCCACTGGGGCTGCTCGCGCGATCGGATTGGTCATTCCGGATTTGGCCGGTCGGATGCATGGGGCGGCTTACCGTGTGCCTGTTGCTACGGTTTCGATCGTTGAATTTGTCGCGCTGTTGAAACGGGCGGCAACCGTTGAAACGATCAACGAAGTGCTGCGTACGGCGGCCGATGGTCCAATGACAGGAATTCTTGGCGTTTGTGATGAGCCAATCGTGTCGGTTGATCTGCGTGGCGATTCGCGTTCATCAATTGTTGATGCCGAGTCAACGATGGTCATCGGGGACAATCTCGTAAAGGTTGCGGCTTGGTACGACAACGAGTGGGGTTATGCGTGTCGCATCGGAGATGTAGCAGTGATGATTGGTTCGCGGATCGGTGTGGCTGCTCGAATCTGAGCAAGCATCGCGATGAAGCGCGGTATCGATAATCTTGAGGTAAGAGGGCAAAGCGTCTTCGTGCGTGTTGATGCGAACGTGCCTCTTATGGATGGCCGGATTCGTGACGATACGAGGCTTAGGGCGGTACAGCCGACCCTCAATGTTCTACGGGCGCGTGGTGCGCGTGTCATATTGGCAGCACATCTCGGACGTCCGAGGGGTCATGTCGATCGAACGCTTTCAATGGCACCAGTCGCGACTTGTTTAGGCGGATTGCTCGGTGTTGATATATCAATGGCGCCTGACAGCGTTGGTCCGGACGTTTCTGCTTTGGTCCGTGGGCTTCGGGATGGTGAGATTCTTATGCTTGAGAATCTTCGCTTTCACCCGGGTGAGGAGCGAAATGAACCTGAATTCGCTACGTCCCTCGCTAATCTAGCGGACTGTTATATCGGTGATGCCTTTGGGGCGGCCCATCGGGCGCATGCAAGTACTGTTGGTGTGCCGGGGATCTTACCGTCCGTTGCGGGACCGTTGATGTGTGCTGAGATCGAGGCTCTGGAGCGTGCGACCCGTCATCCTGATCGACCCTATGTTGCGATTCTTGGCGGAGGCAAGACTTCCGACAAGATTGGAGTGTTGGAGCAGCTAGCGTCTGTCGTGGATGTGCTTATGTTGGGCGGCGGATTGGCCAATACGTTTCTCAAGAATTTCGGTCATCATATGGGGCGTTCACTGGTGGAGCCTGGCCAGTCGGACGTAGTTGCTGCCGTACGCGAGATAGCACAAAAGTTTTCTTGTCGGCTCATGCTGCCCACAGATGTTGTAGTCGCTGCTTCACCCGTAGACGATGCATCTGTAGCGGTCGTCGAGGTCGATGCGATTCCGTGCGATCAGATGGTTCTGGACATAGGGCCAGACACCGCCGCCATGTACACACAGATCCTTAGCAGTGCTCGAACAGTGATTTGGAACGGTCCGGTTGGCGTGTATGAACGCGCCGTCTTTGCGAAAGGAACTCAGGCGATTGTCCGAGCTCTAGCAGACTCGCCGGGCTTTGTGGTCGCTGCTGGCGGTGATGCCGCGGCAGCGGTGCAGACGGCCGGTCTGGCTCATCGTATGGGTCATCTCAGCACAGGCGGTGGTGCTGCACTGGAATTTATTGAAGGACGAGACTTACCCGGACTTGTGGTATTGCCTGATGCGTGAGCTTAGTCGATCTCAATGTCGTGCTGAAGCCATACGCGTGCGTCACCAACTCTCCGCGTTAGCGATCGACCATCGAGGTGTTCAAGAAACGCTAGGGCAAACTTGCGACTTGTGCCCAGCCCGTCTCGCACTTCACGGATAGTAAAGGGCGAACCTGTAGCACCGATCCTGCGTACCTCCGTAAGCCATTTGACGAAGGTGCGGTGTGAAATCGCGATGTCACGGTCTAGCATCACGATCCTTCCTGTGTCGACGAGGGCTGCGACAGTATTCTTGGATGTGTTGCTTGACTTGACCACTCTTGTCAAAGGTGGCGGAGTTGGTCCTCCGTGATCAAGCTCTTTGATCAGACGACGTGCCGATTGTTCATCATGCTCACCGAGTTCCACACGTAGATTTGCGAGGGATACACGTGACCCTTGCACAAGTATGTTTCCTCCGACCTCAGGCGCGGCGAAGATCTGTGTCAAAAGGTCGAAGGAGACGTCTAGTGCCTGTGCTAGTTCTGTAATATTCAGGTTGGGTCCGGTTGGATCGTGGTTGTAGTGATTCGTTAAAACGGCGGTGAGCTCAGCTATCTTTTTCTTGAAGAAGTGCTTTGTACCGACGTAGGTACCGATCACACTTACGTCCTTGGAACTCACCAGTGTCGCGATGGTTTGGTTGATGAGATGTTCGTCGAGTTCAGTTCGCCGTGCTAACTCATCCACATTCACTGGCCCGTCACGAAGTGCGTCGTGCATAACGGCTACGGGATCACCACTCGCAGCGTGCTCAAGCGCGGCTAGGGTTTTAGCATCGTCGCGCGGTAGGCGGCGTGCTAATGCACGCGCGACGGTTCCACCGCCAATAGTCATGGCGGGTGAGAGTCGACGGATCACGTATCGATCGTCGCGGATCGTGGCAATCGGCTCAGATAGCCGCCACTGGACCCACCCTTCGCTTCCCGGAGGAATAGGATCTGCTTCGAGTATGCGAAGGCGGGCTGTCAGCTCGGCGGTACCTATGTGTAGCGCCACTCGCTCGCCTGCTTTCAAGGCACGTGGTGCTGTTGGCAACATTCGTAGTCGGGCATCAATTCGGTGCGTTTCGATAACGGATCCGGGTTCTGCCAGTACAGTGCCACGATGAAGCTCATGTGGGTTCACACCACCAAGGTTTACCGCAACTCGATTTCCGGGCCGTGCAATTTCGATAGCTGATTCGTGGGTCTGTAAATTCCGAACGCGAACGGTACGTTGGTGTGGATATATAGCGGGCCTATCATTGATTCGAAGAGGACCCCCTGAAAGTGTCCCGGTGACGACTGTTCCGAATCCTGACACTGTGAATACGCGATCGATGGGTAAGTGGGCTTTCTGGTTTTCCGGTGGGTGACGCTTAACTGAGAGAATTGTGTCCAGAGTCTGGGTTAAGTCAGAGAGCCCACGTTGCTCAGGGATAGAGACACGTACGATTGGGGCGTCCGAGAGTGTGGTGCCTTCGATTAGGCTCCGTACGTCGTCAGCCACGAGGTCAGTCCACTCATCATCAACCAAATCGATTTTCGATAGGACTACAATCCCTCTCTTAATCTCTAGGAGATTGATAATGTCCAGATGCTCGCGTGTTTGAGGCATTACACCTTCGTCGGCAGCTATGACGAGCAGGACGGCATCAATTCCCCCGATGCCAGCCAACATGTTATGGATGAACCGTTCATGACCGGGCACATCCACGATCGAGAGTTCCCGTCCGCTTGGGAGGGTTAACCAAGCAAATCCGAGATCGATGGTGAGGCCTCGTTTCTTCTCCTCGAGGAGCCGGTCTGGGTTTATCGAGGTCAGCGCTTCGATCAAAGTGGATTTTCCATGGTCGACGTGGCCAGCTGATCCGACGGTTGCACCTCGGGGTTTGCATTTCGGATCATTCATCGTTAAGTCGCGTGTTGTCTGGCTGCGCATGTGATTAGGTAGGTCGCACCGCACGTTTGTTGCAGCTTATTACGTGTGTGTTTCAATGGATTCGGTACTTGCTTGCGTGTCAACGACGCTAACGGAGGTCTTGACTGCACCAACTTCAAATTAGCGAGCGCATGTGCAGACAGACCACCAACAACGTTTTTCGTACTCTTAATGAGAATTGATATCACTCGGCAGACTCGACGGGTAGGTGGCTGTTGATTGAGGGTGTATATAAGGACTTCACAGGTGCGTTTCGTTGACCATTTGGCTATCGGTCTGGTGTCTGCTGAACTAATGCAGTTGCGGGGGCTTCGACAGGTGGCGTTCGTTGCCGCTTCGGTCTTCATTGATATCGATCACTATCCGGGCGCGATCCGGAAATATGGTGTCCAAAACCCTCTTCGCGGGGCTATTTTTGCGCTCACGGGCGATTTACCTGGTCTGAAATATGATGATCAGAGCAAGCCGATTGCTGTTGACCGTCCGCTGCACCGCATTCAGGTGGCACTTGTGCTGGGCCTTCTTGCCATGTTTGTGTCAGCCGCACGGCCAGTAGTGCTCGGAGTAGGCTTGCATTTTGTTCTTGACTTGGCTGATGTTCTTATAGATGGGCAGACGAGGTAAATTAGTTAAAGGATCCTAATAGAGCCAATACCACCGCTGTTCCAAATCCTACGCAATACACGACGGTTGCCGTGATGATATTCAGTACAACGCGTTGCCATCGTGATCGTTTTTCGAGAGCACGCAACTGTTCTGCGGTGTGCTCGATCAACTCTTGGGTTTCTGTCAGCTTGGTCTGAATCTCGTCGATAGCAAGCGCATTCATTTGATCTAGATCGGTAGTTGCTGTTTCGGATGTGTTTGCTCGGTCTTGAGCGATACGTCCGGGCAATTGTTCTAGCACGCTAGCTAGTACGCGCTGAGTAACTTGCTGCAAAACGACACGGGTTAAGAGTTGGGAGACCATCTCATCTAATGTTCCGGCTGGGGGTCAGCCTACTGGGGGTAACTGAAAATTCTTACTCAAACGATATATCACGGTGGTGCCATCGCGATAGATGGCGTGTACTCCCATCGCTTTCATGCGGTCGAATTTGGCTAGGGCTTCGGCGGGGTATAGGGCTCTCTCCAGTTCTCCGACGTAGATTAATTCAACACCGAGCGTCGAGAGGAGTGTTTCAGCACGTTGAACGTTCCGTGTAGTAAAAAGTTCGCGAGCGTCGTTAAATCGCGCCTCAACCTCATGCGCGTAACCCCAATGTTGTTGTTTGGCGTGCCAGTCCCAGGCGATTATTGATGGGAGGCCGGTATAAACCGAAATCCTTCCTCCCCACCTGTAGATCGTTGTGGGCGTCTCAGCTAATGTTGGTGCTCCTACAATATTGTTCCTTAGCCACGTGATTGCTCGGTAGTCGGCAGTCAGGTTGATCTGGACTCCTTGGTCAAGTATTTGTCCACCAGTTAGGTACGCCTCGCCATTGAGCGTTGGTTTAAGCGGCTGAATTCGCAAGCCTAGCTTGTGTGGTGTTGCTAAAAATGGATAAGCAAAGGCCGTTATTGCCACCATGCCAATGACGGCAGCCCAGGCTGTTTGCAGCCATGCAAAGTGAGTGACGCGTATACGCCGAATATGGCGCACCAGTGCTGGCAATGCGAGCGCAGCTCCCAATCCGAGGAGCATCCATGCTTGTAAGTACGTTTTGAACACCGTGTTGAGACGACCGATATCATCACGAATTACCACGAATTCCGGGATCATTGTTAGCGAGATTCCAGCGAGCAAGAGTGCCAATGGAGCAAGTGTGGTTGGGTTATTACGGGATCTCCATGCGGCCATGCCACCGACGAGTATGAGCCCTCCGGCAAGCGTGCCGACGGACCATCCGAACGTCACGGCCATCATCGCTACGATGGAAAGCGATGCAATCGTGAAGATCGAAAAAAGTGGGCCTTTGAAGACTTGGTTTGCTGAAGCTAGCTTCGAATCGTGAGCGAGTGTCAGAACTGAGTATGTAATCAGAATTGCAATGGGAGCTCCGAACATCACCAGCCAACTCGCTGTAAGGGTTGTTTCAGGCGTAAGTGCTATTCCGCTGAAGAAGTCAACATAGGTTGAGTGAAAAGGCCAGAAAAGGAGTTGTGAAACAACGAATAGTGCGACTGAGGCACAGCCGGTAATCGCACCTATTGTGCGCGCCGTGTACTGACTGCTCCGCCAGAGGGCGTACACCAGTGTTGCGATCGTCACTACTGCGTAGGTAGGGAAGTCCCATGGATTTGTTACACGATGTAGTGCGAGCACAAATGTTGGCAGGACAAGTGAACCGACCCACAGGCGCCAGTTGGAAGTGCGCCGATGTCGCATCTGTTCACCCACAGCGAGGATTCCTACTGATCCGATGAGCGAGACCCCGGTGTTTGCGAAGTTCATCAGATGTGGATGCAGGTCGCCATATAGAAAGGTGAACCATGGGAACTCGTTAACGGTGTTTGGGATTACACGGGTCGGGGCCCAGAAGTCAAAGTCGCGGGCGAGCTTTCCACTCAGGACAACACTAGGGGCGGCAAGGACACCAATGCTGGTGCTACCGACGCTGTGTTGCGCCAACGAAATAAGTTGAAGTGCAGGGTGGAGATTGCCGGCGATGAGAATGAGTGCTATTGCGCTGAGCCCAGCGGCGATTGCTTCGCCTGATCGCTGACTCAACACTGTCCAGAGGCTCGATGCTGCAGCGAAGACCGCGACGATTGCTGCGGAGAAGGCGCTTGCGATTGCGAGGTTATATACCACGGATGGAACGATACCGAGCGTCTTAGCAAGTGCGGCTGTTGGTACATGACCAAAGTAGTAGTAGTTCAGTCGGCTCCCCGCGTACCACGGGTCGTACGGTGGGAATGATGGGCTTCGCAGTACTGCGTTTAGGTGTGCGAAGTCCATCGGCTTTTCACCACCAAAGACTGGGTGCCATAAATCAGGATTCTGAGCGCGTATGTACGACATCACAACGAAAGCGATCACCATCAGCGCTTCTGTTAGCAGGATTGTTCCGGCGTTTTTGGTGATTGACCTGAAAAAACGATGTCGATGAGGCCACAACAAGCCTATGGAAAACATGGTCACCAGTAAGGCACTGAGTATGATCGCTGGAATCTTGAATTCGATTATTCCCAGACTGGCAAACCACCAGCCTGGAATCAGCAATGCTGCAGGTCCTAATACCCGCGCAGCGGCGTAGCCGCGATCAGGAAGTTGGCGCAAGGCTAACCAAGTCAGCGGCCAGGTAATGAGGCCTGCAATCCATACGCTGGCAAACCACGCGAGCATAGCGGCGAAGCCGTGAATTGGTCGATCAACGAACTGCGTGGGCCAGCTCGCTGACGCAGTGATTGTTGCAGTTTCCTGATCGGGAAGATTGGTGCTGCGACTTGTCGCTGCTTTGGGCAGCACGTTACTAGCTCCCCGTATGTCGATCGTGCTGAGCCGGTGGCGAACATCGTCAGCAACTTGGTCAGTTCGGGGACGATAAAGCGAGACTGTTGGATGGTCATAGACGGTGAAAGCCTCTTCCGCATCACGATCGTCAAATAACCACGGGCCAAGCGATGGTTGGGACCTAAATGTGGCGAGCAGCTCGAATCCAAGTGATCCATCAACTAGTGCTTGGTAATACTGTCGCGTCAATGGATATCGTTGCGGTATACGCGGAATGGTTGCTGCGCCGCGGTCGCTTGCGAGAATTACTAGATCGGCTGAACCGAGTACTTCGATTAATTCGCGTCGCTTGGATTCCGAGTCCTGGTCGAAGACGCGGAGCTCACGGATCTTGTACCGGCTTGGATCACGATCTTGAAGCCTTAAAGGAAGCGCATCATCCCAATGTTCAACGACGATTGATGATCCGTGTGGTACATGCTCATAAATGAAGGCCGATGCAGCGACTCGCGAATGGTCTCGACCATAGATTTGCACGAAGGCGAGAGCCCAGAGAACACTAGCTCCTAGCACGGCAGACAGCACGCATCCGATTGCTAGTCGGCGGTGGCGTTGTGCTTTCAACCATGGTTTCCGACCTCCTCGCCACAACCAGATGAATGTCCATGCCGTCACTAAGGCGAGCATTGGGTAGATCGGATGGAAATAGCGCATTGTTTTTAGGACGAACGTGCCGAAAACTGCGAAATTTAGAACGGTCCAGACGATGGGGATGGCTAGAGGGTGATGACCGCTTTTCCACCACACGATCATTGCTAGGGCGAGTCCAATGAAGGCGGCTATTCCGAAGGCTGGGCCTACTCCCCATCGGATTATCTGCTCGATTGGATAAAGCAATGGCGCTGTGCCCGCCCACTGAATTCCGGGAGGCCAGTCGAGTTCGCCTGTTTGGATCGCGTGTTGTTGAGTTAGTGCACTGGTAAAAGTTGGTGAAAGTCTCCAGTCGAACGGTGATGCGTAACGAAATGCATACGGCTGGAATAGACGGAACGTCAGTGCGGCGAAAGCCAAGAGTGTTGCGGCCTGTAACGGCCAGACGTGGCATCGATTCCAGCGTCCAGAGAACAGATGCTCACGGATTCCGACGTAGGACCACCATCCGAGAAACAGCAGGATTAGTAGTCCGCTGCTTAACTTGCTTGCCATAGCGAGGCCGATGGCTATACCTGCCAGAGTGAGATCGCGCGGGTTTCGTAGATCCGCAAAGCGCGACATCAGCCATATGGACGATGTCACGAAGAAGGTGGCAAATGTATCGACGGTAAAGAAGTGGGCGATTTGAATCGAGTGTGCGGCGCATGCCATAAGTGAGGCGGCCACTAGTCCGGTCCAGATCCCAAACAACCGGCGACCTAAGAGAAAGACGACGGCGATAGTTCCGGTATCGAAAAGTGCTGAGAGCACTCGCCCTACGAGGTAGGTGTCGTCGTAACTGGCGCGATCGAGCACACGTGCGATTGAGTCGACTAGGAACAACGGGAACGTCCCGTAAACAAAGAAATCAATCCCGTGATTAAATGGATTTAAGGGTGACGTAGCTGGATCAAAGTACGTGAGCGCGTTTGCTGTCGGCTGGATGTCCACTAGCACCATGCTTAGGAAGCGTTCGTCTGGGTGGAGGTGCTGTCCGTGGTCCCAGTCGAGGCCTATGAGACGCAGCGTGGCACCGACGGCCATAATTGCGGTAAGCACGAAGACACCAATCAATGATTGCGGAAGTTTTGAGTTCGTGGCTTTTGGCCACCATCGGTTTAAGGAAATAGATCTTCTATTTGCCTGTGTCCCTAAAGAGCAGCTTTCTGTTGCTTGAATCGTCACGACTAAGGCGTCTGACTTGGTTCCGCGTCAGGTATAGCGTTTTCCCATGACAAGACTCGAAGAGAGCCGTTGGTGTTTGTAATTTTCGTGACTGAGCCGTCGGTTTCTCGGAGAAAGAGTGCACCGCTCGGATCGAATCCGGTTACGTGGCCAATTCGGCGCGTGCGATCTTGTATCTCGACCGCACGTCCCATGACAGCCGAACGACTGACCCACTCGTCAAACACTGCTGCGGATCTATGGCTGTTTGTGTCTATTCCATCCAGTATTGTGTCTACCAAGACGGCGAGTAACGCATTTCGTTCGAATGGACGATTCGAGAAGTTGGCGACAGCAGTCGTTGCCTGTCCGTCGGTGAGCCCTGCGCTGCCATACAGATTCAGACCGACACCTAAGATCGCGTCTGATCCTTGAACGTTGATTAGAACCCCGCCAGCTTTGGCTTGGCCAAACATGAGGTCATTGGGCCATTTGATTAGGGCTGATGCACCCGTGTGATGTTCGAGAACTTGGGCGATAGATACGACGACTGCGATTGTGAGTTGACCGAGCGTATCGCCACCGGTTGCGATCCCTCGTATGACGAGCGAAAACAGGAGGCTTCCAGGCGTTGTCAACCAACGACGTCCGTGTCGTCCACGCCCTTTTGTTTGGCTTTCCGCTACGAATACGGTGCCGTGGGGAGCTCCAGCTTTTAGAGCCGATTGTGCGTCGTCCTGAGTGGAAGTGGTTAACGGCACGACGTGAACCGGAAGCTCGTTGTGACGCGTTCGGAGGCGTGATCGAATAGCGGTAACGCTCAGAGGCTTCCACGGAATGGGATGTGCCATTTGGAATCCCTTGTCGATGGTCCGGCTCCAAGTCTCTCTGAATGCTCAATTTGGCAAAAGGCCAAGACCGTATTTTCGGATGTCACGGAGTTCTGGCTGTTGCTTGGGGGTGGTGATTAGAAACCGTTTCTGCTTATGACGCAATCCGAAACTTTGTCGTTCGCTCATATTTACAGGTATGCTCCGGCAAGTGGTCCAACGTCACTGAGACGTGGCAGTTATAAGGAGAACTTCGTGGCCTATAGCGTAGTAAGTAAAAAGTCCGGTACCAGTTATTACCTGCATACCCGTGAGGTCACCTTACGGGGTGGGCGCCAGCAGCGAATCTACTATTTTGCTAAGGCTGCTGGTGAAGGTGCCGTGGATGATTTGCCAGAAGGTTATGTAGTGTCTGAGAACCCTAGGACTGGGCTTCCCCTTCTCAAGAAGGGCTAAACATACGGCTGTGCAGGTTTTTTCCTGTGCGGCGTGTTCGGTCTAAACACACTCGGGTAAACGCACGTCGTATCGTGCGGTGCTACTGCTGACGGATTGTGCCCTTGCCTATAGTCTTGATCCGACCGAGCGAAATCTGAATGAGACGCAAATTTAAGAGCTTGGTCGCTAAGTGGTCGGCCTGTAGGCATAGGGCAATCGTGCTACTTCAACTGTTTCGAGCGCTTGATGCTTCGCTTTTGGGGCTGAGTGCAGTTTCGGAATTTCGGTTGTAGTTTTAAATGGATCAGGGGTTACTTGATGAACTCGCCAGCACTGTTGGCTGGCAGCGTTTGCTTATCGATCCCGATCGTCTTGTTGCATATGGGTACGACGCCACCATGGGGTATCGAGGCGATCCGCATGCGGTGTTGTTTGCGGAAACTGAAGCCCACGTCGTGGCTGCTGTTCAGGCAGCGGCGGCATTTGGTGTGCCGTGCATCGCCCGTGGGGGTGCTACAAGTCTCGCGGCTTCAGCTGTTCCGCCGTCTCGATCGCTCGTGGTCGACACGAATCGAATGCGTAAGATCAGGTCTTTTGATGTGGATCGTCGCAGTGCTTGGGTTGATCCGGGTGTGGTTACAGCTACATTTCGATCGTACGCTGCTCGTCACGGATTACTTTATGCTCCAGATCCATCAAGTGAAGCGGCTGCCACGATCGGTGGAAACGTAGCGACGAATGCGGGAGGCCCATATGGCTTCAAGTATGGCGTGACGCGTGATGCGGTTATTGGTCTACGCGTCGTTACACCGCAACATGGAGCCGTGGTGCTGGAGCGTGGAAGAGACGATATCGCGATCGATCTCTTGATAGGGTCGGAGGGGACGCTCGGTATTGTTACCGGTGTACGACTTCAGCTCCGTCCGTTGCCTGTGAGTCATGCGGTTCGGGCCGCCGCGTTTTCCGACGGGCCAAGCGCTCTTAATGCGGTAGTTAAGATCATTGAAGAGGGTATCAACCCAGCGAAGCTTGAATTTCTTGACGATGTGACGATTGAATCCCTCGAACGATCTCGATCGTGGGGGTTCCCTCGAGAGGCTGGGGGGTTGCTGCTGGCTGAACTCGATGGTGAGGAATCAGAAGTGCGAGCTTCAGCGAGGCACCTCGATGCTGTTCTGCGTTCGGATGGCGCAGGGCTCGAAGGTGTGGATGCTGCTCGTGCAGAACGCTGGTGGGATGCGCGTCGCGGCATTACTGCTTCGCTTGCTCAAATTCGTCCGGCCAAAATTGGCGAAGACATCTGCGTGCCACGGAGGCAATTGGCATCTACATTTGTGGAAATTAAGCGTTTAGCCTTGGAGGCCGAGGTCATCGTCGCTATTTTTGGTCATGCTGCCGACGGGACTTTGCATCCCAACTTACTCTATGACCCCGGGGATCTGGATGAGCAGGCGCGGGCCATCAGCTTGTTGTCAGCCGTTGCAGATACGGGTCTGAGAGCTGGCGGGGTTCTCTCTGGAGAGCACGGTTTGGGGCGGGTAAAGCGTCCGTTCGTGGGCCGAAGCTACGATGCCGGAACTCTTGCAGCGATGCGGAGAATCAAGGATGCTTTTGATCCTGATGGTGTGCTCAATCCAGGTTCAATGTGGCCTGACTAGCGGTTTTGGCGGCTGGTGTTGTTTGGCTAGACATCGTGCGGACGGCGTAGTGCGACTTGCCCACGCGTAGAACTTTATCTACGTGCTGTTCTATTTGGCTACAACTAAAGACGTACACGGATTACGAGGCTTAGGTATAGGCACGGGACCGTGGCTTGAACCACGGCCCCGCGCTGATCGACGTTCCGAAAACACTTATGCGGTAAGTGTTTCGCCCGTCTCCGCCGGATAGGTCTCTTCACCATGTTCGGGAATGTCGAGACCTGACGTTTCTTCTTCACGTGACGCACGCAGACCGATCGTGGCCTTCAGTGCGCCGAAAAGAAGGAAACCTGTCCCCAATGCCCAAACGACCGCAACAACTGCGGCGATCAATTGTGCCAAGAGCTGGGCGGCATTACCGGCAACCAGTCCGCTTACACCGTATGTACCATCCGCAAAGATTCCGACCGCTAGCAAGCCCCAGACTCCAGCCACTCCGTGCACGGACGACGCACCTACGGGGTCGTCGATCTTCAGCTTAGTGTCGATGAACCAGACGCCTGTCAGCATTACCAGCGCACCGATTGCCCCTACGGCCACAGCGGCCCATGGAGCAATAAATGCGCATGGTGCAGTTACCGCAACGAGACCTGCCAGTGCGCCGTTTGAGGTGTCGGCAGCACTGATCCGTCCCGTTTGTAACAGCCGGACGTATGCAGCCGTTACAGCGCCTGTCGCACCGGCCAAGAATGTGTTCGTGATGATGACCGAAATGCGCAGATCATTTCCGTTCACGGTGCTACCTGCGTTGAATCCGAACCAGCCAAAGAACAGGATGAAGGTGCCGATGACCACGTAGACCATGTTGTGACCTTTAATGGTGCGCACTTCACCATTTGGACCATATTTCCCTAGGCGGGCACCCACTGTCGCGGCACCAGCTAAAGCCAGCATTCCTCCGATGGTGTGTACGACGCCGGAGCCAGCAAAGTCCACCGCAGCTGCGCCGATCCAACTCTCGAGTTGTTCACCACCAAGCCATCCACCACCCCACATCCAATGTCCGTAGATCGGATATATGAGTGCTGTGACGAGAAAGCTGTATGCCAAGTACGCTGTCACGCGTGTGCGCTCGGCCATTGCGCCGGCGACGATTGTGGCTGTCGTGGCGGCAAAAACCATCTGGAAGAACCAGAACATAGAGGTCGAAACATCGTAAGCGGCGTTGGTGAGGAAGAACCCCGAGTAGCCGATTAATGCGTTGCCGTTATCAAGTCCTGGATAGGCTCCTGAACCGCCGAACATGAATGCGAATCCGAAAGCCCAGAACGATAGACCGCCGGCCGCGAAATCGAGGATGTTCTTAGTCAGATAGTTGACTGTGTTTTTAGCTCGGATTAGTCCGGCACCGAGAAAGGCGAAGCCTGCTTGCATAAAGAAGACCAGTGCTCCGGCGATTAACGTCCAGACGAAGGTCACTCCGGCAGCTGGATCAGAAGCGATTGTGGCTTCTCCAGAAGGGTCAGCGTCAGCCAACACAATGCCTCGAACGATCATTGCGGCTGCGAGCGCCAACATGGTGGCTGTGG
This sequence comes from uncultured Chloroflexota bacterium, assembly GCA_964422795.1. GTDB lineage: Bacteria > Chloroflexota > UBA11872 > UBA11872 > UBA11872 > UBA11872. The sequence goes on from CAYRCL010000032.1 coordinate 22,467, forward strand.
CGATACGAAGGACCGCTACCCAGCGTGGCGAACCTCGGGTCCAAATTAATGACATCGTTGCGTACTCCATTCCAGAGAGAAGGGTTGATCTTCGTCTCCGGGCATCGTTGCTCGGAGTGTGCACATCGCCACGGATTGTGTTCGGGCGCCTATACCGTACCTGCTGTGGCGGCTCGTGGTGGGTGTGCGCCCCGCGGGAATTCGTCGTCGGTTCCCGCGACCTAAACTACATGGGCCAGCCTATCTTTTGGATGCCGTTTGCTGCACAAGCCTAGCGTGTCGTGCTCTTTACTGTGAAATGGCTACATAACCAGGTTTTCGCCACCATCAACACCGATCACATTTCCGGTGATCCAGTCGGCATCAGTTACCGTCAATGCTGCAATTGCGCGCGCTACATCGTTCGGTTCAGTTAGTCGCCCGGCCGGATTCATGCGCTGAGCCTGTTCTAGCATTGCCTGATTTCCGGGTATTTTTCGGAGCGCTTGAGTATCGGTTACCCCGGCCCGGATTGCGTTCGCGGTTATCCCGCGCGGAGCTAGCTCGACGGCAAGTTGTCGAATGTGCTGCTCAAGCCCAGCTTTCGCTGCACCGACAGGACCATAACTCGGCCAGATCGTTGTGGTACCGGCACTCGTCATTGCATAGATCCGTGATCCGCGCCCAAGTAAGTCGCGAGCGGTTAGATCTTGGGTCCAGTACACGATCGTGTTAGCCATAAGATCCAGCGTCATGTCCATCTGCTTTGGCGTAACACCAGCGACGTCAGCGCTGCTGACATACGGAACGGTAGTCCCGAATGCAATCGAATGCATCAGCACACGTATAGGTGGGTCATGGGAATTCAAGTGAGGAGTGACCGCGTCCAGTACGGTCGCTCGAGCATCAGCATCACCCGCGTTGATATTGAAGAAGTGCGCCATCTGGCCGCTTCCTTCGATATCGCTCTTGACCGCATCAGCCATCGGTTGTGTATTGCGGCGGTCAAAGTGCACACCGATGATATTCATGCCGCAGGTTGCAAGGTAGCGAGCGGTAGCAGCACCGAATCCGCTAGAAGCACCCAGAACTAGTGCCCAACCGTCCAATCTTGGCCGTGGTGTTTCCATGGCATCTCCCAACTGTACAAACCCCAAGCATCCTAGCGTGTGGCGGTGGGTTGACGTGAAGGGTGCCAGGTCCGCAAATTCAACTATGACTCGTCGGAAGCTAGGTATTGTTGGTTGCGGTCCGCGCGGACGGGCTTATGCAGCTGTGATCGGATCGATCGAATCGGCCGAACTTTGTCTTTGCATCGATCCTGATTTGCAGACTGCCCGAGCGTGTGCGGCTCTATATGGGGGTGATGTGTCCGAGACTTGGGACGCTCCGATGCTTGATGGTGTGATAGTGACCACACCGCATGACGCAAGGCGAGCAAATCTTGTGGTTGCGGCAATGAATTCTGGCATCCCAGTCTTGTTGGACCCACCGCTCTCATTCGGAGTGCTTGAGGCACGACGCCTTGTCCGTGCGGCTGCGAGAGCTGGTCGTCGACTGCTCATGGCGTTCACATGGCGATTTGAACCGATTATGGGGCTGATCCACACACTCTTGCCGGAGCCGATGTTTGGGCACATGCTCAGTATGTCGCCTCGATACAAGTCAGAGGAATGGCAATTAGATCAGGATGATTCTAGGTATCGAAGCTGGGCTACGGTCCATCACGCTTTGGATCTGCTCGCCTACCTCTTTGGTGAAGCGCCGGATCAGATATTGGTTGCTGGCAAGACGCCGCGACCTGGTTCAGAATTCGGTCTTGGCGATTCACTCGCGGCCGAACTTTTCTTCAACGAGGGTCGCCATGCTGCGCTGACGGTAGCTGCGGCCCCTGGAACTGGCGATCTTGGTGATGTTGTTGTCGATCTCAGTGATGGCAATACGCGTGCATCCCTTTGGTCAAACTGGAGCCACGCTGAAATTCGTGCTCTCGACGGCCGCGCTCTGACGGTACCGCCAGTGCCGGGAATTGAGATTGAGCATCACAACGAAACTGTTCTGATCAAGGCGCGTGATTCCGAATACGCGCTTCGTGCCTCGATTCGTGCACTTGTTGACGGCTCGGATTTGGATGAGATGTGGCCGGGATCTGTGGATGGTCTCCGGGCCGCTATTCTTGCCCGTGCGTTACACAGCGCTATTGTGTCTGGTCGACGTCAAACATTGCGTGGTCTATAACGTGCCGTCTGATGATCGAATCTTCGATGCCCAGAACGCTAACTCCACGAGAAGCGAGGAGGTATTACAGCCTCTCCGTCTGGGTATCTACGGCGGCACCTTCGATCCGATCCATTTCGGACATGTCGCTGTAGCACGCGATGTCTTCTCAGTATTCAAATTAAGTCGTGTGATTTTTGTCCCGGCTCGACAATCGCCAATGCGTGGCCCGCCAATTGCGAGCGCTCGTGATCGGCTTGCGATGGTTCGTCTTGCTCTAGGTGGAACGGGTGAGTTCGGTGTTTCATCAATTGATGTTGATCGACCGGCGCCTTCGTTCATGATCGACACGGTCCAGCATTTTCTGGACGAACATCCGTCTGCTGAGATGTTCGTAATCATTGGCGCCGATGCTCTCGCGGATATTTCATCCTGGCGTAAGCTAGATGAGCTTATGGATCTTGCGCAGATAATTGCTGTTCCTCGTTCGGGGTTCTCAATGTGTGTTCCGTCACAGGTTGAGGCCGAACTGGTAAACGCGCGGTATCGGGTGCATCTGCACTCGATGCCGAAGATTGACATTTCGGCATCGCATGTGCGGGCTTTATGCGCCCGACAGTCTTCCATTAGTGCTTGTGTTCCGCCTGCTGTCGCGAAGTATGTGGCTGCTCATCAGCTATATGTGAATGACCAGCGCGGGTGTTCAACCCCAAAATGACGTTAGAAATCCTGAGTGACAACACTCCGCAGCTGAACCCGATCGAGCTTGCCCGGCACGTATTGGATGAGCTGTCGTCACGTGGCGCCACTGATAGCGTGTTGCTTGATGTTCGTGGCTTGACTACGATCGCGGACTATTTCGTTGTCTCGACTGTTTCGAACACGCGGCAGATGCGTGCGCTGCTCGATCTACTGGATCGGGAGCTACCGGTTGTTGCAGGACGACATCCGCGAATAGAAGGTGAGTCAACGGATCTTTGGGTTTTGGCGGACTTTGGTGATGTTGTAATCCATATACTGTCGGAGGAAGGCAGAATGTATTTTCGGTTGGAGGAATTTTGGGCAGAAGCCCCTATTGTGCTGCGCGTTCAATAGCAATTTACTAATGGGAAATTACAGAGCATTTATTTTTGGTTTGGCTGTCGCGCTACCGTTCGGATTTGTTGTTGGGATGTTGGCGGCAGATCGTATTGCACCGGATCGTCTGACCGCTTTGCGGCGAGCTGTGAGCCAGCGAGTTTTGAGGTCTGATCCGCAGGTTAAGTTCGAGCTGCTTCAGCAGTAGGACGCCACTTTCAGATTCTGAAGGTAGCAATGGTGACCCCGGTACCGCCTTCATTCCACGGTGCCATTGCATAGGAATCGATGGCCGGATGCTCATCGAGGATCTCAGCAACGATGGTCCGTAGTACGCCCGTGCCCTTACCGTGGACGATTCGAATGCTTTCTGCGCCCTGATGGAGGGCGTCATCTACCCCCCGCTCTATCTCTACGATGGCGTCATCCGCACGAAACTTCCGAACACTAATTTCAACCACAAGCGGATCGGGATGTTCATGCTTCGATTTGTTGGCCATATCTTGTTGTCTTAACGATTGCCGATTTTCGGATGCGTCGTCTTGATTGGTTTCGGCCTGTCGCGCTCAGCTATAGATCCGAAATGGAGGATATTTGTCAACGAGACAAATAAACCACGCGGTGATCCTGGTATTCCAGCGCAGCACGCCAACCTGAAAATCGAAAAGGATGGCCGGGTGTTTACCGGTGATCAATATCAGCAAAAAGGCAACGGGAGCCGCGACGAGGAGGGACAGAGCCCCCAACAACATCAGAATGAGGTGATGGGGAATCAAGAGCAGTAACTTCGGAAAAAATGCCAACGCCAGCAGGGCTTGCAGACGAGAACTCCGTTGGGGATACACGATCTCAACGTGCACCGGGTATGTGTCGTCCACCACATTAGTGTTCTCGGCCATAACTATTCGTTCCTCGCACGGTGTCAACTAACTGTCTGCGACATGAGGTTTAGTCTATGTGTTGAGTCTTGGCCATGGGCTAATTCCGTCGAGCATTAAGCTTGTCATGTAACAACCGCATGGCCTGCTCGATCCGTTCGTCTAGCAGCGCCTGCTCCATTTCGAACAACGACTGTAATGTCGGTGCCTCAAGAAGACGCTGAGCGGTTAAGTGGTCGGAGGGCATTCCGGCGGCTACAAGGTATGCGAGCTGAATCATATCGGACGGTAACTTGACTACTGGCATATAACCCGACTGGATCTCAACCATGACGGTCACTAAGCGATCAAAGCGTTTACGGACCTCCGCGGCACTGATTCGAACTGCCTTGGAATTGTTCTCCGGTAGTGGCAGGAACGCCACATCTGCGACCACATGCGGCTCGTACGCCATGATGGCATCGATCTGAAATCGAGCTTCTCCCACGACCACAATATCGAGTGGGCCATCTGGCTGTTTCTCAATGGTCTGTATCCGTGCTGTAGTTCCGATGCCATGTGGCACCGCAGCCTCCCCAACTTCTTCCCCATCGGCAATCAGGGTTACACCAAAAACACTGTTGTTCTTAACGCATTCCCCGATCATGTTTAGATACCGTGGCTCGAAGATATGGAGTGGCAGACGCGATCCAGGGAAAAGCACGGTATGCAGCGGGAAGAGATCAAGTTGCATGCGCAAACTCTAGTCCGATTGTTCCTAATGATGGAGAGTAAGTTGCGTGCCACCTTTCCCATTGCTTAGCCTCATCCACCGATAGTCGATTCGAAGATTCCAACCTATGTCCCCAGTAGCCATCCAAATGTGGAACCTCACAAAGAGATATGGCGTTGTAGAAGCTTTGACCGACCTGAGCCTCGCGATTCACCAGGGCGAGGTTTTCGGATTTCTCGGTCCGAACGGTGCAGGAAAGACCACGACCATCCGGTTGTTGTTTGGGCTCATGCGACCAACAGCTGGTCGAGCCGAAGTTCTTGGACATGATGTTATTCGCGATGGTCCCACCGCGCGCCAGTCCATGATTTTCTTGCCCAGTGATAACAGCCTGTATCACTTTATGAAGGTTGATCAATACCTTGAAGCATTTGCCCGACTCACTCGAGGGTCCCACCGACGACGGTCCGATCTCCTTGAACGCCTCGAGGTGGACCCGTCGCGCAAGATTGGTGACCTCTCGATGGGGAATCGACAGAAGGTAGCCATTATCCGCGCGTTGCAGGATGACGTTCCAGTTTATGTCGTTGATGAACCTACACGTGGCCTTGACCCGTTGATCCAACAGGAATTTGGACGCGTTATCACCGACTTACGCAATGACGGTCGCACGGTGCTGTTCTCGACCCATGTGCTGTCTGAGGCTGAGGCCTTGTGTGATCGCGTCGGAATCCTTCGGAAAGGTCGTCTGGTTCAGGTCGATTCGATAGCGGAACTTACGGCAGCACGTGTTCGGCGATTCACGGTGACCATTGCAGGAGCCCAGCGGCCCGACCTGGAGGTTTCGGGCGTTTCGGAGATCAAGTTCCTGGATAATCAGGTTCAACTGAATGTTCAAGGATCAGTAGATCCTGTCCTCAAAGCGCTCGCGCAGTACACGGTTCTGGATTTATCAATCGAAGAACCGACGCTCGAAGAAATCTTTCTGGGCCACTATGGCAGCGAGGACGGTGAATGAACGTCCCGATCTTTCGCATGACGATCCGAACTCGACGTTTGGCTTTTTTTTGGTTCTCGGTCGGAATGTTTGGTTACAGCCTCATGATTATGGGGTTGTGGCCGTTCATGGAAACGATTGATTGGGTCGCTATGGTTGAATCGCTCCCAGAGGGTCTGGCAGGGCAACGGGTGCTGGCAGACCTGTCACCCATGGAACAATCGTTCTACCAGTATCTGAGTACCGAGTGGTCTTCGTGGCTCCAACTAGCTGCCGCTTATTTCGGTCTATGGATCGGTGCCAGCGTGGTGGTTCGCGACTTTGGCAATGGAACGCTCGACGTTTTACTGAGCCCGCCAATCAGTCGCACCACCTTTATCGTGGCTCGCATGTTTGCACTTCTGCTAGGTGCCAGTGTGCTCTGTAGTGCTTCGTTAGTGGGTGCTGCCATCGGCGTGCTTTTGTGGGTTCCGGATGTCGACGTTCGTCTTGCTGATCTCGCACTCATGCACCTCCAACTGTTGCTGTTTGCGCTGGCCACTAGCGGGATTGGGCTTGTTCTCGCCACATTGATCCTCCAACCGGGACGAACCTATGGGGTCGGCGCCTTGTTGATGGTCGTTATGTTTCTGCTCACCATCGTGGGCGGCGTTGCCAGCGGCGGTGAGTGGATCGAAAACTTCACATTGTTTAGTTACTGGAACCCGATCGATCAACTCGTGCATGGCACGTTCGTTTGGAAGGACATCATCGTCCTTAGCGGCGTCACACTCACGACTAGTGCCATGGCAATATTGATCTTCCGTCGCCGCGACATGGTTGCCTGACCTTCAGTGCCTCGCGCAAAGGGATCGACGACGCTACAGATTGGTGACCAGGCGCCACAGGTCACACTTCCGGTTGCAACCGGTCCGGCTACAACCGCGACATTTCCGGTGGACGGTCGCTGGCATCTTCTGGTTTTTCTCCGCCACCACTTGTGACTCAATTGCCAGAATCAACTAGTGCGGCTCGCGGGCGAGCTGGAAGAGTGGAAACGTCGGGATGTCGATATTGCGGCGATATATGGTCAGGATGTTGATTCCATCAGCTGTTTTGCTGAGGATTTTGCATCACCGATTCCGATATACGCGGACGTCGAACGAGCGGCGATTCGTCGCTATGGGGTATATGTCCGTCTCAATTTCGAGTCCTGGAATATGGCTCGCCCAAGTGTTTTCCTGATTAATCCATCTTGTGAAATCCGGTACATCCACGTTGGATCGAATCAGATGGACTGGCCAGATAGCGAGCCAATCCTGGCGCTGATTGATAGGGAGAAGGTACCAGGTTGACGAAATGGTCCGTTGTGCGGACTATCTGGTAGAGAGACGGACGTAAGGGTGGTGGATGACCGAGACGAGTTCGCGACGGGCTGCTTCGGAGTTAGCGGTGCTATCTGCGCGGCTGATGCGTATTGTGCAGCGATTTTCAGAGCGTCATGAGGACGAACTCCAGCTGTCGCTGCCGTCATATCGCGCTCTCCACGTGTTGGCTCGTCGTAGCCCGTTGCGTATGTCGCAGCTCACGAATGTGCTGATGTTGAGCAAGCAAACCGTCTCGCAAACCGTCGATGCCCTGGTGGTCGATGGTCTGGCAAGCCGAGGCGAGGATTCCAACGACCGTCGCCATATCGTCGTGGAAGCTACCGGCAAAGGAATCGCGCGGCTCCAACACTACGAATCGACATTCCAGGAATACCTTAATGGGTTGATGGTCAACCTTGACGATGATGAGGCTGCAAGCATTGCGTCTTCGCTCAGTCGGCTCAATAGGGAAATAAATAGCAAGCGTGATTCCGGATATTTTCATTCAAGGGCGCAACCCATCGATGCATAGTGTGGACATTCTTAGCCGCGTTTCCCGCTATGCCTTGCCTCACTGGCGTCTTGGCTTGGCGACCTTGTTTGTCACGCTCCTAGGTACCGGTGCTGATCTCTTGATCCCGGCGTTTCTGCGCGAAGTCATCGATTCGGGTGTTGTAAGCGGCAATCAAGATGTTCTTATCGCTATGGCGGTGCTCGTGGTGATATTCACAGCGGTCAAGGGGTTGGCTCAATTCGGACGCCAATTTATGGCCGAGGTGCTGAGTCAGCGTGTCGTTTTTAGGTTGCGGAATCAGCTCTACGATCACATTCAGTTCCTCTCCTTCCGTTTCCACGACACCACTCGCACCGGCGAACTTATGTCGCGTACGACAAGTGATGTAGAGCGGGTACGACGCTTTGCGGCCATGGGGTTGTTTCAGATGACGCAGATCGTCCTTCTGACAATTGCCGTGGCCATCGTGCTGTTTATTACTGAGTGGCAACTCGCCTTACTCTCGCTGATGATTGTTCCGGTTCTCGTCTACATCGCTGCCACATTTGCTCAACGCATCCGCCCATTGCATCAATTGGTGCAGGAGGCATGGGCCGAGTTGAACGTCGTTGTGCAGGAGAACTTGGCGGGTTCCCGAGTCGTTCGTGCGTTTGCTCAAGAGCAGGCCGAAATGCGGCGCTTCGCTCCAGTTAATGCGGTTCTTAACGATCGTACGGTTGCCAGCATGCGTCTCTTTGCCATGCGTGCGCCCTTGTTTACAGCTGTTCTAGGGGCTGGGCAGGTCGCAGTGCTGTGGTTCGGGGGATGGAAAGTAATCGATGGGCAGACGACGATCGGAACGCTCGTTGCCTTCAATACGTATCTGTTGTTGCTAATGATGCCGGTGCGCATGCTCGGCATGACGATCAATAGCTTTGCCCGCGCCGTGGCTTCAGGCGAACGAATTTTCGCCATTCTTGACGAAACGTCGGATGTTCAGGACTCGCCAACGGCTCGAGCGTTATCCGACCCACGTGGTGATATCTCGTTTGAGCATGTCCGCTTCGATCATGACGAAAGCTCCGTGCTCCGCGATATCTCCTTCAAGGTAGAAGCGGGACACGCGCTCGGCATTGTGGGTGCTACCGGATCGGGTAAAAGTTCGATCATTAATCTGCTGCCACGGTTTTATGACACCACGGGTGGCCGCGTCCGAGTCGACGATCACGACGTTCGTGACCTCACGATTGCCTCACTGCGAGCACAGATCGGTATTGTCCATCAGGAGCCATTCGTTTTCGCGGCGTCGATCCGTGAAAACATTGCCTATGGCCGACCGGATGCTACGCGAGCTCAGGTGCTTGCGGCTGCTAAGGCTGCCCAGATCGATGCATTTGTTGAAACGCTACCGAATCGGTATGAGACTGTCGTTGGTGAGCGTGGTATGACGCTTTCAGGCGGGCAGAAACAGCGCGTGGCGATTGCACGCGCACTTGTACTAGATCCGCGAATTTTGATTCTGGATGAATCGACGTCGAGTGTCGATGCGTGGACTGAACGGGCGATCCAGAATGCGCTTCGTGAAGCGCAGCGCGGGCGTACGACGCTCATCATTAGCCAACGAATCCGCAGTGTGCAACACGCACAAGAGATCGTTGTGCTCGAGCAGGGTGAGATCGTGCAGCGTGGTCGACATGAGGATCTGATCGAGACCGACGGCTTGTATCGCGAAATGTGGAGTGCCCAGGAAGTGGAGGCCGAGCGGTTGCGTCGCGAGGCCTCCGAGGCTAGCCCGACCAACACCTCTGACGTTGAGACGGTGTAGTTGTGGGTATGTCCGGACGTATGTCGATGGGAAGTTTTCAGGGTGATGCTGCGGCATACGACCATCGCATCGCACGTCGCCTGTTGGCCTATCTCCGTCCACACCTTCGAGGTGTGGTTGGGGCACTTCTTCTTGTAAGCATCGCATCAGGCGCCAACGTCATGGGACCGCTACTGCTCAAGATTGGAATCGATGAGGGTATCCTCAAGGGCGATAGCAACGTGCTCGCGGCGGTCGGGGTTGCCTATCTTGGAAGCTTGATCGTCATGTGGGGCGCAACATTCTTTCAAGTCCGAATTTCCGCGTCCGTTGGGCAGGCCAGCCTACTCCAGCTGCGCAATGACGTGTTCGCCAAGCTCAACAGGCTTTCGCTCTCCTACTTCACTCGCCATCCGCTCGGTGTTGTTATGTCTCGGCTCACCAATGATGTCGATGTCATCAGTGAATTCGTCACGATGGGCATCGTCACGCTCGTGAGTGATGCCGTAATCCTAATTGTCATTGTTGTGATGATGTTCGCGCTTGATGCGCGGCTTGCGGCAGTGACTCTCACAATCCTCCCGTTGATGTGGCTGGCTAGCCGTTACTTTAGTCACAAGGCCCGCGGCGCTTTCCGGGAGGTGCGATCCACGGTCGGCCATGTCTATGCGAACTTGCAGGAGAGCATAGACGGCGTACGGACCACACAGTCGTTTGGACGAGAGCGGACTAATGCGTCGCAATTTGAAGCCACGAATCAAGCCAATGTGACGGCCAGCGTGCGGGCCGGGTTGATCGTGTCGGGGTTCATCCCGGTCATCGACACAATTTCGGCAATTTCAACCGCGCTTGTGATTGGATTTGGTGGGATGTTTGTTCTGAATGGCGAAATGACCGTCGGTGTGCTCGTTGCGTTTCTTGCGCTCGTTGCTCGGTTCTTTCAGCCGATCCAACAGCTCACACGCTTCTACAACCAGCTCCAATCCACCATGGCCGCAGGCGAGAAGATCTTTGAACTTGTGGATGAACCCGAAGAAATAACCGATCGTCCCGGTGCTGTCGTGTTACCCCCTGTGCAGGGGCATGTCGAGTTTGATCAGGTGACATTTGGATACGACGGCAATGACGTCTTGCGGGACGTTTCCTTTTCCGTGGATCCTGGTCAACGCGTGGCGCTTGTGGGTCCGACAGGGGCTGGTAAAACCACGACGATTAACCTGCTTGCACGGTTCTATGATGTCGATGCGGGCGAAATACGTATTGATGGTCGGCCGATTCTTTCTGTAACGCAACGCTCGCTCCGAAGCCAGCTGGGCACTGTCCCACAGGATAGCTACCTCTTTTCCGGGAGTATCCGTAGCAATATTGCGTTTGGGCAGCCTGATGCCTCGTTGGCCGACGTCATCGAGGCGGCTCAGGCTGTCGGTGCGCACGATTTCATTCAGGCTCTCCATGGTGGATATGAGGCCGATGTCCGTGAACGTGGTTCCCGATTGTCGGTGGGCCAAAGGCAACTCATATGTTTTGCGCGGGCGCTGCTGGCTGATCCTCGGATCCTGATATTGGATGAGGCGACCTCAAGCGTGGATGCTCGAACGGAGCGGGCGATACAGCACGGATTGGAACAGCTGATGCGGGGACGTACGTCATTTGTTATCGCACATCGGTTGGCGACGGTGCGCAACGCGGACTTGATCTTGGTGTTTGAGGACGGTCACATCGTTGAGCGTGGGTCCCATGCAGATCTGCTCGCGATGCAGGGTTTATATTACAAGCTCTATACCACGGGGTTTCCGGGAAAGGATGTCGTTGAGTCTGGTCCTCCAGTGAGCGGAATGCCAACCCGACGAATGTGGGGCTAACGCGGACCTGATCTCGGTTAGAAAAACAGGTACCGCAACCAGCTGTACACATATCGAGCTGCGTGTCGGCGTAGGGAGATGTGAGATCGGTCGCGGCGACTGGCATATTCGTGAGTCGGAACCTCGACGATCCGATAGCCCTTGCGCAGGAATTTGATGATCATTTCTTGCTCGGTCGTTGTGATGTTCTCGACGAGCGTGATCGACCGCGCCGCAGCGAGGTCGAAGGCCCGAAATCCACTCTGCGAATCGGTGAGTCTTACATCAAAGCGATAGTTGACACCGAGGGTGATGATGTCTTGACCCACCATCCGGATGAACTTGTCGAGATCCCCGTGTAACTCGTCGCTACCCCCACGCATGCGAGATCCGCTCCCATACTCCGCGTCTCCATTAGCTACCGGTGCTACCAATCGGGGAATGTCACCGGGGTCAAAGGAGAGATCCGCGTCAATTGTGACGAGGATGTCCCCGGTCGCACGTGCGACTGCTTCGCGGACTGCACAGCCCTTGCCGAGGCCTGCATCCAGATAGACAGGGACACCCATTGCTTCAGCGAGTTCTCGGGTTTGGTCTTTCGAGTGTCCGTCTACTACAAAGATCTCGTCGCCGTGCGGCCGCGAGCGATCGATGACCTCTTCAATCGTTGCCGCTTCATCCTTAGCGGGGATGCAAATCGAAATGCGATGTCCGTTGACCGTCATAATTGCCCCCAGCAGTGCGCGGATTGTGAATGTGCGTCAATATTGGTTGGTTGCGGCCAACCTTGGTCACGTGACCACCTGGAATGGATTGATAAATGGCTGATGCTGCGGATGGAGGAAACCCCTTTACGATCGATGGTGCATGGCATCGTGGAAATTTGCATGCGCACTCTACGAACTCTGATGGCGCACGAACACCGGAAGATGCAATGGCGTGGTACCGAGATGCGGGTTACGACTTTGCTGTTCTGTCTGACCATCGCATTGTCAGTGACACAAGCGCAATTGCAACACCTGATTTCATAACAATCCCCGGAATGGAGATGCATGGACCGGATCCATTCACCGGTAAGGACTATCACATTCTGGCCGTTGGTGTGAATAGTCTTGAGAGATCGGATGATACTTGGGGCCCCCAAGAAGCGATCGATCGGGTCAATGCGGATGGTGGTATAGCTGTGATGGCTCATCCGTACTGGCTTGGACAATCATCTTTCAACATCCGGGAACTTCACGGGTTTGTGGGAATGGAAGTCTTCAACTCAGTATGTGACCGTACGAAAGGGAAAGGTTTTTCAAACATTACGTGGGACGAATATCTGACCCAGTCTGGCCGAACTTGGGGATTCGCAACTGATGACGTGCACTGGAAATATGGAGCTGAGGGTCGGGGATGGGTAATGGTTCGGACGAACGACACAACGCCAGCGGGCATCGTGACAGCCCTGCGTAGAGGCGAATTTTATTCGTCGATGGGTCCAACAATCAAGGATGTCCGTGTTGAGAGTGGGCGAGTCTGTGTTCAGACCTCCCCCGTCTCGCGTATCACGATCGTCGCGGCCCGTGCGAGTGGTTCGAATAATTGTGCCGTGGGAGACCAATTGACCGAGGCTGTGCATGAACTCCAGGGAACGGAGCAATACATCCGAGTCGAGATTGAAGACGCGCATGGATGTCACGCTTGGTCAAATCCAATTATGCTCTAGGCGGGGTCCATCTGAACCAGAACACTCTGTCAGGTAGCAGCCAGCACGATCGTAGCGAAATGGGTTGCGTCAAGACTCGCTCCACCGACTAGGGCCCCATCGATACCGTCGCGTCTTAACAAGTCCACACAGTTGTCTGAGGTCACACTACCGCCATATTGGATTCGAACACGATCAGCTACGTCTGATCCGTGGGTTATAGCGACCGTATCACGAATCCATCCGATGGCGTCCTGGGCTTGGTCGGGACTCGCGTTACGTCCAGTCCCGATTGCCCAAACCGGTTCGTACGCGATCACGCTTGAGCCAGCCTCCTTTGGGGTAAGCGCCTGGAATACGCTCGAGACTTGGCGGCGGATAACGGTGTGTGTGTGCCCGCTGTCACGCTCGTCGAGGGATTCACCGACTGCAACAATTGGAGTCAGGCCAGCCAAATGAATTGCACGGGTTTTGAGCTGGACATCTCGATCAGTTTCTCCAAACAGACGTCGGCGCTCGGAGTGACCGACGATCACGTAGCTTGCGATTCCGGCAAGCATCGAAACGGAGATCTCTCCAGTAAATGCGCCGCTGGTTTCCCAGTACACATGCTGGGCACCGATTGAAATCGCTGTTCCTTGCACCACCTGTGCAACTGTCGTGAGGCTTGTTGCTGGTGGGCACAGTACCACTTGTACCGTGCTGGGAAGATGTTGAGCGAGGATCTCGCGAGCCAATGTTGTGCCCTCAGTGGGTGTCGTGTTCATCTTCCAATTGGCCGCAACGATTGGTTCGCGTGTCTGGTTTGTGGGCATCACACTGGTGTAGGGCAAATTGAGTGCTCAGTGTATACGGTGTTTGCTTTCAGATAGGTGGCTGGCCCATGCGATCAAGCGTGATTCGGGGTGGGTAATGGACGAGTGACGAAGAGTCGAATTGCGATCAAGAGGGCTACTATGTTAGCCGCCGTTGCTAAGAGCAACGGAATGGTCGGATTGATATCGAGTGACGCTCCCGCAATGAGGGAACCGGTCAAGAGACCGAAGCTCCATAGCGCGTGTACAAATCCGACGACACGATTCCGCTCGAACCGCGCGGTCCGATCGCGTACAGTGCCTAGCACGAGCACTGACATATTCCAGGCCCCGATGATGCCGAAAACCCCCGCTACGAGGAGAACTTCGGTTATTGTCCAGGCGAAGGCTGCTACTGCTGAAACCACGACGAGGATGCTGAGAACGGTGTAAATGGGTTGAGCTCGGCCACATCGGTCTGACCAGCGGCCGACGGCGAATTGGCTGAAAGCGGAGAGCGCCATGCCAGCTGCGGTGTAGAGGGCGGTCGTGAGCACACTGTTGGTGGCGCGGAAGATCAGGAGTGGAAGCGTCAGGCTCCATACCCCGAAGAAGGCAGTCGGAAAAAACCGTAATCCGCCCATAAGTAATACTTCCCGGCGTTTGAGAATGTCACGTGTGCGTAGACGATCATCACCCGATGATTGGCGGGCGGGTCGTATGTTTTGCAAGTAACGAAGTGTTAATGCGGCAGGAATGAGGTTAAGCGCGAGGCCACCGTACGCATACGCGCCGAACCCGTATGCTTCGATAATGGGGCCGGCTATCGCCGAGCTCACGGCGGTCCCGATTGTTCCGCCAAGGAAAAATGCGGCTGAGCTAAGGCCGACCGTCTGGCGAGTGGTGACGTTCAACAGATAGCTTTGGGCAGCAGTTGAGCGCATCCCATGAGCCAGGCCGAGGATGACGGCCAGCAAAATGAGGATCCAGGGAATGCCGGTTAGGAATTTCAACAGGCCTGCTGAGAATCCAAGGATTCCGATCACCAACACGAGTCGGTGTCCGATTCGATCAGCCATGGCTCCGGCCCCAACCGCGATGCATCCACCCATGGCGGTCTCAATCGCTACGAGTGTTCCGGTGAAGATGGGTGACAGACCTAAGTCTCGCTCCACGTATACCGGAAGCAATGCATGAGCTGCAGCGATAGCTGTATTGTTGACGAACAGGATCGAAACAAGCGTAATTAAGCGTTTGGACATGCGTTATCCAGACGTCGAACAGACGGCCTTCACCAACGCAGATTTAACTGCGTGGATGGCGCCGTCAATGCTTAGCTGTATGCGATCGTTATTGGGGTTCGGCGGCCGGTTTGCCACAACGGGCACACGCCCAATACTCATTTTTGCGTAATCCGAACCATTGGCGGTGTTCGAACTTGTTCCACGTTGTCTGCTGATTACAACGCAGGCACTCACGTTGTTCGCTGCCAATAATTTTGACTTTGATTTCGTTGTCGTCGTCTGTCATAGGTCAGATCTCATGCTCGACCACCCGCACATTCGCACCTGCCAAGCGCTTGTGTCAACTGTGGTTATGGTTTGATTAGGACACGCGGTTGGCACCGTGGGTGGCAACGAGGTTGCATGCATCTAGGTAGTGATCAATTGACTCCCCACAGTCGGCCCAATACCCATCGAGGATGTCATAAGTCATCTCACCGCGCGCTAGATAGGCATTGTTGAGGTCGGTGATTTCCAGCTCGCCTCGGCCGGACCGCTCTAATTGGTCGATCATGCTGAATGCTGAGGCGTCGTAGAAATATATGCCTGTTACGGCCTGGTTGGATGGAGGGATGGATGGTTTCTCAACGAACCCAACGATTTGGTCGCCCTCAAATTTTGCAACGCCGTACGCGCTGGGATTATCGACGTGTGTGAGCAGTACCTTAGCTCCCCGTTCTTGGGTTTCAAATCGTCGTGCTGACTCAATAATGTTGCCGCCGATAATGTTGTCGCCAAGAATGACGACCATTCGTTCGTTACCGACGAAAGGTCGTGCGAGATCGATCGCTTCTGCGATTCCGCCCGCTCCTTCTTGATAGGTGAAACTCAGGTGTGTGACGCCCAAGCTTTCCCCGTTTCCGAGCAATCGTAGAAAATCCCCAGCGCTGGGTCCGCTGGTAACGATCAGAATCTCAGTTATACCTGCGGTGACCATTGCTTCGATTGGATAGAAGATCATTGGTTTGTTGTAGACGGGTAGAAGTTGTTTATTCGTGACACGTGTAATGGGATCCAATCGGGACCCAGTTCCGCCGGCAAGGATCACACCCTTCATGTCGCTTCCTCGTTGTTGTTGTCTTCAGGACCCGGTTCTAACAGATCGTGTACAAAATTCTTGGGATCGAATGCCCCGAAATCGTCCAAGCTTTCGCCGTTCCCCACGAACTTGATAGGAATACCGGTCTCGCGAGTGACCGCAAAGGCTACGCCACCTTTCGCTGAGCTATCTAACTTTGTTAGTACGATCCCAGTCACGTTTACTGCTCCAACAAATTTACGGGCCTGCTCAAGTCCATTTTGACCTGTCAAAGCGTCGAGCACGAGTAGGACTTCGTGCGGGGCGCCTGGGATCTTCCGTGCGGCCACCCGGCGCATCTTCGTAAGCTCATTCATGAGGTTTAGGTTCGTATGCTGTCGTCCAGCTGAATCCGCAATGACATAGTGGATCTCACGCGCTTTTGCTGCCTCGAGCGCGTCGTAAATAACAGCTCCGGGATCACTTCCTGTTTCGTGCGCAATTACAGGAACGTCGATTCGGTCTCCCCAAACCTTCAATTGATCGATCGCACCGGCCCGAAATGTATCACCTGCCGCGAGCATGACCTCATATCCATTATTTCGAAGCAAGTGGGCTAGCTTGGCGATCGACGTGGTTTTGCCTACGCCATTCACGCCAACCATGAACACGACCTGCGGGGCATTTCCACTAGGGAATGCGGAGGATTCAGTTTCTAACGTAGCCGTTAATCTTGACATCAGCAGTGTGTGCGCTTCCATGAGGCCTTTCACGCCTTCGATCTTGACTACCTCACGGAGTTCATCAAGCAAGTCCATAGTGAGAGCGGGTCCGAGATCTGCGCTGATGAGAATTTCTTCAAGATGATCCCAGTCGGCTGGAGATATGGCAGATCGATGGAGCCATCGTCGAAGAGCGCTGAAGCGCCTTCGAGTGGGGTTCACAAGTCTGTGCTCGTCATTGGATTGTTTGAGTTTTTTCAAAAACATGGAGGTGTCTGGTTCTTGCCCATTAGAGGGGAATTGGCCCCGAACCTCGAGGGATCGTGATTTGTCCAGGATCTCGGGTCAACCCGAACAACCCTAGTTCAGCAGCAGACACATACTCAGCCGTTCCGAAGGTCGAGAGTATTGAAATGGTGGCAAAGCGAATAGGCGCAGGCGCTTCTACTTCAAACACGACCTTCGAATCTGGATTATCCAGCGTAAATCTACCAAGTAGGGTCATAGCATCAGGGTTTGTGTTGGGATCCTCCACCGATCCCAGCAACTCAAATTCCTTTATGTAGGATTCGCTGGGTTCGTCGGGATGATTCCAGATAACCACTTTCTGAATAGGCGTCCGAAATTTAACGTGAAAGAGCATCGTCAGCGGTAGTTTGTGATCGGCTGACCGCCACGCGTTGAATTGGGAGTCAAAAAGGCCGTCGTGGATTCGATCAGGTCCATGTTCGCCTTGGGCCGTAGAGCTTATGAATTGCAATTCGCCTCCATTGACGGGCTCGAGTAAATCAAAGCCCTCTCCGTCGAGGTCTGAGCGTTGTTGGAAGCCAACTTGGATACGACGGATTAATGCGGGATCGATGCCCTCTTCGGCGGCATTACGCAGGGTGAGGAGTGAGGGTCCTATACCTACGGCGATTAATGTGCTGAATACCAGTAGCGACGTGAGGGTTCGTTTCGAAGTGATGCGCTTCCAGACGTTTCGTGGTGTTAGTCGTCGTTGCTGAGAGATCTCGATGGCTAATGACTCTTGTTGGGTGCGTATTGCGTTTTCATGCGCGCTGTCCCATCGGTTGTGCTTGGCACTGACTCTGGCTTGGTGCGTAGCCCAAGCTTTGTGAGTCCCGTTGTTCTTTGCGCGGACGTCTTTATTCTTTTCGTCGGTCATGTGGTCCATGGTGCCGCAGACACCGGCAATACTCGACGTGTTGTACATCGATTACTTGAGTTATGGTTGGTATGACGTGGCAACGGTGATCTGGGGGTGAAGATGCGAGGTGGTGCTCGTGTATCTATCGAATATTGTGCAATGTGAAATTATCTGCCTCGCGCGGTTCGCGCGACAGAGGAACTCTTGGGTGAATTCAGCGATCGGGTGAGCGAATGGACGCTGATTCCAAGTGGAGGCGGCGTTTTTGAGGTCATGGTTGACAACGAGCTGGTTTTCTCTAAGAAGGAGTTGGATCGATACGCTGAACCCGACGAGCTACGTGAGCTTGTCGGTGCGGCGCTCTCGTGACTAACTAAGTTCGGTGTTGCGATTAGCTGCGTCCATGTTAGGAGATGCACTAGTAAATCGATTTCGTTTGATCTTTTCCGGAACTCGGCAGCCAATCTCTCAGGCGTTCGGATTAACATCTGAAAAGTTAGATTTTGGATGACAAGTAGGCTTGGTCCAAGAGTTCAGCTATATGTAGGACCTTAATATCAAGTCCTCGTCGTTGAGCGCCATTTTCTATATGCAGCAGGCATCCCGGGTTTGTAGAAACGACAGTTGTAGCACCCGACGCCTCGATTGCATCGAGACGCTCCTCGAGGATGCGTAGTGAAATGTCCGTGTCAGTGACGCTGTACAGTCCCGCTGCCCCGCAACAGATAGTTGGATTCTCCATTTCGACAAGTTTGACTCCAGGGATCGATGAGATAAGGTCGCGCGGCTGTTGCGAGATCCCTTGCGCATGCACGAGGTGACATGCGTCCTGGTACACCACACGTTCTGGATACGATTTGCGTGGGCTGTGGATCTCGAGTTCAGAGAGAAACTCGGTCAGGTCTTTCACCCGCTTTGAGAAAATGGACGCCCTTTCCGAATACTGTGGATCGTCGGCGAGAAGCTCACCATATTCTTTGAGAGCTGATCCACAACCAGCTGAATTGATGAGTATGGGCTGGTTTTCGGAGTTGTTGAACGCATCGATATTACTTCGAGCAAGTTCGCGCGCGGTTTCTCGGTCCCCGCCATGCATGTGCAGGGCTCCGCAGCATTGTTGGTGTTCAGGAATATCGATGTCGCATCCGTTTCGGGATAAGACGCGTAACGAGGCGCGATGAACATCGGCGAAAGCCACACTCATGAGGCAACCGGTCACAAACGACACACGATGCTTGCTTTTACCCTCGGACGGGACGAACCGGAGGTCTTTAGCTTGAAGAAAGGTACTGGACATTTGTGGGGCGAGCGCCTCGATCTTTGCTAACGGTGGGGCTAACCGACGTAGGAGACCAAGGCTTCGTACGATGGTTTGTAGGCCTGAGCGCTGGTATAGGCGGAGTCCAGTCGCCGCGAGGCGCAGGAGCTGGACTCGACGAAACATGACGCGGAGGACCACTTGTGCAATCCGACGTCGAGGCGGCAGTAGATCGGCTTGCACGGTTTGCGCCCGGACCGCCTCGATGAGTGCTCCGTACCTGACGCCTGATGGGCATGCTGTTTCGCAGCCGCGACAGTCCAAGCACTGAAATGTGTGTGTAAGGAAAGCTGGGCTATCGAGAGCGATTTCGCCATTCTGGACGGCTTTGATGAGTTGAATACGGCCGCGCGGAGAGTCCATTTCGAAGCGCAGTACGCGATAGGTTGGGCATTCGTTGAGACAGAGTCCGCAGTGAACGCAACTCCCCACGATTGAGGCATCTGGTGCATCAGTCGAAGAGAACCCGCGTATCGTGTGTTCCGTTGTCATGATTAAGTGACCACGAACCGACCACGGTTAACTATGTGTCCAGGATCAAAAGTGTTTCGTAATTGCGCCATAATCTCGATCTCAGTCGAATTCTTCTTTACACCCCAGACATCCGCGGACTGCTTGACGATTAGGGGTGCTGATTCGATCACTAAAGTTCCACCAAAATGTTCAACAGAAGCACGTAGATGCTGGACGAAGTCAATTAGCCTACTCGGATTCGAATATCCTATTGCACGCACATATACGATGCCGGCGAGTGCTCGTGCGTTCGCAACAGTCCTTAGATTCAGGACCGAAGCCGACTCGGCAGCGCTGCTGAGAAGAGAAGGGACTTGGCTTGATAGGGCGCTCATGCGGCACGTTACTTGCGCTTCATCGTTGTCTGGATGTTTGGCTAGCTCGTCGGCGTTCGTCCAGAACTGTGTCTGGGGAAGGCCGTATAGGGTGATAGTTTTATCGACGGCGTAAGGTGCGGCGGCTTTCTTGGCTAAGGCGAGTTGATCATCAACGCCCATCGTGGTGCCTGGGATCCGAATAGCTAAAACCCAATCACAAGTGCTCGTGAGGTTTGAGATTAGGGGGCGTTGGATCAGGTCTAATCCACTGCAGACGATTGGAAGATCAACAATCGATCCGACCGCTGCACCTGCAGCGGTGAGATCCTGCAAGGGGATTACTAAGGTTTTCTCGGCGGATGGGACTGGAACTACCTTTAGGTTCACACGGGTAATCACGCCAAGAGTGCCCAATGCTCCGATGTGTGCTTTCGATAGGTCGTAGCCAGTTACGTTCTTGACAACCATGCCGCCCGATTTTGTGATTGCCCCATCCACCCCCGCTACCTCAAGGCCAATTACGGCATCGCGCGCGGTACCAGATTTGGTGCGACTTGGACCTGACCGGTTGGTCGCGATTATCCCACCAATCGTTGAGGGTTCCGCAACTCTTGGGTCCAGCGCAAGTGTTTGACCGTTTTCGGCAAGCCTTTGCTGTATGTCGGTAAAGCGTGCGCCAGCGGCGACGGCGAGGGTTAGATCTTCAGGATTGTAAGCAATCACACGATTCAGCATTCGAAGGTCAAGTAGAACGTCTACATGATCTGGTGGTGCTCCAATGTGCAAGTGTGTTCCACCGCCCCGAGGGACGACCACTGCACCCAGCCGATTGCAGATTGCAAGCGTGGTGGCGATATCATCCGGTCGAGTTACGGATACATGTAGGCTCGGTGAGGCGCCGTCAATATTTCCGTCAGTGTGTTCGGCGAGTCGGACTGTGTCAGGTGGGAGTTCGGATGCGAGGGATGTTAGGGCGTTTGTGACATTAAACGCGTGGTTGTGGTTTGCAGCCGAGTCAGGTGCCATGATGCACAGTATCAGGGCATGAATATGCTGCGACAAGACCGGTGGAACGATTGTGATCGTTGCCAGAACCAGAGCTGAGCTCCGCAGAGCCCGATGTGGGCTAACTGATCCTACGGGTTTAGTCCCTACGATGGGCGCTTTGCACGATGGCCATATCGCACTATTGAGAGCTGCTCGTGATCGTGAGCGATCAGTCGTGGCTACTCTTTTCGTTAACCGAGCTCAATTTGACGATCCGAATGACTTTGCAGCGTACCCTCGCGATGAAAAGTTTGATTTGAACGTGTTTGAAGAATGTGGCGTTGATGTTGTCTTTGTCCCTAATGAGGACGAGTTGTATCCGAATGGCTTGAGTAGTCGTATCGATGCCGGGCCGGTTGCTCACGGACTGGAGGGTGTTCGGCGTCCGGGTCATTTTGATGGGGTCGCCATGGTTGTGGCAAAGCTCCTGTATCTCACGAAGCCTACCTGTGCCTACTTTGGGCAGAAGGATTGGCAACAAACGCGTGTGATTGCGCAAATGGTGAATGATCTCGATGTGGAAGTGGACTTGGTCACAGTTTCAACTGTACGCGATGCAAACGGTCTCGCTTTGAGCAGCCGAAACGCGTTGTTGGTGTGTAATGAACTCGAAGCGGGGCGGTCGCTGTTTCGCGGTCTTTCCTCTGCTTGTGACGCGTGGGTGCAAGGAGAGCGATCGCCGAGAACACTTTTGACTGTGATGCGAGCCGAAGTGGCTATGGAGCCTATGGTGACCGTGGTTTACGCCGACGTGCGACACGCGCTAACCCTGGCAAAGATGGAAAGTGTGAATGTGCCGTTTGTCATTGCTATAGCAGCGGAGATCGGAGGCGTTTGTCTAATCGATAACGTTGTTGTTGGGGATGGATTGATCGACGTCGAGTTGGATCCCCGTTGACAGCGCTAAAGTTCGCGGCACGATGATAGGACTGCTAGTGAACATTGCTGACTTAGGTGTGGGAACGAACTGATGGTTTACCGACTCGCATCGTTGACGATTCCGTATGCGCGAGACGGTCATTCGCGTGAGCGTGCATACGAGGGGATCGTGCGTGCGGGTTTCACACACGTGGGTCTTTATGATCAGCATCCGGAAGGTCCGATCTGGCCAGCGGACGCTGACGCGGCGGTCGCGCGGAAGGCCGTTCAACCTGCACTTGATGCAGGCCTATCCATCGACCACAAGTCGCACGGGGCGGTTACGGGTGCACCAGGTGAGCCCGAGCGCTTCCTGCGTGCGATCGATTTGGCTGCTGAGTCAAGGGTTCCAGCTCTCGTTTGTTGGGGTCCGTCGGAGTATGGGGTTGGTGGATTTCCTGAAGACCCCAAGTTCGGTCCAGCGTGGCAAGCGGAAATCGATGCCTTCTACCGAGCTTTTGAAAGGGGGGTTCGGGCAGCCGAGGTTGCTAATGTAGTGCTCCTGCCGAAGCCTCATACGGGTATTGGCAAGCATGGGCGTTCGCTTCGTGAGCTGTATGACCGGTTCCGTTCGGACGTGATTGGCGTTTGCTATGACACCGGGAATGTTCACTACTACGAGGGGTTAAATCCGGTAGACGATGTCGGGCATATTGCTGATCTCTGTCGGCAACTTATTGTCAAAGACCATGTGGGCCCGCGTGCAGCGCCCGTGTTTTGCACACCAGGCGATGGCGATATTGATCATCAGAGCGTGATGGTCAAGCTAGCGGCGTCCGGATTTGCGGGTACATTAGTTAACGAACGGGTCGATGTTTCGGGTCTTGACGCTATTGATGCCGAACTCGTCCGTGCCCACCAGCACATGCTGGCGTTGGCGTCTGCGGTCTTTCAAGGTTGAGTGGTTATGCGCATGGTTAGGCTAGGTGTTCTTGGCTACGGGATGATGGCGCAGGCCCATTTGATCGGATTACAGTCTGTGAATCGGGCTCGGGTCGTGGCAATCGCCGGGCCCAACATGTCACGTGCGCGTGCGGTAGCCGAAACGCATAGTGTGCCGACTGTCTATGCCGACGAGCATGAGTTGGTGGCAGATCCGGATGTTGATGCCGTTGTCATTGCGTCCCCCGACGACCAGCACTATCCGCAAACAATGACCGCAATTGAAGCTGGTAAGCATGTGTTTGTGGAGAAGCCCGTTGCTCTAAATGCTGTTCAAGCGCGCAAGATGGTAATGGCTGCTCGGACGGTTGGCGTGCAGACGGCTGTCGGCTTTACGTTGCGATGGAATCCGATCGTGGAGCACATGCGGGCGATGGTTGAAGCAGGTGAGTTGGGGGAAATTGTGAGCGTTCACGCTCAGCGCTTCAATAGCCGGTTACTTGGTCCGCTCCCCCATATGGAGTGGCGCTACGATCCGAACCGTAGCGGGACGGGTGTGTTGGGAGATTTGGGAAGCCATATGATTGATTTGGCGCAGTATCTAGCTGGTCCTATCGAAGCCGTGAGTGCAGACATTGCTACGGTCATCCCGGACGCGCTCGATTCTGACAATGAGAAGAAAGTTCCGCTGACGCTCGATGATGACGTGGTTCTTGCGATCCGCTTCGCAAACGGTGCACACGGGACCATTGCGTCGAGTCGTGTTGGTGTTGTTGATTCCCACGAGCCCTTGGGCCGAAGCAGTTTTTTGATCAACGGGACAAGGGCAGGGGTTTTGACCGATGGAATCTTGCACGCTGCGATCCACCGGCTGGGACATGAACCGGAACCAATCCATCCAAATCTCCCGTTCGGTGGAGCGGATCATGCTGGCATCCTCGCCGTGTTTGGTGAACGAATGATGGATGGTTTCGTGCGGGCGATCCTGAACGATTCTGAGGTGCCTCCGACTATGAGCGACGGTTTACGTGTGCAAGAAGTAATTGATACCGCGGTAGAAGCAGCTCGCACCGGACGGTGGATGACTGTTTCGGATGTCCGAGACGCTTCTGGATAGTTTCTAGGGTTGCGGGATCATCTTCCGTGCCATCGCGACGGCCGATGAGATTTGACGAACGTCGTGCTAAAGGTTGGGCTTGGCGGAGGTATACGGGGAGTTGGTGTGGCTCACTGTGTAGGTCGGATGGATCTCTAGGACCTTTGCAGGCGGTGGAATGTTGAGCGAATAGCCGTTCTCGAGCACTGGGTTAACCGAGCTCCCGGGCTCGTTCCGTGGCGGCATCGATCGCGGCGCGCATTGCGGACGGAAAATTGAACGGGGCGAGCGCTTCTATTGCAGCAGCGGTCGTTCCTCCCGGAGATGTTACGGCTTGGCGCAACGCGGCTGGAGAATCGTTTGATGTTTTCCATAATTGCCCAGATCCCAAGATTGTTTCCCGGACCAAGAGCTCGGCAGTTGCTTGATCGAGACCTTGTCCAACAGCAGCATCGATCCACGCTTCGGCTAGCAAGAAGACGTACGCAGGCCCGCTTCCATGCACGGCAGTGGCGACGTCGATCAAGGGTTCGTGCTCTATCTCTATCTCTGTCCCGAGTGCTCCAAGCACGGTGCGGGTAAGTTCTCGATCGAAGTCGGTTACGCCGCTGTCACTGATCCACACTGAAACACCGTGACCAACCTGCGCAGCGATGTTTGGCATCGCACGCACGATTCTGTCAGTTCCAAGACCAGAGTTCAGCGCCGCTCGTGGTACACCAGCCATGATGGAAATTACTAAGGTGGAGCTGGCTATGGCTGGACGAAGACGTTGAGCTAGGTCTCCGAAATTCTGAGGCTTAATCGCGAGGATTACGAGGGGTAGTTCACCTCCTGAGCTTGGTAGGTCAGCAGCGGTGATAACACCAAACTCTTTATCCAGCGCGGAGCGTCGTTCTGGTACGAGTTCCACTACCCGAATCTCGGTGTGATGTGTGACGCCCTGATCAATCAGACCTCGCACGATCGATGCACCCATTGCACCACCGCCCACGATTGTTGTTTGCAAGCCCATTGCTCAGTTTCGACTTGGGATGATTATGGATCGTACCGTGAAATAGGTTTCATCCGAGTTATGTTGAACAAATTTGGAGGCCTTACTGCCCGGCAAGAGCCTCGATCCGTGTTCCCTGAGGTAGGAGATGCGCGAGCCTTGGTCTGAGGTTCGCTGACGCGGCTTCGTAGACGGAAACGGGGAGATCTTCCACAAAGGAATCCATGCCATCACCAACCACAAGTGCTCGATCAATATGATCTCTACGCGTCGGGTTTAGATTCAACCACCATGGTGCACAACGTAAGACTACAGTGATGCGATCGTTGCTCGTTTTGTTAGGCGAGACTGCGTGCCAGAGACGACTATCGACGATTGCTACGTCCCCTGCCGAGCCAAGTAGACGAGCTTCGCCCTCTATCGGGTCTAGCCAGTCACCGTATTGACTCCCCGGCCGAGGGTGATCAGGTTTACGATGACTTTCTGGCATCACGAAGGTAGCTCCGTTGTCCGGCGTGAAATCTGTGAGCATCCAGAATGTTGTTAGATGCATAGCGACGTCCGGATAAGGTGCTGGAATGTGCGCGGTATTGCGCTGGTTGTAGGGGAAATCAGCGTGCCAGATGTCTCTGTCGGTACCTGGGCCGGTCACGTATCCCGTGGCGAACGAGAAGCGCCATTTGGGACCGATGACGTTTTCGACAACCGTTGTAAAGCTCGTATTTTCGAGGTGAGGAAGTAAGGATTGGTCGTAGCGTAGAAGGTTAGATACGCCGTACCGAGGTGCAGGTTGTCGTGAGTTCTCTACGACCGATGTTCTGATGGACCCGCGAATATGGTTCAGATCAGAATCCGAGATGATGTTCGATAGCACGCACCATCCTTGCGTTCGGAGTGATTCAGTTGCTTCCTGCTCAATAGTGTCAGTTGTCGCCATCGCAATTAAGACCTTTGGCTAGCATATCGGTTCATTATGGCGATTCCTCTCCGCCTGTGGAGGGGCTCGATTGCGAGGCTGTTGGTTAACAAGGTGAAACAAATGTGCGCGTCATGGCGGAAATATGGACTAGCCCGTGTGTTTGTAGAGGAAAAAAATAAAGCAGCGCAATACGTTTTGGGGTTTTGGACACGTTTATGGTTGAGGATTTCACTCCGGGTTGTACGGGACTCATATTCAAGAAGTGATTGGTGGCGAACAGTGGTCCGAACCTGTTAAACGGCGCTGCAGTCATACGACATGTGGTGTAATTGGGATCGTATGATGCGACGTGGTTTTGAAGGGCTTAGGTTGGTGTATGGGTATCGAGTTGAAAGCGAACTTTGCGGCAATCTTTGCGATCTTTTTTCTCACGGGCATCATCATTGTGTGGTCGATTGATCTCCGGTCTCCGGTGCCAATATTGATTGAGGCTATGGCAGTGTGGATCACCGTGGAGTTTGCCCGTCGAAAAAAGCGTCAGCGTAGAGATGTATCAGAAGACTGATCGGGGTGGTGACCGAATGAGTCACTAACTTCAGATCAGTAGATGGCTTAAGGTCACGTGTAGTTGAAGACTCGACGCCTAGCAGTCGAAAAATTTGGATCAGGCTGTTGTACGAGAGTGGCACTAGAATTCGTGTGAGTGCCCTTTACAGAGAGTCTTGAACTCCGGTGTGAACGCATAAGTCGGACTGGAGTTAAGCGAAAGTTTGATGCTGGTGTGGGTTATGGATTTTGGGTGTTGCAGATAAGCAACGAGCATGTGTGATTACGGTCGTCTATTACTCATTCGCATCTATCTTGGCAACTATCTCACCCATTTGTGTTGTGTCGTAGCCTCCCATCGCGCTGACCTGAGCCGCGAACATGGGGTCACGTAAGATTTTGAGTAGCGCCGCCACGGCGGGGACGTTCAGGTGCTCATTCGGAATGACCAAGTCGTAGCGTTCCATACCGATGGGGACAAAGTCCGTTTCAAGCGCTTGCGCTGCTGATCGAACCCCAAGGCCGACATCCGCTGTTCCGTTTTTGACGTCCGCGGCAATGGCGAGATGTGTGTACTGTTCGTGTGCGTAACCACGAATCGAATCAGGTTCGATTTTTTCACAGGACAATAGATGCTCGAGGAGCATCCGTGTTCCTGATCCACGCTGGCGATTCACGAAACGCACATTGTTCATAGTGAGATCGTGTACTGATCGTAATTGCAACGGGTTTCCTGGTTGCACGATCAATCCTTGTTCACGCAATACGAAGTTCACGAGCGTTATGTCGCGTCCATGCAAAACGCGTCGAACCTCAGTCACGTTATAGGTGCCCGTCGACGGATCCAGTAAATGACATCCGGCAAGGTGTGCTTCATCGCGCCGCAACGCAAGTAGGCCGCCGTAACTCCCTGCGTTAGTTGAAACCAGCCGTAATGGGTTAGATCGCCGTGAGATCTCGCTCGCGAGTACGTCAAGAGCGGGATCGTGGCTGCCAATTGCTACAGCTGTGTGATCCGTAGGTTCGGTCTCGCCAAAGAGCTCGACGGTTACCGTCGTTCCTGATTCCACTCCTTCTGAAAAGCGAGGAAGTTTCACGAGGCCGTCCGCTCGAACGAGCGACATGATGACACCGGCGCCGCGATCGAGCGGGGCGGCTATTGTACGGTTGCCGACCCGGCCGACCTGAACCCTAATGAACTCATCGTCGCCTGAAGGCGACACGAGGTTTCGTGCTATCACGGCTGGAATAGTTCGAGGCTTGATGGACGTTTGACATAAGCATTCGTCTATCAGCGGTCGCACGAACAACTCAAATGTGAGCGCAGCAGAGACGGGATACCCTGGTATGCCCAGAACAGGTTTTCCACGGCAAATTCCCAGTACTACGGGATGCCCGGGCCGAATTGCGACTCCGTGTATGAAGACTTCACCGAGATCGGCGATGACCTGAGCACTAAAATCCTCACGCCCCGATGATGACCCGGCATTGATAATGACTATGTCCGATGCATCAAGAGTGGCTTCGGTGGCGGCCCGAATGTCTGAAAAATTGTCACTAACAATGTCGTGGCAAGTAGCGGCGCTGCCCCACGATTTCGCCATGCTGCACAACATTAAGCCGTTAAATTCAAGCAATTCACCACGTTTAGGAAGGGATCCAATTGGAACGAGTTCGGTCCCGGTTGGGATTACAGTGATCCGTGGTGGGTCGATGACCTGCACGCTGGCGTGCCCTGATGCGGCGATAGCGCCGAGGTCATGTGGTTTGAGTCGACACCCCTGAGGGACTACGAGCTCGGTCGTGACAATATCTTCGCCTATTGGTCGTACGTGCTGCCACGGTGCGACTGGTTTGAGCACCTCGACCGTCCCATCCCCACGATCGTGTAGGTCTTCCACCATGACGACGGCATCGGAGCTTGTAGGGATGGGGTCGCCCGTGTCGATCCACACCGCTTCGGTCCCAAGCTGCAGTTGGCGTGGCGTAGTCTCTGATGCTCCCGCGGTCGATGCCGAGGAAACCGCTATGCCGTCCATTGCAGCGGCAGGAAAGTGGGGGCTTGAAATTCTGGCCCATACGGGGGCGGCGGTCACATGGTCTAATGCCGCGGACAGTGGAATCTCTGTGGCACGCAGTGGAGGCCACTCGGGAATCTCTTCTAGTGCTGTGCGTAATCGCTCCCGGGCGGTGTCAAGAGGAACATCTTCGAGGTAAATACTGCGCGTCTGCGTGTTAGAGGAGTTCAACGTCAACCCAAGATCCTTCTTCTACGCCCCCCGCATTGAGGGGAATCTGTATCAATCCAGAGGCTTGAACTACGGTAAAAATTAAATTGGATTTTCCGAGGATGGGCTGGGCCCACCAGTCACCCGCGCGATGAATGAGCGTTGCTGGCACGAAATCCATACGACCGGTTTCCGATGGTAGGTTTCGGGTCAGACGAGCTCTAAGCGGCGGTCGAGTGTCCGCGTTCGAGGCTCCGAGTAACCGACGTATCGTGGGTTCAACTATAAGGCCGAACACGACGATGGCTGAAACGGGGTTTCCAGGCAATCCAAAGATCGGTTTTCCGTCCGCAACGGCGACTATCGTCGGCTTTCCCGGTTTTACTGTTAGTCCGTGTGTTAGCACACCCGGCTTGCCGAGGCTGTTGATGACGTCGGCTGTCATGTCTCGCGTGCTTACAGAGCTGCCCGCCGAGATTGCGACAATGTCACACGAGCGCAACGCTTGGTGGGCACGGTTTCGTAGCTCCTCAAAGCTATCGGGCGCAATGCCGAACGCTTGCGCGTTTGCGCCGGAGTTTTGGGCAAGTGATAACAACGTGGTGGAGTTAATATCACGGACTTGGCCTGCTAGGGGTTTCTTATCAGGTGCCACGATCTCATCACCCGATGAGACCACACCAAGTATTGGTCGTGCTGCGACTTCGATCTCGCTTATCCCCAGTGCTGCAAGGGCTCCAGCGTCTTGGGCCCGGATTCGATGGCCTTTGGGTAGCACTTCGTCGCCGGGAGATATGTCTTCACCAGCTCGAATGATATTTTCCCCGGGACCTACCGGGCGAATGACCTCAATCGCTTGTTTGTCGATGATCTGTGTGTGCTCGACCATCACTACGGCATCCGCGTTTGGTGGAATCATTCCACCCGTGTGAATTAACCGGGCCGAAGCTGGGTTTATTGGTTGAAGATCCGAGCCCCCCATGGGAACTTCCCCATCTGACTGAAGATATCGAGGTAAACCAGCAGACGCGCCATATGTGTCAAGGGCACGGACCGCGTATCCGTCCATTGCCGATCGAGGAAAAGCTGGACTCTGTTCCTTCGAGACGATCGGAGTGATCGTGATGCGGCCGATCGCTTTTTCTATAGCTACTCGCTCGGCGCTAGGTTTGGTAGAGGTGATATGAGTGGAGAGGCGAGCTAGAGCGTCAGTAGGTGTTACGACCTGAAAAAGCGTGGGGGCCATACGTCCTCACATAATCGCTGGCGTTATTCTCTATTCTCACGCATTCGTCCGCTATGTGATCCATGCTGGCATGGGCGTATAATCGCAGCCTCCGTACATTAGGTCTTGTTCAGCAGTGTCATCGAACCAGCCATCGAAAACAGAGCGTGAGGCTACAGCGTTAGAGCTTGGTGATATTGAGGTAGCCGTTGATGTGTGGGAAGGGCGTGTCGGATGGAATGCTAATTCCATTATCGATGGGCGTGACTATCGCGTGATGGGCGCTTCAAGTCGAGAGGATGTGTTGATCCGCCTCAAGAACACGATCATGGCAAGTACCGAGGCGACATTTGCGCTGGGGATCAAGAATCGCCGGTATTGGTCACCAAATCCCTATTGGAAGGGTGACTAAGGCCTATTGTTCCGATCCTGATTCCAATCCGGGTTTCGGATAGGGGCTGGCAAAGTTGTGGTGTGAGAACCAATTCCTTGATTGGGTGCTGCGACTGGCTCCTGGTCAGCGGAGTGGTTGGTTTTCGTTTCTCTCGAAAAGTCCTGCGCTCTACCAACTAGCTACGGTATAATGCTGTTGCGTCACGTGGCAGTAGATTCCATGTGATTGCACCCCCATTGTTGATGTTTTCCCTAATTCGTTATCGGTTTCGTTATCGGTCGCTGGTGCCAGTGACCGCCACGAAGGAGTCTGGCTGGAATGCCTAAGGATCTGCTATTCGACGAATCAGCGCGTCGGGCACTGCTCAAGGGCGTTGATGCTGTCGCGAACGCAGTGCGAGTCACGCTTGGGCCTAAAGGGCGAAATGTTGGCCTTGCGCGCAAGTTTGGTTCGCCTGTGATTACTAATGATGGAGTGACCGTTGCGCGAGACATTGATCTTGCCGATAACTTCGCCAACATGGGTGCACAGTTGGTTAAAGAAGCCGCCACGAAGACAAACGATGTGGCAGGCGACGGAACCACCACGGCAACCGTGCTCGCACAGCACATGATTCACAGCGGCGTGCGTGCTGTTGCCGCGGATTTGAACCCGATGATTCTTAAGCGTGGTATGGAAAAGGCCATCGCTGCAGCCCAAGAGGCTTTGAAGAAGCAGGGTCGTAAGGTGCGTGAACCTCAGCAGATGGAATGGGTTGCCACAATTTCATCTGGCGATGCTGCTATTGGTAAGCAAATAGCCACAGCTCTCGAGCGTGTCGGAAAAGATGGTGCGGTTTCTGTCGAGGAGGGCCATGCGAATGCGCTGGAGCTGGACCTTGTTGATGGAGTACAGCTGGATCGTGGCTACATCTCACCATATCTCGTGACCGATGAAACTTCGATGTCTTGTGAGCTCAACAATGCATATGTGTTTATTACGGATGACAAAGTGTCGAGTGCGCAGGATATGCTTCCGCTCCTTGAGAAGATAGTGCAGTCCGGGAAGAAGGATCTGCTGATTATTGCCGAGGATGTAGAGGGTGAAATGCTCGCTACCCTCATCGTGAATAAGGTGCGTGGTGCGCTCAACGCCTGTGCGATCAAGGCTCCGGCGTATGGCGATCGTCGCAAGGCGATACTTGACGATATTGCGATTCTGACGTCTGCCGAGGTCGTGTCAAAGGATTTGGGTCAGGATCTCAAAGAGCTTGAACTCGATGTTCTGGGGACCGCACGTCGGATTGTTGTCCGGAAGGACGACACTACGATTGTTGAAGGTGGTGGTGTTCGAAGGGATATTTCCAAGCGGATTGCCCAAATTAAGGCTCAGACGGAGACAACGGATTCGGATTATGATCGTGAGAAGCTCGATGAGCGTGCTGCCAAGCTTGCTGGTGGAGTAGCGGTTGTTCGAGTTGGTGCGCCAACAGAAGTTGAACTCAAAGAGAAGAAGCACCGTGTTGAAGATGCTCTATCGGCCACCCAGGCGGCTGTTGCAGACGGCATCATTCCAGGTGCTGGTACTGCCTATATCCGAGCTATTCCGGCCGTCACGGCCGTCATTAGTGATCTTTCCGGAGAAGAGAGGATGGGTGCTCGGATAGTGCGTGATGCGCTCTCGGCCCCCCTGCGCCAGATTGCGAACAACGCTGGTGAAGTTGGTGATGTGATAGTCGATCGGGTGGTTACGGCTACCGGTCGAATGGGATATAACGGCTATACAGGCGATATTGAGGATTTGACTAAGGCGGGGATTGTTGATCCGATCACTGTTGCTCGATCAGCTCTCCAGAATGCGGGTAGTGTGGACATGATGTTGATGTCGACTGATGCGCTTATAGCAGCTGCACATGAGAAGAAGGCAGCTGTAGCAATGCCACCTGACGCCGGCATGGGCGGCATGGGCGGCATGGGCGGCATGGGCGGCATGCCCGGCATGTAAATCTATTGTGTGAAATAGAGGAAGAACCCCGCCGATTACAGTCGGCGGGGTTCTTCCTTTATACGCTAATGCTCGAGCGGGCGGATTTCCTAGCCTAAGAAATCCTTGAGACGTCGAGCTAGGCGTGGGTGGCGGAGTTTCCGCAGTGCCTGTGACTCAATCTGTCGTATACGCTCGCGAGTAAGACCAAATTCTTGACCGACCTGGTCAAGAGTCCGTGGCGTGTCATCATCGAGTCCGTGGCGCATGCGTAGAATTTTTTGCTCGCGTGGATCGAGCATTTGGAGAACATCCTCGAGATGCTCGACGAGCATTTGGCGTGTGGCAGCTTCCATCGGTTCGACAGCGTCGTCATCCCGAATCAAATGGCCGATTTCTGTGTCACCATCTTCGCCAATCGGTGTTTCAAGAGAAATCGGTAGTCGGGCAGCATGCTTGAGCTCGCCGATCTGCTCCTCACTCATCTCCATTTCATGAGCGATTTCATCGTCGGTCGGTTCTCGGCCGAGCCGTAGTTGAAGGTCGCGTTGTACCCGATAGGATTTGGTTAGTTTCTCGTGGACGTGGACAGGCAATCGAATGGTTCGACTCTGCTCCGCGATTGCGCGTGTTACTGCTTGCCTAATCCACCAGGTCGCGTACGTGCTGAACTTATACCCACGGCGCCAGTCGAATTTTTCTGTTGCTCGCATCAGGCCGGCATTACCTTCCTGAATTAGGTCGAGCAGAGGGATGCCGTGGCCTGTATATTTCTTTGCAACACTTACGACAAGGCGGAGGTTGGCGGTGATTAGGTGTGCCCGAGCAGAATCGATACCACGCTCGATCTTTTGCGCCAGATCGACCTCTTCTTTGGCATTCAATAGTGAGATGCGGCCAATCTCGTTCAGGTAACTCCGAACTGTATCTTGGCTAGCTGATTCAAGTTCCAGATCACGTTCTCGACGTGTCTGAATAGTGGTTACCTTAGATGCATCTCCGCTTTCGGTGTCTTCCGGTTCTTCGTCCCGAAGCTCGATTTCTTCCTCAGCGAGTTGTGCACGGAACCAGGTCTCGACTTCTGGCGTGATGTGCGTTTCATTGGGCAGGACTCGCTTCAATTCCGACTTAGGCAGAAATCCTGGGTCAGCCCCTAGCGCCACAAGCTCGGCTAAGGCGTTGTCGAGAGTTTCTTCATTCAACGTGAGTGCTACATCAATTGCCACAGATGACCCACCATTCCTTATTACTATCAAGCTCGATGAGTCTGTCGACCCTTCGACTCACAATATGCGTCATGTGACGTACGCTTGATTCCATCTTTACGAATTTATCCCGTGTTTTCTCCGGACTACTGCGCACGTGCAGAAAAGAAGGAGGGTATCAATCACCGGCAGCATGGCAAGCATCGTGTATTAATGTCTGACCATGGACACGGTCAGATTCGACGGACACTATCTACGACCCAGTCAATCCGATGCGTTGTCCGAAATGGTGGTGGGACCTCCCTGTCTTCGCTTTGAGTATACGTATTGAATGGCAGGTGTGCGTCATGTTCGCTGAGTTGAGGTCGTGTTGCGACCGACGTGGTTCCTTCTTTATGCTCAGGTGATCGTGAGTTGTCAGGGATCTCAGCCTAAACATGCCCTCGATTCGTATCCTCATAGTGATCACTGTCGCGTTCATGGTTACTGCCTGCGAGATGGGAGCGGTGCAAACGAGCGTTGGTGATCCGACACCAGATCCGGTCAACAACGCTCGTCGATCTGTGTGTGAGTCCGTGGATTGCCAGGTGATCGCTGTACAGATGGACGATTTCTCGATAATTCCTTCAGAGATTCATATATCAAGTCCGCGAGCCCAATTTGTTGTCACCAACAACGGAACCTATACGCATAGTCTTGAGGTTCGACCGTCAGGCGGTGTTGTCACGAGTCCGAATGTGGGCCCGGGGCAGACAACTACGTTTGAGGTTGATTTTGATCCTGGTACATACGAAGTTCTGTGTCCTATTCCGGGTCATGCTGTTCGCGGTGAGCGAGCAAAAATTATTGTTGGAGTTCGTTGAGTAGGTCACTCTACGTTGGTAGGACCAGCACATCCACGACCATTGCTGCAAAAATGACTGTGAGATATGTGATCGAGTACCGGTAGAGACGCCAGGCGCTGTGAGTAGTCGCGACTTGCAACAGTTGCCAAGCGTGACGGATAAAGATAACTCCGAGTACGACGGCTGAGGAAAGATATATCCATCCCATTTGATTGACTGCTGCCAAAGCGAGCGATGTCGCAACCAAAATTGCGCTGTAGATCAGGATCTGACGTCGCGTGGCTATATCTCCTTGAATGACCGGAAGCATAGGAATTCCGGCGCGTGCATAGTCGTGTTTTCGGACCAACGCAAGTGCCCAGAAATGTGGTGGGGTCCAAATGAATATGATTAAGAACAACACGAAGGCTGCCGGATCGAGACTTCCAGCACCTGCGACCCATCCGACCATCGGTGGGATGGCACCTGCAGCTCCGCCAATCACAATGTTTTGTGTGGAACGACGTTTCAACCAGAGTGTGTACACGCCGACGTATATTCCAAAACCGATCGCAGCAAGACTTGCGGCCAGCCAGCTAACACCAAATCCTAGTATCAGAAGGGATGCGAGCAAAAGGCTCGTGCCCCAGACATATACAACCCAAATGTTCAGCCGATCCGAAGGCAAGGGTCGGCCACGTGTTCGTTGCATTATTCGGTCGATATCGCGGTCAAAGAGTCCGTTATAGGTCGCGGCTGCTCCGGCGCATAACGCTCCACCCAGAATCGTGGCTCCGACTATATTAGGCGCAGGTAATCCCCGAGCGGCGATGAGCATTGCAGCCACAGTAGTTACTAGGAGCTCGGCAACGATTCTAGGTTTTGTCATACGAACCAGATCGCTGAGGAATGTGGTTGCTCGACCGCTTGTTGAAGATGACGTGTCAAACGGCGGATCCCCACCTTGGATGGTGTCACTGCTTGCTTGCTGCTTTTGTTTCGTGCCCATAGATTTATGTCGACGATCTTTGTGTTTTACGGATTGGTTCTCGGTTTTGTGGTAGGCATATAGGGGTCATCAGAATATCCAAAGGAAAAGGGTCAAGAGCGTGAGGCCCGGCAGTGCTGCTGCAAGGCCGAGAATCGTAGCCCAGTCCCTTCCTTGCAACACCATAAACGATATCCCAGTTGATATCCCGATAACTGACAAGAGCGACAGGATAATGGTCCAACCCATCTCAGGCCGTGCACCCATCAGGTGGACAAATCGTTGAATCGAGCTTTGCTGTCGGAAGAGCTGGTACGCGAGATCCTGGTCTGACCAACCAGGCTTGCCCATGAGATAAAGTTGTTCCCCCTCACGTTCGGGATCGGACCGAGTTCCGCCCACGAGAATTGGCCATGGGGTTGTGGGTGGGATATCGATTTCTAGGTAATACAGACGTTGATCAGTAAGTGGTGTGTCCAGCTCAAATCGAGTGTTCACGAGTCCGTCGGGTGCAGACACGGGGCTAGCGGTTCCCTGAGCTATGAGGTGAACGCGATCAATATCGTTGTAGACCGACAGGGTTAGGGGGCTGGAAGAACCAAACGGGCCTCCAACACGGATCAAGAGATCGATAGAGGAAACAGCTTCAGCCGGACGGAATGATTGTCCCGCTACGACGAAGCTGGAGACAGGGCCAATGGAAATTACAGCTGAGTTGGCTGGCATGCTGGACACGGGCCAATTGACGGGGAAGAACAGAACTGTTGCCCAGCTCATAGCTGTAAGAAGCCATAGGCCGAGTCGGGCGATATTACCGGTGCTGATAAGCATAGATTTGTCTGTGCTGGTATGCAGATTCGAAGATAAGTTGAGCGCGTCCGGTGTTGATGACGGTCGTTAGCAGTGCTTGTTGGTGCTCGCTAAGTAAATGCGGGGCAACGTATAGGATGTTGATCTTCAGTTGTTCCATGGCTGTTTCGTCTAACGAGTGGTACGCCGGTAGGTATCTGGGCTGATATAGGTGGGAAGCCCCCCAGTGATCCAGACCCATTGGAATGGAGGTGGCACCGAACGAAATGACGAATCGGTGCATGCCTTCCCAGTCGTTCGAATTCACCTCCTCTTTGTTTTTGGGTCCGGGAAGAACAACAGCGCGTCGACCGTACTCTAGTGATCGTAGGTAGGTTGCTGCTTCCAGATCTTCTGCTACGTGGGGATAGGGTTGGGCAGATAATTTCGCTGGCCACAGAGGCACGCCAAGAACCCAGGTGGCGCATGCGAAGACGATTAGGATGGTTGCTAACCCCTTGGTTCCAATCGTGCGAAGTCTTGACCTGTTCCGATCAAGTAGTTCAGCTGCGGCCACCCCAGCGGCGAGCCCTCCGAGCGGAATCGCAAGCACCGTGAATTTGGCGATGTTAATTTCATAGAGTTGATCCGAGACAATCCCTGGGATTAGTAAGGCGATCACTGGTGCGACAGCAAACGGAAGTATTGAGGTTAATCCTCGGCTCACGCTGAGGATGACAATGGTCACGATGGCAAGATAGATCCACCCGAGCTCTTTCAGGCCAATCGGTTCAAATATCCATACCCTGAATGTCTCGGGCGGAGCCGCAAAGAAGAGTGATTTGGATCCTGCGAAGAACAGGTATTCGGTGGGTAAACGGAGGAAGTGCTCGGGCGTAAGAGCGAAGTTGGAACGTTGACCCACTTCGCTGCCGAAAAACAAGGCTGAATAGGTGCCGTCGGGGATCACGATCAAAAGGGATGCAATTCCAACAAGACTGGTGAAGGTGATAGCCAATCGCCAGTTTCCGCGGATCGCGAGTCCGATAGCTGTAGCAAAAAGGGTTGCTGCTGCAACAGGAAATATTTGCTCTGCGACTGCACCAGCCGTCGCGAGTGTCATAGCGGCCAATAAAACTCCGACTCGGCGTCGATTGGCCGAGTTGCCGAGCGTTGACGTGAGAAAGACAGCGCCAGAAGCAGCGCTCAGGCCGACTATTACGGTGTAGTCGTTCCCAGGTGCAAGGATTAGGCCATGGCCTAACACGTATCCCTCCGCTATATCCCTCTTTACGGTCGCGAGGCCGTAGGCGATTGAAGTACTTAGGGAGTCGAATGGGGCTTTCCATATGCCGAGGAAATTCGCGGGTCCTGCGGTGAGAAAGAGGACGGAGCCGAAAAGGCCGGATATGTATGACCGAAATTGGGAAAGTGCCGCGAATAGTCCACCCGCGATCGCACAGATGGATGCCAGTACTGTTATTACGGTCGCTGGATAAAGACCAGCGCCAGATGCTCGCATTAAGGCCGCTGTCCAAACTTGTGCAGCGTGGCGATAGAGGCGTTGATGATCTGGTGAATAGGGATCCATGACCGGCCACGAACTTTCAGCAGCGTGAGCTGCCATAGCCATGCGCACAGCCAAATTCTCGTGCGTAGAACCAGTCCATACGCTTGCGCCGAGATCCACAACTGTTCCGACCGAAATTAAGCCTAGGATCGAGAGGGCAAGAATGGACCACCCGAGATGAATGTCCCAAAGATAAGCGTGGTTTCTTAGGGCAACAATCGCGTAGATTGCCGGTGGCACGGCAATCACGAAGACGAGGGTGACGACCGTATCTATGGACAATACTCGCAGGAGGGTGATTAGGACAAAGATCGATAGGGCATGACCTATAGCCAAACCTCCGCCGACGATTATTGGGAGGCGGCGCTCGTTGGGCAGTAACCAGGCCGTAATCCCGCATCCAGCGAGCATAGGAAGTAGCGCTAGGAGGACGACTCGGACGATCTCAAACAATTCCGTCACCACCTGCCACCATCAATACGGTCTAACTTCGAGTGTGTTCGACTGCAGTTCTCGGCGTCGTCAATGGAGCAACGTTTTTGTAGCCCTTCGAGTTCATCCAGCGCATCTCTAGATAGTGCCGATATCGTGACCTTAGATTGGACACAAGGGGGGCATTCCATTACCGGATGATTATGGTTCAGGTGACGTCCGAAATGGTGATCTCGTTTTGCCGGGTGCCAAGACGGTGACCACGATAGCTAGTGTCACAATCCATACCCATTGCGCGACGAAAGAATGAATCGCTGTGACGATTTCGTTCGTTAGGCTCATTGCATTGGCAGCGCCGACCCAGAATTCAACGATGATGAGGTGGCTAGCGACGATTCCGAGCCTTGCAGCCTCTGGAAATTTGTTCCGTACCTTATGAAGACGCCATGCTGTGAGGAGTACAAGCAATGAGGCCACAGCGGCAAGCACTCGGTGGATCATATGGATGGCCGGTCCGTGTCCTTGATCACCGACGGGGATTATCTGGTTGCCGCACAAAGGCCACTCGGGGCACGCTACACCTGCATATGAGCTTGAGGTATAGCCACCAGCTGCAATAACAAGTGCTGTTGCTGTGGCCGCTGCTATCGGCAACCAAAACATTGGTTGGAAAGATGCAGGACGTGTGGAATTCGATCGTGTGATCCTGATTGATACGAAGGTCAGCAGGCCTATTAGCGTGGTGGCTGAGACTAGGTGGGCGGTCACTATCCAGGGAGGTAGTTCTTGGAGTACGGCTGCAGCGCCCAGCAGTATTTGAACAACAAGCAGGAGGATGAGCGCGATGCTGGCGGTTCGAAGGGAGGCTGAAGTCTGTTTGTTTACCAGCGTTAGGATAGCCGTGCTTAGGATCATGAGTCCGCCGATGGTGGCGAGGATTCGATGGCTGTATTCGATGATGGCCTTAATGTTGCCTGGGGGTGGTGTGAGTGATCCGTGACATAGGGGCCAATCTGGACATCCGAGACCGGAACCGGTAGCACGAACGATCGCACCCTGAGTCGCAAGTACCGTCGCAAATACAAGCGCGATGAGTGAGACGGTTCGTACGGTTTGGCCTTCTCGCAATTTAAGACGATCGATAAGCCCAGGTTTTTCTCGGCCGGTCTTGGAGGTGTCGCCACCTCGGTCTTTGCGAAATGCGACGCGGTCCATTTGCGACATCAGCGGGAGGCCGAATGAAGGAACGCACGCTCATCTGGCGTGGTTCCAGCCCAACGGAAGAACTTAACGGAGATCACACTCCAAAGAACAGCAGTTCCGCCGAGTTTCATGATGAGGCCACCGATTCTCTGATCCGCGACCGTGGATATACCGAACGGGTTTGATGCCAGGGCGTATGCGGGGTATATGGGGTCCGAGGCGAATACAAAAATTGAACTGAGAAGACCCATGGGCAATGTGAGTATGAAGAGATAAAACATCTGGATTGGTGTGCTTGCCGCTGGTGCGGCTCTCGTTCGGCTCGCCACGGGCCACCACATCACGATTGCTGCCAGAATTATCGTGATGTGTGCCGTGTCGTGAGTGATTCGATCCCGTAACGTTGCTTCGTAAAGCGTTGGTAGATGCCAGACCCAGAACACGGACGCTCCGATCAATCCGGCCACTATTGGTTTGGTTAACCACCGGACTATTGCATGGATCAGGCGCGTTCGCATCAGTGGGTTGAGCATCCACTCAGGAATACCGAGTATGAGTAGAGGAGGTCCTATAAGAGCCACCATTATGTGTTGGGTCATGTGGACGCTGAAATAGGAACTGCTAAGCGTGTCGATGGGTGGGTGGAGAGCGGCGAAAAATATGGCTATACCAAATGTGAATAGTCCAATGCGCCACGGTGATACAGGATCGGGTCGATCAGGATTCCAAGGTCCGATTGCGTACAGATAAGTGGCGAGTATTACTCCGGTGCCGAGTGTGAGTTCTGGAACGAGGTAAAAGGTCATCGCAAGGTCCGTGCTCTATTTGAGGCTGCAACAGGCCATCGTGCGCCTATTACGGTAGTTGTGAACACCTCTGACACGGCCCCTGTGCTAGCTAGCTGCCGATGTGCGGCTTACGCTCCCGACAGCGTGAAGATGAAAAAGAGGATGAGCACGATGCTGGATGCAATGATGAATGGGAACATAAAGAGTGCTGTGAAGAGACGGCTATCCTCTCTAAGGTGCATGTAGTAGGCGACGACGCCGATCCCTTTCACGAAGGATAAGACCAACAGCGAAGCGACTACTCCAGGTCGTGTTAGAGCGTCACGAATCTCTGGACGGCTTGGGATCACAATTTCGATAATCGTGATTACCGTCAGTACGACGGCTACGACAAGGTATTTGGCGTAACCATGTCGGTGTTCGGCACCGTGTGCCGTCATACTGACCTCAGTTTCATAATGCGGATCGACATAATAGGCATTAGACGAGGTATATCAAGGTGAAAATCGCCACCCAGACTAGGTCGACGAAATGCCAGTAGAGACCCACAAACTCGATGCCCCACATGTCAGAGCCGGATTTGAAGCGTCCGCGATAGCTGTAGACGAACACGGTTGTGAGCCAAAGAACTCCAATTGCAACATGTGCACCATGGAATCCAACTAAGGTAAAGAATGATGCTCCAAACAAATTTGTGGAAGGGGTGAGTCCGTGGTGTACGAACTCTGAAAATTCATACACCTGGCCGCCCAAGAAGACGATTCCCATCAGGATGACAAGTCCGAGCCATATGCGACCCCAAACAATTGATCCGTTCCGGAATGCCGCGAGTGAAAGCACCATTGAGAGACTGCTTGTCAATAGCACAAAGGTCGTTACTGATGTGAGTGCCAGGTCAAAAATTTCTTGGCCCTGTCCGCCTAGAGTGTTGTGCTTGTTGATCAGCATGACGAGGATGAAGCAACCGAAGAACATCGTTTCAGATCCCAGAAAAGCCCAAACTGCAAGCTTGCGATTGTCGAGGCCTGTCGAGGAGTGATGCTCGTGTTCGACGTGGGAAGGGCTACTCACGCCGCTGGCTCCTCAATCCATCCAAACAGCGAGATGCCAAAGATCATTGCGCCGAGCAAGATCAACACTTGGTGGAAAATCAGGCCACAGGCCGCAAGAACAAGCCCAGCAGCGAGCAAAATAGGCCAGTACGACGGGTTTGGCATGTGAATATTGGAATGGCTGGCATTCGGGTCATGTTCCAACGTTGGATTGTCGGCGCCGGTGTGGCCGCTCCCGCGCTTTGCGTCCCAAGCTGGGTATTGACTATTGACGACAGGTATTTCCGCGAAGTTGTAGACAGGCGGAGGGGACGGAATCGTCCATTCTAAGGTCCCACCGTCCCATGGATCTGAGCCTGCTACTTCACCGCTTCGCGTTGAACGTAAAGCATTGACAGCGAACACAACGATTGAGAGGGCGATCATAAATGCGCCAATCGTGGATAGCATGTTCCATAAATCAAATCCCATGTCGGATGGGTAGGTGTGGATGCGACGCGGCATACCGTCGATTCCAAGAAGATGCTGGGGAAGGAACGTCAAATTGAACCCCAGCATCATCAGGATGAAGTGTACCTTTCCCCATCCGTCATGCATCAGCCGCCCCGTGATTTTTGAAAACCAGTGGTAGATGCCGGCAAACAAGCCGAAGACAGTGCCGCCAAATAGCACGTAGTGCAGATGGGCGACGACGAAGTAGGTATCTTGCGTTTGTGAGTCGATTGGTGGAGATCCCAAGATCACTCCACTAAGTCCGCCAATGATGAACATAGCGACCATGCCTATTGCGAAGAGCATTGGGGTTTTAAAACTGATCGAACCACCGTAAAGAGTGGCAATCCAATTAAATATTTTGACACCTGTCGGGACGGCAATTGCCATTGTTGAGATAGCGAATGCGGTGTCAGCAATAGGTCCAAGTCCAACAGTGAACATGTGGTGGGTCCAGACGCCGAATCCAAGCAGCGCAATTGCCGCACCTGAATAGGCCACAACAGCGTAGCCAAACAGCGGCTTGCGGGAGAAAGTCGGAAGAATCTCGGAAACGATGCCCATCGCTGGCAGGATCAAGATGTATACCTCGGGATGACCGAAGACCCAGAACATGTGCTGCCAGAGAATAGGATCACCGCCACCACCGGGTAAAAAGAAGCTTGTCGATAGGTAGCGATCAAAGATCAGCAGAATGAGACCAACCGTGATCGCGGGGAACGCAAAAATGATTAAGAAGGCTGTAATCATCGACATCCAGACGAACATCGGCATCCGGTTCAAGGTCATACCCGGAGCACGCATGTTGATGATCGTCACTATGAAATTGATCGATGCCAAGATTGATGAGATGCCGAGAATCTGGAGGCCGAAAGCCCAGAAATCAATTGCATGTGTGGATTCGAATTGGACGGCGGTGAGCGGTGCGTAACCGAACCATCCGGCGTTTGGTGCGCCACCAGCGACAAAGCTTATGTTGATGAAAACTCCACCAAATAGATAGATCCAGTAACTGAGTGCGTTGAGGCGTGGGAATGCAACGTCACGAGCCCCAATCATCAACGGAATGAGAAGATTGAAGAACGCGGCGCTGAGTGGCATGAGAGCCAAAAAGACCATGGTTGTACCGTGCATCGTGAACAGTTCGACGAAACGATCTGGCGCTACGATGTCCAACTCGGGTCTCGAAAGCTGTAGGCGCATCAACAGTGCTTCAAGGCCTCCAACCAGGAAGAAGCCCAGGGATGTCACTAGATAGAGCA
Organism: uncultured Chloroflexota bacterium; assembly: GCA_964422795.1. GTDB lineage: Bacteria > Chloroflexota > UBA11872 > UBA11872 > UBA11872 > UBA11872. Next base: position 65,432 of record CAYRCL010000032.1, read on the forward strand.
CAGCGATCCGCTTGTGATCTACCGTCGTAATCCAGCTCCAGGCTGTCCCCGAGAAGATGCGCGTGTCTGGGACGTTCGCGCTCAGCGTTGCCATGCGACAAGTCTCCTACTCATATCTAAGTTTTCTGAGGTCACGTACACGGCTAAGTCAAACCTTGTAGGTAGGCGACGAGCGCGTCGATTTGATCCTCAGTTAGAGATGGAATCACCATGCGATTTCCAGGTTTGACAGCCTGAGGGTCCTGTAGCCACTGACGTAAGCCATCGGTGGTGTTGGGTAGGACGCCGGATGCAATATGGCTGCGTCCGCCAACGTGTGTGAGGTCGGGTCCAATCGTTCCTTGTGCGTCAGTTCCCCGGATAGTGTGGCATGCGACACAGCCTCCGGATGCGAGCAAGGTCTCCCCTGTTCGTGCCAGTTCGCTTGCCGGCTGCGTTCTGTCGTCGAGTTGCCTTTGTACCCACGCATCAAAATCTGCCTGCGATTCCACAACCACGGTGAATTTCATCAAGGCGTGGGCGGTCCCGCAGAATTCGGCGCATTGGCCTTGGAATGTCCCGACGACTTCCGGCCGAATAACGAACTTGTTTGTTCGCCCCGGGACCATGTCGAGTTTCCCACGCAATCGCGGCACCCAGAAGCTGTGTAACACGTCCTTGCTCTGTAGTTGAATTTCCGTGCTCGTGTTGACGGGCATATGCAGTTCGTTGGCCGTCACCACGCCAAGGTCCGGATACACGAACTCGAACCACCATTGATGGCCGGTTGCCTGAATTGTGAGATCACCGGGCTTTGCCGCTTGCGCATCATCGAAGATTTTGGGGACGGTGAGTACGGCCACGACTGCGATGAGGATGGCGGGTGCGATTGTCCACGCGATTTCAAGGCGTGTGTGGCCGTGTGTCTGGGCTGGCAGGCCATCCCCACGCCGTCGTCGGTATCGGATTAGGATGTAGACAAGTGCGCCTTCGACGACAACGAAGACCGCCACGGCTGCCCAGAATACAAACTGTAGAAGCCAGAGCGACCTGCGTGCGCTCTCGGTAGTTGGTTCGAGTGTCGTCTGTGGAGTTGTGCCACACGCTGTGAGCGCGGCAACTACAAGAGGAGCCGCTGCGAGAGCGAGGAGTCCATGAAGGGCTGCTCGAGGCATGCTATTGCGTTGTTGCGGACTTAGTGCGGGGAGCACGAAGCCTTTCGCTGCTACTTATTGGGCTCAATTCACCACGGGTTCTGAACTAGCGACTTACTAAGTCAGTAGTGCACGGCGGCTAGCGTAGCACGGGGCAGTGACTACCATCCCTATAAACGGCATCTGTTCGGAACGACAACATGACAATCGTATTGTTGGTGCGTCACTTTTAGGGCTAATGGATCGAATACTAGAGCTTGGTTGCTTGACACTGATTTTCAGCCGGTGCTAGCGTTCATACCAGATCGGGTGTGTGCTTTGTCGCTGCGCCCGAGTAAGCATCCCAGTCGATTCCCCGTGGTGCTTCTTCAGTCTTTTCATGATTTTTCTGTACCGCAACACATGTGTGTGTCTATATGGCTGTCCAACTATGAGTGAAAAAGTTTGAGTGATACCCCATCAGGACCACAGCTGCGATTTAGATCGCACATGGGGTCATGCTCAGAGTTGATGGGAGTTGTTGTGATTGGTGGTAGACGCTGCGTGTTAGGAGGGTCGTATGTCTGACGGCGATGGTCGGTCTGGTGGCATGCGTCGTTCCCGGAGGTCAAATCGTGGTCGTCGTGGTCCTCGTGGTCCTCGTCAGATCCAGCCCGATCCTGGGCATGAATGGATGGAGCTCGAGGAAAAGTCTATGGACGAACTTCGATCGATCGCGGCCGACCTAGAGGTCACGCTTAACGGTGATAGCGATCATACGAAGGAAGATCTTGTAAACCTGGTTCTCCAGGCTAGGTCGGAACGGGACGGATCACTATTCCTTGAGGGCTTGCTTGAGACTGTTGATGAAGGCTATGGCTTCCTTAGAAGGGAAGCACATTGGACGCCGAGTAACGACGATGTGTATGTGTCTCAATCCCAAATTCGGCGCTTCACTCTGCGAACGGGTGATCTGGTGAGTGGTCAGGTGCGACCAGCGCGGGATGGTGATCGGTATGCAGGTCTAGTTCGTGTGATGGCGGTCAATGGAATCGATCCTGAAAAGACGCGCACCCGGCCGCAGTTCGAGCAGATGGTTCCGATCTTTCCGAACGAGCAACTTGTTCTCGAGCATGAGGCGCGCGAACTCACGTCGCGCATTGTTGACATTATTTCACCCATCGGACGTGGTCAGCGTGGTTTGGTGCTTTCACCTCCTAAGGCGGGTAAGACCGAGCTGATGAAACGACTCGCCCGCTCGGTCTTGAATAACTACAGCGATGTTCGTGTCGTAGTTGCGTTGATTGGCGAGCGGCCAGAAGAAGTAACCGATTGGACACGTCATGTGACCGGTGCTGAGGTCATTAGCTCAACTTTTGATGAACCGCCGCGGAGCCACACACGCGTCGCAGAGCTCACGTCGGCTCGGGCAAAGCGGATGGTTGAAGCGGGCGAAGATGTGATGATTCTGCTCGACAGCATTACCCGGCTCGTTCGTGCGTACAATCTAGTCCAGCCTTCTAGTGGACGCACGCTCTCAGGAGGTATTGAACCTCAGGCGCTTTATCCACCTAAGAGCTTTTTTGGAGCCGCCCGAAATATTGATGGTGGTGGAAGCCTTACCATTATTGCGTCCTGTCTTATTGAGACGGGAAGCCGAATGGACGAGGTCATTTATGAGGAATTCAAGGGCACAGGTAACTGGGAACTTATTCTTGATCGGCGGCTGGCTGAACGGGGCAGTTTCCCTGCTGTAAATGTTCTGAGTTCTGGTACCCGTCGGGTTGAGCTTATGTTGGACGAGGACAAACTAAAATATTTTTGGATGCTGCGTCGTATGCTCAATGCGCTTGATTCGCACGATGCTTACGATTCCACTGAGCTTATGTTCGATCGAATGAAACGAACTGAGACCAATAAAGAGTTTTTCGCTTCGTTCAGTGAGTCGGGTGGGCGTTAAATATATGGTTGGTGCGTCACTGTTCAGGAGTGTCTACTGATGCCGAATCTCCAGGTTGTGTTGCTTGAGGATATACCTGATCTTGGGAATATCGGAGATATCCGATCGGTCGCTGCCGGGTATGTGCGTAACTACCTTCTTCCAAAAAAGCTGGTGGTTCTTGCATCCGAGCGTCGGTTGGCAGACAGCCAATTCCATGCTTCCCTTGAGCGCAGGCGACAGGATGCTGAGCGCCAATTGGCAGAGGGTATAGCCGAAGTAGTTCAGGGCTCTACAATTACGTTGGCTGTGCAGGTAGGTGATAAAGGACGCATGCATGGCCAAATCACGAATCAGGATGTTGCGACTGCTCTAGCGGAGCAGTTGGGTGTCGAGATCGACCGTCACGGCATCCAAATCGACAGTCCAATTCGATCTCTGGGCAGATATCTTCTGCCGATCAATGTGGCTGTAGGACTCAATGTTTCCGTAACTCTGGAGGTCGTAGACAAACAGGAAGAAGAGGAAACGGAAGAGGAAGCGGAAGAGGAAGCGGAAGAGGAAGCGGAAGAGGTTCAGCTCCCGTCTGAATCGAATGAGTTGGATGTTGAGGATGACGAGGAAAACTAGTGGCTCGTGTGGCTCGCTTTAATGCGTAAATACGAAGAGCAAGACTGGCTTAGTGACGGTCCGGTTACGATTGTCACTGGGGATAACCTCTTGGCTGATGTGGACAACTTGTTTGGTCGAGGATGATTTCTCAGTGCAGCACATATAGGTTTGTTGGCTGATTTGGCAACGGCAGTCTTGGCTTGTAGGCGCCGTACCTTGTGAGCAGTGTGGATATTGTGGACAACCTATAACTGCTCACTCGTTCATTAATGATTCCTGTTGTCTCTTGAGTGTCTGGCAATACGCTCATATGGTCACGTGGCTTATAGGAGAAGAAATTAGGCATGACGATGGCGGTTGATCGCCTACCCCCGCAAAACATTGATGCAGAGCGCTCGTTGCTTGGTAGTTTGCTGATCGATTCAGAGGCGATAACTAAGGTCACGGGAAACATTGGCCCGGACGACTTTTACCGTGAGGCCCATCGGGCGATTTTCGCCGCAGTCACCGAATTGATTTCGCGCAATGAGAAGGCCGATTACGTCACTCTCTGCGAGCAATTGTCACGTGCGGGAGAACTCGATGAGGTTGGTGGTGAGGGTTATGTGGCTGAGTTGGCTTCGGCTGTTCCAACACCTTTTCATGTTGAGCACTATGCTTCCATCGTGCGCCGTGCCTCGATTCTTCGGCAGATCATTCACGGTGCGACCCAGATGGTGAGTCGATCGTACGATACGGGGGCAGATCCGGCGGAGGTGCTAGACGAGGCAGAAAGCCTAATTTTTGGTATTGCCAACAAGGTCTTGTCACGGGACTTTGAGCCGATACGTGAGATTCTGCATAGATTCAACGAGCAGCTTATGTTTCGGGTAGAGCATCGTGGTACACCTACTGGTGTTTCGACGGGAATTCGAGGTCTTGATACGTTAACTGGAGGCCTTCAGCGATCAGATCTTGTGATTCTGGCTGCTCGGCCTGGTATTGGAAAAACTGCTCTATCACTGGGCATTGGTTTGCATGCAGCTAAACAGAATGAAGTTCCGGTCGGCTTCTTCGCTCTTGAGATGCCGGCGGATCAAATAGTTCAGCGGTTGGTGGGGGCTGAAGCACGGATGGACGCGATGCGTATTCGCGACGGTAATTTGGATGATGACCAACTTCAGCGCGTGGTTCGTGCGATGGGTGATATCGCCGAGTATCCAATCATCATTGACGACTCGCCGACTCTGAGTGTGTTGGAGCTACGTGGAAAGGCTCGGCGTATGCATCTTGAACACAATGTCGGATTGCTCGTGGTGGATTATCTACAACTCATGACGGCGTCAGGTCGTCGTGAGAATCGTGTACAGGAGATTACCGAGATTACGCGGTCGTTGAAGGCACTTGCACGTGAATTGAATGTTCCAATCATTGCTTGTGCGCAGCTTTCGCGAGCTGTCGAACAGCGCCCGGAATCGAGACCACGCCTATCCGACTTGCGGGAAAGCGGTTCGATCGAACAAGACGCTGATCTTGTGGTGTTTCTGCACGAGCCTGATGTTGGAGATGAGACTGCAATTGGTCGGCCGGTCAATCTTAAGCTTGACATCGCAAAACATCGTAATGGTCCAATTGGAACGGTGGATCTGCGTTTCATTAAGCCACAGGGGCGCTTCGACGAACCGATTTAACAATATTGTGTAGTCGAGAAAGGACGTGAATCGAACTTGACTGAGGAAGTTGGACGAGAATTTAGATCGCCTCCAGCAATCCATGTCGGTTGCGGTGCACTCGGAAAGATACGGGACGTTCTGCACGAGCTTGGTTCATCTCGGGCGGCCTTAATTACTGACAACGTCATGGGTTCGTCCAGCTGGATTGGGCGGATCGTGGATATGGCAACTGAGTCCGACGTCTCCATTACGGTGCACGATGAACTCGTGGGCGAACCCACAACAAACGACGTTGAGGCTGCTGTAACAGTATTACGTAAGGCCGATGCCAACGTTGTGATTGGTTTTGGTGGAGGTAGTGCACTTGACACGGCAAAGACAGCTGCGGTTCTTCACACCAATACGGGTCAGCTGGCAGATTTTGAAGGTTATGAGCGTGTGCCGGAACCAGCGACACCGGTAATTGCCATTCCAACGACTTCAGGTACCGGTAGTGAGGTCACCCGCGGGGCTGCTATCACCGATTCTTCCCGTGACGTCAAAATGCTTCTTATGAGTAAGCATTTGGTTCCGCGGGCGGCGATTGTAGATCCGGAGCCCACCTTCAGTATGCCGCCGCATGTCACGGCTTCCACGGGTCTCGATGCATTGACCCACGGTATCGAGGCTTATGTGTCTCGCCGGCGCTTTCCACTGACGGATGCGCTTGCTATTGATGCCATCGACCGGATAAGCAGATTCTTAGCCCGGGCATATCATGATCCTGACGATAGTCAGGCTCGTGAAGAGATGCTCGTTGCCTCTCTTCACGCAGGTCTAGCGTTCAACAACGCGTCTGTGGCATTGATCCACGGGATGTCCCGTCCAATTGGTGCCTATTTTCACATTCCACATGGTTTATCAAACGCCATGCTGTTGCCTGCTGTCATGGAATTTAGTGTCGAGGGTGATCGTTCCCGGTATGGGCGTATCGCACGGACGTTGGGCGCTCAGGACCAGGATGATTCAGCGGCAGCTGCTGCGGGCGTGGCGATTGTGCGCGAACTCGCAACCGAGCTTGATGTTCCGACTCTTCGGGAGTGGGGTGTTGAGGAGACGGAATTTTGCGCGGTCATGGACAAGATGGCTGATGATGCGATCGCCAGTGGAAGTCCGGCAAACAATCCTCGTAAAGCGACACACGCTGATATCGTTGCTTTGTACAAAGCTGTTATTGACGCTTAAGCACCGTCTTTTGGTTTCAGGTGATCTTTGTAGGGTTCCGGTTCTATTTGAATGCTGTCGATATACTCAAACACTTAGCCTCTGACGCAATCATGCGAATTCGGACGTAAGTTAACGGTTATGGCTTTTGGACTAATTAACAGACTCTTTCGCGACGATGATGTGCGAACAGCTCGGATGTTTGGACCAATCGTCGAGCAGATCAATGCACTGGAGTCGGAGATACGTGTCTTTTCTGATCAGGAATTAGTAGGCCAGACGGAGAAATTCCGACAGCGCCTTGCGGCAGGCGAACATCTTAATGACTTAATGGTTGAAGCTTTCGCGACTGTTCGTGAGGCTGTGCGCCGGCATACCGATGAGCGACAGTTTGATGTACAGCTTATGGGTGGAGCGGTTCTACACGGTGGAGATGTTGCTGAGATGCGAACTGGGGAGGGGAAAACCTCGGTCGCAATCCTAGCGGCGTATCTCAATGCTCTATCTGGACATGGGGTTCACATCATTACGGTTAATGATTACTTGGCGTATCGGGATGCCAATTGGTATGGACGCGCGTTGGTAGATCGGTTGGGTCTCTCGGTCGGTACGATCCAGCACGGTATGGAGGCGGACGAGCGAAGGTCTGCCTATATGTGTGATGTCACTTATGGCACTAACAATGAGTTTGGGTTCGATTATTTACGGGACAACATGGTGCATACGCTTCATGACCGTGTGCAGCGCGGTTTGCATTATGCGATCGTTGATGAGGTCGACAGCATCTTGATCGATGAGGCGCGGACACCATTAATCATTTCTGGTCCGGCTGAGCAATCGACCGATCACTACTATCGAATGGCGCAGATAGTCCGTGAGTTACAGGAAGGCAAGGATTACTCAATTGATTTGAAGATGCGGACGGTGAGCCTTAGTGAGTCTGGCATCGCGAAACTCGAACATCGGCTTAATGTCGAGAATTTGTATGACGATGATTCATTCCAACTAGTGCACTACGTTGAGCAAGCGTTGCGTGCTTACGTAACTCATGAGCGCGGTCGTGACTATGTGTTGTTCCGAGACGGTCGCGTGGTTGAGGGTCGCGACCGAAGCGCTGAAGTGGTAATCGTTGATGAGTTTACTGGTCGTCTTATGCACGGTCGTAGATATAGCGAAGGTCTTCACCAAGCGATAGAGGCCAAAGAGGAAGTTGAAGTTCAGCGCGAAAGTCAAACCTTAGCAACCGTTACTTTCCAGAATTACTTCCGGATGTACGACAAGCTTGCTGGAATGACAGGGACTGCTAAGACGGAGGCTGAGGAACTACGATCGATCTACGACGTTGATGTAACCGTTGTGCCAACTAACCTACCGATGGTTCGCGACGATAGACCGGATCTTGTGTACAGCACGGCGAATGCTCGGGATGCCGCGGTCATCGAATCGATTCAGGATGTTCACGAAACTGGTCAACCTATTCTGGTTGGTACGACTTCCATAGAACGATCTGAAGCACTGAGTCGCCTCATCAGCCGTGCGGGTGTTCCCCACAATGTTCTCAATGCTAAGTATCACGAGCAAGAAGCGACGATTGTTGCCGAAGCTGGTCGCGAAGGATCTGTAACGATTGCGACCAATATGGCTGGACGTGGAACGGACATTATTCTTGGCGGAAAAGTGGGTGAGCGGAACTCTGTCGAATGGCAGGCAGAACACGATAGGGTTGTCGCGCTTGGTGGTCTGTATGTGATCGGGACTGAGCGTCACGATGCGCGAAGGATCGATAATCAACTTCGTGGTCGGTCTGGACGCCAGGGCGATCCTGGCCTTTCACAATTTTATGTTTCTTTGGAAGACGATCTCATGCGACGGTTTAGTTCGGAGCGAATTAAGGGCGTTATGGAGCGGCTTGGTGTTGAAGAGCACGTGCCAATTGAGAGCAAGATGGTCTCACGTGCTCTCGAATCAGCTCAGACTAAAGTTGAAGCCCATAACTACGAGATTCGGAAATATGTGCTGGAGTTTGACAATGTCGTAAATCAGCAGCGAACAGTAATTTACGACCAACGCGAGCGTATTCTCAAAGCCGATGATCTTGACGTGCTCTTCCGTGAGATGCTGGGGCAGGAGATTGAGCGGCTTGTCGTAACTCATGGAATCGGACGACAGTCAGACGAGACAGAATTCCGTGATCTTGTTGTGGCGTACGAAGGATCTTTTGACCTCGCTGGTGCCCAACCGTTGCGGATTGAGGAATTCGATGAACTCAATTCTGATGACGTAGTTGATGTGTTGACTATCGATGCAGAGACTCGTTACGAACATCGCTTAGCTGAGGTCCCATCCGATCTTGTTCCACGGGTTCTCAGGTGGTTGATGTTGCAGACGGCTGACTACCACTGGGTCCAGCACCTGACAGCGATTGAGGATGTCCGTCAGGGAATAGGCCTTCGTGCATATGGTCAACAGGATCCGTTAGTTGCTTTTAAGCGCGAAGGTTTCCACATGTTTGGAGAATTGGTTGCGTCTATCCGTAGTGACATTGTGCGAAGGTTTTTCCGTATCCAACATAGGGATGATTTTCCCGACGAAACGGTTCTTACCAGACACCAATCTGGTGTCGAGAATCAACAGAAGCACTCGAGACCAGCATTAGCGCATGGTCCGTCCGAGAAGAACGGCGATGGGACGGTAAAACATGTTAGCCGGCGTGAGCGACGCGCTCAGGAACGAGCCGAGAAGAAACGGGCGAAGCGTGATGCGCGTGTGCGCAACAACGTTAACTAGGTTGTGATGTTTTTCGGTCAGAGACTTGAGACCTTTCAAATCCTGTAAGACGTGTGATTGCATGATTACGGTAAGGATGAGGCGTTTGACTATCTTCTCCGTTTCTGATGGCAAGCGGGATTGGTTCTTTGAGACTACTCTTTAGTTGCGAATTGTGTTCTGGAGGCTTTCAGTCGGAGGGGGATCGCGTGTTTAGGTTTTTCTTCCGAATTCTCTTATGACTAGTACGGACGAAAGCACGGATCTTGAAGGGCGTGCGCATAGTGCGCGAAATCGTATCACTGAGATACGGAGGCATCTTTGACCTTGATTCCAAGCGAAGGGCGCTGGCCGATCTCGACAGGGAAATTGCTGCGCCTGCTTTATGGAATGATCCGTCGCGTGCTCGAGACTTGATGCGGAGCCATCGGCGCACCCAAGAAGAGCTCGAGACCTGGGAGCGTTTGGATACGGAGGCCGATGACGTTGTTGGGCTTATCGAGTTGCTGGATTCTGGGGATCAAAGTCTTGTAGTCGAGGTTGCTGCTGAAATTGGTGGCTTGGAATCTCGGCTTGCAGCTGTCGAGTTTCAACTGTTGCTGGGAGGTGAGTATGACGAGCATGATGCGTTTCTAACAGTTCAATCGGGAGCTGGTGGAACTGAATCGCAGGATTGGGCTGAGATGCTGCTCCGTATGTATTCTCGATGGTCCGATGCGCGTGAATATGGCGCGGATGTTGTCGAGGTTTCGCCCGGCGAAGAGGCTGGCATTAAGAGTGCCACATTGCGTGTAACTGGACGATATGCATACGGGTACCTTAAGGCTGAGCGTGGTGTACATCGTCTTGTACGCCAGTCCCCCTTCGACGCAAGCAACAGACGCCACACGTCGTTCGCAAGGGTTGATGTCATCCCAGTCTTGGATGACGCTACGGAGATTGAGATCAATTCTGACGATTTGCGCACCGAAACGTTTCGTGCAAGCGGTGCAGGGGGTCAGCATGTCAACAAGACTGACTCGGCCATTCGTATTACACATGTACCCACCAACATCGTTGTCACTTGCCAGAATCAGCGATCTCAGCACCAAAACCGAGAAGTTGCTATGCAAATGCTGCAGGCGCGACTTCTCGAACGACAGTTGGAAGAGCGTGAGGCTGAGCGTGCGCGTCTGCGAGGTGAAACCATGTCCGTTGATTTTGGTAGCCAGATTCGATCTTATGTTCTTCATCCCTATCGCATGGTGAAGGATGTTCGCACTGGTTTGGAGCTTGCGAATACCGACGCAGTTCTCGACGGTGACATAGACCCGTTCATTGAAGCGTGGCTTCGTGTCTCGATTAGCACGGATATTTAGTCAAGCAGGTGACGTTTGTTGAATACGAGAGCAGATCTGACGTAATACGGGCTCAAAGATTTTCGACTCGAGTCCTGAAGATTGTTGTCATTGTCATGTTGATTGGGTTTTTTTGCGTTCCCAATACTGCACATGCAACCGGCGATCTGAAAGAGACGCTCGCGGTCGATATTGATTTCGGTTCTTCAGTCACTTTTCGACTAGAAACGCCGTGGGATCAATCACCGCCAAAGTTGGTTTCGATCCTGTTCGGACTTTCGGAGGGGCTTGGAAGAAAACGTGCTGCAGCGGACTTTCGTGTTCGGGATGGCTTGCTTACTGCTTTGACAAACTGGAGCCTTAGTGGATCGCTAGCTCCCGGATCCGAAGTCGAATATTGGTTTGAGATTGATGGTAATAGTGGGTTGATAAAGACCCCTGCGAGTTCTTTTACGTACTTGAATCAGGATTTCCCCTGGCGCCGAGCTCGCGAAGGTCTTGTTGAAATCTGGTCGTATACCGAAGATCGGGATATGGTCGAGGGGATCCGACGCGGCATCCGTGATGCATTGTCGATGCTGGACACGGATTTTGGTCTGCGTCTGAAGCGCCCCACACGATTAGTCATCTATAACGACGCTGAACGAATGCGGGATGCTCTTGGAACGGGGACGCGACCGTGGGTGGGAGCTGCTGCATCGTCTAGCTCTAACGTCATGGTCATGCACGTCTCGGAGCACCTGTCCGAGTCAGACGAAGTGGGATCTGTAATTGCTCACGAACTCACTCATGTCGTTGTTGATCATGCCACTCGGAATCCATTTGGTTATGTTCCGGCTTGGTTGCACGAGGGTCTCGCGACGATCGCCGAGAGTTCGGTGTTCAAACGGTTTGAATACGATGAAGTCATGAAAGAGGTTGTGGATTCAAATGAATTCGTGACACTTAGGGGTATTTCTGGATCATTTCCTGTGCAAGGACGACGCGCTGTGCAGGCCTATGCGCAGAGCAAGTCCTTGGTTGGTTTTATCATCGATCGGTGGGGTGTCGAATCTATCGAACGAATGCTCGTTGCGTATGGTCGTGGCGTCTCAGATGCTGTAGCGATTCGTGGGTCGCTCGCGGTGAGCATTGAGGAGTTAGAAGAACAATGGTTGACATCAGTTGGTGTGACTGATCCCAAACTCCGAGTAGTAAGTTTCGAGCCTTCTGTCAGTCCGGACGCAGTGCTTTTACTCAAGCAACCTCACGACAGGCGCAATTGGGACTTTATTGGTATTGAGGTCATCGTTGCGGTTTCTGCTGCTGCAACGGTCATTGGTTTATCTCTGATTCGGATTAAGCGGGTTAAGACGCGTGAGTAAGTAGGAGTTGTACTGCTTAAGTCGAAAACTGTGATTTGTTGAGCTTCAGGATGGGGTGCCAAATTTTGATTTGCATACTCTTGGCTGCTGGATTGAATCTGTAGATTGCAATGCTTGATGTTGTGGGACACTGATGCGATGAGCATGATCATTCTTTCGAATGTCACCAAGTTCTATCCCAATGGAACGATGGCTTTAGACGACCGTGGGGTTGTTGACGCTAGGCAGCGCCGTGCGCTTGAGCGTGGAAGACTCGTTCGTGTCGAACGCGGCGGTGGCTATGAGAGCTAATAGCTACGCCCTTCGATACGTACTGGGCTCTTCATTTCAGGCTCTGTGGCGTAATCGAACTATGAGCGTTGGGGCCGTCATGACAACAGCTGTAATGCTCGTGACCCTAGCAGCAGTTTTAGCGATCAATGACACGTTGAACGAAATGGTTACAGCGCTTGGACGAAAGAGCAATCTCATCGCGTACGTTCGTGACGATGCTAGACCTTCAACGGTCAGGAAGATCATGCGGGATCTTGAAGAGCGACCGGGTGTTGGTGAGGTTATGTTTGTTTCAAAAGACGATGCGCTTAGTGCTTTTCAGGAGCGTTTTTCTGATCAGCATGATGTTTTGGATGTCTTGCAAGCCAATCCGCTGCCAGCCAGTGTGGAATTGCGTATGGACGATCCCACAGTTCTTCCAGATCTTGCGGATGAACTGAGGGCGATGGATGATGCCTTTGAGGATGTGGCGGTACCGCTCGATGTTGTCGAGCGACTCATCAGCGTGAGCAATGTTTCTCGAGTCGCCGGTTCGATTATGGTTGTTGCGCTTACCGTCGTGACCTTGTTTGTAATCGTGAATACGATTCGTGTTGCTGTTTATGCGCGCCGCCAGGAGATCGAGATTATGAAGTTGGTTGGCGCAACGGATCGATTTGTCCGTGGACCTTTTATCATTGAAGGTGCCGTGATCGGATTTGTCGGTGCGACCTTCGCGGCGATTGTGATCGTTGTGTTGTATGCCCAGGCGGCCTCGCAGGTTGCTCAAATTGTCTCGTTCTTACCGATTACCACTGATGTGGCCTTTGTTAGGAACCTTGCTGTCTTCACAATTCTGGTTGGACTTGTAGTGGGCAGTCTCGGGAGTTACTTCTCTGTCCGTCGATATCTCTCGGTATAAGGTTGCGATTGTGATTGTTTTGCAGGACGTTTCGAAGCGGTACGAAGGTTTTGCTGCACTATCCGACGTCTCGCTCTCTCTCTCCCGTGGGGAATTCGCTTTCTTGATCGGGACGAACGGTGCGGGTAAGACCACCTTGCTACGGTTGTTGTTGCGTGAGGAAAGCTTTGATGCGGGCGTGATATTGGTTAACGGTGTCGATCTTTCAACGATTCGTGGTGCGGCGCTCACCAAGTATCGGCGCAAGATTGGCGTTGTTTTTCAGGACACACGACTGATGCCCAAAGCGACTGTTAGGGAGAACGTAGGGCTTCCACTTCAGGTCCGCGGTAGGTCAAACCGAGATGTTCAAGCCTCTGTTGCCGAGGTGCTCGATCGTGTTGGTCTTTCGGACAAGGCATCGCGATTTCCGAGACAACTTTCGGGTGGCGAACAACGGAAAGTTGCTC
>CAYRCL010000033.1:0-29229 GCA_964422795.1 uncultured Chloroflexota bacterium
TCCGCTGGTGGTACCGCATCCGTCGCTGCTACCGGGGCCTCTGGGTCTGGCGGCGGTGTGCCCTCCGCTGGTGGTACCGCATCCGTCGCTGCTACCGGGGCCTCTGGGTCTGGCGGCACGGAGTCAGACAAGATGGAGCGGGGTGGAAGCTCAACAGGATCAAAGCGAACGAGCATCAGTCGTCCATCTGCGGCCACCACAGCTTTGGCACGAACTCGCACTTCGAGCGGAACTCCATCAATCGATGGAAACCCCTCTCTGGCAATCGGTATTCCAGATACCACTAATTGATCGAAAGCCACACTATTTAGCACTCCAGTGACCACAACCGCACTTCCCACAACATCAATAGGCGTAACCGTAGGTGCCGGAGCCAACACCGTAGGTGGGTCGGTTGGTGTCGCGGCAACTGGCGTGATCGGCACAGGGCGGAACATCCTGTCTGCGTCAGAAACTGGCGGTGTTGGTACAGGCGTGACCGTCACTTGAGCCGCAACCGTCGGTCTACTAACAATATTCACGAGCCCTGATTTCACGGACCTTCGCGCCTGCGCAACCGGCTCACGTACCGCCTCCACAATCACCACGTCCGTCAGCGCTACAAACCGCTTTTCGTGATCAGCCAACCGACGCTGATAGTCAGCTGCTGCCCCATAAGAACGGCGATCACCTGCCCTAGCATCTCTCCCGGCTGCATCGAGAACATCCACCCCTTTGCGTACGACATCCTGATAAGCGGTACTAGCCCGTGCAGCCGCACCTGCGTCACCAACACCAACCGACGTCTCAATTTCACGCATACGCTGCTCGGCGGTATCCAGATATAAGTACGCCTTCTCCTCACCCTGAGCAAACCCGATTCGAAAGTCCTCTAGGGTGAGACGGTAACCATAGAGTGCACTCTCCGGACCGCTATTGACAGCTGCCAGGGTTACACCGCCATAGGCCACGATCGCCACCGCAAAGGCCGTGGCGAGACCAACTACGCGGGCCTGCATCAAACGCGGTATCGCCTCGGTCAAGCGCTTCCATGCACCCTGGGGCAAGCTTTGAGAAACGGCGCGAGCACTGAAGCGATCAAGCTCTTCGTCTATCAAACGCGCCCCACGCTCTACGACAGAAGTATCCATCGATGTGGGTGCGAGCGTCTGAAGGTCCAGCGCTATGACAAGAAGTTGTCGCAAATCATCAGCGTGCTGTTGGTGGTCAGCCACACATTCATCCAGCGTTGCCTCACCGCGAAGCAATCGCTCAAGCGATGCGTGGAAAGCAGCCTCAAGCTCCCGACTCATCCAGCGTCCTTAACCATCAGATTACGAAGGGCGGCTATCGCCCTAAATTGCAACGCACGAACTGCCGGCTCGTTACGGTCCATGAGTCGTGCGACCTCCGCGTGGCTCAAACCCAAGGCAAACCGAAGGGTGAGAACTTCGCGCTGGTCATCCGTAAGCGACTGCATCACCTCGCGTAATTCCTCACGCTTTGCAAGACCTTCAAAATGGTCGTCGAGTGTCTCTGACGGCTCACCTACCATCTCCTCCTCTAATGGAACGGTTTCCCGTCTAGCACGCCAATTGTCGACTACGACGTTCCTCGCGATTCGGTACAGCCACGCGTTGAACTCGGGTACTGATCGATGTTCATAACGCCCGATGGCCTGCATTGCCCGTAGGAACACCTGGTTCGTCAAGTCCTCCGCCGCAACCTGGTCGCCGATCTGGTAGTTGATATACCTATGGATTCTCGGGGCATAAATCTGGTACACAGTTCCGAACGCTTCGCGATCGAGCGTGGACGCGAGCTCAATCAGCCCGGTCAGCTCCTGTTCGCTCCGTTCAGATTCCGACGTCACGATAGTGGTTGTCCTTGTAGCACTCGAACGTGAATCCACGAACCACTGTTACGAACAAATCGTCTGGAGTTTCTCAGCCTGCGATCAAGACAACCCTCGAGCGGCATACCATTCCTTTGTCCGGTCCACGCCGGTCACCAGGGTCACAGTCGCATCCCATCCCAATAGATCCTTCGCGAGGGTCGCGTCACCAACGTAGCGATTCACCTCGGCCTGAGGATGCGGATGTGGAACCGGACGCACTCCCCCAGCACCCACGTTAATGAGTGTGGCCAACTCAAGAATGGTCGTTTCGTGTGAGCTTGCAAGAATAATTGTGCGTCCAACGACTGTCTCATCGGCGGCAGCCACGATGCCACGGGCCACGTCATCAACAAAGACAAAATCGCGAGTCTGGCTTCCGTCACCGTGCACATCGAGCGGCTTACCAATCAACGCAGACTTAATGAAACGGGCTACAACTCCACCTTCGAGATCTTCACGCTGCCATGGCCCGTACACATTGAAGGGGCGAACAATCGTCACGCGTACACCATAGGCACGCTCGTAAGCACACGCCAAATCGTCAGCCGCCAGCTTTGAAGCCGCATAAGGCGAGACCGGAGCAGTAGCTGACTGTTCAGTTATCGGCTCTTGTGCAGATGCATACACGTGACAAGTACTAACAAGTATTAGACGCAATTGACCGATTCGAGCCGCTTCAAGGACGTTCAACGTTCCAATTACGTTTGCCCTAATCGATTCCACCGGCGAGCACACACTCGCTCCAACATCAACAGCAGCCGCAAGATGAATAATCGTGTCGACGCCACCCAACCCGCGATCGAGTGAATCCGGATCGGATACATCACCGGTTACAAGACCGAGAAAATTTCGACGTCCGGCAAATGCATCCAAACTGTCCTTATGAGCGCGTGAGAGATCGTCGAATACGCGCACACAAGTGCCCTGATCGAGCAAGAGGCCCACGACGTGACGACCGATAAACCCAGCCCCACCAGTTACAAGAGTACTCACCGATCTACGATGCGCAGCCAGTTCAATGTTCTACGCAAACCCTCCGTGAATGGGGTCAACGGGATCCAACCCGTCGCATCACGAATTTTCCCAGCATCTGCACACAGCGCGGGTAAATCCGTTAGGCGCCCTTGTACATTCACGATTTCGCTCGTGGACCCCGTCAAGTCCAATATTTCCTTCGCCACGTCCCGGATGGACGTCTCTACGCCAGTCCCGATATTAAAGATAGACCCAGCCAACTTCCCTCCACGCTCGATGACACGTGCGTACGCATCCACAGCGTCTTCTATATACATAAAATCGCGTGTCTGGTTCCCACCATTTTCGAGCTGTAACGGATCTCCTTTCAAAGCCCGACGCGCGAACGCAACGATGACAGCCGGATAACCATCGATATTCTGGTACGGGCCGAACGTGTTGAAGTTTCGGATGATGATCACGGGATGCCCCCACCATCGATGCAGAGCCATGCAATGCATTTCCGACGCAGCCTTCGTAACCGCGTACGTTGTAACGGGTCGCAAAGGGTGATCCTCTTGCATCGGCACCCGTATGGGAGGGCCATACACCTCGGGTGATGAAGCATAAATAAGTAGAGGGGGATGAGACATATCAGCAATTGCTCGTGCAAATTGAAACGTCCCGACTTCGTTCGCCTCAAAATAAATTTGAGGCTCTCGCATCGATTCAGGAACAGAGATACGCGCCGCAAAGTGGACGATGACGTCAGGTGCCCAGTGTTCCAGCTGTTGCGTTGTTAGATCGGCGTAGTCACAACGCACTATCTCAACAGATCTACTAGCCTCAGCCAAAGGCGTAAGTGGTTCACCGCCGGGAAACACGCGCGAAAAATCATCAACTGCCACTATTGCCATCGACGGTTCATCACGTAGTAAACGGCGAATGAGGTTGGTACCGTACATCCCAGCAGCGCCTGTGATCAGTGCACGCATGAACATTCGTCTCCAGGAATATGGTTCGTGGCGTCCGGGAGGTGGAAAGTTGCGCCCACGACCTGCAAATTATAGGGAGCTCTGACTTGGCGTGCGCCAATTGGCACGATCGGTGCCCGGCGCTGAACCGTGAGGAACAAATGGCATTGTTGGCTGATGGTGAAATCGAAGAACGCTTGATTGCCCACGAAATGCGGTACGGGCCCGGGTGGAGTTATCAAGAAAACAGTCTCGTCAAAAAGTTCGAACTCGACGAGTTCATGAATGTAGTGGATTTGGTGAATGCAGTGGCGGAAGAAGCCGAGGCCATTGATCACCATCCCGACATGTTGATCAACTATCGCCGGATCACTTTCATGCTTTCAACACATGATCAGGGTGGGATAACTGAGAAGGATTTTGTCTTATTAGACCTAATCGAACACAGGGCAGCATCACTTATGTAGCAGTGGGGCCACGCCTAAGCGGCGACCTATTCACCTGTGTGAAGGTCGAGAAAGAAGTTTATGCCTCGACCGAATGGAGTGTGCATACGTAGGCCCCTACTCAGACGCAAAACGATGTAAGCGAGGACCGCAATATCCTCGCGTAATGACCTTCCCATCCGCTAAACACGACCAACAACCCAATTTAGGACAAGCGTTGGTTGTCTACAGCCTCATCGGAACCCCCGTCTGGATCACCGGTCCGATTGCTGTCACCGTCACCATCTTCTTCGGAAAGATCGACAAGCCCAGCGTCATGTAACCAGTCAAGAGTCGCGTCAAGACCTTCGTCAAGCGACGTATACGTCACGCCGAGATCCTTCTCAGCCTTCGATCCGTCGAGTTGGCTGCCATGAAGTGCAATACGGACAGCCGATCGCGAAATAGTCGGACGGCTACGTGTGATCCACCCTTTCAACCCGTAGATCAACGCAAACGCCTGCCATGCGAGAGCGGAAGCTGGGCGAACCTCGTAGTCAACATCTGCCAATTCGACAGCACGCCGCAGAAAGTCGAGCCGTGACACATTCTGTCCGACCAAAATATACCGCTCACCAGGTCGCCCCTGAGTCAGCGCCGATGCAATTCCATGGGCGACGTCCTCCACATACACCCACGCGACCGGAGCATCAATTGATACACCAAGCCGTCCAGTCAATGCACCAACCAATGCCTGTCCTATCCCAGACGCATCGCCCGGACCATATACCGTGCCCGGGTTAACGATGACAACATCGAACTCGGTAGCATCATCGAGCAACGCCATCTCAGCAGCCACCTTGGATCGTTCGTAGTCGCTGAGCGCGTAGTCGCGACGCCCGGTCAACTCGTTCCCAATCGAACCCTCGCACTCACCGATTGTGCTACCACTACTCACAAAGACCATACGTGATAACCCCGCAGATGCCGCAGCATCTCTCACGTTAATGGCACCACCAACATTGACTCCGAAGAATTCGTCCTTCCGCTCCGCCCAAGAATCGTGGAGCCCGGCCATGTGGATCACAGCAGCCACACCATCAACAGCACGTGCCAAAGAATCGGGTTCTAGGACATCACCTTCAACGACCTCAACATCATGCGAAACAAGCCACGTGCTATCGCTCGTTGATCTAACCATTGCGCGAACTCTATGACCTCGTACTCGCAAGGCCTGTGACACAAACGGACCAAGATGGCCCGTCGCACCGGTCACCAAAACGTCCATAGTTAGTTACACCACGGAATCCAGCGCGTGATCGTGGATGATCTGCGCAGCTTGCTGTACGTCGTCCGTCGACACTTGATGATAGGTAACCGCGCGGATACAGCCCCGATCATCAAATCCCACAACTCGAACGCCCACTCTCTCCAATTCCTCAGCAAACCGCGACGCCGTACCTAAGTGCGGCGCAACCTTCGCAAAAACGATGTTGGTCTCCACCAAGTCGAGATCTACTTCCAGGCCCGGAACGTCACTAAGTAACTCGGCAAGATCTCGTGCATTTGCGTGATCCTGCGGTAGGCGCGGAAGAATTTCATCAAGCGCCACATGGCCCGCCGCTGCGAGCACCCCGACCTGACGCATGCCTCCACCAAGCATCTTGCGCACACGTCTCGCCTCAGCAATGAAGTCACCGCTGCCGAGCAGAATTGACCCGACTGGTGCACCCAAACCCTTCGACAAGCAGAATTGCACGCTATCCGCACCCTCAACAACATCCGCAACAGGGACTCCGAGTGCGGTAGCCGCGTTGAAAATACGAGCACCATCCACGTGCACTTCAAGACCATGTTGCCTTGCGGCGGATGTGATCGCCGCCATCTCTGAGGGATCCGTACATGTGCCGCCGGCAACGTTGTGCGTATTCTCAACCCAAACCAAGCGTGATCCCACCAAATGAACGTTTTCGGGTTTGACGGCAGCATGGATCAATTCAGGGGTGAGCACGCCACGCGGCGCATTAATCAGCGCTGTCGTAACACCAGCAATCGATGCCCATCCGCCAACCTCCCAAGTCACAACGTGACAATCACCGTCGACAATAACCTCCTGTCGTGGCCGACAATGAGTTAGCAATGCACAAAGGTTGCCCTGTGTGCCGCTGGTCACAAAAAGACCATCCTCCAGACCAAACAGTTCAGCACAACGAACTTCAAGTGACCGTACGGTGGGATCCTCACCAAATACATCGTCACCCACCGAAGCCTCTGCCATCGCTTTTCGCATAGCATCTGTGGGGGTAGTTAGAGTGTCACTTCGGAGATCAATTAATTGGTTAGGCAAGGCAGCACCAGTAACGTTACTTGGACGGAATAGTAGCGCGTAGTCAGAGTAAGTCTAGATAACGCGCCAATTCATCTCGTGACACCCCCGGCAACAGTCGGCGGCGGCTGTTAATCGTCCACGTGCGACCTTCGTCGACAGGAACAACCTTCCCAATCACGCTCGCCGAAGCACCAGCAGCCTGTAGAACCGCCACGCTCTCATCCACACTCGAGGCCGGAACAGCCGCAAGCAACGCCCCAGACGCCAGCAGAGCATACGGGTCAAGCCCAAGGGCATCGCATATACGTCGACATGCGGGCAACACGGGAACCGCATCACGATCGACAATCAAACCAACATCCGCTGCCTCAGCAAGCTCGTGGAAAGCCCCAACTATCCCGCCTTCGGTCGGATCATGCATAGAGTGGACATCTATACTCTCCCGGAGCACCCTCGCCAACGTCCGAACCGAGATCCCAGGGACCGTTAGCCATTTCGCAGCCTCAAGAATGTCATCGCTATTGACACCCTGTGCTCGAAGAGCACTGTCGTAATCACGCGCAAGGATAGCTGTCCCCTCAATCGCAATCTCTCCAGCCAAGATAAGCACGTCAGACGGTTCTGCTCCGGACGTCTGAACAAGCTTGTCCGGTGCAACAGTCCCAAGCAACGTGCCAATGACGATCGGCGATCGCACGCTCCGTGTCACTTCAGTATGTCCACCAACGAGAGTGACTTTCTCAACCGCGCAGGCCGCATCTATGCCAGACATTAGGGTGCGGACTTCATCAACTACGATTCCCTCAGGCATAAGTACGGTGATAAGCAACCATCGTGGCTCGGCACCCATGACAGCCAAATCATTTCCATTCACGGCAAGTACATGAGTGCCAAGATCAGCATCGGCAAATGTGATTGGGTCAGATGCTACGACGACGAGATCTGAAGCACCGACGTCAATTACTGCCGCATCCTCGCCGATAGCAGGACCTACTAAAACGCTCGAATCTAGCTTCTGCATCCCGTGTAGGAATTCGCGCAGCAGGCGCGCAGGCAACTTCCCTGGTGGGATATTCACCCGTACAAAATCCTAACGATATGATTGACTATCATGCCGACCGGTGCCCACCGCCAATCGAAGCTGAACCGGACGTGAGCATAGACCCCCCTGATGCGGTTCGCCATAGGCACGCAATGGTGGAAGCCCTCGAACACCGCGGAATAATCACCGACGCCGCAATAGCCCGCGCCATGCGCAAAGTTCCACGCCACATCTTTGTTCCAAACGCATCGCTCCAAGTCGCATATGCCGATAACGTCATACCTGTGAAATATGCGGGACTCGAAGCCGTAAGCACGCTATCCCAACCTACTGCGGTGGCAACAATGCTGCACCAACTCGACATCATGCAAGGTATGCGCGTTCTCGAAATTGGCAGCGGAACTGGGTATAACGCAGCTCTACTTTCAGAGTTGGCGGGTCCGGACGGAGAAGTTGTAGCGATTGACATCGATTCGGAACTAGTCGACATCGCCAGATCCACCTTACGGATTGGAGGACTCCCTCGAGTGCAAGTAGAGGAAGGAGACGGTTTCTATGGGTATCCAGAAAAGGGTCCGTTTGACCGTATAGAACTGAGTGTGGCTACACACATCATCTCCCCTTACTGGTTCGACCAACTCGCGGATGGCGGATTGATCGTAGTCCCGCTTTACCTATCAGGCATGCCCTATGTCACACCCACTCTTCGTAAACACAAAATCGGCCTTGTATCCGAATCAATCCAACCATGCGGTTTCATACCTCTCCAAGGGCTTGGTGCTAATTCAGTATCCAAGTTCCGTTTGCCGATTCGAACAGACCTGCTGTTCACCTGGGAAGGCACTCATGAATTTCCAACGGATCTAATGACCCAGATCCTCTCCAACTCTGGTGAAGAACACGCTTCACGACAAATACCTTGGTCTGCCGCACTCTATCTTCTACTGATGCATCACAGTAGTAGTTATGTGGAGATGTCAGACCACCAATTGCAGGGGATTTCGCTCATCAATCGCAATGATAGATCTGTGGTACTAATCTTGACTCCCTCGGATCGATGGGGGCAATCCCGCGTGATGACATACGGAGAAAACACAGCGCTTTTGGATCTCGAAGCCACTATCACAGCTTGGGAAAAAGACGGGCGCCCAGGACTCACGAACCTACAACTGCAGACCATTCCAACAGGGTCTGCCATTGACCTTTCACCCGCAGCGCGGCGCTTAAGGAAACCGTATTTCGATCTTGTGGTCTCTTACAACCCTCGTCACTAGGCCTCCGTATCTCGGATGATCAAGCCCCAAACACATCACCTTGATAAATTGCCGCCATTACGGTTACTAGCCGAGGGGTTCCGGGACCTCTCCGGGCTAGCTGTTCTCGAGAGTGGGACATCTCCAACAACTAAAGGTCGCTGGTCGTACCTTGCTGCCGACCCGTACGACTGTGTCAGGTGGACTTCCCAAGGCGTTCGATCAGACCTCCACGGAGATCTCCCGGGAGATGGCTTCACCGTGTTGAACACGTTGGTCGGATCTAACAACAGCCAACCCTCTAGGCCATCGCCCCCCTTCGCCGGGGGCGCGATCGGCTACATCGCCTACGATGCCGCGTATGAGCTGGAATCCATTCCCGCGCACTGCCCAAACTCAGCATCCGGCGACCTCATGTGGTTTGGACTCTACGATTGGGTTATAGCCCGTGACGCCCATGATGGCTCAGGTTTCATCATTGCAACCGCTGCAGGTGGCCGCGATCCAGCTGAAAACTGCGAACGTATCCTCGCACGCATGCCAAACGCTAAGGAAACTATCACCCCGCCTGTGCCGCGCCATGCCAGAACAAACGTCGATCATCGCGTGTTTGGTCAATGGGTTGAGGCGATAAAGGATTACATTGAGGCTGGGGACTGTTACCAGGTGAACATCGCACGACGAATCGAATTCGACGCGCCTGACCCCGGATTCGAACATTTCCAGCGGCTCGGAGCCAAGCATCCAGCAACCTTTAGTGCTTACGTTGCCGCCGATGGTGTCGAGATCGTGAGCGCCTCACCAGAATTGTTTGTGCAAGTTGACGCGCTTGGCGCAGCTCGCACACGACCAATCAAAGGAACAACAGCACGAGGCACCACTCGTGCCTTAGACCAAGCAGCTGCAAAAAGGCTCCAAGCAAGCACCAAAGATCGTGCTGAGAACCTAATGATTGTTGATGTTCTGCGCAACGACTTCGGACGGGTTTGTCGTCCTGGATCCATCCATGTTCCGAGCCTATGGCAGACCGAGGCGCTACCCACAGTCTGGCAACTAGTATCAGAGGTCAGAGGCACGCTCAGACCCGACGTTACATCTACCGACCTTCTCCGATCCTGCTGGCCGGGTGGATCAATAACCGGCGCTCCAAAGATTCGAGCATCTGAAATCATCGACGAACTCGAACCTGTTCGACGTGGAATCTATTGCGGAAGTGTGTTCGCCTTAGGCCAGAACGGAGCACTCACGGCAAATCTAGCAATCCGCACGGTTCAAATCCGAAAAGCGATGGGGCATTTACACGTTGGGGCAGGGATTGTTGCCGAATCCCAGCCCGATCTAGAATACGCCGAGACTGAAGACAAGGCTCGAGGCGTCCTGATGGCCATGGGTCTCTCTGAAGATTCTCCCGTTTAGCTCCCTTCAGGAACGCCCCCACCGATAGTCAGCGACAGCCGCCACTAGAAGCGCCCCGATGGCAATCGCTAATCCCAACGGTGGATACATAAAGGCAATCATCGTGACGATACCGCTGCCAAAATTCCCATAAGCCCCAACTACAACACGCCCGAATCCGAGCAATCGTGGCTGCACCCGTCGCCGAATACGCAAACGGAGTGCATGAGTCAGCAATGCCGCGAATCCTCCAAGAGCGACTCCAACGACCATTCCATGGGCGACGTCTTCCACAACAATTACACCACCAAGCAGGCCTCCGACCGCCGGCCGCAATAACCATCCAGCGCGATCCATCCATTGGCCACTCCAGTGAAACTTATCCGCGAACACATCAATCATCAGCAACAACAGCGCAGTGACTAAGACCAAATTCAAGCCGATAAACTCAAACTCGGGCACGGGCGTCCACAAATCCGATCGAGACGCGACAATTGCCATAATCGCCACCACGACATAAGGATTTAGTCCACTAGCTACACCAATACCAAGCATGAGAACAAAACTCATAGACCCGCCTCATACCGATCCAAACCTCAATGTTGGACACACTATCAACACAACTTCACCATCATCGACTAAGCCAGGTACGGTTTCCGCTCAGCGCATTCGTTTTCCCAATCACGACATTTGTTAAGCAAGAAGGCGTTGCCACCAAATGGCCCATTAATTTCCGATCCGATTAGCCCTCCTAGCTTTCGCCATTCAGGCCAATCGTGAACACAAATCCCTATCTTTCCGAATCGGTACTACGCCTACCGTAAGATCGAAAAACATCTCGTCCATCTAAATGGACCCGTCCCATCACCCTCCAAATTCCAGCTGCGCACGTTTGTATTCATCGGTGCTGCCGATATCTATCCACCGCCCGCCAAATACGTGCCCCATCACACGTTCTCGTGTGTGGAGCCACTCAATCAGCGAACCTGACTGATCGGCATTTCCAGAACCATCAAGGAATTCTTGAATAACGTCAAGCTTCACCCGCGGGAACCCATAAATAGCCACCGCAGCTAGCGTGCTGATTGGTTGGTCCGGCTTCTCGACAAATCCAGTCACGGTGTACTCGTTATCAACTTCAACAATGCCATATCTCGATGCCAGGCTGAACGATCCTACGTCGTATAAACCAACGACCACATCATGACGTGAAGCCTGAACCATTGGCTCAAGATCGAAGTCGAAAACATTGTCACCTGCAACAACGATGAGGTCATCATCGGGTTTCATCTCACGAACGAAGAAAGCCATATCTCCGATCGATCCCAAGCGCGATTCCAACGATTTAGTTCCATCAGAAATAACGTTTACGGGCATTCGATCGGTACGAGTCATCGCCCATTCGACGAAGGCTGGGAACGCGACATCGTGGGTTATTACAGTTACACGCTCGATGCTTGGGACCGCCACCAGCCGGTCAACGACGAGATCGATCGGGGTGCGACATCCAATCGGCAGGAGATGTTTGGGCCCTCCACCGGTTAGATCACCAAGCCGTGTAGCCCATCCAGCCGCTAGTACTAGAGCCTGCATGATGGACATATGGTACGTCTATAGCGCTCTAAGCGCCGTAGATACGTGCATATACTTCATGTCCAAGATTTTGTCATCTAGCATCGCTACAACCGTATATCCAGAAACCATAGGAGGCGTGTCCGGCTGAGTACATCTCGCCGAGAGTTGATATTTGGGGCGCTCGGGGTCGTTATCGTGAGCGTGGTCGCATACGTCCATTTCATCCAAGGACGACCCAGTCAAGATGGTCCATTTGAAGATGCTCCTACCACGAGTACATCGAATGTTCCCTACGGCCCGTTCCCACCTAGCGTGACACCCACGCCAACCGTCAGCATGCCGACACCCAATCCCCAGACGTACATCGTTCAGTCAGGCGACACCCTCCAAAGCGTGGCTGAACGCTTCGACATCACGATGGAAGATCTAGTTTCGAAGAATCAAATACTAGATCCCAACAAGATACGGGCTGGACAGAAACTCGAGCTGCCTCAACCTGGAGAGCGTATCCAGCCCATAACGTCTTCGCCCAGCAAGAGTGAGGAAGAGATTTACGTCGTGGTCGTTGGCGACACCCTTTTTGGGGTTGCCCAGAAATTAGATGTTTCCGTAAAGGACCTATCCGATCTCAACGAAATTAAGGATGTATCACAGCTCTTCGTTGGCACACGGCTCCGGATACCTGAACGTCGGTTCACGCCAACTACAACACGTGCATCACCGTAGGGCATACGCGGATTCCGTTAAGAGAGTAGAGCCCAGTATCTAGCAACCAAACATATACTGGTGTGATTGTTCCGAGATGCTTACACGTGACTATCACAGGGACTACGGTACGACGCGCTATCCTTCGTGCCCCCGAACAAGCTTTCACTCTCGCGGAGCGTCTGGTAAAACGCCCGCTGTTCGGGTGCCAGATGTGTGGGCACTGCATACTCCAGGACACTGCATTCATTTGCCCTATGGGATGCCCTAAGGGGCTACGTGACGGACCATGTGGCGGAACCGATATCCACGGCATGTGTGAAACCGATCCCTCACTACCATGCGTATGGCTGAGGATTTACGAACGAGCGGAACGGATCGGACGCGTCGACCGATTAATGAAGCTCCAAGATGATTTGGACTGGAGAGGCGAAGGAACTTCTTCTTGGTTACCGCTACTCAAGCAGGTTTTGCGTCGTGGTCGTCGGCTCAACGAGGCCGAACTAACCGATTCATAGCGATCCGTTGTCTGACAGATCTTCATCAGCAGCGCGTTCGCTTGCACGACGCCACAGCCGAAGGACAAGCTTCCGACGCATCCGGAACACAACTACAGATCCAGCAAGCACGAGAGCCCCAAGCAAAATCACAAATCCGATCCGTGGATCGGCATCTATAGCCGGCTCAAGTTGCTCGTACTGCTTGCCTAGCGCCCATCCGATCCCCATATAAATTAACGCCCAGATCAACGCTGACAAAGCAGCCGAGGGCAGAAAAGTCCAGAAACTCGCACGGGCAGCTCCAGCTACGATCGTGATCACGATTCGGAAACCCGGGATCAAACGACCGATTACCACCGCTGGGACCTCATTGCGGTTTATCCAACGCTCCGCACGAACACGCCGGTCTGGTGTCAAATGTAAAAAACGTCCGAAGCGATCAAGAAATCGAGGACCTATCAAACGAGCCATCCAATACAACACGCATGCACCAGCGGTGGCTGCCGCAACTACCACGACGACGACGACGATTGGGTTTGCGACACCTTCATAGACCCGGTAGCCCATAAACATAATGAGAGCGTCAGCCGGGACCGGGAAAGGAACACCGGCTTCCTCGACTCCCACATAGGCCGCAAGACTTAGGTATTGATTCGCATCAAGAAATTCCATAAGAAGTCTGCGCACTGCCGCGATCCAATCGCCCATTTAACTACCTTGCAACCTGCTGCTGGCGAGGCACGGACACGGCAGCGGAATACAACGAGTAGATCTCTCGATAAAGAAATAATTCAACGTGGGCGCCAACACACGACAAACTCCCAACATGCATCGCTTAAACCCTATTTGGATTGCCCGGCTGTGCCATAACAACCAGTCCTAAATCTCCAGCGTATACGTGCAAGGTCACGCACCATACGCAACGTGTCCATCGTGAGGCGTAATCGTGATTCGGGATCATTCGTCCACTCAACAGGCACCTGGGCAATCCTGTAACCACGATGAAGCGCCAACCGAAGAACTTCGAGATCAAACATCCAACGGTCTATAACTGTCGAACCAAACAAGTCGTGTGCTACCGAACCTCGAAAGAACTTAAATCCGCATTGAGCATCAGGCGTGTCCGGTAATTCCCCCATCAGCCGAGTGATTTCGCGGAAGATTCGAGCACCAATCCTCCGATACAGAGGCTGGACCATAAGCGTCTGGCTATCCATCAACGCCCGCGACCCAATTACCACGTCAGCACCACTAACGATCACCTCAACCGCTTCACCAATGTGCCGCAGAGATGTCGAAAGATCAGCATCCATAAAGCCGATCACATCACTTGATGACGCGAGAACACCTGCTCGCACAGCTGCCCCTTTACCCCGCTGCCGCCCGAGTGCGATCACATCAAGTTTCGAATGCTCCGGCATCAACGACCGGACAACTTCTTCAGTCTCATCACCACTCCCGTCATTGACGATAAGCACTCGAACCACGTAAGGAAGTTGTACAACATGATCGAGAATGCATGGCAACGTATGTACAAGTCGGCCAGCCTCGTTATATGCCGGAATTACGATTGAAACGGTACGCGTGGTAACACTCCCAACTGTCATTTATCTGTTGTCCGCCAAATTAGGCCGGAACAACATCCCAAGTATGGACCCGGGCTATCGCGCCGAGAAACGGATCAACTGGCCTGAGTAGTTGGCTAAGACGTGTCAGTGCCTGACCCACAATCCGTACCTTTCGTCCCTTCCTGCCAGCACGAAATTCAATCTCGTCGGGCGGAGGTATAACAAAAAAGTGCTGGGAACGGCGAACACGCCAACCACTTGCACGAAGATCAGCTCGGATCTCTCCTGTTGTGACCGCCTTAAAAGGACCTAGACTCGGATCCGGAGCCAACGCGTACTCAACCCCGGCATGCCCGATCCGTGCGCGTAACCATCGTAGCGGTTGGTGATACGACCGACCGTTAATGAATGCCAAAAAGAGTTGTCCGTCATCCCGAATTCTGCGCCGCATCGTTTGAAGCATACGGCGTCGTTCTTCGCGTGGAAGCCCTTCCAGTCGAAAGACCAGAGACATGACGTCGAAATTACCTTGGCCGTCGTGAAATGCATCCGGGTAAAGCTCATGATTGAGCGAACGTGGTGATCGATCTCTGACAAACTCAAACACCTGGTCAGTCATCTCGGCAAAGGTGAGCTCAACACCCGGATACCGCTTAGCGACCTCCTCCGTATAGAGACCTGTAAGAGGCAATACATCTAACCATCTTCCACTATCTACCGACACAAACGTTTCGAGCGCATTTAGCACCGCGTCGCGTTCGGACGGCATTGGCTTGTTGTAGCGTGCACCGTTACGGATTTTTGCCATTTGGAAGTCACGGATCTGTTCTAATGTCCAATGTTCGGGATCCTCGGTGCTTGGCCAATTCAAACGTCCCTTGTAATGGTCGTAGTGCAAGAGGATCTCGATCTCACGACGACGTGGAGCTTTTGGTACAAGTTCGGGATATCCGAAAAGTACGAGGGCCAGAATCTCGCGTTCTGGAGGCAGCCCGAGAATGCGCCGAATCCGATCAACGTCACCTAACGTATCCACCCAGCAGCTTGCAACACCCATGCTATGCGCCATCAACATCATGTTCTGAATGGAAGCGGCCGCGCTCTGGACCCAAGCGTAGTTCTCCCGAGTGTAGTTGTTGCCGTATGAGACAAATATGCCGACCGGAGCGAGATGGATATAGCGCGTTTCTTCCGCGACTTCAGCCTTGACAGCATCGTCGTTCACAACCAAGAAATCCCATAGTTGAAGATTGCACGAACTCGGCGCATAACGAGCTGCGTCAATAATCTTGTGCAGAACTGCTTCTGGCACCGGGTCCTTGCGGAATTTTCGACACGTCCGACGTGTGAAGATAGCCTCCTCGACTGCCATCTTGCTCTCAATCACCTTGGCGAACCTCACTCAACCGAATAGTTGATCATGGTAGCGTCGCGTCAGACTTTCTCGTCCTGATCATCCGTAATCTACGGTACTTGTTCCATTGATGTTAGTTACCCGAATCACATTGTCGATGTGCCGCTCGAACGTGTCATCGTGCGAAATGACTACCAGCTGAGAAAACCCTCGGACAGCCAGTATTTGTTGGGCCAGATTCTCACGACGCTCTGCGTCGAGATGCTGTGTCGGCTCATCAAAGAACGCCACGTCCATATTTAACAAATCCCGAAGTAGCGCCAGCCGAACAGCGAGAGCTGCACTCATTTGCTCCCCACCGGACAACTGCGCAAAGTGGCGCTCGAAACCTTCCTGACCAAGAACAATGTCGTAGTCAGCAGCCCATCGAAGACGTCCGGATCGCGAGCCAATGATATCGCTGTATATCTCATCAGCAGTATCGGACACCCCTGCCAGCACAGCCTCTGTTACGTATGGACCCGCATCACGCAGAATCGTTCGAATGAACTCAGATCGGTCTTCAAAACGCATCAAGCGTGTGATCTCAATTCGCGTGGATCCGAGTTCAGCGCGTACCTGCCAAAGGTCATGCAGGTCCGCCGACAACCGTTTCACATCCGCTTCGATCCGGACCACCCGTTCGCTCAACTGTTCGGAACGTCCTAGCGCTGTATCTCGGGCTTTGCTTGCCGCGTCCAGTGCAACGGGATCAAATTGCGTTCGCGCCTCATTGACAGCACCCTGCGCCATTGCTGCAGCAGCTTTGGCTCCTAGAACCGTTTGCCTCGCATCCTCGACGTCTGCACGACGAGCATCGAGAAGGCCCGCAAGATTTTCGTTTCTCAAGTATTCAGCATGTGCAGAAGTCGTCGCATCAAACGTGGAGCGGGCGACTGACAATGCTTCGCGGTCGGCGCTCAGTGAAGCAAGTTTCGCGTCAATCGTGTCGAGTTCAACACAAGCCGTTTCCGCACGTCTTGTGGCAATGGAAAGGAGAGCAGTGCCGATCTCAATAGTCCTCCCATCGACTGGTGTTGCCAGTACGGTTAGTGCCCTTAACGCGCGCTTAGCGATTCGCGATAGTCCAACGGAGTGACCTTCGCTCACTGCGATGTTCTCGACAAGATCCGCAATTGTCGCGAGTTTCTCAATATCGCTTGCCTCAATGGCGGTTGCTAGTTCCTTAGCTGCGGTCGCCGTGGCCTCCGCTGTCACCATGGTGTTCTCAAAATCAGCAATACGTGCACTAACAACCTGCATTCCTGCGATCTCAGCCTCGGCCGCAATAGCTTCATCAAACGCGCTGGTCGCATCCGAAATACTGGTCTGAACACTTGCGAGTTGCGCCTGGTGTCGCTGGGCTCTGAGACCAAACGTGACGACAACATCGGGTACATCCGCAAGATTGCGACAGCTATTCTCAAAGAAAGGACAGCTACCAGTAGCTGTCAATAGATCGCGTGCATACCGATCAGATTCAAGCCATGCATGAAGCATCGCCTGTTCGTTACGGAGCTGATCCAAGATGGATCGACGATCTTCAAGCTGTGCAGCAACAAGTGCCTGTTGTTGAAAGCGATTAAATTCCTTTTGTTGATCCTCGCAACCAGTTACGGCTAGTGCGTATTCCTGCTCCGCATCAACTTGGAACGTCAACACATCCTCACCAGCTTGCTGTAGCGATGTGCGGGCAGCAGCTGCTTCTTGCTCCGCAACCGCTACTACGTCGCGAAACTTGTCACGCACTTCCCCATAGCTGAGTTCGTGTGTTTCAGACCCTTTGGTATACAACGACAGAACGGTGGGCCCGACTAAGTCTTGCGCCTCCGAAAGATCATTCCTTGTCCCTTCAAGCGTCAGTGCTTGACGGTCTCGGTCGCGTTCTAGCTCCTGCGCTTGGCGCTCAACACCAGCCAGAGTGCCGATATGTTTCTCCGCCGCCTGATGGGAAACATAAGCACCGCGTAAGGTTTCGAGAATCTGTGCTGCACTGTGCGCCTCCCGTACGGTCACTTCCGCACGATCAAATACCCCCACCGCTTGGTCTTCCCGTTCGGTAGCCGCTACTAGGGTGCGCTCAGCATCTTCAAGCAAGTCGCGATACGCTCCATAGGTTTTAAGGGTTGCCTTTGCTGCACCAAGCTCGGCGATGGCCTGCGCATGGATCAACCGTGTCTGCGCGAGCGCACTCTGTGCGTCAGACAACCGTGCCTGAATTTGAGATTCGCCCGCTAGTCTTCCTTCGAGATTTTCCGCTGTCGCTTTGAGCACTTGGGCTCGATCGTGGTAGTACTGCGTCAGCGGGCGTAGCCGGTCGACCGCCTGTTGGAATTCGGCAGTACGGAGAATTGGGTCAAACCGCTCTTTACGAAGCCGCGTTGAATCCAGAAAGTCAGCTGTCAGTCGTCCCTGTGGTACACCGACAACGTGCTCAAAAACCTCAGCAGGACTACTCAACCCGTCCACACCAAGCTGTTGGGTGAGCCAATCCTCAAGATCAGCCGCTGGTTGATCGATTGAACGGGCTAGGTCGATATCGAAAAGGGAGACTGTAGTCGTAGCATTCGCTGCCAGCATCCCCGTCGACCTCGCACGTGACCGGCGCATCGTCCGTTCAACCCTGTATGGGCGTCCATCTCTGGGCGATGTGAATTCAACCGCTACAGTCGCCTGAGTCGCTCCATGCCGCATAAAATTCACCTGTGGCCGGTGGGGCATATAGCCAAAGAGACCGTAGCCAATAGCCTCGAGGATCGTTGATTTACCAGCACCATTCGGACCGACAATGGCCGTTAATCCGTGTCCGATCGATATCGTCGCAGTCTCGAAGCTCTTAACGTTCTCGAGCACAACTTCCCGAACGAACACGTCAGCTGAGAGTCCTCTCCAGGTGAGCGGCCATATCTTCGGCTGGGCGTCCCTCTAGTGCCGCAGCTTTCAAATCCAGGGCTGCCGTGGAGATGGCGTCAGCCTGATCCGCATGGGGAGAAGCTTCGATCAGGCGACGCACGACGTCACGCTCAACCTCTTGCCGTGTTGACGCAATATCGGACAATTCGACCGGAGTTCCAGTCGACCGAAAATGCATGGTGACCCGTACGTGCAAGACCTCAAGGGCCCCTCGAACAATCAGTTCTAAGCGTTCGGTTTCAAGCTGTAATCGTTCGAACTGCAATCGACCGGTGAGACGAAGCTCAACTACCGGCGGCTCATCCGTCTTCCTTGTCCCGACTACTACACCACGCTCAACCAACACTATCAACTCGTCAAAGTCCAGAGCGTCTGTCACATCCACTGTTACTCGTTGAAACGCACGGCGAACAAGAACATCGTCGCGAAACTTGGCTTCAATTACATCAGGTCTGTCGAGTCCGATCTTGACATCAAATAACCCACGAACTCGACCGTGCCCATCTGCCGTTTCACCCACAAGACCTTCCACAATCGTGTGAGCTTCCAATGAACCAGGATTGAACACCCATGGGGCTACCACGGGCCGCTGATACGCGTAGTGCACATGCCCCAAAGCCAAATAGTTCGTAAACGCACCTACCGGCTCGAGATGCTCGAGCGTCAATCCACCTGCACCATGCTCAAATGCATCGTCGATACCCGTATGCATTACACCGACGACATAGCGCACATTCGCTCTCGGAATGGCTGCAAGTGACGTGGCGATCTCAGCCACATGTGCGGAAAGTCGGACACCCAGATATTCGACACCATAAATGCGGGTAGGCCCGATATCGGTATAGGCTCCAAAACCACGCTCAGGCGTCCAGGGATCCGCTTGGAGTGATCCCGTGACGGGATCGAATTGCCGTAGGAGCCGCAGACGACCATGGCGGCTGAGCTGCCACAACCAGGAATGGTCGCCACGCCGAAACCACCTCTCGTGATTACCTTCATTCGCAACCACTGGAATACCAGCATCCGAAAGCCGGGCAAGAGCTGTGTCAGCATCTGAATAGGTATGTGGGTCAATCGACTTTGCATCGAATAGGTCACCCGCGATGACGACAAAGTCCGGTTTAACTTCCACGCAGTAGTTGATGGCGCTCTCAAACGCGCGCGAAAAGTCCGCAGCTCGTTCGACCAAACCGTACTGGCGGAACCCAAGATGAACATCCGCCATATGAACAAATCGGATCGAATCGGTATCCATCGAACACTCTCCACCAAGCACGCACCGATGTTACCCGGAACATGGACAGCGACCGAACAAAGTCTTAATCGTATTCTTTAGATCGCACTCTCGAGAGCTTTGATCCGATGAAA
Source organism: uncultured Chloroflexota bacterium (assembly GCA_964422795.1). Taxonomy (GTDB): domain Bacteria; phylum Chloroflexota; class UBA11872; order UBA11872; family UBA11872; genus UBA11872. The sequence goes on from CAYRCL010000033.1 coordinate 20,271, forward strand.
ATCCCTCTGCGATACCAAGCCATGCAGAGTATTGGGGCTTGCGACAATGTCGAATCCAACATCGTCCCAACCGAACTGCAGGCTGAGCTAGATCCGACTGAAACGGCCCTCGTCTTGGTCGACACCTGGGCCGAGCACCCAATAGCCTCCCATCGTGAGCGAACCAGCAACATCATTAACACCCGAATTCGACCTGCACTAGACGCCGCTCGTACTGCTGGCATTACCCCGATCTACGCACCGTCTCCGAAGATTGCGCGTCAATACACCCAATGGACTCGCTTTGCAGGCGTTGCAGACCTCCATCCTCCGCCACCACCGACGAATGATTGGCCACCCTCAGAGTTTCGACGACTATCCGGACCGTACGCATCCCTCGTTCGGAAACCTGGCGAATTACCCGCAAACAGTACTCAGCATCCCCAGCCGTGGCACGAGATCCGAACGATTCACGCTTCGATTGAACCTCGTCCTAATGATTTCGTTGTCGCAAGTGGCGACCAGCTACACCGCATACTCAAAGCACGACAACTAGTTCACCTCGTGTTCGTAGGATTTGCGGCAAATATCTGCATTCAATTCCGTGACTATGGGATACGCGCAATGCGTGATCGCGGTTACCATCCAATTCTCTTGCGCGAAGCCACGACCGCAATCGAGACATGCGAGACGTACGACCGCCTCGCAATAACCGATCTGGTTGTGAAGGATCTCGAGCGATGGTTTTTCACTGCAAGCGTGACCGACTTCACTCACGCATGCCAAAACACCTAAACCACCACTGCGGCAGCCTCATTAGAACGTGCGATTGACGAATTCACGCTCTAACTCTTCGTAGCCAGCCACTCCGATAAGGCCCTTAAAGTCCTCCAATCCGACCATTGGACCTGCAGCCTGGGTCGTTCCGTCAGTCATCAGTGCCGTGTAGGTCCGCTGCAGCGCAGCCGTAGCAGCGAAGAGGCCAGACAGTGGATAAACGACCATTTTGTAGCCAAGATCCTGCAACTCTGTGGCCGATAGGAACGGCGTAACACCGTCCTCGATCATGTTGGCAAAGAGCGGAACGTTATCGTCGAATGCTGCCCGAACAATCTTCAATTCATCGACTGACCGTGGAGCTTCAACAAAAACGACGTCAGCACCAGCTTCGATATTGGCATGGCTACGGTCAATCGCATCATCAAGGCCATGTACAGCGCGTGCGTCGGTTCGCGCAATAACTACTAGATCATCATTACCTCTAGCATGAATAGCCGCCCGAAGTTTCTGCACGTGATCCTCACCGGGAACAACGCGCTTTCCTGCTAGGTGACCGCATCGCTTTGGCCACTCCTGATCCTCAAGAATGATTCCGGCGATCCGGGCCTCGATACACTCACGAACGGTTCGAACTACATTAATGGGATTGCCGTAGCCAGTATCCATATCAGCCACGAGCGGAACACCCACAGTCTGCGCAATACGTCGCGCACGATCTAGCGTTTCCGTTTGGGTCAAGAGGCCGATATCAGGCTCGCCAAGCGTACTCGCCGCCAGCCCAAACCCAGTCGTAAAGAGTTGGCGGAACCCCGCCTGCTCAATCAACTTTGCCGAAAGCGCGTCATACGCACCAGGGAGCACAATGATTTTGTCTCCAGCCAGCCGCTGGCGGAGATCTGTTGCCATAGTCATGGCCAAATTCCCGAAAGTTCCAGAACCCAACAATTGTGCCGGACAGACGTGTTTGCTTGGTTGCTCCGAACGTCAAACCTCGCGAAGATAGTCTCGGCCATATGGGAGTGAACAATTAATGGCTTCGAAGTACCGGGTCGCAATCATCGGAACCGGCCGCATGGGCGGACTCATCGAGGATGAAATCCCCCTCGGTGACCCAAACAAACCTTATGGCCATTTTTCAGCCTATGAATACATCGAAGAAACCGAAGTCATCGCGGTAGCCAACCGCAGTGCAGAACGTATGCAGCGGTTTACCGAACGGTTCGGTGTGACCAACACATATCTTGACTACCGCGAGATGATCGACGTGGAGCAACCAGACATCGTCAGCGTTACGACACCTTCATTTGCCCGGGCTGAGCCCCTGATATATGCGGCCGAGCACGGCGTTCGCGCTATATATAGCGAAAAAGGACTCTGCGCCTCACTTGAAGAAGCCGACCGAATCAAAGCCGCAATTAAGTCCAATAACACCATCTTCAACTGGGGCGCAATGCGCCGCCATAACGTTGGGTTCCGTGCACTAGCTGAAGCTATCGCAGGCGGCGAGATTGGTGAGCCACAAATCGTCCTTATGTACAACTACACCGATCTCATTAAGCACCATCCCCACACGTTGGATACAGTCTCGATGCTCATTGGTGATCCCATGCCTGTTTGGGTCTCGGGACGAATGATCGCGGACGGGGGCCCGTCTCATCTTCTCGACACCATTCCAACGTATCTCGATCCCAATCCCCGTCGGCCTACACCCGAATTCGACGCCGAGCACAATCGCTTTCTACCATCGAAAGGCTTTGAAATTGGTGACCCCTACGTCGATTCCTTTCAGGTCGGATATGAAGGCGGAATCGTCGGCTACTTCATTCCCCACCGCGATCATTGGGATGTCGAAGTCCGAGGTTCGGAAGGCCGTGCCTACGCACTCGACAACGGCAATGCGTTTGGCATTCGGCGCAGCCCGAAAGCTACGCGACTCGGATCAGCAGCTAGCGGAGTGGAATCCTACGCAACCGAGCGCGTCATTTATACACGTGGTGAACCTCCCACAGTCAACACCATTCGTGACTTAATTCACTCATTAAAGACCGGTGAACCGACCCGCGGAAACATAGATGTGACGATGCAGTCCGTTGAGGCGCAGTTCGCGATCGCACATTCGCATCTGGCTGGCGGAACACGCATCGACATCCCGGTGGAAGACCGAAGCCTTTACATCCCGGGCGGTTAAGCCAGGTCCGGATCTGCACCTCGCAGTGGGTGAGTCGAGAAGATGCGTTGGCCCTCATAGATAGAAATCCGTGTGGTCAGACCAGTTGGCCACAGACCCGATGTCAATACGACCCGGCCTCAGATTCACCTACGCATCTCGTCACGGGCCTGAAGAGCCGTTCTCTATTCACACCCCGGACGGGGACAACCATATCCAACATCACGCATACCGTCCTTGCAAGTACCAGCGCGTGTTCCCTCGACTACGAAAACAGAGAAACGCTTGGCCTTCCTCTGTCTCAAATTGGTAGTAGTCACGTGCTACCGCATCGACGGTCCACGCACGATCGTGTAGTCGCCATGGCCCGCTCTGTCGATCCACAACATATCTACGACCATCCAGTAACACGATCTTTCGACCATCACGTAGATGCCTGACACGTATCGGCCACGGCGGATGATGCAGCAGAAAGGGTAGGTGTAAGTGGTAGACAGCATCAGCCGAATCCAACTCCAATTCAGGAAGCGTGGCATCCCGCCACAGAAACGACTGCTCTGGTCGACGCTCACTAGTAAGTTCTGCTTGCCTAACCATTTCATCGCCCCAACGAGCTTGCAAACGACCCAGAGCATCACGAGCACAGCGGCGACGTTCAACGTCTGGAATCCGTGCCTCAATACCAGATAGAAGCTTCAATTGCTGGCCTCCACCTGGGTATATCTCATCCGCTCGTAGCCGGATTCCCGTAATACCTTGTGGGATCTGTAACCCATCCAAATGCCAGCGTATGTGCCGAAGCAATATCTCACTGCGGGCTGTTGGCTCGGCCAAGCGTAGCGTGCGCTCATAGTGGGATTGATCTTCAAAACGCCAGCAAATCTCTAGAGCACGACAAGCCACTCCGTGTCGAACCAACTGCATGGACAAACGATCAACTAGCATCTTGCAGGCAAATTGCAGGCGGTCCAGATTGTCTTCGACCCATTCGAGATCGAGTTGATCGTGCAGTACTAGAGGATAGCTTCGAGCCTGCAAAGGCTCCTCCAGTCGCCCATGTAAACCGCAATGTACACGCAGTCCAATGGCTCCAAAGCGATGAAGAATACTGCTGTCAGGCAGTGCTGCAAACGCTCCAGCATTGCGAATACCAAGCGCGTGTAAGCGCTTAATCGTGTCAGGCTCAAGTCCCAGAATTTCCAATGGCAACGGGGCCATGGTTTTGATTTCTTGTCCGGGTGGGACTACCCACACACCATTTACAGCAGCAGCGCGTGCCGCCACATCAGCAACAAATTTGCTACTGCCAACACCAACCTGTGCGGAGTACGTACTACCGATCTGCACAGCTTTACGTATTCGCCATGCGAGCTGGTCATGCGATCCGTACTGGCGCTCAAGCCCAGAAGCGTCCAGATACGCATGCCCAACAGTCAAGCTTTCAACGAACGGGCTGAATGAATCCAGAGTCCTCAGAACCGACTCAAAAGCAGCTGATGCTTGCTCGTATTGATACGCCCGCAACCGTAGTTTCGGCCAACGCGCTTGCACCTCACGCAGCAGCAAGCCAGGCCTAATACCCACAGCTTCCAGCTGAGGACGAACCTCTAGCAGGGGCTGACCCATCGACTCAATCTTGTAGATCGCGTCGGGCTCAGCCTCGAGTGGCTGTAAACGCACGCTGGCCTCGAGTGCGAAGCGTGGAATCCAGATACAAATGATCAGATTGGGTTCCATGGGTCCCTTGACGATAAAGTCGTAATGTCAGTTCATATCGACTGTCAGCTAAACCTAGTCGCGAGCGTTCCATATCCACGCACAGACACTGTCCAGACAGTTCGCCGTCATCCCACAACCAGGTCCGATCTGCTACACGCAATCGGGTGTCTGCCAATGGGAAGCGAGGACCTTGTTCAGGTTTAGCATCATGGATTAGCAGTACTGCAGTACGCGCCTCGTGCGCAAAGCTGCGCAATTGGCCGGCTTCAGCTAGCGAAACACAGGTCGCCTTACCCAACAATCCAAGTATGGCGTCAAAGCCTCCACATCGTGTTAGTTCACGGATCACGTGGAAAAAATTCCGAGGACTCGGCGGACGGATAATTACCAAGCGGCGCAGATCAATCCCACAGACAACAGCTGCAGGGGGATACATACACCCGTCAAGATCTATGACTGCCAGTGGACCGTCCGCAGGTACTGCTGCCAGCCATAGCAGTGCTAACGTAAGAGGACCACCAGTATCCGCTCCTCCCATCTCCATAAGTTGTGTCGCTGGAGTAGTGGATGGCCACCAGAGTGGGGGATCAGTAGGTGATGAGGGTGCAGACCTGAGTGGCTGCCGATAAGCGTCGAGAGAGACCACGCTGTGCATGCCCCACCGACGACGAACTGTCGCCACAGCATCAGCCAGATCCGTTGCAGATGTTTTCACGTTACGAGAAACCTTCTCCTCTAGAACTCGCAGTTTACCGAACAAAAAGCGAACAGTTGGCCTTGACCCTATTTATAACTAGGGCCTTTATTACTATTGATGATGGCTCTATGGCGTTAGGGGCTGGGCGTAGTAGCTACAGAGGTTGCTGAGTAAGAAAGAGTCGTGAGGCAGCTAAGTTCTTAACTCGTTGGGCCTCGCTGCTACGATGCAGATCCTTAGATGGGAGGACAGTATGGGAAGAGAAAAACCAACCGCTCGCGTGACGCGGCGTTCCGAACATCAATATCAGTGGGGTCCGCCGGGGATGGCCAAACCCAGGGTTTTGGTGACTGGAGCTTCTGGCTATGTGGCCTCACAGCTCTTGCCCACCTTTCACAAACGCTACGACTGCACTCTTATTGATGTCACTACGACTGATCGCGATGGTCACGAGGTGCCTGACGTTCAACGACAGAGTTTGTTAGTGGATGATCTAGATGAGCTTCGTCCTCTATTTACCGGCTGTGATGCTGTTGTACACCTAGCATTTGTCCGACAGACCGAGGACCGACATGAACAGTTTGAGGGCGAGATGGACAATATCCGCATGGCGTATAACGTCCTACGGATCTCGCTGGAAGAAAATATCCACCGCGTCGTTATCGCTAGCTCAAACCACGCTGCTGACTTTTATGAGCACCTACTACGTAGCCGTGAGATGGATATGCTGCAGGCCACAAACAATATCCGTCCGCTTTCTGACAATTACTACGGTTGGGCAAAAGAATCTTACGAGCACTTAGGGTTCGTCTTTGCTACCGGTACGCTTGGGCGAAAACTCGAAAACATCCATATTCGGATTGGAGCACCTCGCCCGTTGGATGCCGAAACGCTGGAAGGTGACAGAGAAGGCTTTCCATATCGGAGAAACCTCGGTGCGTATATAAGCCCTCGCGATTTGACTCAGTTGATGGTGAAGTCGATTGAGACCGCCAATATTGACAATGAATGGGGCGTGCCATGGCAAGTCTTTTATGGCATTTCAGACAACACACGTTCGTTTTGGGGTCTTGAAAACGCTCGGCGTGTTATCGGTTATGCACCTGAGGATGATTCTGAGGTGATATGGGCGAAAGACGTTTATGAAAATCTGACGACCAAAGGTGTTGTTGGTCGTGTCGGACTGGTTCCGTAGCTCGCATGCCTTCCGTAGAACGACGCCTTGAGCGATGTCGACCCCAACAGATCTGGGATGCCCTCGCTGAGTTCAGTTGCGTATATGTGCCGTCAGGACCCCTGGAATGGCATGGTCGTCATAATCCTGTTGGTCTAGATGCACTAAAAGTTGATGCGGTCTGTCAGCAGGCAGCTGCGCGAACAGGTGGGCTGGTTTTTCCAACGATATTTTTCGGTGCGCATGAGGTACCGTGGCCGCTCGGAATGCCTGTTGAATCGCATCAGGTACAGGCCAACACCCAGACGGTGCTTGATTATTTGGTTCGTAATGGTGCACAGGTCATAGTTTGGCTCAGTGGTCACGGCGGAACAGAGGATTATTCAGCAATTCGTCGAGCAACGTTAATAACCATGCGACGATCTAATTGCCTAGTACTTGCTGCTGTTGACCAGCATTTCCTGCTAGATCTTGAACCTGCGATGGATCATGCCGCGGCGATTGAGACATCGTTCATGCTTCATCTTGATCCAGAGACCGTCGATCTGAGCGTCCTTGATCCGGAACCCGACCGCTGGCCGGATGGTGTAGGTGGTGAGGATCCGCGTGAACATGCGAGTGCTGAGCGTGGAATGCGCTATTCGGATGTTTTGGTTGATCGTGTTGCAGTGGCTGCGCAACGTCTCGTCGCACTCAACGATCCAATTTGTCGTCGTAAGCATGTCGCGTGCGTAGCCCAGCAGGTCGCGGTTGATGACATGGTTGTGTATGGGCGTGCGCACTTGGCCGGTGCCGATGCACCAGCCAAGATTCCAGATGAATCATGGCATCAACACTTGCAGGCCTATCGTGTTGGGGACTATGACGCAGCACTTGCGGCAGGCCAGGTCACAATCGAGAACATCCGGCTGGCTACCGCAGGCCGACGGACAGCTGGCAGCGAGGATCAACGATTAATTTAAATCGCTCCATCTTCCTCCAAGTATGCTAAAACCTTATATAGACCAATAACCGAAATGCTCACGCTTATCACGCATATTTCCATCGCAATGGGCGTTGATGGACATCGAGCAGACATCGTGATGCACAAGACTGCGTGCACTATTGCCGCCTGGGAAGATCGCGCTCCAGGCAAACCTCACCCAGAACGCTCCTCCGTGGCGATGACTCCCTCACCCGCGTGCACCTGACCGCACCACCCGATCAACCGTGCGAACCCCGGACCAAGACACATTACTCCGAGGCGACATACGTCGCCTCGGCGCGCAGCTCGGCGCTTCCCTGGCCCGCCAAGGCGGACCCGACCTCCTTCGACGCGTCGAGGAAGTGCGCCGGCTCGCCCGCACCCTGCGCCACCGTGACAAAGTTGGAAGCGAGCTAACCGAGCTTCTCAGCGGGATCGACGTCAGCCAGGCCAGCAACCTCGTCCGCGCGTTCACCTCCTACTTCCACCTCGCCAACACCGCCGAACGAGTCCACCACATCGACGATCTGGCCGAGAACCGATCGACCCGGTCCAGACGCTTCTCCGAAACCGTCGAGCACCTCCTTGGTCAGGGATTCGAACCCCACGAGATCGCCGACGAAGCCAACACCGTCCAGCTCTACCCCGTTTTCACGGCACATCCGCCCGAAGCCTCCAGGCGCAGCATCCTGGACAAGCTTGCGGAGATAGCAACCCTCATAGAGCAACGCGCTGTGGACCCAGAAGGACCAAAGGACGCGCGAATCGATCGCCGAGTCGACGCCCTCCTCGACACAATCTGGCAAACCGACGAGCTCCGGAGCGCCCGTCCAGAGCCCCTCGACGAAGCACGCTCGATCCTCTACTTCCTCACCGAGATCCTCACCGAAGGCGTACCCGAGCTTCTAGAGGACATCGACGCAGCCTTGAGAGAACACGGCCAACGCCTGGACGGGAACGCACAGCCACTTCGCTTCGGCTCATGGGTCGGCGGAGATCGCGACGGCAACCCCTATATCACATCCGACACGACACGCGACGTCCTCGACTACCAACGCAGCCGCGCTCTGCAACTCCTCATAGCCGAGATCTATGGTCTGTCGGCCGAACTTAGCGTCGCTAGCACCGTCCGAAGCGTCTCGCCCAAACTACAGACCCAACTAAACGCTGACAGCATTGCGTTCCCCGAGGTTCGAGACCGACTTCGAGCAATCAGCGCGGGCGAGCCCTACCGCCAGCGCCTCGCCGTCATCCACCACCGCCTCCTCGCGACAGCCAAACCGTCGCGCGCTTCGGGCAGGTACCTGCGACCCGCAGAGCTCGCTCACGACCTCACCACCATCGCTGAGTCGCTCGAAGCGACAGGCGGAGAACTCATCGCCCGCGGCCGCGTTGCCAGGGTGCGCCGCATCGTCGACATGGTGGGATTCCACCTCGCAACCCTCGACATCCGCCAGCACAGCGACCACCATCACGCCG
>CAYRCL010000034.1:0-91076 GCA_964422795.1 uncultured Chloroflexota bacterium
CCCGTTGATTCCTTACGCGGACGCTCGCGGTATGACACCTGAGGTCTGCCAATATTGGCCCCCACTCGGTATTCGCGAAGCAGTCTGTCTACAAGAACTTCAAGGTGGAGTTCACCCATACCGGCAATTAAGGTTTGCCCGGTCTCTTCGTTGGAGCTGATCCGGAAAGTTGGATCTTCCTCACCCAACCTCCTCAAAGCATCAATGATCTTGTCCTGGTCAGCTCGGCTTTTTGGTTCAATAGCAATAGTAACGACCGGATCCGGAAAAGCGATTGATTCAAGAACAAGCGGATACTTGGGGTCCGTCAACGTATCACCGGTATTTGCACTCCGAACCCCCACCGCTGCCAGAATATCCCCATACCGTATGGATCCATGAACTTCTTCACGGTCGTCCGCATGCATTCGCAAAACTCTGGTTAACCGCTCACGCTTGTTCGAAGTAGCGTTAAGGATGGTAGCGCCAGGTTCGATCGTGCCGGAATAGACGCGAAAATACGCCAACTTACCCGCGTGCGGATCAGCAACAATCTTGAAGGCAATGGCAGCGAATGGGTCGTCCTCCGCCGGACGCCGCTGTTCCTCCTTGCCTGTTTTGGGATTTGTACCAGTTACGGCAGGCATGTCGAGCGGAGATGGAAGGTACCGCGTAACCGCATCGAGCAAAGCTTCAACTCCCGTATTACGAAGAGCTGACCCCATCAGCACCGGGACACCTTGAGTCGATATCGTGAGTTGGCGAATCCCAGCAATAACCTCGGCAGCCGTAATCTCGAGCCCTTCAAGGTACTTGGCAGCAATCTCGTCATTAATTACGGCCAGAGCCTCCAACATCTCGTCACGTGCAGTCGCCGCTTGCTCTTGCAGTTCAAGGGGCACTTCCCCAATTGCGGGCGGACGGAGCGGACCATCTTCCCAGCGCAACGACTGCATGCCGACCAAATCAATTACGCCCACAAATTCTTCCTCTTCACCGATCGGAATCTGGATTGGAACCGGATTAGCCCCAAGTCGTTCGCGCATCGATTCCACCGACGTAAAAAAGCCAGCACCACGCCGGTCCATTTTGTTGATGAATGCAATACGGGGAACTTGATACCGGTCGGCCTGTCGCCAGACAGTCTCGGACTGTGGTTCCACCCCATTGACCGCATCAAACACGACGACACCGCCATCGAGCACTCGAAGCGAACGCTCAACCTCCGCCGTAAAATCGACGTGTCCCGGTGTATCGATGATGTTGATCAAATGGTCATCCCACTCAGCGGCAGTCGCAGCGGCAACGATTGTGATGCCACGCTCACGTTCTTGTGCCATCCAATCCATCTGCGTGTTGCCGTCATGCACCTCTCCAACGCGGTGAATTTGCCCACAATAAAAAAGTATCCGTTCGGTCGTTGTAGTCTTGCCGGCATCGATGTGGGCGATAATCCCAATGTTGCGCGTACGTGACAGATCAGATGATGCCATTTGAAGCCTTATAGTCTTGCTTAGAGGGCTGCTAGAACGCGTAGATCGCGAAAGCGCGGTTTGCCTCAGCCATCCGATGCATCTCTTCACGTCGCCTGACAGAACCACCTTGACCATCCGCCGCCTCAAGCAACTCGGCCGCCAAACGATCACGCATAGACCGGCCAGAACGACTCCGGGATGAATCAATAATCCAACGCACTGCTAGTGAGTATCTCCGGTCGCCACGAATCTCGACCGGAACTTGGTAGTTTGCACCACCGACACGTCGGGGCTTCACCTCAACCTGCGGCATCACATTACGAACCGCCGCCTCAAATGTATCAATAGCCGGAGCCCCGGTTCGAGACTCAACGAGATCGAAAGCACCGTAAACAATACTCTGAGCGACTGACTTTTTCCCGTTTCGCATCACCTTATTTATAAAACGTTGAACCGTACGGTTGTTAAACCGCGGATCGGGAGGAATGGTCCGTCGATCGGGACGCTTGCGTCTAGCCATCAGATCGCGGCGAAAGAATGAATCATTAGGAAGAAAAATCAAGCTTCAGCACTAGATTACTCAGGTCTACGCGTGCCGTACTTGGATCGTTTTCTACGACGACCATCAACCCCATCAGCATCGAGCGTTCCACGAACAACGTGATAGCGAACCCCAGGCAAGTCACGAACACGTCCACCCCGGATAAGAACAACTGAATGCTCCTGCAGCCTATGGCCTTCGCCAGGAATGTATGCAGTGACTTCAATCCCATTTGAAAGACGGACCCGAGCAACCTTCCGCAATGCTGAGTTCGGCTTCTTTGGTGTAACGGTACGGACCAGCGTGCAGACGCCGCGCTTCTGCGGAGAACCTTCGTCCCATTGCATGCGACGTCGCAGCCCGTTATAGGAAAAATGCAATGCCGGTGCCGACAACTTATTTCGACGTTTCTTGCGTCCTTTTCGGACCAGCTGATTTATCGTTGGCAAAGAAACACCCCGGGCAAACTAAAGATTGGAATGAGGGCCTGCACGCAGCAGTGCCCACGTAAAGCGATGCTATCGTTGCCAGGAACCCCCGTCAACCGAATCATTTTTGATCCGTTTTTTCCTGTGGAACGTCCTGGACATCCACGGACAACTCGTCAACTTTTACGTCATCAGAGGCTTTCAAAAATCCAGAGAATTGATCCTCTTCATCCGTAGAAACGGTGTCAATGCCGTCCAATATGTCGTCACCTACAACACCACTGGCCCCTTCGTCTTCTGCCTCAGAGGAACCCTGACCATCCACCGCTGAATCATCCTCGATACTCGCACGCTCAGCCATATCATCACCAGACGACATGTCCATGGCCTCAGTATCGATAAGAACATCGGTCGACTCACCATCCTCGATCTGCGCCGCGTTATACCGATCCCAACCAGTTCCAGCAGGGATGAGTTTTCCAATAATCACATTTTCCTTGAGGCCAAATAGATGATCGGTCTTGCCTTCTACAACCGCTTCTGTCAAAACCCGTGTGGTGTCCTGGAAAGATGCAGCAGCAAGAAAGCTTTCGTTATTCAAAGAAGCCTTGGTGACACCCAAAAGCACCGGATGTCCTTCTGCCGGCCTATTACCTGCTGCAACAACCTCCGCATTTGAATTTTCGAACAGAGCTCGATCAACCAGCGTTCCAGGAAGGAACCCTGTATCACCTGCGGTATCAACCATCTCCCGTCGCAGCATCTGGCGAATAATAATTTCAATATGTTTGTCATTTACCGCCACACCTACCATCCGATAGGTGTTTTGGACTTCCCTGACTACATACTTCTGGAGCGCCTCACGCCCACGCAACCGGAGAATATCTTGCGGGTTCAGTGATCCATCTGTGAGTTGATCACCCTTACGCACACTCTGACCACTTTGAACACGGAGTTCTGCTCCAGGAGGGATCGGGTACTCACTGGCATCCTCAACCTCAGATCTCAGTAAGATCCGGCCATCCAACACAGTAACAACGCCGTCAGCCTCAGCTGAGACCCCCGAATCAGCTACCTTTGCGATTGCACGCTTGCTAATGGTGTTCGACTTACTCTTCGCTTTTCGATCCAGCAAATCCGTCGCCTGCTCCGGCGGAAGTAACAGGGTAGCGCCCTTGTTCACTACATCACCCGTTTGAACGATCGGCAACATATTCTTGGCAATAGGGTATTCGTACTCATAAACGTGAGCCGAAACCACACGAACTCGAGTTTGTTCGTCATCATTAAGCACTTCCACCGTGCCATCGATGTCACTCATCGTAGCGACACCCTTTGGAACTCGAGCTTCGAATAGTTCCTCAACACGCGGCAGTCCCCCGGTAATGTCCGTACCGATAGACGCAATACCGCCAAGGTGAAACGTACGCATTGTGAGCTGAGTCGCAGGTTCGCCCATCGACTGGGCAGCAATAATTCCGACCGCGCTACCTTCAGCAACCTTCTCGTGCCGCGCCAAATCCATGCCGTAACAGACTTGGCATACACCTCGTGGGTTCTCGCACGTCATGGGCGACCTAACTCGAGCAGTCTCGACGCCAGCCTCATCAATCACTTTGACCAATTCATGGTCTATCAACACGCCTACTGGAACTATGATTTCGCCCGTATTCGGATGCACTATCGGATCTGCTGGATATCGACCAAAACACCGAGTACCCACTGAATCGAGAACTTCGTCGGGTGCAGCCTTCGCCAGCAGCACGCCACCTCCAGTCTCACAGTCTTCACCCATGACGATTACATCCTGGGCCACATCCACTAATCTCCGGGTAAGGTATCCACTATCAGCAGTTCGGAGAGCCGTATCCGCAAGGCCTTTGCGACCACCGTGAGTCGAAATGAAGTACTCGAGAACGCTCATTCCTTCGCGAAAATTGGCACGGACTGGCATTTCAATAATTTTTCCAGTTGGATCTGACATCAGCCCGCGCATGCCCGAAATCTGTCGGATTTGGTCAAAGTTTCCCTTTGCTGCTCCAGAGTTCCCCATCATGAAAACCGGACTTAGGGTGTCCAGATTGGTCTCAACGGAGCTGGAAACGCGAGCCATAGCTTCAGTCCAGCTCTTTACAGTGAGCTGGTAACGTTCCGCATCCGTTATCAATCCCTGCGCATAATTCTGTTCCACCGTACTTACGCGTTCGTTTGTCTCCCGCATCACCTCATACTTGACTTCAGGAACCTTTAGGTCCCAAATACCCATGGTCACGCCCGAACGCGTAGCCCAAAGCATGCCCAGGTTCTTAATCTGGTCAGCAACATCACAAGTAATATCCATACCTGCGGTATAGAACACACCTTCAATCACCCTACTCAGGCCACGCTTATCAAGGCGCTCGTTAACGAAGCGCAACTCACGCGGGATAGCTTGATTCAGGATTACACGACCTGCTGAAGTTTCAATGAATGCCTGTTCCCTCTCACCATTTTCATCGACAGGGAAGTCGGTAGGTGAAACACGGAGCCGAATCTTTGCATGCAGATCAACGACACCGTGCTCGAAAGCAAGGACTGCATCAGCAAAGTTCGCGAAGACCTTGCCCTCTCCCTTAGCACCGTCTTTAATCTCCGTCAGGTAATAACAGCCCAACACCATATCCTTCGTTGGGCTGATAATTGGCGCACCATCTGCCGGCGACAGAATGTTGTTTGTACTCTTGATAATCTCGCGTGCTTCATCCTGAGCCGCCTGGCTTAGCGGAACATGTACCGCCATCTGATCACCGTCAAAATCGGCGTTGAACGCCGTGCAGACGAGTGGATGAATCTGGATAGCACTCCCGCGGACAAGGATGATGTCAAAGGCTTGAATCCCAAGACGATGGAGAGTGGGCGCTCGGTTGAGGAGAACCGGATGATTTCGCGTCACCTCCTCGAGTGCATCCCAAACTACAGGTTCAGGGTGTTCGACCATACGCTTAGCACTTTTAATGTTGCTGGCATAACCATAATCAACAAGCTTGCGCATGATGAACGGTTTGAATAATTCGAGCGCCATCTTTGTAGGCAACCCACACTGATTGAGCTTCAGATGAGGCCCCACAACAATGACCGATCGACCTGAATAATCGACTCGCTTCCCAAGTAGATTCTGACGAAACCTACCCTGTTTTCCACGTAGAAGATCGCTCAACGACTTATACGGATGGTTAGATGATCCCGTAACAGCACGTCCCCGGCGTCCATTGTCGATCAGCGCATCGACAGCCTCTTGAAGCATGCGTCGCTCATTGCGCACGATAATCTCTGGTGCACCAAGCTCAACGAGCCGCTTGAGTCTGTTATTACGATTTATTACTCGCCGATAGAGATCATTTAGATCACTGGTCGCAAATCTTCCCCCGTCGAGCTGCACCATAGGACGCAGGTCTGGAGGCAAGACTGGCAAGACCGTCTGCACCATCCACTCCGGCTTACTACCAGAACGGCGGAAAGCCTCAACAACCTTCAATCGCTTTGTTGCCTTCTTACGACGCTGAATTGAGTTTGACTCCAACTCATCCCGCAAGAACTGCGCCAACTCATCCAAATCGACTCGACTTATTAAATCAAGAATCGCTTCAGCACCAATACTTGCGGCAAACACGTCACCGCAAGTTCGGGTGAGTTGTTGGTATCTGGGTTCGGAAAGCAGTTGGTGAAGTTCCAAAGACGCCAGATCCTCGCTCCGTTGCTCAAAAAACTCCTTAGCATCAGCGATTTCCTGTGTTTTTTCTTCCTCAATACGAGCAGTCACTTGCTCGGTCTCACGTCGCTGGGCAACCTTAGCGCCCTCAAATCGCTCTTGCGCACTGGTCTTCGCCGAATCCATTCGTGTCGTTATCTCTTCAATAGCGGATGCACCGATAGAATCAAGTTCTTGCACTTCTTTTCCGGACAATTTAGATCCAGCCGTGACATAGGCATTGTCAAGCCAACTCAGAAGTACATCAGCATCAAGCTTTTTGGCACCCACCGTCTCGAGTTCCGTACGCACCGATGTGATCTCAGTTTTGATCGATTCAATTGTCGCTTGAGCCTCATCATCCAAACGTTCCAATTCAGCCTCAAGCTGGGAATCCAGCTGCGCGAATTGCTCCTCTGTTCGATCAAGCTCGTCACTGGCACGTGTTGACGCGGCCTCCTCAATCTCATCAATTCGACCAGCGAGCTCTTGTTCACTATGTCCAAGAGCCTTGTCACGAACCTCCACATCGAGCTCCGTCACGATGAACGAAGCGAAATAGACTATTTTCTCCAGGTCACGTGGCGTAACGTCGATGATTTGACTAATACGACTCGGGGTTCCCTTAAGAAACCAGATGTGCGTAATCGGTGCCGCCAGTTCGATGTGACCCATGTGTTCACGACGCACACGCGAACGCGTAACTTCAACACCACACTTGTCACATATGATGCCGCGAAACCTTATTCGCTTGTACTTGCCGCAGGCGCACTCCCAATCCTTAGTCGGACCGAAGATACGTTCACAGAACAAACCATCACGTTCTGGCTTTAAGGTGCGATAGTTAATGGTCTCTGGTTTAGTCACTTCACCATACGACCATGACCGAATCTGGTCAGGTGATGCTAGGTGAATCCGAATAGCACCGAACTTGTTGACTTCTAGCATTTTGTTCGGGTCCTCCTAAAGACGGTATTCACGGCCCTGGATGTTGATCCCATCCAGGTCAGGGAGCAAGTCGTGGGCAGTCGCACTGCTTAAAGCAACCGCTTCTTCAGTCTCGTCGAGGATGTCAACCGCCACGCCCAAGCTCTGAAGTTCCTTAACTAGCACGCGGAACGACTCGGGTATTCCCGGCTCGAGAATGGTCTCACCCTTAACGATTGCTTCGTAAGTCTTGACACGCCCCAGAATGTCATCAGATTTCACCGTCAGCATTTCCTGCAACGTGTGGGCCGCACCGTAGGCTTCCAAAGCCCAAACCTCCATCTCTCCAAATCTTTGCCCACCCATTTGAGCCTTTCCACCTAGCGGTTGCTGCGTAATGAGCGAATATGGCCCTGTCGAACGGGCGTGGATCTTGTCATCGACCATATGCCCTAACTTCATCATGTAAAGCACACCAACGGTCACCTCTTGATCGAAAGCATCGCCCGTACGACCGTCATACAACACAGCCTTACCCTCCGGAGGCAACCCAGCCTCCTTCAGAGCTTCGCTAATGTCGTCTTCGGTCGCGCCATCAAACACGGGCGTCACCGCTCGAAAACCAAGTTTTTCGGCAGCCCATCCAAGATGGGTCTCAAGTGTCTGTCCCACATTCATTCGCGAAGCAACACCAAGGGGATTCAAGATAATGTCGACAGGAGTGCCATCTTCAAGATGCGGCATATCTTCAGCCGGCAAAATCATGGATATCACACCCTTGTTGCCGTGCCTTCCAGCCATCTTGTCACCGACCATTAATTTTCGCTTCGATGCCACACTAACCCTGACCATTTCAGTCACGCCGGCCTGCAAATCGTCGCCGTCATCCACCGAAAATCTACGTACATCCAGCACGCGTCCATACTCGCCCGCCGGCACGTGTTTCGATGTATCTTTCACCTCACGTGCATCGCGCCCGAAAATAGCGCGCAGCAATCGATCTTCTCCAGAAAGTTCTGTTTCGCCCTTGGGAGTAATCTTGCCGACCAAGATGTCGTCATGACTTACCTCAGCACCGACGTAAACAACGCCCGTATCATCTAAATTACGCAACGCTTCTTCATTCTGATTCGGTATATCGCGTGTAATTTCTTCAGGCCCCAGCTTGGTGTCTCTGGCTTCCACCTCATACTTCTCAATGTGAATCGAGGTGAACACATCATCCTTGAGCAAGCGCTCGCTCACGACGATCGCATCTTCGTAGTTCCCACCCTCCCAAAACATGAATGCCACTACAATGTTTTGACCGAGCGAAATCATGCCATCGTCCGTCGCCATACTCTCAGCGATTACTTGACCCGAGCCAACCTTGTCCCCAATCGCAACGGCCGGGAGCTGACTAATACAAGTAGCCGTGTTTGAACGCTCAAATTTGCGCAGAGGGTAGGTGCTCTCACCGAGCTTATTCCCATGGTCAATCACAATTTCATGCGACTTGACTTCGGTTACCACCCCATCCCCATCCGCTAACACCATATGACCTGAATCGCGCGCAGCAATCCGCTCCATACCAGTAGAGACCAAGGGTGCGGTTGGCCGTATAAGCGGAACAGCCTGACGCTGCATGTTGGCACCCATCAAAGCTCGATTCGCATCATCATGCTCAAGGAAAGGAATCATGGCCGTCGGCACGCTCACAATTTGTTGCGGTGACGTATCGACAAAATCAACCTCGCCCGCGTTCGCCTCGTGAATAAGCGGACCATTTCGAACAGATACACGCGCAGATGTTATTTCGTTGTCTTCGTTTAGAGGGACGGTCGCCTGAGCAATCGTGAACCGTTCTTCCTCATCCGCCGTCATATAGATAATCTCATCCGTCACAACGGGACGGATACGAACCTCCATCTCGTCAGAACCAGCCGCCTGGCCGATCGCCTTCGCCAAAGCTCGATCAATGACATCACCAGTACGAGCTATCGCCTTACGCTCGCCCCGAGCAGAATACGGCGCCGACACTGTTCGGCCAATTAGCTGATCCGCGTCCGTCGCTGGAATGCCTGATCGGACACGACGGTATGGGGTCTCAATAAACCCATACTCGTTCATCCGTGCAAGTGTCGACAACGTATTTATCAGCCCGATATTTGGACCTTCGGGAGTTTCTATTGGACACAATCGTCCATAGTGACTGAAGTGCACATCCCGTACATCGAACCCCGCACGCTCTCGGGATAAGCCACCCGGGCCCATCGCACTCAGCCGGCGCTTATGTGCCAATTCAGCTAACGGGTTGGCCTGATCCATAAACTGGGAAAGCTGACTTCCCCCAAAAAACTCTTTGACAGCCCCGGTGACAGGTCGAGTGTTGATGAGCCCAGAAGGAGTGGCCTCCGCCGCATCCTGAATACTCATACGCTCCTTAATGACACGTTCCATGCGTAGGAGCCCTACACGGAATTGATCAGCCAGTAATTCACCAACCGCACGCACACGGCGATTTCCAAGATGATCAATGTGGTCAGGAACACCCTGGGTAACGTTCAACCGTACGATTTCGCGGACTATCGACAGTAAGTCAGACGGTTGCATTGTCCTGGTGGTGTCAGCCAGATCGACCCCCAACCTCTTATTTAGTTTGTATCGACCCACCGGACCCAGATCGTATCGACGAAGATTAAAGAACGTCTGTTCAATGAGGGATCTGGCACTGTCAACCGTAGCGGGATCCCCTGGACGCAATCGATGGTAGAGCTCGATCAAACCATCCTCAGTGCTGTACGCCAGATCCTTCCGAGCCGCAGCATCACCGATGGTCGATTGTATATACGGGTGATCGGGATCAGTATCAACGTCTTTGAAAGCTTCTATCAAAGCTTCATCCGAACTAAGGCTTGGATCAAGAGCCCGCAAAAATGCGGTGACCGGCATCTTACGCTTCCGGTCGATCTTGACACTGATCATCGATTGATTACTTGTTTCCAGTTCCAACCAAGCTCCTCGTTTGGGAATGAGCTTCGCCCCAAAACGACGACGTCCAGTCGATGGATCGACTTCAGCTGAAAAATAGACACCGGGCGATCGAACAAGCTGACACACAACGACGCGTTCTGCCCCGTTGTATATGAACGTTCCCTGACGCGTCATGCGAGGGAAATCCCCCATGTACACATCCATCTCTTTAATCTCACCCGACTGCTTGTTGTGGAGACGTGCCTTAACACGCAAAGCCGTTTGGTAGGTTTTGTCCTGATCCCGGCACTCGTCTTCCGTGTACTTAGGCTCATCAAACGGATCTACAGGAACTTCAAAATGTAGTTCAAGATTCTTGCCGGTGAAGTCCTGAATTGGCGATATCTCCGCAAAGAGATCGCGAAGATACTCTTCTTCAAATCGCCTGAATGACTCGATTTGCAACGCAACTAAATGTGGCATCTTCACAGTGCTCGGCGTGTGCCCGTAATTCCGCTCAACAACGGTCGACGTCATGCCGTTTGATGTCATGTACTGTTTACTCCTTGCCCAATAGCGAACCAGCAGCGCAGCAACAATAAGGCCCGTCGAACCCAGATCGGATTGCACCCTCTGTCATCAACCGGTGATGCAACCCAACCAATACAAGGTCCGCCATAATCACGAACGCCTAATGTCCCTTAGAGCCGAGGCTAGACTTGATATCAGCGCAACGAATCCAATTCCCGAGAACAAATTTCTATTATGTAGAAGTCAGGACGGGGCATTGCATGACAAAGCCCAGCCGGAAAAAACCAGCTGGGTATGTTCACAAAACTTGAAAGCGTAAAGCTATCGAGATGGCCCCCACGGGCAAAGATTAGCATCATGCACGTCGCTTGAAAACCCCGACTCCAGCTTTTTCCATTCAATTAATGATCGGTATCCTGCCGCACTCAGTACTTTAGCTCCTAGGTTGTAAGCCAAATAGAGCTAATCACCCCAAACGCCCCTCTAATTGGTGGCCACCAAGAACATGAAAATGCGTATGAGCCACACTCTGCGCCCCATGAGGCCCGTGGTTAGTTACGACACGATAGCCGGAATCAGCCAATTTCTGTTCCTGCGCCACCAGCACCGCTACAACTGCTAAGCGACCGAGTATCTCAATATCTTGAGCCTCTCGAATCATGACGTCGACACTCGAAAAGTGGCGACGCGGAACAACAAGCACGTGACAAGGAGCCTGTGGGTTGATATCTCGAAAGGCAACAACCTCGTCATCCTCATACAGATAATCTGTTTTGACATCACCCCGCGTAATCGCACAAAAGATACAGGCAACACTTTGCGGGTCGCGATCAATGGAATCTTCAAACAAAACGACCTACCTCCTTCGTCACCCAGTACCGCCGAGATTGCGACGGAGAAGCAACGCCCGCCACTCTCCAAGAGACGCCGACCTCTCCACACTAAACCCGCACGCCTGGGCGGAAGAAATTACTTCATCAATACGTTCATCTAGAACACCACCAAGCAGTACCGTTCCTGCTTGCGTTACAACACGCAGGTATATGGACATAAGCTCCAGGTGTACCGCGGCAACAATGTTCGCTACCAACACATGTGCACGCTCCGGAGGATTGATCGTTTTACTAGTAACACTGAGAACGACACGGTCCCCCACTTGATTTCGAACTATGTTGGCCTCGGCAGGCTGACGAACACGGCCATCACGATCATACGCGTACACTCTTCTAGCACCGAGTTTTGCTGCAGCTATCGCGAGAACTCCAGACCCAGTACCCACGTCTACAACAACACTATCTGCAACAACGATTTTTTCGAGTTCCTCAAGAGCTAGTCTCGTCGTGGGGTGATGACCAGTTCCAAAAGCCTGAGCAGAATCAAGAAAAATTGGTATTCGCTCCGACCACTCAGGGGGTGGATCCTCCCATGCCGGAACGATTAGGAGCCTCTCACCAACCGCCACTGGCACGTAGAACTCACGCCAACGCGTCAAGTACTCATCGGGTTGCACATAGGACTCAGAAGCAGCACCCACAGTGCCCGCTCCAGCTAGGCGTAGGAATTCAAGCGTGCGCAGAATCTTTCGTCGGGTCGCACGCTGTGCCTTTCCCGGCCTAACGTACGCATGCGCAGTCAACGACCAACCTTCCGAAAAAACCAAAGGACGTGATTCGACCGCATACGAAGAACCAACTAAGTCATACAACCTAGCACTGACATCGTCCAACGCCTCGGACTGCAACGGCACGCTAATTTGGAGCCACCCCGAGCTCATCTAAACGCGGCACGAACCTTTTCTACAAATCCACGCCCGTCAGAATCACTACCAGCAGGGAGTGTCACCCCAAGCTGTTCCAAAAGCCCACGTTGATCACGATTCAGCTTAGTTGGCGTAGCTACATGGACAAAGAGGTAATGATCACCACGTCCGGAAGCACGAAACCTCGGTGCCCCTTTGCTCCGAAGCCGGATGGACGAACCAGTCTGTGTTCCTGCAGGAATCTGAACAGTTACCCGACCATCAACCGTCTCAACCTCAATTTCAGCGCCAAGAGCAGCCTCAGAAAAGTTCACAACGACATTACTCACAATCTCATCACCGTCACGTTCAAGCACCGCATGAGGCTGAACCTCGATAGCAATATAGAGATCGCCGGGCGGGCCACCACGTGCCGCATGATTTCCTTCACCAGTAAGACGCAACTCGGTCCCCGCCTTGAGTCCGGCCGGGATCTTGACTTTTCGTTCCACATCGACGCGAACAACACAGTTGCTAGTGCACGTTGGACACTTATCTTCAATGACCGAGCCGGATCCGCCACACCTTGCGCACGGTGCCACATTCACAAATTGGCCAAATATCGAGCGCTGAGCCCGTTGGACCTCACCTCTGCCGTCACACCCAGAACACATCGTCGGTTTAGTGCCCGGGGCTGCACCACTCCCGGCACAAGTTCCACACGGCTCGAGTCTCCTGTAATGAATAGTCTCTTCAACACCAAAGAGACTGTCCAAGAACTCAAGTTCAAGTCGCACTTGAACGTCGTCCCCTGCTTGCGCTGCATTACCCTGAGCACGACGGCCTCCGCCAAAAAAAGCATCAAAGACGTCGCCGATACCACCAAAATCGTCAAATTCGACGCCGAACGGAGATCCGGAACCACTGTGCCCGAAACGGTCGTAGTTCGCTCTCTTATCTGAATCTTTCAAAACTTCATGTGCTTCATTTATCTGCTTGAAGCGCGCGTCTGCATCCTCCTCCGCGCTAACATCAGGATGATATCGGCGTGCAAGATCACGAAAAGCTGACCGGATCTCATCCGGTGAAGCATTCCTCGCAACACCCAGAACTTCGTAATAATCGGGCTTAGCGCTCACTTGGACCCGTCAGTGACGCCCTCGTACTCATCCTGTGACGCAGCTTCACCCGTAGACGGTGTTTCATCCTCTGATTTCGGACCGGCTTTAACCAAAACAGGCCGTATCACCCGCTCATGCATACGATACCCACTTTGAATTTGATCGATGACCACCTCAGCCTCCGCACCCTCCGTAACAACCACTTCGTGAAGCTCAACATCAATAGGATCACCCGCACGGCATTCAATCTGTTTTACACCCACTGCTTCCATAACGCCTCGAAGTTGCGCCTGGATCAGTGCGACTCCATCAATCCAGGTCAACTGCCGCAATTCGTCAGAAATCGCCGCAAACGCACGATCAAACCCATCGAGAACTCGAAGTAGTTCAAAGGCAAAAGACTGGTTTGCATAATTAGCCAACTCACGAGCATCCTCTCCAGTCCTGCGACGATAATTCGCGAAATCGGCTTGCGTTCTCGTTAGGCGATTCAAGAGATCTGTATGCCGAGCATTAAGCTCTTCAATTCGGGCTGCCAACACCTTAGGGTCGTCCGTTTCAGTGCTCGCTGATGCCTCATCTTCCGATTCCATACCTTCATCCGTCTCGTCCCGAGACGCCGAACGGTGGTCCGTCACCTTCACTTCGGAAGATTCCTGTTCTTCAACATCGTTGGAACCAGTTTCATCACTCGACATGTAGCAAGCGATCTCCTCTCATTCGGTGAGTTGCACGGTGAGCACTCACTTATTCGACCTAATCCATCCACTTGGCGTTAGAGCACACACCATCGGGTCAATTATGCGTCAGCCTGACACGAAATTTGACAGCTCAGCCACCTTACATCTTTTTTATCGCTCTAAAGAGTAGGAATCCGATAAATCTCGCAAGCTGCTCTAGGACCCCTGCTATCGACCGCCGCGAGGCGTCAGCTATACAAGTATGTCACCTACGCCCGACTCGGATCGATACGTATTTCGCCTGGCACCACGACGAAATCCACGGAGGTCAAGACCGTAGATCCGACAAGGATTTCAACGCGCCACGGACCCTCAGGCTTAGCAGTTGCCGGCACAAACCAGAACCCAAATTGCGCCTGACTAAATCCTGGTTGAGGCTTAGTAAGAAATATTCCCTGTTGTGCATCGCCAGCGAACCAACGTATGCCAAGGCGAGAACCCTCTAACACATCTACAAATTTGACGGCCACGTTGACTCGCTCACCGGGATGGAATTCAAGCGTCGGACCAATTGGAACTTGCCCTTCCCCGAGCTCAAGCGCCAGAACAACGGTGGCAACCTCAGCTGCCTCCTTCGCCGCCACCTGAGTCTCTTGGCTTTCAGGCGTCGACGTTGCAAGGGCTGGAGGTGTTTCACTCTCCAGAACGTTAGACCCCAAACGCCAAATAAGCCCATTAGATTCAAGGAGGTATGCACTTCCGTCACTACCAAGAACCAACTCACGGGCCGTATCAAGTCGAACGTCGCGTGCCGCCCCTCCAGATCCCCCGTCCCCACGAGGATTCCCAGCAATAACCCTAATCGTCCCATCCGGAGCAACCCGTGATATTTCACCAAAACCGCTTTCGACGACATAAACGTTGCCAGACGAATCCACAACAACACCCACCGGTTTATCCAATAGGTCCTGCTTCGCTGTCTTGTCCGATGTAACACCGGAGTCATTAAATCCAGCCAGCGTGTCGATCACACCATCAATGCCAACTCGCCGTACCGCTCCCTCGTGAAGTTGGGTGATTAGCACCGAACCGTCGGGCGCAATCGCCACACGCTGAGGAAATCCCAACGCCGCCTCAATCGCGGGCCCGCCATCACCAGAACGACCATCAATCCCACTCCCAGCAAACGGACGGATCACCCCATCAACTCCAATCACCCGCACTCTGTGGATCGGAGCATCCACCACATACAAAGCTCCTTGGCTATCAAGAGCCAATCCGACCAACTCGGTAAACTGCGCGTTGCGAGCCGGACCCCCATCACCTCCAGCTCCAGGTTGCGCCGAACCAGCCAGGGTGGTGATAACGCCAGATGGGTCAACCTTACGAATTCGGAAATTACCCGTATCTGCGATGTAGAGTGCCCCATCGGTGTCAACTACGAGCGCCGACGGGCGATTGAGTTGGGCACTAGTCGCCGATCCTCCATCCCCTGAAAAACCTGGGGCTCCAGTCCCAGCCACTGTTTCGACCGTACCGTCTCGACCTATTCGTCGCACTTGATGGTTCCCGGTGTCCGCGATGAGCAACCGACCAAACGCGTCGATTGTTATGCCACGCGGCGATGCAAATGCCGCATCAAGCCGCTGTATACCGTGCCCCGATTCGCTAGACGGATCGGAACCCGCAAAATGCGTCGCTATCGCATCATCGGGTATTGGAACCCCATGGGGCAACGCCGCCATTGGCGCAACATACCCAATCTCCGTCACCAGTTTTTCTTCACTCTTCGGTACGGGTGCCAGAGTGCGAACACGACGCGCTCCCTGCTCAATCACGAGCAATCGACCATCAAGCGTAGGTGCTATGTCCATCGGAAGCGTCAAGCGGGATTCAACCGCAAGCTCACCGGACTCGATGCGCCCGCCTGCCATCCCAGCAATAGTTCGGATTACCCCGAACCGGTCAACACGTCGAATAAGACGGTTATTCCAATCAGCCACGAGGATTGCGCCGCTTGCATCCACGGCCACGCTTTGGGGCCCATTGAGTTCAGCATCGACGGCAGCGCCCCCGTCACCACCTCTTCCTGCCCGACCACCACGTCCAATGATCGTCCCGATCAACCCATCCTTACCAGAAATACGGCGAATTCGATTTCCTGCAAGCTCGGCTATTAATACGTTGCCCTGATCATCAATCTCAACATCCACAGGCTGATTTAACGTCGCTTCAAGCGGAGGTCCACCGTCACCATCACTGCCAGGCACACCTGTGCCCGCCACAGTCGTCACATATCCCTGCGTGTCTATCCGTCGGATGCGGTGCGCAGAACGCTCTGCTATAAACAGATTGCCCTCACCGTCAATCGCCATTCCCGCATTCCCGCTGGTCCGGGCAAGGAACGCCGGACCGCCATCGCCATCACGTCCGGGTTGACCGTCGCCAAGAACGGTGGAAATGAGACCACTGGGATCGATTCGCCTCACACGGTCGAGTTCGGCAACGAACAAGATTCCACCTTGATCCACGGTCAATCGGCTGGGATCAGTAAGCGCTGCAGCAAGTGCATATCCGCCGTCTCCGGAATACCCCCGTTTACCTGTACCAGCTACAGCCTCAATCAAGCCACTTGGATGAATGCGCCGAATTCGGCTAGCACTTGGATCAGACAAATAGATCATCCCATCCGACCCCACAGCAACACCGCCCAAACTTCGAAATTGGGCATCTACCGCTAACCCTCCATCACCAGCATCACCAATAGCACCAGACCCAGCGAAATCAAGGATCACGGCCGGAAGATCAACGGGATGAGGTACGGGCTGAGGCACAGGTGGTACATACGGCGGAACCTTGGGGCTAGCCTTCACAGACAGAGGGAGAGGTGTGCCAGCGTCAGGCTCCTCCGTTTTACAAGCACCTATCGATGTCACAGCAACCAAAAAGCCAAACACTCGCCGACGGGGAAATCTATAAGCACTCATCCGTAACTAACGAGCATTGCCTCGAACCACCATCAACATCGTGCGCAACAGTATCCGGAGATCGAAAAGCAATGACCAATTCTCAATGTAGTACACGTCATACCTGGTTCGATCCGAGATAGACGAATCACCACGACTCCCGTTAACTTGGGCCCATCCCGTTAGTCCTGCTCGCTCCCGATGTCGGACCATATATCTTGAGAATTCGCCACGGAATTTAGCCACATAATCAGGCTGTTCAGGCCGGGGGCCAACCAAACTCATATCGCCCTTAACAACATTGATCAGTTGCGGTAGCTCATCCACCCAATATCGGCGCAAAACCCGACCAATGCGCGTTTGGCGCGGATCATCAGTAACAGTCCATGTTCTACCATATTCATCCGCACCATCCACCATTGTGCGGAACTTGATTATCGGGAACTCCCGTCCATCCCGGCCAACCCGTGATTGCACATAGAAAGCCGACCCACGCGAATCAAGCTTAATGATTAATGCTGTTAACAACATCGGAACAGAAGCAAGAACCAACACCGCAGTAGCAACCACTAAATCAAGAGAACGCTTTGCGAGCCTGCTGAGTCCACGAATCCGAACCTCGTTGACAGCAATTAGCGGCAATCCGCGCACACCTCCTTCAACAACTGGCGAGACCATCAGCTGGAAGAGATCAGGTAACAACCAGACGTCAGCATACGATGCTTCCACATCGCCCAAGATCGCGAGCAGATCATCGTGTGACAAAGAAGGGATTGCCACAATAACCTTATCTATCTCATGCTCAGATATCACGCCAGCAAGCAGTTTTAGTGGGCCAAGCACCGAAACTTCGCAGCCGTCCAACCTGACCTCAGATTCGAAATCGTCGAGAAAACCGACCAGCTCATACCGATGCCCGGAGTCCTCAACCAAGCGAGAAGCAACCTGCAAACCCTCAACGCCAGCCCCAACCACAATTACACGTTGAACACCAACACCATGGACAGCCAAAGTTTTCAGTACTCGGGCGAGAGCTGACCGTCCAACAGCTACGAACACAATCCCAATTATCCAGACCAATAGCATGGTCTCACGTACCGGCTCTAACCTGTCAGCAAAGAGAAAGAAGGTTGCCGTCACCCCCAGCAAACATCCAATCGTGACCATGGCGGCACTGCGTGCCAGCCGATTAAACGGTCCAGCCGCCCGATAGAGTGAGTACATCCCGAGTGACAAACCACCCACAATGGAAGACACGATAAAGATCATCGTTACTGGGGTGAGAAAAAGAAATCGGCTTGGAGACACACCATCAAACCAACCAAACCGATACCGAACGTAATAGGCAGTAACAGATGCCAGAGCCAAAGCAAATACATCGGCCACGAGCGATATACCAGAGACGATGCCTCCCCAGTTTCGTCGCGTCCACGTCATATCGACAAACTCTTATCCGTTCCACGCATTAGTGGACCATCCTCCTAATTACAGCACCGGCCCCCAGCACAAGAATTGCGCCCGACACCAGACCACGCAGGATCCATGGCTCATGTGCATGATGCTCGTGATAATACCGCCACATCGATCGATAAAATTCGAATCTAGTCCGAACTGGCCGCTGTCGTGAGGACTCACGTTTCCAGTGCGTCACATGCGCTTCATGAACACACAAGGTTCGCCAACCCAAATTAGCAAGTCTTCGATGCAGATCGAGATCATCGCCATACATAAAGTATCGCTGGTCGAATCCGCCTACCGCATCAAACACCGTTCTACGGATTAGGAAACATGCCCCCGAAACAGAGTCCACCTCACGTTCACCAGTCGTTGCAACTTCCTCGGTGTTGTATGGCTTCTCAATATCAAGGCCAACTACACGCGGGGCACCCAAAAAACGATGAATAGCACTCGCCAGACTCGGGAAATTTCGACTCGAGGCCGGATCAATTCGACCGCTCGGTAGTATTAATCTGGGTCCGACCGTAGCCACGTCGAGTCGCGACCCCAAGCGCTCAGCCAACACCTGAATTGATCTGTCTTCAAGTTCCGTATCCGGATTGAGAAATAAAATCAGCGGAGCACACGTTGCCTCAGCTCCAATGTTATTCGCACGGCCAAATCCAAGCTCCGATGAACCACGAATGGCCTTAACATTCTTGCGAGCAAGCAACATCTGCCATGTGCCATCACAAAAACCGTTATCAACAACAACAACCTCAATATTCAGCGAACCGGCTGCATCGCCGAGACTGTCAAGACACCGAACTAAAAGGTCATGAACATCGAATGTTGTTATCACGATGGCTACATCCGGAATACGACTCATAGCCGGCGACAATATCCAGCAACAAAGCCGGCCATCTTAGAGACATCGCCCACGATCCGGAGAATCGGCATTAGAACAACTGCAAGAATCGGCTTCGCTGACGCGGTCCGCTGAATCATCACAGGTGCACGCCGTAATACCCTCCAGAGATATCCACAGACCAAAACACCCAACAGCACCTTGGCCACCGCAGACGGAAGACTGAACAACACAACGCCCAGCCCGTACGCTCCAAACCTGACAATGTGTCGGTGTACAAGCATCCCGGCATGGCCATCACCTGCCGCGTATTGGAAATATTGTCGAGCGAACGCTGAAACAGTTGAGCGTGGCCGAATCCCGACATCAGCCTCGGATGCATGACAAAACCATCCACCAGCACGCCAGATCGCGCGATCAAGCCACAGATCTTCACCATGAGCCAACCACTCAGGGTATCCTCCTATCCGGTCAATCCATGAGCGACGAAAAAGTGCCGATCCACTGCTCGGCGGATATTTTTTCTCATCTATTTCATGCGCCAACGGAAGAACCACCGCCCCAAGAGCAGCTTCAAACGTTGTGCTCGGCGACGCCAAAATATATCCAAACGATCCAGCCGCTAACGGTTCGGAGTCCAAAGCCGCAACGAGGCCTTCAAGCCAAAAGGGTGATCGTTGAATACCAGCGTCCGTCACCGCTACCAAGGCGGCTCGCGTACTCTTAATGGCTAAATTCCGTCCCGCCGCAATGTTCGTACCCGGAGCGCTCCGCACAACAATGCGTGAATCAATAGCAGCACACGCACGGAGAGTGTCGAGAGTCCCATCAGTTGAGCCACCGTCAACAATTACGATTTCATCCGCCGGAAATCGCTGACTCAGAAGGCCTTCAATCAAAGCCCTCGCGTCAGCAACCTCATTCTTAACCGTTGCACAAACAGCGACACTCATCTGCGACGCTCGTTCGATCCCGATTCAACAATCCGTGCATAAGCTTTAAGCAATTGAGATCCGACCACGTCGGCATTGTGCACAGCCTGCAGATAAGAAAACCCAGCAGCTTTAGCCGACTTGTAGGCACTGTCATCGATCAATATCGCAGTCGTGACACGTGCGAAGTCATCGGGATGACTTGCAGTAGCAACACCGATCTGTTCCGCAGGCGCTAAACCCACATATCCTTCTGTTCGTGCAACCACAGGTCGACCCGCAGCAAAAGCGGATAGAACCTTGTAGGGCGCACCTGCTGCTACCGATGTCGGTGACACCGCTATCCAAGCCCGCCTGTATTCGCCCTCGATATCACCAACAATGCCCCCGAGTGTCGTTCTTGCCGGCACTATCGGCCCGAGAGCCTTTGATCCAGGTCCGATCACGCGCAACTCTGCGCGCGGAAGATTTCGAACAATCCCAGGCCAGACACGACCAAAAAACCATTCTGCTGCCAATATGTTTGGTCTGTAACCAAAATTCGCCGCAAACAGGACCGTTGGATTGGCATTACGACCATCTATTCCTGGACATCGGGACGGCACCCGAACTGGATGGGGGATGTACACCGGCGACTTCGCTCCCAAGTCTCCCAATCGTGAGCAGTCGTTCTCGGACGATCCAACTGAGAGATCGACCGTTCGCGCAATCCACTCCTCTACGCGTCGAATTAGCCGCGCTTGACGACCGGCCCAAAAGGACCTCAACCCTGTAGAAACATCTGCCAGTGCGGCTTGTAGCAACCATTCCACATTGTGAGCATCGTAGATCACACGAGGTCGATCGACATCGCGTGTGACCATAGTGTGGACATCGTGAATTAGTGGTGCGAGCTGAATCTGAGCCAGATGCACCACATCGTAACGATCACGAGCGAGAAGCATCTGGACACGGCCACGAAGCGTCCACGAGGAATGGCGGGCAATCACGTCAGGAAGTCCTTGACTGAACCCGGTTTGCAATCGTCGAATCACAGACGGAACTGACGCACGAACACGAACAAATTGACAAATGGAATCCGGAACGGATGTTTCAAGGCCATCGGTTTGGTCAAGAAATATGACATCCACCTGATGTTCCGCAGCCAAAACCTCCAAAAAGAGACTGTTTCGCAGAGCTGCGCCGTGCGCAGAGGGCCATGGCGGAGTCGCTGTAACCACAAGCACTCTCATACAAGAGCCCTATAGACAGCGAGGGTTTCTCGTGCAGTGCGATCCCATGTAAAACATTGAGCACGAAGACGGCCACGCTCACCTAACGACATTCGAAATTCCGAATCGCTAGCAACCCTATCAATTGCTGCAGTAATGTCCTCGGTAACCTCCGGGTCAACAAGTAGAGCCCCGTCACCTACCAACTCCGGTAGTGCACCGGCGTTCGCTGCAATCACTGGCGTCGCACACGACATAGATTCAAGCGCTGACAGTCCAAATCCCTCATCTAGAGATGGAACAAGCACAAACTCCGCTTGCTGGAAGAGTCGAGCGAGCACACTGTCACGTACACGACCGATAAACCGTACTAACCCAGACGGATTCTCGGATTGAACATCACGCACGATTTGCGAACCACTAAACCCTAGAGAACCAACCAGTAAAAGTCTTCCTTCACGAGCAAACTTCGATTGAGAAAAGGCGCGGCACGCAGTCACAATATTTTTCCGTGGCTGAATCGTACCGACCATCAGAACAAAGGGCGTTGGCCAAAGACGCTCCTCATTAGGGAACTCGACAGCCGGCAAACCAGCGGCCTCTGGCACAACTGTAATTCGACTCGCATTTGCGAGCTCTTTCTCCAGCAAACGCGATCTCACATACTCCGAGACCGCGATAACCCCCTCTGCTTTCCGGAGACTCCGAACAGCAACCTGATAATGATCGAGACTTCGATCCGAATGGGTATAGGGATGTGTGAGAAAAGAGAGATCATGCACAGTCACAATGGAGGGTCCACCGAATCCGTCTGGAATCCCATGATCCGGCCAGTGCACAAGGCTGGCGCCTCTTAGCTGCATAGGCAATAGAAATCTCTCGGACCCATGGCGAGCGGGCACCATAACCCTTTTTGTGGGTAGCGCAGACCTTGATGATTTTGTTTCGAAGGCGTCGACCAGGAGCTTGACGTCAAAATCCGTTTGGGGAAGGCCAGCCAAGGCTTCCTGCAATCTCCAAATGTATCGCCCAATACCAGCACGGTCATACCGGAGCAACCGTCCGTCAAGCATGACCGATTTCATCGTGATCAACTATTACCCGCACGACGGGCAACAATCACTCCAACAACCGAACCAAACAGATAAACGAGGTGCGGAAAACTCACAATGTGATGATCGAAAAATCCAGCAACAGTGAAAGACACCAAAGCCGCATAGAAGGGACCTATGTCTTTGTCGAACCTCAAATGCGAATTGGCTCGTCGTGCAACCCCGGCAATCAAACCCAAATGAACAAGCCCCGCAAAAATTCCAGCTCGTTCCATCAGCCAGAGCCATGCGTTGGAAACACCGGCGAATATGTCCGCATGTGGCGCCTCGCCATAACCGATCCCAAGCAGGGGGAAGCGCTGAATCACGCGCATAGCTTCCTTCAATTCATTCACTCTAAGCGCGGCTGACCGATCCGAACCAGCGAACCCATTCCGAATTCTCAAAAATTGCTCAAGAGGGATCAACAACACCGCTAAACCTAAGCCAGTTGCAAGCACCACAGCAGTACGTGGTCGGTAAACGGCCATCCACACCAGGAGACCAGCAACAGCCGCAATCCAGCTTGCACGTGAAAGTGTAAGCGCTAACGCAAAACAAACTAGAACTAGAGCAACAACTCCCGGAAACATGCGCCGAGATCGGCCCATCATCCATGTCACAACAAACGGAAGGCCCGCGGCCAAAGTGACCCCAAGAACATTTGGATCGACCAAGAGTCCGGTTGCACGTGGGGTAATTTCGTCCGGAAGAAACCGTGCAACACCACTAGATGGATAACCTGCTACCGCCAAACCTTCTAACGCTTCGAGCCCCGCAGAACCAGAAACGTAAATCACCAACGTCAATAGTGCTTGTATTGTTGAGGCACCGGTAATCAGCGACACACTGGAACGAAGCACAGACCGCATCCGAACTGCATAAAACACGATTAAAGGTGTAGCCCCGTAGAGCGCCATCTTTATAGCAATTTGAAATGCCTCGATATGGTTAACATCAACAAGGGCCGCAGCGCCCGCAGCCAGTGGAAGGGCCACACCAACCACCACGAGAATCTGAAGCCAGACCGGAGCCATATTCCCCGGACGTCGAACACGTTCGATAAGCACGCCCACGAACACCGAACCCACAATAACGTCAAGAATTGGCGGCTGAATTCCAAGGCGCTGGGGAACAATTAAGAACGGCGCAATCAAAGCCACAATACAGGCAACAGCCAAACCCACAATCGGCCTCGCTACGCCGAAAGCAAGACCAACTGCGGCGATGGCGCCAGCGACTGCTGCCGGAGCTTCACGACCACCACTTAGCGTCCCGGCAATCAATGCAGCGATGACCAGTGCACTGACAACAGACCGAGGCAAGCGGTACATCTCTCGCCTCACGCCATTCACCCCTAGCACAACGACATACCGACGCTGCTATTCAGTCGCTATCCACGTTCGTATCACTCACATTGGTTGTCTGCTGCTGGGCCTTCCACGAGTCAAATACATCTTGCTCCACCAGTTCACCACCCTCAATAGTGAAATCACCGGTAAAGGATCGAGTTGTATCGAAAATAAGATGCAAGCTGATGGTCTTAAAACTCTTACTCCCAATGATTTCCTTGGTCACTGTATAGTGCGACGCATAGTCGCCAGGCCCATCAAATTCCGGTGAGAGATCGTTTTCCGCGTCAATACGAACATCAAGAATCTCGTCCGCGAACTTGCTTTTCACATAGAAATGCCAAGCACTGTCCTGAGATTCGCCCCTATCACCGCCACCAAAGATTCGTCGAAAAAATCCCATATGCGTCCTCCGCCTACGTCAACGCTCGAGCAGTGAATCGATATAAGCATCTGACACACGACGCGTACGTTGCCTATTGCCGCGTTTTCTTAATGCCCCGTAGAGATGCCGGAACATTGCAAACTGCCCCGCGAGAGTGGCACGCGCCGCGTTACCTCGAATTTCACGCAACGCACTAAGACCAAGTCTAAGTTGCGCCCAAACGATTCGCCACCAAGCACGTCGCCAAACAGAACCGGGCAAATTCATAACGGCGACCAACGGGCGGTTACGGGCAACCAAATAACTCGCAACTGCCCCGCCTGCAGTTGCGCTAACCCGGTGACGCACAATAGCGTCTGGGACATACCAACAGCGATAGCCAGCCAACTGCGCTCTCCAGTCAAGATCTACATCTTCGCAATACATCACCAGATCTTCGTCAAAGCCCCCAATATCATCAAATAGCTCGCGTCGGTATCCTGCCGCAGCTGCGCAGGCTCCAAAAACCTCTCGACCTTTGTTGAACGCTGGCCCATCGACTCTCCACACACCCCGATTGTTAGGAAGTCCCTCTAAAGAGTACGTGTCGCCCGCCGCGTGTAGGCGCGTAGGGTCATCGTACAAGCGAATACGAGATGCAAGAAAACTAACCGAATCTTCCACATCAAACGCATGATCAAACGCCGCAAGCCATTCAGGATCCGGGACAGCATCATTGTTGAGCAGAGCGAGGTAGGAACCACGTGCAGACTTTATTCCCGTGTTCAGTGCAGCAGCGAGACCACGACGTTCCGCAACCTCGATAAGCGAATCTGAGGGCCGATGAACCTTAAACCAAGCAGCTGTATCGTCGTCCGAACCGTCATCTACTACAAGCACTTCGAAGTCACGAAATGTTTGCGAATCCAGCCCATCCAAAGCCTGTTCAAGAAGATGGCGCCCGTTCCACGTCGGAATAATTACGGACCAACGCGGCGGGGCAGATCCGCCATCACTCACTTACGCCAACATTTCCCGAAGATGCTCGGAAAGCGCCTCACTCCACGGCCGCATGGTAACCCCAATGGCACGTGCTGTTTCGTTCGCAAGTTCAGAATTGGCAGGCACTATGGCGGCTCGTGGAAACTCGTCTGCCGTGATCTCCTCAAGCCCAACATCATGCCGCCCTATACCATCAAGAATCGCGGAAGCCCATCCATACCAGCTTGTCGCACCTTCATTTACAAGGTGGTGGACACCAAACCCATCAGTCTGTGCCAACTCAAGAATCGCAGTTGCTAAATCACGAGCATGCGTGGGGTTCGCAACTTGATTCCCAACATAACTAAGAGGAGCATCCAGAACCGGGAGGTTCAGCAATCGGCTAACAAAGTTGGTACCCCATCTACTATATAACCAGCTCGTCCGTACGATGAAGAGCCGGTCGACGACTTGTCGAGCTGCCCGCTCGCCCTGCAACTTGGTCCATCCATAAGCATTCAGTGGGCACGGATCGTCATATTCCAGGTACGGTCCAAGTTTCAAGCCATCGAAAACATAATTCGTGCCCACATACACCATCACCGCCCCAATTCGCGCAGCGGCGCATGCAACATTCCAAGTTCCGACTACGTTTATCTTGTATGCGTCTGCACGATTCTCCTCACACCCATTAACGTCGGTGGCCGCAGCAGTGTGAACAACCAGTGCAGGTCTAATCTCCGCTATCGTCTGCTCCACAAGCGGACCATCTGTTATGTCTAGCTGGGATCGCGACAAGGGAACAGCCTGATCTTTATCTAAACATCTCGTTAGCTCAACACCGAGTTGTCCACCCGCACCTGTAATCAATGTCTTACGCACCGCTTATCTATCCCAAATCCACAGAGTCATCGTCAGCGAACATTAAGACAACAGCAAAGGCAGCAGTCACCAGTACGACAGTGACCAGTCCGGCGTACTGCATAAAACCGAGAGCACGACCAATTGAAAAACCCAGCATTAATATAACCAGCACTGCGGACAAGACTAGGAATGCGCTAACGGCGGGATGCCGAAGCGGATTAACGCGAGACTTCACACGTCTCCTTACCACAAGCCGAACCCATCACATTCATCTAGGCGCTATGATAGCAAGGCGGCATTCTAGTTTGATGTAGCTACATAAGGCTCTATTTGGTCCATGTCGCTCAACCTCAGCACATCGCATCGCGTATTCATCTGGACAATTGGATGCCAAATGAATCGTGCAGACAGTGAACGGATCGAGCACGAACTGCACAACGCGGGGCACGAATCCGCACTAAATCTCTCTGACGCTACTGCCGTTGTAGTAAATGGGTGTGCGGTGCGTGACAACTCCGACCGCAAAGTGTGGGGCATGCTTGGCATGTTGAAAGGGATCAAGAAAACCAGACCGCAGCTTGTGGTCGGGCTTACCGGATGCACAGTCCATGCGGATGAGAAAGACCTAAAACCTCACCTAGAACCCGTAGATGTTCTGTTTGACACGTTAAACGCCAAACCTCTACTCGCCACGCTAGCGCGAAGGACCCCAGCCAACCCCCAAACGCACGACGATGTTGAAGCACAACCGAGACCTCCTGCTGGATCTGTCAATCGATTCGTCAACATCATCTATGGCTGCGACAAACGTTGCACCTACTGCATCGTGCCTTTTCGGCGCGGAGCGCAACGTAGCCGTCCACTGATCGAGATCACCGATGAAGTGCGTCGATACCGAGACGAAGGTGCACGCGAGATCACGCTTCTAGGTCAAATTGTGAACGCCTATGGCTTCGATATGGACGAAACAAGCCTCCCTGACGTACTTGAGGCCGTCGACAAGATAGACAATATAGACAGGATCCGATTCACCACAGCTCACCCACGCTACATGAATCGGCATCTGGCTGAAGCAATGCGTGATATCCCAAGTGTCTGTGAAGAAATTAATCTTCCTGTGCAATCTGGTGACGACGAAGTCCTAAAACGCATGGCACGTGGATACAACACGGCGTTTTACCGGGATATCATCGACTTACTTCGTTCAACCATCCCTGACGTGGCTATTTCAACAGACATCATCGTGGGTTTTTGCGGAGAACAGGAAACGCAATTCGAACACTCACTTAAGCTCGTAAAAGACTTACGCTTTGACCAAGTCCATGTTGCAGCATTTTCACCCCGACACGGAACTGTCGCAGCAGGATGGGTTGACGATATCCCCCACGCTGAAAAGCTTCGTCGTCTTCACTCGATCGAGCACACACAAACGGCTATAGCTGAAGAACTTAATCGACTCTACGTTGGGACAACACACGAAGTCCTCATTGAAGAGCTGACCCAAGGAAAAGGCGAACGAATGGAACCACGCTGGCGTGGCCGCACTCGGACAAACAAGCTTGTTTTCATCCCACCCAGTGTCCAGACATCGCCGGGCGAGACCCAACATGTCACTATCCTCTCAGCCACACCTTGGTCACTGCGGGGGACAGCCCACGCGGTTACCACTACTTAACAGGAGTCGTGTCGTAAGCCCAGCTTCCTACGTCTCACGTCGCACAATCCTATGTGCAATGGCGATGACTTCGATCTTGCCAGCCTGCGGCGAACCTCCATCAACCGATATCGCACTTGTAGACCGACCGTATTGGGAGCCAGCACTCACTGTTGCGACTCGCGCACTGGATGTGATGCGATCACTAGAAATCAGCACTCGAGAGTTAGCACTTGACTCACAAAGTCCTGATCAGTTTGTTGCGGCGATCGAGGCACAGTTTGACTCAATCAGTGCACTTTCCCAGGAGCTCATCCCTCTAACCCCAC
This sequence comes from uncultured Chloroflexota bacterium, assembly GCA_964422795.1. Classification (GTDB taxonomy): domain Bacteria; phylum Chloroflexota; class UBA11872; order UBA11872; family UBA11872; genus UBA11872. The sequence continues at coordinate 28,149 of CAYRCL010000034.1, forward strand.
CGGCCTCAGCGAGCGAAGCCCATAAACATTTAACCTCTGCTGTCGATGCTCTTGTAGACGTGATGCCCAACGTGCGCACCTACAACACTTTGGAGAAGGCGGAGCACCTCGTACATGTAATCACGTTAGCGCAGAACGCACGCATTGCCATGTTGGAATTCGTAACAGCCATCGGCGATGGTCAAGCAAGTTCAGGTCTGCGAAAGATCATCGAAGATCTCGGAGAAATTCAACTCGACATTCGTCGGGTGCCCGTGCGCGCGGTTCTCATTGGTAAGTTCGATAGCGAGGCAGAGGCACGAGCACGTGTTGGGACACGCTTGCCCGACATCCACATGTCCACAGTGTATCGAGGCTGGGTCGAATCAGGCCGATACAGCTCATCTGACGAGGCCGACGCGGCAGCACACATTTGGCAAGTTGAAGGATTTGAAACACGTATCGAGGATGTTCTTGATCTCTCATTCGATCTAACCGAGCTTCAACCGATTGCAGCCGGCACGTGGAATGAGCGCTCGTGGATCACGCGTGCAAACTTCAACATTATGGATCTCGCTAGCTCAGACGATGGAACCCTCATAGTCACCGCCGCGCGCGGAGGACAGATCGCTGCTTTTGCCCCTAGTGGCCAACCTCTATGGGCACGGGATCTCCGCGTACCACTCGCACGCGTTACGGTAGCCGCCAACGGCTCCCTTGTCGCAGCCCATGGTTTTGACTTGATGCTGCTGGACCGTAATGGCGATGCCGTGTGGCGATCACCCGCACGTCCGGACAATCAGCTACTGGAAGAAGTTTCCTTCGATTATGCGGCTAATTCGATAATTGCTCGATCTACCAACGCTAGTGGCATTGGACATGTCTTTGCCTTTAACAAGAACGGACAAATTTGGGGGCCGACAAAAGCGTATATCGGCGCGGTCGGCATTGCGATAAATCCATCGACCGGGACCGTCGCAGTTGCATCCTCGAAGCTCGGTGAGAACCAAATCGTGCTAATTAGCCCTTCGGGAAATCTCGAGCAGCGTTTTGGAGTAGAAGGTGAGTTACTCACTGTCATAGTTACCACGGATGGCGTACACACCATCGCAGTGACAACTACGGGCCTGCAAATATTTGACAGCACCACCGGAGATTCCTTGTGGAGAGTTGACTACCCCACAAATTCAGCCGCACGTATGCCTTCAAATAACACATTGGTACTAGCCGGATCTAAAGGCGTTGGCGCATTCTCGATTCACGGAACACAGCTTTGGACGATACCCGGCCTCGCGGCAACCCGCCTCCTCGTCACGAAGGATTACATCATAGTCCAGACAAATGAACGGACTTTTAGAGTGTTTCGGTCTGATGGAACACATCTCGGACAAGTAGTCACTTCATCAGCAATCCAAGCTGCCTCCACAGCACAAGCCGAAAACTTGTTGCTGGCAGCAACCGTGGACAAAAGCATTGAGGCTTGGCAGCTACCAAACGTTAGCCAAGCTGCCGGATAGCTGATGTGCCGATTACGCCCGTAACGGCGCTAAGCATCAACGACCGGACTCATCCCCACCGCACATAAGCTCTACCAGTTCGTTCCGCCGTGCGATTCCGGCCTCAAACGCTACCGGAAACTCGACGAACCTGCGGATGGCACGATCCTCTACAACTTCCTGCATCTGCGCAAGCACACGAATTCCGGAACTTTCCCCTCAGAGATACCGCGAAGCACACATTTCAATATACGAGATCGACGGACTCATTAACTCGTTAAGACAATAGCCAGGCCCATCCGTTCAACAAGTCTGATCAACTCAGCATCCTCGATGTTTTCCACAAACGCCAACTCCCGTGATCAAAATCGCAAAAGATCAGGGTTCGGAAACCTATCAACAAAGATCGAACGAATAGGCTTAGGGTCAACGTTCCACTCGATAAGAGCTCGCTAATTGGTCCGAAGCAACCGAAGCACCATCCACTGGGAGGAGAATGTTCCATGGATTGACCGGGAACCGATTTGATCCTGAAGCCGGTAAAACTAAGAAGGCCAACCAGCAGTCATCGAAGAACAGGCAGATTCACGAGCTATCTGTCCTGATCATTCATCGTCGTCATATGACCAATAGCCGTCCACAACAGGGAATGGAGATGCAGGATCAATTCTGTGTGTCACTGTCCGCAACGTACCGTCTGACGCACGGTGTGCCAGAACCCATACGGGGAGCACATTGACCTCATCCAATTGACCAGAATCACGATCAAGAACGGCGCGGTGATATGGCTGGAAGACGGGAAGCTCCATATCATCGATTCCTACCGGGCCACTCTCCATCTGGAGCAAAATCTTTTCACAGTAATAGCCGGATTCCTCCGTACGCATCATCCGTCCGTATGCACGACAGATAGACGGCCGAGCCGCATATATTGAACACCGATCACACTCGAGAAATGGACACGGCGTAGATTGATTTCGTAGCGCACCGTTAATCGTTCGGAGATATTCGTCAGTCGTGTCATCCATACCTCGGAGTCTCATCCACACGGGAATCGCGCTCTCCGCATCCAACAGAAGGGCCTCAGCCTTTCCAACAATTGCTCGCTGCGTTTCGACATCGAGGTTTTCAAGAATCCATGCATGTGCAATACGCCACTCATCGAAACCAGCCAAAACTTGCTGCCGACAACAATCAGAACAGCCGGAAACACATCGCATACACGGAAGATCGTGTTCAACCAGCTCGGCAAGCCGATCAATCAACCCATATATTTCTTCAGATTGCTGGCAGTCATCTAAATCGGCATAAGCTCGATCGTACGAATCCATCCCATCGTGATGTTTTGAGGACGCGGGGAAGTTCATAATCTGGATTGCTCTCGCTTACCAACCTAAGGCCTCAGTTTATAGGTCAAAAAGACCGCCTCCTCTGCTATATTCTCAGTGCTGGCCCGGCTGCTCGATGCGTCGGGCCGCTTTTCATCTACAACTCATCACACAAGACCTCACTTTTATGCCCCTAACTGCTTCCGCCCTAACTGAAGACCGCCGCGACCAAGCCCTCGCGTTGGTAACAAGAGCCTTCGATGGCAAAACCTCTTATGACTATTTTGAATCACACCAGAGCCTTGACCCGTTGTGGGACGTCTCACAGAGTCTCGTAATCCAAAATGATGCTTCGATCATGGCGCACCTCTGGCTCGCAAAACGGACGCTGCGATACGGCCTAGGACGAATCAACGTCGGCTGTATAGCCGATGTCGCAGTTGATCCAGAGCATCGACGAAAAGGTCACGCCGGTCTACTGCTCGACGAAGCGATTCAACAGATGCAGCTCAACAACCAACCACTGTCGCTACTCTCGGCTGGAACACCAGAGGTTTATTCAAGTCGCGGTTGGCATCCCATACCTACATCAAGACTTGAGGCCGAGCTTCCGAGTGGCAACATCGAGTGGTCCGGCGGTCACACTGTTCGACCCTTCGAACCGGGCGATCTCCTAGAAGTACAGCGAGCCTACGACGAAATATCGGCCGACCGTGTGGGCCCTCTAGATCGATCCGACGCCTATTGGACTGCTATGCACCGCTGGCTTCAACATCACCAATCTGGAATTGACGTCCACTTTGATGTCCTTCTTCGCGTAGGGAAGGTTGTGGGCTACGCCATTACCTCCTTATCCGACCAAGCCGTGACAATCCTTGACGGAGGGATTGAGTACGATGACCTCGCACTTCCACTTTTAAGAACATGGCGTGACCGAGCAACTAAACGGAATGTAACCCGAATCACTGGTGAGCTTGACCCCGCGTCAAAACTCTTTGATGTTCTGCGAAAGCGCGCAGCCGGACGTATTGAACCAACGACTCACTATATGGTGCGCCTCAACTCACTCCGCCTACTCCTCGAAAGTGCTGTCCCAGAGTTCGTCCGTCGTCGCAGACGCGCCGCACCGCTGCCAGGACCAACCTTCGTCTTGGATGTTGAAGGACAACAGGTGCGCATTGAAACACCCATAGGAAATATTGTGATTGGCGACCCCGTCGGTGACGAACCAGTAATCAATCTGACTAATGCTCAGTTTCTTGATCTGTTTCTTGGCCTCACAAGTGGCCATAAAGTCTTAGACGAAATCGCACCGGACCGACATATAGATGTCTACCTTCGACGCCTATTCCCAGCATCACCATTTTCCTATTGGTTGGCTGATCGGTTTTAGCGAACCCTCCCAGACAGTTTGTTGCTTCTGTCGCCTTCCAACCAATTTAGACATACGACAACACGCGTCAGCATCCAACTACTGCAAACCATTGGTGATCCCATTACACAACTAGACTGCGGTTGATCGACGGCAGAATCCTCGCCACACCGCTATTCGACTAACGAGCAGATTAACGCTGCGGTCTCCTCCACAGCAATGTTGTAGTACTGGCGTCCAAGATCAGCCGTCGCAGCCCCTGCATCATCACTAAGCCCCGTAATCCGCGCGCCAGGAAACGACCCGTACTGGATGTCCGAGACATTTGAACTACGGGGCGGAAGGGCAGGTAGCAGACTCTGCGGATTCCTCGGATCATCCCGATCCGCGTCCTTTACCGGAACCAGGTCCGACCGCACTAGTTCGGGAAGGAGATGCAACATTAATGCGGTCTCAAAATCACCGCCATGCCCAGGAATACTTACAGGACGATCAGCTTCTACAGCTTCAAGCCTCGGTCTAGCAATATCCCAGTAGGCGGCCGCGGCAACCCGAGCATCCGGATTCACCAACACAAAGTCACGAGCAACCTGTTGGATAAGGAGAATATTGCCTCCATGGCCATTAAGAATCAGAACCCGACGAAATCCAGACAACGCCAAGCTCTCAACCACCTCATACAACACCTGGCTAAACGTTCCACTCCTGAGCGATAGCACCCCTGGAAACGGTCGGTGGTGATCAGAACTTCCGAAGTGCAATGGAGGACTCACAATCACATCAACTTCGCCTGCCGCCTCAGCAGCACCCTGAGCCACGGCCATACAACACATGGTGTCCAAACCAACTGGGTTGTGCGGGCCGTGCTGCTCAATAGCGGCTGTGGGTAATACGGCGACAGCCTGCGCCGCTCGAGCACCGATTTCATCGCGCGTTAGGGTCGCAAGGTCGGTATAAGACATCGGTTTCATCCTCAATAGCTAAGCGTCCCAAAAATCCTGCCGCCTAATGCGAGCATGAGCAAGATTTCGTCAAGAATTTTCTCTGCACCGGACCTCACTAAGTCCAAATACACATTGACATAGCAACTGATTAGATACTTGCGCGACCCCTGGCTCCGGATGCGAAGCGGCCGTGTGAACCCCGCTGCTCCCACATATCAACACCAAAGAAAGCTAGGTCGCAGCTATCTCCTCCATCTCAGTCTGATCCTGTTTATTCACTACAGGCGCCACCTCCGCGTCAAAGGTAAATTCATCATCTTTCACGTCCACTGTGACTAAACTTCCAACCGTACATTCTTCCTCGAGCAACATACGCGCTATCACGTTCTCGATCTCGCGTTGAATCGTTCGTCGTAGCGGTCGGGCACCATAGTTCGGATCCCACCCGAGTGCAAGAATTCGGTCCTTTGCAGCCGTTGTCAGGACCACCCCAATACCTTGGTCTGAGAGACGTTTAGCCAGCTGCGAAGCCATGAGCTCTACAACTTCCCTGAGCTGGGATTGTGTGAGTGAATGAAAGATGATGATCTCATCGACACGGTTGAGAAACTCTGGCCTGAATTGACGACGCAGATCAGCGGTTAAACGCGCTCTCATATCACGATAGTCCCGAGCTTCATCGTCGTCGGAGGCAACGCCGAAACCAAGCTTGTTCTCATTTCGGATGTGCTGCGCTCCAACGTTCGATGTCATGATGATAATGGTGTTGGTGAAGTCGACAGTTCGTCCATGCCCATCGGTCAGACGTCCATCGTCAAGCACCTGTAAGAGAACATTGAAGACTTCAGGATGGGCTTTTTCAATCTCATTGAACAGCACGACCTGGTATGGACGTCGCCGCACACGTTCGGTGAGTTGAGCCGCATCGTCGTAGCCAACATAACCAGGTGGAGCTCCAATCAAACGACTCACAGCGTGCTGTTCTCCGTACTCAGACATATCGACACGTAGTAACGCACTCGAATCGTCGAACATGAATTCAGCCAGAGCCCGAGCCAACTCGGTCTTACCAACTCCGGTAGGACCTAGAAATATGAACGAACCTATTGGGCGGGACGGATCACCGATACCACTCCTTGAGCGTCGAATAGCATCAGCTACGGCCGATACGGCCTCATCCTGGTTAATGATGCGGCTGTGAATCGCATCCTCCATACCAAGCAACCGTTCTGCCTCTTCGACAAACATACGACTTACAGGAATCCCGCTTATGCTGGACACAACTTCTGCAATATCGTCGGCGCCAACAGTCTCATCCAAATCCTGCTCGGCTAACCACTTCTTGCGAGCCTCATTGAGCGTTGACTCGCTCTGCAACACTTCTGACTTTACAGTTGCCGCACGTTCATAATCTCTCTTTCGCCACGCCTCCTCTTCTTCAGCCTTGAGTTGCTCAATGGCTTTCATCCCCTCACGCAACTCGACGGGCGCATCGAAAATATCAACACGAACTTTCGCTGCAGCTTCATCAACCAGATCAATAGCCTTGTCTGGAAGAAATCGATCCGTCAGATACCGATCCGAAAGTTCGGCCGCAGCATTAAGAGCGTCATCAGTAATCTTAAGCCCATGATGGTCCTCGTACCGGTCACGAATACCCGCCAATACTTGAATAGTTTCGACCACACTTGGCGCATCCACAAAAACTGGCTGGAATCGACGTGCTAACGCCTTGTCACGTTCTACGTGTTTACGATATTCATCGAGTGTCGTCGCACCTATAGCCTGCAGTTCACCGCGTGCCAACGCAGGCTTCAGCATCGTAGATGCATCGATAGCCCCTTCAGCACCACCCGCCCCTACAGCTTGATGCAGCTCATCGAAGAACAAAACCACCTGACCACTAGACGCTCGAACTTCATTGATCACCGCTTTGAGTCGCTCTTCGAATTCCCCTCTGAATTTCGCACCAGCCAGCATTGCTCCCATATCGATGGCCAACACATCACGACCACGTAGAAGCTCTGGGACATCACCACTCGCGATACGCTGCGCTAATCCCTCAACGATCGCAGTCTTGCCAACACCAGGCTCACCTATCAGTGCCGGATTGTTCTTGGTCCGACGAGCCAGAACCTGTATCACACGCTTGATCTCACGTTCTCGGCCAATCACCGGATCCAATTCACCATTACGCGCCATTTCAGTCAGGTTGACGCTGTATTTCTCCAACACCTCATAGCGACTCTCTGCACTAGGCGTTGAAGACCGTTGCGCACCACGAATCTCGCGCAAGGCTCTATACACACCCTCCGCATCGATACCCATCGACCTAAGAATGCGTCCAGACTCGGTTTCTTGGGACTTTGTAATGGCCAACAGCAAATGCTCATTCCCAACGTATTCGTCACCCAATCGATCCGCTTCTTCACCTGCGCTCTGAATAATCGCAATGGTCTGAGGCGTTACAAACAGCTGGCCCTGTGCCACTCCCTCACCTTCGGATTCGGAAGCCACTCGTGGCTTTCCGCCAAGAACACGTATAACTTCGCCACGCGCCAAGTCCGGTGACACTCTCAAGCGCTGCAAGATTCTCACAGCCAGTGAATCGCTTGTATCTAGCAAAGCAAGTAGCACGTGCTCAACATCGAGCTGGTTATGACTGCGTTCAAGCATGAAGGATTGGGCCAGCTGAATTGATTCCTGAGCCTTCTCTGTGAACTTCTCAAAATTCATCATGAGATATGTTCATCCTCATCGTGGATGCCTGGCTCCCGAGTCATGCGCCGCAGAGCGCTCCGCAACCGTTCAACTTCGGCCTCGTATTTCTGGCGAACTCGGTCCAGCAAGAGCCGATGTTCCGCATGCTGTCTTTCATATCGATCACGCATATTCAGGATGACTTCGACACCAGCCAAATTAACGCCCAACTCGCCAGTCAGTCTCTGAATCAGCCGCACACGCTCAATATCTTCTTGCGAGAACATCCGAACGTTACCGCGAGACCGACTCGGCAAAACCAACCCAATTCGCTCGTAATGACGCAACGTCTGTGGGTGTACTTCCGTCATCTCTGCAACAACACCGATAAAGAAGGCCGGCCTCGACCGCATATCTTCAGGTGGCGGCCTATCATCGGTTCCGCTGTCGAATATCACGCTAGTTCACCGTCGTCCGTACTGAGCGCTTAGCACGCAGTTCAGCCATCTCACGAAACAAATCACGCTCACGTTCAGTCAAGTTTTCAGGGAGCTGCACCCTCACCCGAACAAGCATGTCGCCACGCACTCCGGTATCTGCGCGCGGTAAACCCTGCCCACGCAACCTCAATCTGGATCCGTCACGGGTTTCAGGTGGAATTCTCATAGTGAGAGGGGAGTCGTCAAGAGTGGGTATCGAAACCTCGCTTCCTAACATTGCCTCGACAAGTTCAACTCGTACGTCAGTCATCAGATCGTCCCCATCCCTCTCGAATTTCGGATCTTGCGTAATGCGAACACGTAAGAAAAGATCGCCACGCGAGCCATCAGATCTCATACTCCCCTCACCTGAAATACGAAGTCGCTTCCCATCACGAACCCCAGGTGGAATCTTGACATCAATCCTCCGTTGACGGATCGATCCATCTCGCGACGGAACACGAACCGTGAAAATCCTATGTCCACCTACAAGAACTTCGGCCAGCGAGACCTCAAAATTCTCTTCCACATCAGCGGCAGCGAAAGACGCTGTGCGCGTCCGTCTGTCTGGCCCGCCGCCAAAAAGCATCTCGAAGAACTCACTGAACCCGACCCCTGCACCTCCGAAGAAATCACCGAAATTGGCCGGCTGACCACCACTTTGCCGGAAAGCCTCATCAAAGGAACCTGTACGTCGCCAGTTCGATCCAAACATGTCATAGCGCTTGCGCTTCTCCGGATCGGCCAAAACCTCGTAAGCCTCATTGATCTCCTTAAACCGCGCTTCGGCCGCCTGATCACCCGGATTTACATCCGGATGGTATTTACGCGCAAGTCGCCGATAGACCGTCTTGATTTCATTCGGATTTGCGGTCCGTGAAACACCTAAAATCTTGTAATAGTCTTTGTAGTCCACTGTGGCCGCCTATTGACCTTCCGCCACTGCGACTTCAACGCAAGCAGCCCGCAGAACGTCGTCACCCCAGCAATAGCCGCGCTGCAACTCATCCGTTATCGTCCCTGGCAAAACGTCTCCTGTCCGTCGAGTTGCCACTGCTGAGTGGACTCGAGGATCAAATTCACCTGTAGCATCAACCGTACGAACCCCCTGAGCTTCCAATAACGTACATAGACGCTCATACGTCAACTCAACGCCCGTACGCACCGCACCGACATTCGACGAATCATTGAAAGCCAGCAACGCTCGATCGAGATCGTCAACCACAATGAGAAAATCGCGTAGCAACGATGCCTTCGACCTCTGCACAAGATCATTTGTCGTCCGTTCGACGCGTTTACGATAGTTCTCCATTTCGGCACGCAAACGAAGGACTTGCTTATTCAGCAAGTCGAGCTCCATCGGTGTCTCAACGAGATCATCACTCACTTCAACCGCCCCACATCCTTCTGCAGAAATCTCCTTCCCTATCTCGTTACTCATCGACGACTATTTCTCGTCTGCCGCCTCAAATTCAGCATCTACTACATCATCATCCTGATCTGATGGAGACACCGACTCACTTCCTTCAACAGCATCTGACCCTTCGGGGCCAGCATCTGGTTCGTGGTACATCTGTTCACCCAGCTTCTGCGAAGCCGTCTCTAACACAGCCATCGCACTCTTCAATTCCTCTAAGTCAGAACCCTCTAATGCCTTGCGAACATCTGCGATTGCCGTCTCCGCAGCCTGCTTGTCATCAGCATCAACCTTGTCCTCATTTTCGTTAATCAGTCGCTCCGTCTGGTAGGCAAGACTGTCAGCGTTGTTCCGAAGTTCCGCTTCCTCAAGTTGACGCTTGTCATCCGAGGCATGCTGTTCGGCTTCCGACACCAAAGCCTCGACCTGGTCCGACGTTAGATTGGTCGTTGCAGTTATCGTGATGCGCTGCTCCTTGCCCGTAGCAAGATCCTTTGCAGACACAGCCACGATTCCATTTGCATCAATATCGAACGTTACTTCGATCTGCGGAACTCCACGTGGAGCCGCCGGAATCCCTTCGAGGCGAAATCTTCCAAGTGTCGTGTTGTCGCGCGCCATCGGTCTTTCACCCTGAAGCACATGAATGTCAACGGCCGTTTGCCCGTCCTCAGCAGTAGAAAAATTCTCCGACTTGCCTGTCGGGATTGTCGTGTTTCGTGGGATCAGTGCTGTCATAACCCCACCCAAGGTTTCAACGCCCAGCGACAAAGGTGTCACGTCTAGAAGAACAACATCTTCAACCTCTCCTGCCAACACACCTCCTTGAATCGCAGCACCAATCGCCACAACCTCGTCGGGGTTTACACCTTGGCTAGGGTCGTTACCTGTTAACTCGCGAACCAATGCCTGAACCGCCGGCATGCGAGTAGATCCGCCCACTAGCACAACAGCATTAATCGCGGAAGCCTCGATTCCGGCGTCCGTAAGCGCCTGTTTAAATGGAGCAACACACCGCTGCGTAAGGTCCTGAGTAAGATTTTCGAATTCGGCACGAGTAATCGTGACGTCCAGATGCTTGGGACCTGTTTGGTCAGCAGTAATGAAAGGCAAACTAATCTGAGCCTGAGGAACAGACGACAGCTCTTGTTTAGCTTTTTCAGATGCCTCGATGAGACGTTGAAGCGCTTGTGGATCCTGTCTTAGATCAATACCCTCGCTCGTCCGAAACTCCTCAGCAACGTGATCCACAACACGTCGATCGTAGTCGTCACCCCCGAGATGGGTGTCACCGTTCGTTGCCTTAACTTCAAATACGCCATCACCGACTTCCAAGACCGTGACATCAAATGTTCCCCCGCCAAGATCCCAGACAAGAATCGTCTCAGCCCCCTTCTGTTCAAGCCCATAGGCAAGGGCAGCTGCCGTTGGTTCATTGATAATTCGACGCACGTTGAGACCCGCAACCTCACCTGCATTGCGTGTAGCTTGCCGTTGCGCATCATTGAAGTAGGCAGGAACAGTAATCACAGCATCCGTAACAGTCTCACCAAGATATTTCTCGGCATCGGCTTTTAATTTCTGGAGAACAACCGCCGAGATTTCTTCGGGAGCCACCTCTCGTCCAGTCTCAGGGATCTTGATTCGTGCCTCCCCAGCCTTACCTTCAACCACATCAAATGTGACCGACCCCGCCTCTTCGCCAACTTCATCGAGACGGCGCCCAATAAATCGTTTTGCGGAATAGATCGTATTCTTTGGATTCATGACCGCCTGCCGCCGAGCGAGCTGCCCAACCAGACGTTGTCCCCCATTCGCAAACGCCACCACAGACGGCGTGAGACGACTACCCTCGGAATTGGTGACCACCGTCGGATCTCCACCTTCCATCACAGCAACCACCGAGTTCGTGGTCCCGAGGTCTATCCCTATGATCTTGCTCGCCATCAATTAACTCCTATGTTGTTTTGAGAACGGACACCGAACCACTCGTAGTCGGCACCGATATATCACTCATCAATACTGTTGAGATGACCTTGTCCATATCACTGACCCAAACAAAACGCATCTGTTTGCGGACCTTTTTGGGGATATCTTCAAGATCTGCCTGATTCTCCGCCGGAGCAACCACCGTGTGCACCCCAGCACGATGTGCAGCCAGCACCTTTTCTTTGAGACCTCCGATCGGCAACACACGACCTCGCAACGTCACCTCTCCTGTCATCGCGATCTCTCGTCGCACCTCCCGTCCCGTCACTGCTGAAATGATCGCCGCCCCTATGGTTATTCCAGCCGACGGACCGTCCTTCGGGACTCCACCGACGGGAACATGGACATGGAGATCCCTCTGGGAAAAAAGAGCCGGATCTATTCCCAGGTCATTTGTTCTTGATCTTGCGTATGACAAAGCAGCACGAGCCGATTCACTCATAACCTCTCCGAGTTGCCCGGTTAAACGAAGCTTCCCACCACCAACAACCCAAGCCGCTTCGACGTCGAGAATCTCACCTCCTACCGGTGTTACTGCTAAACCAGTCGCCACACCGACTTCTGGATCTCTGGAATCGTACTCAGGAAGAAATTTAGCAGGGCCACGAGCCGCTCGAACCCGGCGGGGCGTCACTCGCTGTGCTGCATGTCCATACACAGCAATACGCCGAGCAATCTTGCGACAAACACCCGCCAGCTCACGCTCGAGATTTCTTACTCCAGCCTCTCGCGTGTAGTGTCGGATGGCTTCGCGAATCGCCCCGTCAGTGAAAGTAATCCCAGAACTCCGCAGTCCATGCTGACGGATTTGCCGAGGCAGGAGAAATCCTTGCGCAATCTGCACCTTTTCATCCTCCGTATAGCCGCTAAGCTCAATCACCTCCATCCGATCACGCAAAACCTCAGGAATATCCTCAACGGTGTTCGCAGTCGTGATAAAGAGAACGCGCGACAGATCAAAATTCACTTCGAGGTAATGGTCCGAAAAGCTTCGGTTATGTTCAGGGTCCAGAACCTCTAATAAAGCGGACGACGGATCACCACGAAAGTCACGCCCTATCTTGTCAATTTCATCAAGCAGCATCACTGGATTCAGTGATCCGGCACGTCTCATAGCCTGGATGATTCGACCAGGCAAAGCCCCGACATACGTACGGCGATGGCCACGAATCTCTGCTTCATCACGGACTCCTCCGAGCGAAATCCGAACAAATTTTCGACTCAGTGCCCGTGCAACTGAGCGACCAAGACTGGTTTTACCAACACCAGGGGGGCCAACGAGGCAAAGAATTGGAGTGCGAAAGCTAGTAGAAATCGACCGGACCGCCAAAAACTCGAGCACTCGCTCTTTGACCTTCTCAAGACCATAGTGATCACGGTCAAGGACAAGGCGAGCACGTGACAGATCGGGAGCATCATTAGTCTCTACAGCCCAGGGCAAGCTGAGCAACCAATCCAGATAGCCTCTAATAACCCCCACTTCGGGAGAAGTCGGTGGCGTAGCCTCAAGTCGCGCTACTTCCTGCCTAGCCTTGGCTTCAACCTCCTTGGGGAAATCCACATCCTCAATCCGAACGATCAACTCATCAATATCGTCAATCTGCGGGTTCGAGACCCCAAGCTCACGTTGTATGGCTTTGAGTTGTTCCCGAAGATAGAAATCACGCTGAACCTTTTCAATCCCGTCTTGAATTTCACCCTGGATTTTGTTGCGTATGTTGAGAATCTCCACCTGTTTCGTGAGATAAGTCGCGACATGCCGTAAGCGCTCGGCCGGATCAAGCGTTTCAAGAACAGACTGGCGCTCGTGTGGCGACATGTCCGAAGAGAACGTGATGTAATCAGCAATCCAGCTTGGATCGGCTGTTCGACGAGCCATAGAAACCATCTCAGGAGCAAAAACGTTCGTATCGTCAGCAACAGCCTCGACCTGAGCTACAACCACACGACGCAACACTTCAAGTTCAAGTTCGTCAGCTTTCTCGTTAACCAGTGGTGTAACCCGAGCCTGAAGATAATCATCCACCGACTGAACATCTTCCACGTCCGCCCGATACTGCCCCTCCATGAGAACCTGTACACCACCATCAGGCATACGTAGACGGCGAATGATTTTGGCAACTGTTCCAACATCAAAAAGATGTTCAGAATCAACCTTTTTACGCGCACGACGCTGCGTCACCAGCACAACCACGTCGTCGGTATCCGCAGCTGCCGAAATGGCATCGACTGACACGGGACGACTCACATGCAAAGGCATCGTCAGTTCAGGGAATGCCACCCAATCAGGTAATGGAACAAGTGGCAATAGCTGCGACTCGGGTTTTACTGACGCAACCGTTCGACGCGCACCAGAGACTTCGCTTTCAGTTTTATCTGAACGAACAGATCCAGCGTCGCCATTGCCTTGATTAGTCATAAGACTAAGTTACATAGTTGAGCCCCTCACTGTCAAGTTATCTTACATATACGGGGTCACAACTGGGGCTTTGACTACTTTGAATAGCCGAGGGCCTATACAGCTCTATTCCATCAATAATCACCAGCCTTCACACAACTCTCGATATTTTCCATTGAACTGGCGACTCACATCAATCCATACAAAAAGCGTAGTGTTTCAAACGAGGTGGGCAGCCTTTCGCGCTGAGCTTCGCACCGATGATACGGCTGTGTACCTAAACAGCTTGTTGACGCACAGCACAGGCTCCCGCACACTCGACCTAACGTTGGTATTAGGACGAACGTGTGAATCGCGATCAGCCAATAAACAGCAACAGCTATTTCGACTTTGCAAAGCCGGCGCTGCCGGACCACCTCCTCATGTGAGGACGTGCGAGCAGACGCCGGCAGCAGAGGCCACGGCCTCTGCTTTTTTTGTTTACAGAGCAATTCCAGACAATAGGGCCTAAGGCCACCGAGAATGAGGAAACTCCAATGATCATCGTTATGCAGGACGCAGTCACGACCGAACAAATCGCTGCCATCGAGAAGCGGGTCCGAGCCGAAGGCTTGGAGACACGTGTCCTACAGGGTGTGGAAAAGACAGTGATAGCCCTCATCGGCAAGAGACCGCCCGAGCTCGCGGAACAGATTGAGCGTATGCCTGGTGTGTTTTCAGCAATGCCGATCGGCGAGCCCTTCAAACTTGCTGCCCGCAGCGAGGCTACGGAAAGTTCAAGCGTGAAGATCGGTGATATCGCAATTGGAAATGGAAAGACGACCGTAATTGGTGGACCCTGCACCGTCGAAACACGAGAACAACTAATCACCACAGCTGAACATGTCGCAACAGCCGGCGCACAACTCTTACGAGGAGGGGCGTTTAAACCAAGAAGCTCCCCTTACAGCTTTCAGGGTCTTGGAGTTGATGGACTTAAGCTTCTCGTTGACGCTCGAGAAGCAACAGGCCTTCCCATAGTCACGGAAGTTCTCGACCCCCGACATGTCGAAGTTGTAACAAACCACGCGGATATGTTGCAGATAGGCACTCGAAACGCTCAGAACTACGTGCTTCTTCGGGAAGTAGGTGCATGCGGAAAACCCGTAATGCTCAAGCGTGGGATGGGAAACACCATCGATGAGTGGCTTATGTGCGCCGAATACGTCATGGCTTCTGGAAATCCCGACGTCGTCTTATGCGAACGTGGCATCCGAACTTTCGAAACATCGTCCCGGTTCACGTTGGACCTGAACGCGATCCCCTTGCTCCGCCGACGAACCCATCTGCCGATCGTCGTAGACCCGTCGCAAGGCACCGGTCATTGGTTCATGGTCGAAGCTCTATCATTAGCCGCTATCGCGGCTGGCGCTGACGGAATCATTGTCGAAGTCCACCCAACCCCTGACGTTGCCTTAATTGATGGCCAACAAAGCCTCAGCCTTGAAAATTTTACAGTTCTAATGGAAAAGCTGAACCCGATGGCAGCCGCATTGGGCCGTCCAACAAACGACCCTATCCAGAAATAGTAATGGCCCCAAAGTCCACGGTATCGACAACCCGAATCGTAACCCCGGCTGCCCGCCTGCGTGGTGAAATCCAAGTTCCGGGCGATAAATCAATTACCCATCGAGGACTGCTACTTGGATCGATTGGGAATGGACGTTCGATAATTCGAGGCTGCAGCTTCGGTGCTGACACGCAAGCAACCGTTGACGTTCTACGCGCTCTAGGCACCGACATCGAACATTCCAACGGCAATTGCCTGGTAACAGGTCAAGGCCTCTACGGACTCACTGAACCCACAAACGTCTTAGATTGCGGAAACAGCGGGACAACGATGCGTTTAACCGCAGGCTTGCTCGCCGGCCGTCCACTTTTCGCGGTACTGACGGGCGACACATCGCTACGTTCGCGTCCTATGGAGCGCATCATCAATCCACTCCGGGTTCTCGGCGCACGCATTGAAGGCCGTGCATCGGGAACTCTCGCACCTCTAACCATCAGCACCAGCAAGCTGCGCGGGGCCGAACTCGATATCACCGTTGCCAGCGCTCAGGTTAAGTCGGCAATTACTCTCGCAGCGTTGCGAGCCGAAGGAACCACGCTGATCCGGCAACCTGCTCCATCACGCGACCACACTGAACGGATGCTCCTCGCTCAAGGGGCAAATCTTGCGAGCCTGGGTAATTGCCTCCAAATACATCCGTCCGAAAAACTCGGGCCACTGGATCTTGAAGTTCCAGGGGATATGTCATCTGCGGCATTTTGGATAGTTGCCGCACTACTCCATCCGGATGCCGAAGTTGCGATCCACAACGTAGGCCTAAACCGGTCTCGAACCGGACTACTTGAAATACTCCAAGCTATGGGAGGCGACATAGAGATCAGTGAGAGCACTGCAGGACCAGAGCCGATAGGAACGATTATCGCCAAATCATCAATCCTTACCCCCACCACTGTGCGTGGTGAGATGATCCCTCGTCTAATTGATGAGATCCCATTGCTTACACTTGCCGCTGCCAGCGCATCTGGAGCATCACGGATTTCCGATGCTCAGGAACTGAGCCATAAGGAGTCTGATCGGCTCAAGACAACTGCCAACGCACTAGCATCTGTTGGATTAAGCATTGAACTGATGCCAGATGGATTTACGATTGCAGGTCCACAACGTGCAGGGAGAGGGGAAATCGACCCCGAAGGGGACCACCGAATTGCGATGCTAGCCGCAATCATTGGCATTACAGGAACCGGCCCCGTAACCATCGCCGGAAGTGATTCCGTGAACGTTTCGTATCCCATGTTCTGGGATGACGTAGCGAGACTCACCGTATGAGCAGGACTTATGCTGTGATCGGATGGCCGCTGGGTCACAGCCTCTCACCAATCATTCAACAGGCTGCGCTTAGCTCCATGAACCTAGATGCCAAATACATAGCACTCCCGACTCCACCAGGAGAAGAATCCGCTCGCTTTGACGATCTCCGGCAAGGGAAGCTCGACGGACTGAATATTACGATCCCGCATAAGCAAACTGCTTTCAATGTCGTAGATGCACACACTTCAGAAGCTGCAGTGCTTGGTGCTGTCAATACCATCGTCCGTGACGGACCCTACCTACGGGGCCACAACACGGATCTTTACGGATTCGACCAGGCACTGCGAACCTTCGGATCCTTTGACCCAACTGGCGTACAGGCAGTTGTACTTGGGGCCGGCGGATCCGCCCGTGCAATCGTATACGCCCTCGGGTTAGCCAACGCTCGGTCGATCGTTCTTGCCAATCGCACATCGGTCAACGCGCATGCTCTTGTTACCGCGATGGCGACGGCCATGGACATGAGCATCGAGGTACGCGCACTCGATGACCAACAACTACAAGAGGACATTGCAGCTTCCACACTATTGGTCAACACTACCAGTGTTGGAATGGCTGGCGGACCTGCCCCTGACCAATCACCTGTTCCGAAAAATTGGTTGCACGACCAACTATTGGTTTTCGATATCGTGTATCGACCGGTATTAACCCCGCTGGTTTCTCATGCTCAAGCGGCAGGCTCCCGTACGCTCGGCGGACTTGAGATGCTTGTGCTCCAAGGTGCTGCCAGTTTTAGGCAGTGGACCAAGCAAGAACCGCCGGTGGACCTAATGCTCAAAGTTGGCAGAAGAGCTCTGGCCAACGATTTACACAATGGAGCGAACTAACCGATGGGACACCTCCGCTACCTGACTGCTGGCGAATCGCATGGACCCGGATTGACCGTAATTGTGGAGGGTCTTCCGTTTGGAGTACCCCTTGAAGCTCACGACATCAATCCCGACCTGTCGCGTCGCCAAGGTGGTTACGGCCGCGGCGGCCGCATGAAAATAGAACGTGACGTGGCAGAGATCAGAAGCGGCGTACGCCACGGAGTAACCATTGGTAGCCCGATCACCCTATTGATCGAGAATCGTGACTGGGCAAACTGGGGCGAGAAGATGTCCATCGAACCAATCGAAGCTGAAATCCCACCAGTCACCAAACCTCGACCGGGTCATGCAGATCTCGCCGGCATGATCAAATACGGAACAAATGATTTACGGAATATTCTCGAACGCTCCAGCGCCCGCGAAACGACGGCACGGGTAGCTGCAGGAGCGATTGCTCGTAAGTTCCTGTCGGAATTAGACATTCAGATCCGTAGCCGGACTGCACGGATCGGATCGGTGCCTGACGAACCAGAGTTGGACCCATCCGAGCCATCAACCTGGCCCTGGGATGCTGTGGAAGCATCCCCGGTGCGCGCTATCACGCCGGACCAAGGAGAGGCAATGGTCGAAGAGATCGACAAAGCCCGTAAAAACGGCACCACACTCGGAGGCATATTTGAGGTTGTCGCTTGGAACATTCCGGTGGGATTAGGAAGTCACGTGCACTGGGATCGAAAACTCGACGCAAAGTTGACCCAAGCCATCGTCAGCATTAACGCGGTCAAGGGTGTCGAGATAGGTCCAGCCTTTGCAAACGCTGCTGCGGACGGTCATGACGTCCACGACGAGATCACTATCGATTCCGAACGCGGTTGGACACGTCTCAACAACAAGGCAGGTGGACTTGAAGGTGGTATGACGAACGGACAACCCGTGGTGGTAAGGGGGGCGCTCAAACCTATCTCCACGATGCGTCGCCGGCTAAGAACAGTGGACGTGGTAACCCTCGAGGCAACAACCGCCCACTTTGAACGATCGGATGTTTGCGTTGTTCCATCCGCAGGCGTCATCGGGGAGGCCATGGTAGCGCTAGTCCTAGCTGATGCAGTGCTCGATAAATTTGGAGGAGACAGCCTTACGGAAACGCAGGCGAGTGTGACACGTTTTCGACAAACCAATTCCGTGTCTCGACCGGATTCATGACAGGGCCTATCGATGTGGAACGCATCTTCCTTGTCGGCCTCAGCGGAGCTGGTAAATCGATCACAGCAGAGCGAGCAGCCAAATTTCTGGGATGGCTATCAACCGATAGCGACTCCGAAATCATTCTTCGGGAAGGGCGATCCATCGAATCCATATTTAACGATGATGGCGAAGACGTTTTTCGCCAGACAGAACGTCAAGTCATCCAAGAAATGAGTGAACGACCATTCCAAGTCGTTGCCCTCGGTGGCGGAGCCTTTGTTGACCCAACCACCCGGAACAGCCTGCTAAAAATCGGCCTTGTGGTGTGGCTCGATGTCGACCCTCTTGAAGCTGCACGACGGCTAGAAAACTCCCTGACGACCGAGCCGAGGCCACTTTTGGGGAATAACCCGGCAAAAAGACTTCAGGCCCTCCAGAAGCTTCGCATGCCTTCCTACAAACACGCGCATTGTCGAATTGATACAAATGGGTTAACCACCGACGAAGTAGCAAACGCGGTTGTTACTGCGGCGAAAGCTACGCAGACCACCGCGCACATCTGATGCACGCGCTCGACGGCGTCATTATCGGACCAGGAACACTCAAAACCTTAGGTCCAGTTGTTACAGAGATCGCCCCTACTAACCGGGTATTTCTCTGCGCCGACAAAACCGTGATGACTCTTCTGGGCAGCCGAATTACAGACATTCTTGAGTCGGCCGGGCTTGAAGTTTGCAGTCGTAGTTTTGCTGCGGGTGAGAAAAGCAAGTCATTGGAGAGTGCATCTGACCTTTTCAACTGGCTCGCTTATCAAGAAGCAGAACGCCGTGAACCGCTAATTGCCCTCGGAGGAGGGGTTACAGGCGACCTCGTCGGCTTCGTGGCCGCAACATACAGCCGTGGCATTCCCTTAGTCCAGATTCCAACAACCCTTCTCGCTCAAATCGATAGCAGTATTGGTGGAAAGGTGGCCATTGATCTGGTAGCCGGGAAAAACCTCGTAGGTGCGTTTTATCCCGCAACCCGAGTTATCGTCGATCCGGAGGTTCTCGTATCACTCGACCGCCCACAGCTAATTGCCGACTACGCTGAGGTGGTTAAAACCGCCGTACTCTTCGATGCTGATATGTTCGCGCTTATTGAAAACTCGAAGAGCAGCCTCGACGACCAAGAGCTACTTGCGAACCTCATAGATCGGTGCATTCGGTGGAAAGCCAAGATCGTGGACCAAGATCCGTCGGATCGTGGTCTTCGGGCAATACTCAATTACGGCCATACGATCGCGCACGCGATCGAGACCACCAGCGGATACGGAAAATATCGCCATGGCGAAGCCGTCGCTATGGGCATGGTAGGAGCCGGACAACTAGCGGTGCACACGGGCCGTTGGACCAAATCGGACGCTGATCGCCAAGAACAGCTCCTCCGCGACATCGGATTGCCCGTACGCTTTCATGGCTCTACCGTAGACGAACTTTTGGACGCGATTCAACGAGACAAGAAGGTTCAGTCCGGACGGGTCCGTTGGGTCCTCCCTGATGCAATCGGAAGAGCTTCAATTGACGTCGACGTTGACGATCGGCTTGTCAAAAGCGTTCTCGTCGACCTGATGGAAGATTCGACGTAACTTACGTCTTCCTTTTTCACACTCAGCCGCCTAGAGGCCTTACCGTTATGTTAAGTTCAATGCGCAATTTCTCAGGTGCGTTGTGGTGTCGGACCGTCACAACGCATAAATCCTCTTATTGTCTGGAACCCAAACTATTCAAACAGTCGGGTGAATTCGTCACACGTCCGCTATCAACCTGCCTTCCGCGAACCTACAATCCTGAGCGCATAGGATAGCCATACAAATAAATCATGGAAGCACTGGGACGCGCAATCGCCATTGCTATCGCATTGCTCGCCGCATTCAGCGCAGCAGCATGGGTAGCCGCCTTCGTTTGGTCACTTCAAGACGTACGCCGTCGCACCGAGGACATTTACGTCCAATTGTTTGCATCACTCCTCGTCCTACTACTTGGACCGTTTGGCGTTGTGTTGTATCTCATCCTTCGCCCCGCTGAAACCTTGAACGACCTGTATCTTCAACATCTTCAAGAACAGTCGATTCTCCAAGAAGTAGTCGAACCCAGCACCCCGATATCAATCCATAGTGTCGACGGCATCGAGGCACAGATTGGGCAAAACGTATACATCGCCCCAGGTGTACAACTCATAGGCGATGTGCGCATCGCAGACGACGTCAACATTTGGCACAACACCGTCATCCGTGCAGATCTTGCTCCCATTTCGATTGGACGCGGGACGAACATCCAAGACAGCTGCGTCCTGCACGTCGACACCAATCGTCCACTTGTCATCGGCTCCGACGTAACGGTGGGGCATATGGCAATGCTGCATGCCTGCACAATCGCTGACGAATGCTTGATCGGAATACAGTCCACATTACTTAGCGGATCCGTCATTCATCGACACTCGATCGTAGGTGCCGCCGCCCTAGTCGGAGAAGGCAAAGAATTTGAAGAACGAAACTTGATTCTCGGAGTGCCGGCACGCGCCGTACGAACCACTACGGAGAATGAAGTGTTTGAATTGATCGTTGAACGTGCTCGCGAATACCGAGTATCGGCAGCACGCACACTACGACTCGCACGCACATCAGCAACCTAAACAATGCGGATTGTCTCTGTCACGCCACTCCAGTGCTCAAACGGATGGGCTACTTGGACCTTCGTCCGTATCGAATCTGACGACAGCCACGTGGGTTATGGCGAATGCAGCGATTGGCAAATGGCCAACGCGCTGGCAGGCGGCATACATGACCTCGGGGAAGTGATCATCGGTAAAGATCCAAGACGCGTTCAAGCTCTGACGGCCGACATGACATTCCATCTACGCCAAAACGTCGGTGGTGTCGGGCAGAAAGCTCTCGCAGGCATTGAGGCTGCACTATGGGATCTCAAGGGTCAGGCTCACGCAACATCAATCACTGACTTACTGGGGGGAGCGACCCGTGACCGCATTCGCCT
The DNA here is from genome assembly GCA_964422795.1 of uncultured Chloroflexota bacterium. Lineage (GTDB taxonomy): Bacteria > Chloroflexota > UBA11872 > UBA11872 > UBA11872 > UBA11872. Next base: position 50,197 of record CAYRCL010000034.1, read on the forward strand.
TTATTGGTCGCATTGCGGCTCATACCGCATCAGATATCCGAAATTGCTTGGAACACCACCGATCAATTCATGGTCCGACCTGTCCATACTGGGAAAAGAGGTGGTTAGCCGAGGATATACAGCGCTCAAAACCAACCCGTTTCTTCCTGGAGATCCCCAGCATTTTCATTTCGCCCAACCAACAGACGGAAACCTGGAACGCAACGATCTTCGCGTGATAGTCCGCCAAATTGAGACGCTTCGCGAAGCCGTTGGCCAAGAGGTTGATATTTGTTTGGACTTAAATTTCCGATTCCGGCCATCAGCGGTGATTAGCATCGCCGAAGCACTTCGACCATATGAGTTGCTCTGGATCGAGTACGACAGTTACGACCGTGACGCACTCTCTTATATCCGGCAGTCAATCACAACACCCCTCTGCTCCGGTGAAAACCTGGTGACGATGTCAGACTACAATCGCTTTTTCCACTCCGGCTCTATGGATATAGCAATGGTGGACGTGGCGTGGAACGGGATTAGTCAATCGATTCGCATAGCCGAACTCGCTTCAAACCACGAGATTCAAGTAGCGCCTCACAACTACTACAGCCATATATCAACGTTTATGTGCGCCCATATGGCAGCTGTGGTGACCAACCTACGGATCATGGAAACCGACGTGGATTCGGCGCCATGGCGAGACGAGCTTGTCACCGTCACACCGACGATAAAAGACGGCTGGCTTTACCCTCCGAACGAACCCGGACTCGGAACGGCACTAGACGAAGACGCTCTAGCAGCACATCCACCCCGATCCACGTAGACGAGCACCCAAAACCGATAGAGGAATTACTGAAACCATAGCTCTCACCATACGGCTCTTGGATTCATCGTCTCATCGCGTGGGCAATGATTGCATCGATAAACAAACATGGACGATGCGTAAGAATTCGGTCGTCCCGCCAACTTTGATTTCGACTTCGGTGTAGGCTCTCAGGTCAGTTCATCACAACATTCGGTGACCGCTTGCAGACCGACGCCACCAAAATCGACCGGACATTACTGGGACGGATTTTCCCAATCGGATCGCACCGAGATTCCCAAGGAATATTGATTATAGGGGGCGTGCCCGTCACCCGACTCGTTGACGAACACGACTCACCACTGTACGTATTTGACGAAGAAACGATTCGGTCTCAGTGTCGCGCCTACACCACACCCTTAACTAGCAATTATCCAGATAGCCTCGTGCTTTACGCTGCGAAAGCGCATGCCGACCCGACTGTCGCATCCATCGTAGCCAGCGAGGGACTTGGGATGGATACCGTATCGAGCGGAGAGATCCGGGTGGGCCTTGCCGGAGGAATGCCACCCGAACGTATGGTGTTCCATGGCAACAACAAACTGGAACGAGAGATCGAATATGCATTAGCAGTTGGAATCGGACGAATAGTCGCGGACAGCCTCGACGAACTTGACCTGATTGAAGATGTAGCCAAGCGTCGCGAACAAATTGCACCAGTCATACTGCGGATCACCCCAGGGGTAGAGGCTCATACACACGACTACATACGAACCGGAGCGATCGACAGCAAGTTTGGACTTCCACTGGAATCGGGGGCTGCGGAAGCCGCCGTTGAGCGCGCGATGCACGCATCCTGCATTGACTTAACCGGTTTACACGCTCATATCGGATCTCAGGTCTTTGACCTCGAACCCTATGCGGACACCGTTAACATCATCCTAGATTTCGCGTTGGAGATGAAGCACCGTTATGGTCTGAACCTACGGGACTTCAGCCCAGGAGGAGGGTTCGGGATTTGCTACGGAGAATCCGATGACCCACCAGATGCTAATGAGTTCGTGACAACAATATCCCACGCCATTGACCAGCGAAACGTGACGCCCAAACCCAGACTCCTTATCGAGCCGGGGAGATCAATCATTGCACGTTCCGGTGTAGCCCTTTATCGAGTGGGTACTATCAAAGATATCCCGGGCGTCCGAACATACGTATCGATCGACGGTGGCATGGCTGACAACATCCGACCAGCGCTGTACGGCGCTCAATACAGTGCAGTCATCGCAAATCGCGTGTCGGCAAACAAGCTCGAGACCGTAACGGTCGCTGGCCGATACTGTGAGTCGGGCGACGTCGTTCTTCGAGACATCACTCTCCCACCGATGGTACGCGGCGACATCCTGGCAATACCAGCGGCAGGTGCATACCACATGGCCATGGCAAGCAACTACAATCTCGTCGGTCGCCCCGCAACCATACTCGTCAACGACGGAACCGTTCGTGTTACACGACCGCGCGAGACAGATGAGGATTTACTGCTCGGGTTTTCCCAACCCTAAACTCTAGCGTGGCGGCGGATCAGCCTGCAGTGCGTCCCTATAAGCATCAATAACACGTTGCACTTCCGCTTCATCCACCCCTGGTTGGCGACCATCGCCGATTGCTCGAAACCTATCGGCTAAATTCCATGCAATTTCATCATCCGCCAGGTCCGCATATCGCGGAACAAGGTGTGCATGCATATGGGGAACGCTTTCACCAAACGCCACGATGTAGGTACGCGGCGCCCCAGTCACGACTTCCAAAGTACGCATGAAATGCCGCAGCGCTGGGCCAAAATTTTCGCATTCAGCATCGTTGAACCGGGCTGGACCCTGTACATGCCGTTGTGGCTGGAGCAGAAACCACCCAGCCAATGGAAACGGAGATCCCGTATGGTGAACCATCCAGAGATCATTCGCAAAAACGACTCCACCAGCCGACTCGGCCTCTCCCGCGTTAGATCGGCAGATTCCACAATCAGCTTCGTATGACGAGTGTCTCACCATAACTTCCTTCCTCTATTTTCTGTCTTCAAACCAAATCATGCCACGGAGTTCGGGTCAAAGACATCTCCACGTCCATAAGCTGTCCGCCTGATAATTGACGACTCGTCCGTTGACACAACCAATTGGCCATCCACAAGACGTATTGGCAGCCGATCCATCGGGCGCTGAGCCGGCCCCCTGAGGATCGCACCGCTGATATCAAATTTTGAGAGGTGGCATGGACATTCGAAAATGCCCTCTTTCGGAGGAGGAATCGTACAGCCAAGATGGGGACACTGCCGATAGAGCGCAACAAACCCTCTAGAACTACGAACCATATAGAACTTACCCTCCATCCACTGTTTAACCTCGTTAACTTCGTAGTCCGACGGAAACCCAGCCACTACGCTCGACTTCGAAGCAACGAAATCCGGTGAGATGATCCGCCTCCACACGATGACACCAACAACCCCTATTGAGGCTAGAAACCCTGGCACCACAACGCTGCGTCTTGATACACGATTGGCCGCACACCTCTGATCCCCGGCTGACTCAACACCACTAGCCATCCCGCTTGCCGACCCCAGCAACACGCAGAGCGCTCCTATGTGCTGCCCACTCGACCTCATCGTTCAATGGGCCCATCGGTGCACCAGGTGCGACGCGAGCCAGAGCCGATGCGATCAAATGGTCCGCCAAATGAGGGTTCTTGGGAAGCACCGGTCCATGCAAGTATGTGCCAATTGCAGCATCCGTAATTGCACCTTCCGTACCATCTTCCGAATTGTTTCCGTGGCCGCAAACGACACGACCCAAAGGCTCTGCATGTGGACCAAGATAGGTTCGCCCACCGTGGTTTTCAAAACCGACAAGGTAATTGGATCCCCATTCACACACTACGTTTCCAATGCATCGCCGTACATCTGGTCCAGGGTGAACCGTCTCCGCGTCGAATACACCCAATCCCTTTAATTGGCTTCCATCGGCGGTCCGGTACCCGCGAGCCATAAGCTGGTATCCACCACAAACAGCAAGCATCCCAGCACCAGCGCCAAGATCCGAAAGAATTTGATCAGCAGTGCGTGACAAAAGGGCCTTACTCGCCAGCACTTGTTGACGATCCTGGCCACCACCAATCACGTAAAGGTCAGCACTCTGATCCAGACTCTGATCCCATTCCAGAAAACGTATATCCGGAACGATCCCACGCCACTCACATCTCCGACGTAAACAGACCACATTGCCCCAATCCGCGTACAGATTCATCAAATCCGGGTACAGATAAACAATACGCAGTCTCGGTCCAGAGCGCATCACGCCACATCCTGCCAATACGGTTGGACCCATCCACGGTGCGCACAAACCTTGCGTACTTCCAACATTGCAGTGTAGGTAGCAAGAATGACTAGTCGTCGAGGAGTGCCAGCAAGCCCAACATCAAGAGCCGCCTCAATATCAGACTCAACCTCTAGACTCCCTCTTTCTGGCGCAACACCTGCGTATTTCAACCGCAGGGCCAGATCCTGGCCACGCTTCCCTCCGACGACAATCCGACGCGGTGCAAGCCCATCAAAATCAACATCCCAAATCCATGACACATCTTGCCCATCAGCAACACCATCGTTGAGAAGCATCAGCATGTCTAACGATGAGACCGTCGGACGAAGCAGTTCCAAAATTTGATTCGCTCCGGCAGGATTCTTGACGAGCAACAGCAGTATCTCTGTCTGCGACGTATCTATTGTTTCAGCCCGTCCAAATGTTGGATCCACCATCTCTACCGCGTGAGCAATACCTTCGAGGTTAATCCCTTGTGCCAATCCAGCAGCGACAGCAGCAGCAACGTTATAGGAATTGTAGATTCCGGGAAGACGTGTTGTTATTCGTCTTTCAAGCTCTGGGGTCACTATTGTGAAATCGGACCCCTGCAATCCCCGCGACTGGAATGTCGTAACACGGACATCCGGATCAGGACGACAAAACTCGCAACGGCTGCACGTGTAACAGCCAAGGTGGGCATACACCACCCGGCTCCAGTTAAGACGGCCACCACACACGGGGCAACGCTTCGCGTCAGCCCAAGCATCCGGTTTGCCCTGTAAACCATCCACATCAAGACCAAAGAAAATCACTCGACCACGGTGCCTGCGGGCTACAGCCACAATGGTCGGATCGTCAGCATTGGCCACGATCGTCGATCGTCGATCAAGTTGGGTGACCGCCGAGGCCCACGCGGTGGCGGTGTGGTCAACTTCACCGTAACGATCAAGCTGATCACGAAACAGGTTCAGAAACACTGCGATCGTCGGACTCGCGTCCGGCATTAATGCAGCAAACGCCGCCTCATCAACCTCAAACACACCGTGCAAGTCCTTGAAACCCCGTGTCCGACCATCCCACGTGAGCCTCGGAAGCATGGCAGCAGCGAGGCCTCGCTCAAGATTAGATCCGGTCGGATTGCTAAGCACAGCTCGGCCATCAGTTTCGAGAAGGTGGCTCAACACCGCCGTCGTAGTCGTTTTCCCGTTAGTACCAGTTATTGCCACGCTTGAGGCGAGCCCTCTGAGGTTGACAACCACAAACGAAGGGTCAATCGTGATGGACACTAAGCCACTGACGGCAGTACCACCCCCGATCCGAACCAAGCGCGAGAGCCACCCAACAAATCGGCCTGCCAAAACAGCAGCAAGACGGCGAACAAACATGCTCAATTTTCCAGCGCGGATCTTACGAGCGCTACTCTTCTATGATGAAAAGCCCCTCAATTAAGTCTCCAAACACACTGGAGGAGCTTATACAGACTGTCCAAACCGCCTACAGTGCGGGCACACGAGTACGCGTCGTTGGTGGCAGCTCACTAACGATATTTGAACCATCGAGCGATCGAACTGCACGCCACGTATCGACACAAAAGCTCAACACCTTCAAGGTAGTGCCTCGTGACTACGTCGCCTACGTAGACGCCGGTGTCGATCCAACCGCGCTTGAAACCGCTCTCAAGCCTTCAGGACTTGTTTGGCCACTACACCGAATCGAGGCACCACAGACAATCGGTGGCATGATCGCATCTGGACGAGCAACAACGATCGACCCACTCGACGTGCCAGCGCGACGCTGGATACTGGGCGCTCGCGTGGTCGATGGAACAGGCAAGCTTCTAGCAGTCGGTGGGTCGACCGTTAAGAATTCAGTCGGGTACGGATTAACGCACGCACTGTGGGGCTCACGAGGCCATCTAGGAGCTATAACACAACTCACTTTACGCCTCAGAAACCGTCGCGAGGGCGACAAAACAGCGATGGGCAGCATCGACGCATCGACCTTACAGATGGCCGTAGCACTTGTCTGCTGTGATGACCTCACGTCACACGATGCAACTCTGGCCCTTAACAATCTTCCCCACGCATACAAGACCGCCACGTCGGATGACGAAACACGAGTCGTTGCCCTGTACAACGATCGAGATCAGGCCGAGTTTGACGCGAACGCTCTATGCGCTAGAGGCGTTGAAGCCCGAGTCGACCCACCGCGCCATACGCCAACCGATTCGGTGCTTGTACAAGCCTCCAGATCCGCCATCGACCCAGCTGGTGTATTCGCCTAGCCAGAGAGCAGAACACGACTTCCGAACAACGCAACGCGAACTCACGAGCGTCCGCCCAACAGGGTTGTCGCCTATACTCAACCCTTCGGGGCGTAGCGCAGCCTGGTAGCGCGCATCGTTCGGGACGATGAGGTCGGAGGTTCAAATCCTCTCGCCCCGACCCAGAGTTACTCTTTTGGTTCTTCTAGACCAACAGAACAATCCAGCAACTCGCTTAGGATTACCGATAAAGCACGGATAGGTACACGCGAACGCTCGTGACCGAACCACTGCCTGGTATCGCCATACGGGCCGGCAAGCTGTTCGCAGCTAACGACCGGACACTGCTTGACGACCCAGTAGTCATCGTACGCGGACCTCGAATTGAAGAAGTTGGCCCTTCGACCACTGTACCTATCGGACCTGACGACGCAGTCATAGACCTTCGGCCGTGCACCCTGCTACCGGGACTGATTGATGCGCATGTTCACCTGATGGGACAACACCCCAAGCATCAGCACCCCGGACCGATCGAGTACCGGGCAATCCGATCCACAAGACAGGTTGAGGACTTATTGAACGCCGGATTCACGACTATCCGAGACCTCGGATCCCAGACTTCAGTCGCTCTAAAACGTGCGATTGACGACGGTGCCGTGCGTGGATCACGAATGCTGGCAGCGGGATACGCAATCGCTCGAACCAGTGGGCCATGGTTCGGCATGGAACCGTCGTGGCGATGGGTCCGACCAGCTGACGGCATCGACGCCTGTCGTCGCGCCGTGCGCCAATCAATCCTTGAAGGATCCAGTGTGATTAAGATCGGCACGTCGACCGGCCATGGCCAATCTGCTTGGGGCGAAGTTCCCACTTATAGCGTGCCAGAAGTTGAAGTCATCATGCACGAAGCCCATGCCTAGGGGCTTCGAGTCGCTGCACACGCTATGGGTACTCCTGGTGTTCGAAGTGCTGTGCTCGGCGGCGTTGATACGGTCGAACATGCATACAACATCGACGACGACACTCTCGAACTCATCATCGAACGCGGCACCTTTTTAGTACCGACCCTTCGAGCACGAGCATTTCGAACCAGCGCTGAAGACCGGAGAACCTATAAAGCCCAAGTCCGATCACTTCGGCAAGCGTACGATGCGGGCGCACGAATAGCCCTCGGAACCGACACCACTGGAGGATCCGAAATGCCACACGGGCATGAAAACGCCGTCGAGTTCAGTCTTATGGCTGAAACCATGAATCCGGCTGATGCTCTGCTAGCGGGGACTCGGGTAGCGGCCCAAGCCCTAGGCCTTGAATCTGAGGTCGGGACTGTTGAACCAGGAAAAGCCGCTGACCTTGTGGCTGTACGTGACAACCCACTGAATCGCATCGAATCACTTCAACACATCGAGTTTGTAATGCAAGGTGGACAGGTCATCCTCAGCCCACAATAAAAACGAAATGTCGTCCATCGATAGTCCAACAACATCACAAAGACTACGCCTGTTCAACGACAGCGAGCCATACACACTTCAGGACCTCGTCTTCGCGACCTTCACCTAACGACTGCTATGCCTCGCAACAAATTTTTCAGCTTCCATCGCAGCCTGACATCCTTCACCGGCCGCTGTGATCGCTTGCCGGAAATAATGGTCCTGCGCTTCCCCTGCCACAAACACTCCGTCAACACTCGTATGCATGTAGCGATCAGCCAGGATGTACCCGTCATCATCCATTTCCAGCCTGCCCTTAAAGAGTTCGGTGTTGGGGTAATGTCCGATAAACACGAACAATGCATCAGTCGTAAGCTCGTCCTGTACACCTGACTTAACATTACGAATCCCAATTGAGGTGACCACCTGATCACCACGCACGTCAGTTACCACCGAATCCCACAAGAACTCAATTTTGGGATCCTTTTGCGCACGACCCTGTAGATACGGACCCGCTCTCAGTTCGTCACGTCTATGAACAACGGTTACTTTGGAAGCAAATCGGGTGAGAAATAGACCCTCTTGTAGCGCGCTATCCCCGCCCCCAACAACCGCAACGGGTTGGTCCCGAAAAAAAGCACCATCACATGTCGCACACACGGAGACACCCCGCCCCCAAAACTCCTGCTCACCGGGCACATTCAGCAACTTGGGGCTAGCACCAGTCGCAACAATAACCGAACGTGCCTGGTATGTTCTGGATCCCCCAATCAATGAAAATGGGGGACTTCGAAAATCCACTTCTGATATCTGATCCATCACCATCTCAGCCCCAAACCTCTCTGCTTGCGCACGCATACGTGCCGTGAGATCGGGCCCAGTGATTTCCTCAAATCCCGGGTAATTCTCGACATCGTTTGTCGTAGCAATTTGGCCACCAAATGCTTCGCCTGTAAGAACAAGAGTTGAAAGATTTGCACGCGCAGCATAGATCGCCGCCGTTAGCCCGGATGGGCCAGAACCGATAATCACGACATCATGCATTGAGCATTCTCGCAGGTGATATAAATCGTCTCGACTTCACTCTATGGTCGCATGTCATTACGCGCGGATGTAGGAACCTATGAGCACAATGGCAGTAATTTGAAAACAATGTGCTCACTAGGATGAACCGAAGACAACTCCTGTACATAGCTCCATCCTCAGGACTATGGGTTCTGCTCGCATCCTGCGGACCGCTACCCATCGATAAGCAGCGGACCTTCGAACCAACGGATACGACCTACCTCAATAGCCGTGACCGTCAAATGACCGAAACGTCAAGCAGCGGATCAACAGCTACCGCAAGCCGCGCCGCTAGGCCTACACCAACCGTAACCTGGACTGTGACTCCCACTACAACTCCGAGAGCGACTCCCACCACAACTCCAAGGGCGACTCCCACCGCGACAGACATCACCATCCCTAACAACCCACGGTCGGTCAGAACGATCACCCCTGATTCATCACCCAAAGTAATCCGAGTGCCGCTTCGTATCGCAGTGAATCCACGATTCGCGAACCGATCGAGCACACCATTCGAATCCATAACAACACCTACCGAAATCAAGGCGGAAATCATCGACACGGGGCCTGCGGGACTGGAAAAGCTCAAAACGCTTGCATTAGCAGGCAACCTGCCAGACCTGCTTGTGGGAGTCCCAGGCGACACCATGTTCAACCTGGAAGCCTTCACCACTCTGTCACCCCTCGATGAAGCCCTGAACACAAAGCACGACTTTCTCGATGAAATGCTCGCCTTGGGAAAGCTCAACAGCCGTCTACTTGGCCTTCCTATGAGCGCGCATCCAACTTATTTACTCTTTAGTCGTGAACGATTCACACGCGCGGGCGTGTACACCCCAGGATTCACCTTTCCCGAATTAGAAGAATCGGCTCGACGGCTAACCGACCGAGAAAGACACGAGTATGGATTCGGAGTCGTAGCCGGACTCCCCGAACTCGAAACAGTCGCACGATCGGCCGGCAGATTTCCCAAAAGTGGCCACGCCTTACAGGCCTGGCAGTGGTACATCGATCAGTGGCAGAAGATCCGGACATCACCACCGCCCAGCACCTGGGATGGCCGCGGCGATCCGGCCCATGCCTTAATTCGAGGCCGTGTAGCTACCATGATTGTGCACGGCCGTGCTCTGGACCGCCTAATCCAACTTCCTGAAGAAGCCCGGACTGACTGGGATATTGCGCCGATGCCCGCCTGGCCTAACCTACAACGTCGCATCCCGTTGTATACAACATTCATCGCTGCACCTGGGCCGACCCCTGAACAGGCCACATTACAGTTGGCGGCACAATTCGCTGGACCCGCACAGCCCCAAACCCTTAGTTATGGGACTCCGTCATGGATACCAGCACTCGCACCAGCTGCACGCAGCGCAAGGCTCGACTTGCAACACCTGCTCGAAGCACGATCAGCCTGGGTTCGACCAATGACCGACACCGCGACCTGGCGGACCAGAAACACAGTGCTAAATGCCGCTGTACATTCCAGTCTCACGTATGGTCACCCAGCAAGCCTGATAGGCCCACAACTGAACAATGCACCGTACAACTCTGGCACATTTACTGTTCCGCGCTAACCGACGGGTACAGACCAATTCGACTCAGCCCGCTATCATCAAACCGTTAGCTCACACGCCATATATTGATGCCTGCAATCGCTATCCCTTGGGATCCAAACCTCCTTGCCTTTGGTCCGATCCGAATCACCTGGCATTCGCTATTCGCGATCATCGGAATGCTGGTCGGCGTATGGGTGGCGCGTCGCCTCGGGCGCCGCACCTCAATCGCGGACGAGCAGGTCACGACTCTCGCATTCTGGGCTCTGGGAGGCGGTCTCGTAATGGCACGTCTTTTATATGTCGTTGACAACCTCGATAAATTCTCTGGCAACTGGATTCAAGTGCTTGCCTTCGCAAACGGTGGAATAACCGTATGGGGGGCTCCACTTGGCGGCACGCTCGCGGTCGCCGGAGCAGCCTGGTGGATGAAATTGAACGTGCCAACCGCGCTAGATATTGGCGCACCTGGGTTGATCCTGGGCATGGCCATAGGCCGAGTCGGAGACCTCATCAATGGCGAGCACTGGTCACTCCCAACAGATCTTTTCTGGGCAGTCTTCTACACCCACCCAAACACTGTTGGACAATCAACGCCAGTGCACCCGGCAACAACGTACGAATTGCTTGGGGATCTAATCCTTTTTGTGATCGCGCTTTTCTTCGCCCGTCGCCACATGAATCGGCTGTATGCCTTCTGGACCATACTGGCTGGCTACGCAACACTCCGATTCGGGCTTCAGTTCCTCCGCATCGACCAACCGGAGCACCTGTTTGGCCTCCAACAATCGCAATTTATCAGTGTGCTCGTCCTTCTCTTCTTCGTTGCCTGGCTAACCAATAGAATGCGCTATGCGCTAACTAGTTCAATAGACCCATCGCCAGTGAAATCAAGAAACGCAACTCCTCCAGAACCCGGGAAGTAGATGTCCAAGTGCCAGCGGTAGAGTTGCGTGTATTAACCGATTCATTACACCTTTTCGGCTTCACCAATCAACAAGCTGTTCCCACCCACACACATACGCCAGGCGGAATCCATCACGACCACAGTACATGCCTCGTCGTCACCGCCGTCTTCTTTGCATCCCCACAAACAACTTGCTTCGGCGCGACTTTCCCCAAAACGGACAGTCCTTATATCCGTGCACTATCTACGCATGTGCGACGATTACCCAATGAGCCAATCATCTAACCCAACCCGCAACGCCGCGTTTCCATTCGCGGCAATAGTGGGACAGGACCGTATGCGACTGTCCCTCCTGTTAAATGCCGTAAACCCTAGCATCGGTGGCGTACTAATCCGCGGCGAGAGAGGCACTGCAAAATCGACGGCTGTCCGCGGCCTAGCCGCGGTTTTGCCGGAGATTCTAGTATCAACATGCCGGTACGGATGCGATCCCGACTCGCTGAACCTTTGTAACGAATGCCAGGCGAAACGTGAAAAGAATCTTGATATCGATTCGACAACACGCCAAGTAAAGGTAATCGACCTTCCGGTATCAGCAACGGAAGATCGAGTCATCGGGACACTTGATCTCGAAGCTGCGTTATCTAGTGGTCGACGTGAGTTCGAGCCAGGCCTACTGGCAGCCGCACATCGAGGTCTGCTTTACGTGGATGAAGTGAACCTGCTCGACGACCATCTTGTAGATACACTCCTCGACAGCGCTGCATCAGGCATCAACCTCATCGAACGTGAGGGCGTGCAATATAAACACCCGTCGGAATACATCCTGATCGGAACTATGAATCCAGAGGAAGGGGACCTCCGACCACAACTCTTAGATCGATTTGGCTTAGCAGCTGAGATTCGGGGCGACTTGGACCCCATAGCGCGTGCTGAGATTGTCCGACGACGCATCGCATTTGAATCAGACGCCCGCGCCTACTTGCAGCAATGGGATCCATCAAGCAACGAACTTCGTGACCGCATAACGACGGCTCGCCAATTAATGCCCCAAGTAACGCTGAATGAAGAAATGTTAGCCCTGATCACACACATCGCCGTCGCCATGGATGTTGACGGACATCGTGCCGACATTGTGATGCACAAAACGTCGTCCACCATCGCGGCTTGGGAAGGGCGCACCGATGTCACTCAAGATGACGTCCGACGAGCGGCTGAGATCGCACTGCCCCATCGGAGGCGTCGCGACCCATTCACCCCGCCGCATCTCGACGACGATGAACTCGACCAAGCTATTCAATCCTTCGATGCAGGACGCAGCACGACCACCAATGAATCAGGTGAGAGCAACACGGAACAAACCGCATCGACGAGCGGTGATGATGTGCCGACGTCTTCAAGCGAGCAAGCTCATCAAGCCAGCACTGCAACAAGCGACCGGCATATAGAAGGTGATGTGAATCCCGACCCACCGAACCTAATTGCCCCCGAACGAATTTCCACCGCACGTCCAAAGGCAGGGCGTAGAACACAACATGAAGTTCAGGGCCGTCGTGGACGCTCCGTCCGAAGCCGACCTATGCAACCTGGAGATCCACCTGACGTCGCGATCATCGACACCATTCGCGTTGCCGCCCTGAGAGGGCTAACTAGCCGCCCGCTATCCATTACCCACGACGACATCCGCATTCGTCGGCGCATGCGAAAGATCGGAAACCTAATGCTTTTCGTCGTCGATGGATCGGGAAGCATGGCTGCCCAGCGCCGCATGCAGCTAACAAAGTCAGCTGTTCTTGGACTGCTTTCCGACGCCTATCAGCGCCGTGACCGAGTTGGTCTTGTGACCTTTCGAAAAACGGAGGCTTATGAAACTGTCCCGCCCACAACAAGTCTAGATCTAGCACACGCACGCATGCGTGAACTTCCTACAGGAGGCCGCACACCGCTCGCCCACGGTCTTGACCTCGCACGCCGTGTCATCCTTCGTGAACGGTCACGCGATGCGGAGACACGGCCAATCGTGGTTCTCCTAACTGACGGCGTAGCAAATGTCGGCCTTAACGCCGGATCAGATCCGGTCGACGATGCACTACGTGCCGCACGTCGACTCGCACTCGACCATATCCCAAGTCTTGTGATTGACGCCGACCGCCGTCGCGCTCGTATTAGTCCATTACCCGAACTGGCTCGTTCCATGTCTGCCACCCACGTCCGCATTGAGGATCTCGCGTCCGGACAACTAACCAACCTAATCCGACTAGCCACCGCATGACATCGAGCCGACGACCGTAACCAATCAATTCACGACCGTCTAGACCGTACTAAGCACCGCCTCACGGTGGATAGCATAGGGATTCTCGCGCGTACTGAGAGGGAATTTGAGGACCTGCTGCGTCAGAGCCGCTTCGTGTATCCCCATCACCATCTCGATAACCCAACGCCCGTCGATTCCATCACATATGGGACGACGTCTCTGATCCACCGCCTGAAGCAAGTCCCTCACCATGGCAGTGTGCAAGAGTTGAGCCAAATCAGCAGGCTCATTGGAATAAGCCTCACTATCCCATTGCAGTGGCTCAACCTCTACTGGCTCCCAATTGCTGTCAGCACTCGGATCATCTGCCGGACAACGATTAACAAGGATGGTCTGCTCCGAGGCCGGACCGCCCCCTCGCAGCGATATCATTCCCGCCGTCCCTCTAAGCTCGATCCCCATCGCCCGATGTCCTCCCTTGACAGCTCGAACCGAACTGAATGTGCCAACGACGCCCCGACGAAACACAAAGGACGCAAAAATTTGGTCGCCTGCAATCGGACCAATACCCTCATTGCCCTCATGGACATCCGGAAAGCCGACCGGTTGACCTGACTTAAACACATCCGCCTTAACGTGAATCGGATCGCCTGCAATCTGTCGCATCAAATCCATGAAATGCACGCCCAACACAGCCAGATCTTCGGCCCCACCTCGCCTATCATCGTTCTTCCCAGTCGTATGCATACTTACCAGGCGCCCAATTTCACCAGACTCAACCAACTCAATAACCCTCAGCACGTTAGGATCAACACGTCGCCGGTGGGCAATCTGGATTCGAGTACTCTTAGAATTTGCAGCTTCGATCACTTTGTCTGCTTCAGCTGGAGTACACACAAAAGGCTTCTCGCAATAGATCCCTCGCGCCCCAGCTTCAACAGCCGCCATTAGCATCTGGACGTGCATATCAGGTCGTCTTGTACACACGGTAACGAAGTCTGGCTCGACGGAGCGAAGCATCTCGCCATAGTCACCAAACGCCTCCGAGGCCCCAACTTCGTCTGCCTTCGCGCGCGCCGAATCAACGTCGACATCGGCAACCGCGATCACGTCAACTTCTGGGGTCAGCCCCCAAGCCCTATCGAGTCCATGACCATAATTCCCAAATCCAGTCGCACCAATCAATGCGGCCCTATACACACGCCGCCTCCTTCTCAATACTCGAATACCCTTCGCACATTTCGAGCCCAGCATCCTCCGACGAGATTAACAGCTGACGCAACGACCACCGCCATCTATACCGATGACGAGATCCAGATTCGATTCCAGATGAACGTGGTTCGGAAAACACACCGAACGTTGATGCCCGCAGTAAACAAGGACTTTCGATGTGAATAGCCACCTGCTCTGCTATCCCCTGAGAGAGCGATGGAACCACTAGGTAGTCTCCACCACGAACATCGCAACGCGTTATCTGGCAATACGAAAAGCCATGACGTCACAAGTTGTATCAACGAAACCCAGAGCCAGGATCACAAACGCCGCCATCGAAAACCATCGGAACGCAGTAAGTCACCCGCCAATCGTGGCCCCCACCGCCCAGCCTCGTAAGTTGCGACCTCGGGTGCATCGCGATTCCCCCATGCCTCCAGAATCGGCATCACCGCCTGCCAAGCGGACTCAGCCTCATCACGTCGAATGAATAGTGTCTGATCACCCAACATGATGTCCAGAAGCAATCGCTCATACGCGTCAGATGACTCCTCCTCAAAATTCCCTCCGTATCCGAACTCCATTCGGACCGGTTGAACACGCATCGCTGGACCCGGTCGCTTAGCCTCGTACGTTATTGAAATACCCTCATCCGGCTGTATTCGCATCGCAAGCACATTGGGAGGGATTCCACTTGGATTTGATTCACCAAAAAGTAAATGGGGCACCGCATTGAATTGGATTGCGATCTCAGTTGCACGCTTAGCCAAACGCTTGCCACTCCGTACGTAAAAGGGCACATCTTTCCAGCGCCAGTTATCAATGAATAAACGCGCGGCCACGTATGTCTCCGTTTCCGAATCAGCTTTAACACCAGGTTCGTCTCGGTAAGCACGAACCTCTTTCCCCTCAACAACACCGGCACCATAGGACGCACGAACAACATGCTGGGCAACGTCGGACGGATCGAACTTCCTGAGAGATCGAAGAACCTTCATCTTTTCGTCACGGATGGAGTCAGCTTGAAAATCAATAGGTGGCTCCATCGCAACCAATGCCAAAAGCTGCATGATGTGGCTCTGAACCATGTCACGCAATGCACCAGCCTCTTCATAGTAAGTGCCACGTCCTTCTAGCCCTACCGATTCAGCCACCGTAATCTGCACCGAATCGACATAGCTCCGATTCCACACAGGCTCGAAGATCACGTTCGCAAAACGCATGACGAGCACGTTTTGCACGGTCTCTTTCCCGAGGTAGTGATCTATTCGATATATCTGTGATTCATCGAAAACACCGCTGGCAATGCCGTTAAGCGAACTAGCTGTCTCAAGATCGCGCCCGAACGGCTTCTCAATAACAATCCGAGTTATACCTGAACCGCGATTGAGCCCAGACTGTCCAATCAAGCGAATAATTTCAGGAAACAGGCTCGGTTGAGTTGCCAGATAAAAAACTCGATTGCCCACGGTGCCGTGTCGTTCTTCAATATCAGCAAGCTCAACCTTGAGATCGTCGTACCCGCCCTGGGACCCAAAATCACCCCGCACGTAATACAAGCATTTCTTGAATTCGTGCCATATATCTAATTCGGGAGGACCTGTGCGAGAGAACTTACAAACCGCGTCATACAAGCGGTTCCGATAGCTCTCGTTGTTCATCTCACGACGTCCCAGACCAACCACGGCAAGGCCCTCAGGAAGAAGCGAGTCACGACCAAGGTTATAGAGCGCTGGAATAAGCTTGCGTGCCGCGAGATCACCAGACCCGCCAAAAATAATTAGGGTCTGGTTTATCGGAACAGCCTGATTGTCCACACCCCGTAACAATGGATCGATGGGTTGCTCCCCGGCAGACACCTCGTCGACCCCATTCACGAAATGCTCATTGGGCAACAAGGCATCTAAGGTCAAACGCCGCACGGACTGCGCGTTCGATGGTAACAAGACCTTTCGTAGGACTCTCCATATGTAATCGCAGATACCGGCGATTCTTGCAAACTAACGATTCGAGATCACCCGCCGCCTGTGCATCCACCAAATTTCCCAAACTGAAGCTTGCTGTAGGAATCTGGACATCTCCTTTATGGTCTGAGGTGATTTGAAGAAAAACACCTGTGGCCGGCCCACCCTTGTGGAGCTGCCCTGCCGAATGCAAGAACCGCGGTCCGTATCCCAAAGTCACCGCACAACGCGTGTGATCGCGCAAGAGCTTCTGAATTGAGCGCAGCAAAGACTCATTCGATGCGACTCGATCGACATAGGCATGAATGGACACATAGTCGTGATCAGCGACCAAATCCAGCCAATGCGCGATCGCACTAGACAAATCGGGTGCTGCGCTGCCCGTCGCTATCACTCCATCTTCACATGGACCCGTTGGAACCGGCGGAAACCGGCCCGCAGCCTTGGCTTCGTCCAGGACACGACGGGTGTTTATTTTACTTTCGGACACATCCGGCTCATCAAATGGATTTATGTTGAGTCCATAACCAGCCGTAGCGACCGCCAGCTCCCATTCCAAAAAATGCGCACCCAAATCCAAAGGATCCGAAAATCGACCGGTAACAACCGGGTGACCAGCACCCGCCAATGCATGGACTGCCGCTATCTGGTCACTCGATTCCTCACCTTCGATAAGCAGGTGTACAAAAACACGGTCATTCCTATAAACGCCAGGGTCAGCTACTGTCTCTCCTTCAATCGGAATGATGCCCTTCCCGCCTTTGCCAGTACTTTCAGCCACTAGCTGCTCAATCCAAGCGCCCACCGGGAGCAGCGTGGACGTGGAAACCAGCGACAATTTATCCCGACCACGCCAGGCCATAGCCGCAAGCGCCACTCCAAACATAATCGGCGCGTTTGTAGCCACATCTGAGTTCGTGGAAGATCGGTGAATCGCAGCAACTGTACGATCAAGTAATGTCGCCACATCAACACTCGCTAAAGCCGCCGGAACCAGACCGAAGAATGAGAGCGCCGAATAGCGTCCTCCTATATCAATCGGATTCAAAAATATGCGCCGATACATCCGAGCAATAGCCAGTTTTTCCAAGTCACTCCCACGATCTGTTATTGCTACGAAGTGCTGCCCCGGATTATCAATTCCTATCGCTTCATAACAACGCCAGAAGTGGGCAGCGAGCATCGCTGTCTCGATTGTGTTACCTGACTTACTGGAAACGATAAAGATGGTGCGTTTCAAGTCAAGATCCGCCTCAACCCTATGAACTGCAGCTGGATTCGTCGTGTCAAGAATCGTCAACGTAGGAGCTGGCTCGACCGGCGGAACAACACTCACCATCACTTCTGCAGCTAAGCTACTCCCACCCATTCCCAATAACACGATGTCATCAACATGTTGACCTACAGCAACAGCCCACTCGATTAAATCATCCAACCCTTCACGCATCATCTCAGCGACTCGAAG
The DNA here is from genome assembly GCA_964422795.1 of uncultured Chloroflexota bacterium. Classification (GTDB taxonomy): domain Bacteria; phylum Chloroflexota; class UBA11872; order UBA11872; family UBA11872; genus UBA11872. The sequence continues at coordinate 68,438 of CAYRCL010000034.1, forward strand.
CCACCCAAGTCGCTGGGTGATTAGTGTCTGATCGTGTGTGTCACCACTCCAAAGCGAGGGATCTTTCGCCCACAGCCGTCTGACCACATCGTCAGCCTGCGCACGATCAAGAGCACGCAAGACAGCCTTATCCGTATCGGCCAGACGCAAAGCAAATCCCACAGCGCCTCCAGTGTTTCACCCACCGCTTAGGTAACGAGTGTCTCGGACTTCGCACGCAGATCGTTCAGAAGCTGATCGTACGAATCAACGAATTTCTGTACACCCTCGACCTGCAGATCATGCATAACTTCATCAAGGTCAATTCCAAGCTCAGTCAACCGGTCAAGCACCGCACCCCAATAATCGAGATCACTGGAGACTGTCCGTTGAACCTCACCGTGTTCGCGAAACGATTCCATCGTATTCTCAGGCATAGTATTGACCGTTGCAGGACCAATAAGCTCATCCACATACAAAGTCTCTGGGAAATCCGGATTCTTTGTACTTGTGCTGGCCCAGAGTGGACGTTGTTTTGAAGCACCCGCCTCAGCAAGCACTGCAAACCTCTCTGAGTTCGTAAACAAATCTTCGAAAACCCTGTAGACCATCTTTGAATTCGCAATGGCCGCCTTACCAACGAGCGAGCGAATCTCACCCTCGTGGTCTGATCCATTCTCAATTAATGCTTCGAGCCGACTATCAACCGCGGTATCGATCCGACTTACGAACGTACTCGCGACCGAGGCAACGTCGTTTATCGTTTCTCCCTTTCGGAACCGTACTTCAAGCGCACGCAGGTACGTTTCGGCAACAGCGCGGTAAACGGCCTGTGCAAATATAAGCGTGATATTTACGTTCACACCCTCTATCAAGAGGGTCTCAATCGCCGGTAGTCCAGCATCAGTAGCCGGGACTTTAATCATCAAATTGGGCCTATCGACCGAGGTGACTAAGCGACGAGCCTCATCGACGGTCCCGTCCGTATCGTGGGCAAGATGAGGTGACACCTCCAAACTAACGAACCCGTCTGTTTTCTCCGATTCTTCATAGACGCCTCGTAGAACGTCACAAGCGGAGGAAATGTCTTCCACAGCCAATTCTTCAAAAATCTGTGCGGGCAGAAAACCTTTAGTGGCGAAGTCACGTATTTCTTGATCGTAGACCTCGCTACTCGCAATCGCACTCTGGAAAATCGTTGGGTTCGACGTAATGCCACGAACCCCATCATCTGCTACCAAACTTGCAAGTTTTCCAGATTGAATCAGATCCCGACTGAGATAGTCGAGCCAAACACTCTGACCCTGTTGGTGCAAACCGCGAAGAGGATTCTCAGACATCTTGATCCTTCCAGGCTGCATGAGCCATCTGCCTCAGGAAAAAAAGAAGCACGGCCATACCGTTCCATGCTCAATAGTATCAATGCAATCTGAAGGCTTAACCTGCCCTATGCATCCTGTGGCTCACCATCACCACGCTCCAGAGCCTCGACTTTCCGGAGACGTCGAACATAGCGTTTTTCGCCACCAACAAATCGCGCTCCGAGAAATGCACCGATCACTTCCTCTATCAACGATATCCCGACGATTCCCGAACCAAGGCAGAGCACATTCATGTCATCGTGCTCCACACCTTGATGGGCTGAGTATGTGTCATGACACATACCAGCCCGAACACCTTGAATTTTGTTCGCTGCGACGCAAGCACCAACACCACTTCCGCACACAATCAGCCCTCTGTCAGCTCTACCTTCGGCAACAGCCCTTCCAACAGCTGCTGAGAAGTCCGGATAGTCCACTGAGTCCGCTGAATTTGTCCCAAGATCTAACACGTGATGGCCAGCCTTACGCAGAATCTCAACAATCTCGGCCTTTATCGAGAACCCACGGTGATCAACACCGACTGCGATTGTCATTGGACTACCCGGTCGCTGAGATGCCATCCATTCTCCGTCACTTTGATCGTGGTGGCACAACAACCTCAGTGACCATACAAGTCGCCAGCCCCCGACATTCGTTGGTATAGGCGTCGCTGGCGCTCTTTCGCGTCACAATATTGCGCATGTCGTCTGAGGTCAGGATCAAACACCTGTCCTCGCCCATCGTCACTTAACCCACATTTTGCGCTACCCAAGGCCCTCGCAACCCAAAGCGCCGCGCCACGAGCTGTAGGTTCCGAGACGTTCGACCGAATTACTGGTCGACCCAACACATCCGCAAGAATTGACGTCCACCGGTCTGACCGTGACAACGCGCCCCCAGATACGTAAACCGCCTCTGGTTCAGCAACCGCAGCAATCAGAAGGTCATAAATGGCAGCCACCCGATATGCTACTGATTCCAATCCCGCCAATAGAACGTCCGCAGAGCACGTGTTGAGGCTAGCTCCATGGATAGTCATCCGAGCACTGTCATCCCATCCAGGACTCCGCTCTCCGGAAAGGAAAGGGAGAACCGTCAAGCCATGCCCGTCAGCATCCCGGCCAGCCACTACATCATCCATCTCACCGCCATCAAGCCCACCCAAAATATCGCGCAGCCAGAAAGCCACATTACCCCCGTTGGTTTCAGCCCCACCGAATAACGACCTATCTCTATCAAAGCGATATTCCCAGAGGCCCGTAGGAATAGAATCGACTGGACCTGGAACGATGCCTCTGACTGCTGCGCTTGTTCCGATATTGATTACAACATCGCTAGACCCACCGATTGCAGTACCCAGATTGCTGCACAATCCGTCACCAAGGGGCGGGAACCACGGAACGCGCGCAAGAGCTGGCCAACGTCGAGCCCAAACCCCTGCAAGACCATCGTCTACGCTATGTCCATCACGTTCAATCTCGCCAAGCGATTCCGGATCGACTTCTAGGGCACTTAGAACTCCCATATCCCAGACAAGCTCATGCCGGTTCATCAGCCCCGACCACGCAGCCATGCTCAGTCCAAGTCCGCAGGGGCGGCCAAACAATTGCTCAAACACATACTCTCCGAACGTGATCCAACGCTCGACTTTCCGGACTGTCTCAGCCCTAGTTCGACTCAACCACCGAAGCCGCGCAGGAAGATAACTCGCGTGGATGGGGGTCCCAGTCCGATCGTAGATTTCCGGAACATCCCACTCCTGACGCAGCGCAGCGGCATCAAACGCATTCCGTGTATCAGCGTATGTGTAGACAGCTGTACAAGGCTCACCAGACCGAGAAACCCCCATCACACTTGATGCAAAAGCACTCATGCCAACGCCAACCACATCATCGGCCCGCTCGCCGATCCGATCGAGCACAAGATCAACCGTCTCTACAACATGGAGCAGTAATGTGTCAGCATCGATTTCAGCACCTCCATCAGGGGTGACTACAAATCGATATATGGTCTTCGCCGCCACCTCTGAAAGCTCTTCGCCAAACACTTCGTAGGCAGACACTCGAACAGAGGAGCTCCCGACATCAATACTCAACACTAATGACTGCGATCCAACCATTTTTCTCTCATGGCCCACTATCTGGACAACTACCAGTCAGGTTTCATGCTCCGCATACACAACAATGTCGTAGATGGAACTCAACCCGACTCGGAGCGTGTCGCACGAGGACCATCAAGAACCCGACGTCCCCGATTGACCATCTGACTCTTCCAGCTCCGAATCACCCTCGTCCGTTGGATTCCCGTCCAGACCATCCCCCCGTACGCGTGCCCCAATATTGGTGACCGTGGCATCGATTCGCTGCAAAACGTTTCGCGTTCCCTCGTGTGTAACCGCCTTATCTAAGCGCCTGATCGCATCAGAACCAAGAGATGCCACTTCGGATCGAACGCGACGAACATCTTCCTTTTCAACACTCGCCTCTACCCGATTTCGGATATCGGTCATCCGAGTCCTAATCTCGTCAGCTCGATCGCTATCGATCGTGGCACGCATACGGTCCAAAAGATTTCGGAACCTTACGCTGGGCCTTCCACCATCATCACTCACTGCGAAACCTCCCACGCGCCGCTTACGCACATGAGCTTACTTCCATTACCCGTGGTACCGTCCACATGAGAAGACACTGGAGACTACCGCCATCAGCTCACCACGTCGCATCGCTGTTGTAGAAGTTAACCACTGGCACTCGACCTACGACGCCTCGTACCTAAACATTCTTCGGGATCTGGATGTAGACCTCGTTGGTGTATCAGACGCCAACACCACGATCGCCGAAGACCGGGCACGTCGATTTGAAACTGTCGCCTTCACTGACTACCGCGAAATGATCGATTCGACAAAACCGGAATTTGTCATCGCCCTTGGACGTCACGTGGACATGCCCGAAATAGCCAGACATCTCATCAATGTTGGCATCCCATTCCTTATGGAAAAACCCATGGGCACCACTGCCGCAGCCGTAGCTGAAATAGCTGACCTAGCTGAGCAGCGCAATGCGTGGGTGACCGTACCATTTCCAAACCGACAGACTCCCTGGGCACAAAAAGCTCGCGAGATGATCGCTGACAACGAATTTGGACAAATTTCCCACATCGTATTTCGAATCATTCGACCGACGATGCAGCGATATGTTGAATGGGACTCACCATGGATGTTGGACATCACGGCTGCTGGCGGTGGAGCCCTAACGAATCTGGGCGGTCACGGCATGGACATGGCCAAATCCTTACTCGGAGAGGATCTCACGGTGGCATCCGCCGTAATTAGCAACGTCGTACACGCTACGGAGGTCGAGGACTACGCGCTCGCCACACTACGGAGCACCAGTGGTGTGCTTGTCCACGTTGAAGTCGGCTACACGATGCCAACATGGCCAGAAAACAGTTCGGACATCGAAATGAAAGTTGCAGGTGAAAACGCGATGCTTCGTGTAGTACCGGACGGACTAAACATCCTCGGATCTGGACGAGATGAATACATCGAAGCTCCATTGACCGTGACTTCCAGCTACCCCGGGTTCGTCAAAGACTGCCTGACCCGTCTTGGACGCGGTGACCCGCCAGCGGTCACCGCACGTGATTGCGCAAATGCTGTTCAGCTGATCGGCGAGGCATACCGTCTTGCCGGACGCGTCTAATAATCCAGCTGAAGACGACGCAGAATGTCGAGGCTGTTACGGATAGACCTCTGTGGGTTATCAAGCTTGGAGCTCACCTCTATGCTCACCGACTGCACGTAGGGGCATTCAGACACAGCCTGTAGAGCGGCCTGCAATGTATCTTCACGCTGCACCCCCTCAAGCAAACCAAGATGCATATCGTTTCGTCCGTCGTTGTCATTGACGTGTACGTACAACAATCGATCGCCCGCAGTCTCAATTGCTTCGGGAACAGATTCAGACGCAATTTGGTTGTGTCCAATATCTAACAAGAGATATAAGTTGGGATGATTGATATCTCTGATGAAATCAAGAGTAGTGTTCACTGTCGGCAAACCACGACCAGGGAAATGTTCGATGCCGACCCGCACACCTACACGACCCGCTTCTTCCGCTAGTGTCAGGACTGAGGCTCCATATGCGGAGAGGCTTAACTCATCAGCCGTGTCTGGAGGGCTCACATAAATATCAGGCACTCCTAACATCTGAGCCTCGAGAATTCCATGGCGGACGTGTTCCACGGCCTTCAAGCGCGCCAGGCGGTCCGTCGCGTCTAGAGCAGCTCCGTCCGGCATAAGATGAGCAACTGCCATACACGTCACCGGAAGCATCCGGTCGACCACCGGAATGACTGAATACCCCGGACGCACATCGACAGATTGAAAACCGCATGCAACGGCGAACCGAGTCGCCACAACTGGCGGGTCCGTTACCCCCCACAGACAAAGCGCAACATCCAGGCTCACAGAACCATAGCCTTAAGCCGATTCACACTTACTCGTCCAATGCTTTGCACGCTTTACAGCACGACGCCACGACGCACGGTCTATTGAGACGTGACCTTGCTCTGGATCAATAACAGTCTCACCATCTCGCAAAAGCCCGATCTCCTTCGTATCCGCCCAAACGCCCTCAGAAATACCCGCCAACCAGGCAGCACCCAAGGCCGTCGTCTCTATCTCCAAAGGGCGAACAAGCCGACAACCAGACACCTCAGCCTGTAACTGCAACAAGAGGCGGTTAGCTGAAGCCCCTCCGTCGACATGGATTATGTCGGAGACCTCCGGCATGATCTCGAGAACATCCTCAACCTGGTGTGCAATGGCCTCGAGCGCCGCACGCGCCAGATGCGCAGCGGTAACACCCCGCGTTAGGCCCAACACAGCGCCTCTGGCCTCCGAGTCCCAATGGGGCGCACCCAACCCCGTAAAGGCGGGAACGATAACAGCACCCGCAGTATCGACAACCTGATGGGCCAGCGCTTCGATCTCCTCAGCCGAATTGATCAACCCAAGCTCATCGCGAAACCACTGTACGAGAGCACCTGCAGTAAAAACGCTGCCTTCGTACGCGTAAGTCAAGCCCGTGGGGTAAGCCAGGGCAATCGTCGTCAACAGACTCTCAATATCCGCAGGACGCTTTCCACCAGCATGCTGCAGCAAAAAGCATCCAGTTCCATACGTCACCTTTGTTGCACCTTTCGAGGTTATGAGGTGACCGAAAAGAGCCGATTGCTGATCGCCCGCTATTCCACTTACGGGAACACCTCGACCGACAAGAGATCCTTCATGAGTCACTGCACAACACCCAATTGACGGCACAATCTCCGGCAGAGTGCCACGTGGTATTTCAAAACAATCAAGCATTTCCTGTGACCAATCACCAACATTTAGATCAAACAGCAACGTGCGCGACGCGTTTGTTGCATCGGTGACATATGCACCGTTACTCAAGCGTGCGATTAGCCACGAATCAACAGTCCCGAATCGCAATCGTCCAGACGCCTGAGCTTCCTTAACTTCCGGACTGTTGCGCAGTAGCCATACAAGTTTTCCCGCACTGAAATACGGACTCGGGCGCAAGCCAGTGGTGACCCGTATTGAATCACCCCACACACCCGCCTGAAGCTCAGACATATGTGCCGAGGCACGCCCGTCTTGCCACACAATTGCCTTTGCCAAGGGTTTTAGAGTCTTCGCATCCCAAGCAACAACCGTCTCACGCTGATTTGTTACGCCCAATGCGACAATAGGCTCGATGGGTGCGCAGGAAACTGCAGCATGGACGCTACGTTCAACGCTGCACCAAATCTCTAAAGGATCTTGCTCAACCCATCCAGGTCTTGGAAAGCTAGAACGAACTGGAGCGTATCCACGTGCGATTATCTGGGCAGCATCATCAACAAGTAACGCGGTTGTCCCGGTGGTTCCTTGGTCAATCGAAAGAATCAAAGAACTGGGCGCCTCAAATAAAAGGAAGGGTACGGTAGCATGAATTCCTTCTCCATAAGGTGCTCGCGGTGGTCCTAAGCGATCGAGATCTTCGCGAATCCGTTAGAACAGGGCGGCTTCGTATAACTCCATTTGACGAATCAGCTATCCAACCGTCAAGTATTGACCTGCGCTTGGGCACGGTATTTCGTGTGTTTGTGAATCAGTCCGAAACACACATCGACCCCAAACTGGAACAATCTAGCCTGACAAAAGAGGTTGACGTGTCGGATAACGGGAAATTTGTCCTCCACCCAGGTGAATTCGTCCTGGGCGGGACCATAGAGACGATCGAGATGGCTACTGATCTCGTAGGTCGTATTGAGGGGAAAAGCTCACTTGGAAGACTTGGACTTATGGTGCACAGTACAGCAGGCTATATAGACCCCGGATTTCGTGGAAAGCTAACACTCGAACTATCTAACCACGCCAACCTTCCAATCCTACTGTGGCCACAAATGCGGATTGGGCAACTTTCAGTGATGCAACTAAGCAGTAGTGCAGACCGTCCATACGGTTCCCCAGAGCTAGCTAGCAAGTACCAAGATCAAGAGGAATCTACACCAAGCCGATCACATCTGGGTTTCGAATAACCTGGAGTTCGAGCTTTACGCGTTAAGGAGCACCTATGACCAATGATGGCGAAGAAACTAAAGCTGACGGCAGGGAAGAGGAACCATTTCTAGAATCATCTGGCGGCGTTGTTTACCGGCAAAAGAACGAACAGCTGCAAGTCGCTGTCGTTCAAACACAGCGGGGCGCATGGGTGTTGCCGAAAGGTGCGGTTGAGTCCGACGAAGACCCTAAGCAAGCTGCTATCCGTGAGGTTCTCGAAGAAACCGGCATTGTCGCTGAGATCGAGGAAGACCTCGGCGAAATTCGTTATGAAGTTCGTCCAGACTTGTGGACAGGATTTGTTCCAAAAGTCGTGCACCAGTACTTACTGAAGACAGTAAGCGGTAACATCCGGCCTGATCCTGTTGAACACGTAGCAGCCCGTTGGGTTGACGTCGAAGACGGAGTACGGATCCTCCATCACGCCAATGAGAGAACCGTCATGCTTCGCGCCGAAGAGCTTCTACTTCGGAAGAGGACGGAAGACAAAACCACTTAGATCAAACAGCGTGCCGATCAACCGTCGATCCCTCTTCGTTCTTGGCACGTATTCCCTATGCGCATCCGCCTTCGGTTGCGGAAACTCAAACACCGGAGGCCACAGCCCCCAGACGCTTCGCTTGATCGGTCACGACCCCTCAACCCTCGATCCAGCACATCTACGCGATACGACCGCAGCATCGTACGCTTGCGAAATCTTCGCTGGGCTCACTCGTATCGGCACAAACCTACTACCCACTCCGGATCTAGCATCCGGATGGACGACAAGTCGGGATGGACTACGATACGTTTTCACGTTACGTCGTGAAGCAATTTTTCACGATGGAACACCGCTCACGGCAGAAGACGTGATCTGGTCTTGGACGCGCTCGCTCGCTCCAGCAACTAGATCACTCTCCGCACCTGCATTCCTAGGCCACATCGCCGGAGCGACTGAATTCGCGGCAGGTCGCGCTCATTCAATTCCCGGATTGAAGATTTTGAGCCCTGGACAACTCGAAGTCACCCTGCAGATTCCGACGTCCTTTTTCCCAAGTCAGATTGCCGTAGGCCCAGCTCTCATAGTTAATCGCGGTAATGTATCCAGCAGCTCAAATTGGTGGCGTCAACCCAACGGTTCGGGTCCATATCAATTGGAGTATTGGCGCCCTAAACATTCACTTTCGTTAACGCGTGCCGACACCTGCGGATGGAGACCCAAAGGTCCGAATCAAGTACGGTTCGACCAACTTGACCCTGCTGAAGGTTTGCTTCGTTATGAAACCGACAGCCTTGATTTGACTGGCGTTCACGGTCAGGACGTGGACCGTTTCCGGGATGTTCATGAGCCCCGCAACAAACAGTTGATTAGCATTCCAGACCTTGCAATCCGATACATCGGATTCAATGTGAACACCGAACCATTCGACGACATAAACATTCGACGCGCACTCGCACACGCGGTCGACCGGGCACGTATCGCTACCGTAACTCTTCGGCAAACCCATATCCCAGCTTCAGGCCTTATTCCACCCGGCCTTACCGGGCACAGACGTGAATCGCGCAGTCGACAATTCGACCCGGTATCCGCACGTCAAGAATTGGCACGCTCGCGATATCGGGTCGCCGCTGCCTTGCCCCCAATAACGCTCGTCGTACCTGGAGACAGCCTCGCAACTGAAAAACTCGTCGAGGCGGTGACTCACACCTGGCAAAGTGAACTCGGAATTGAGATGACAGTCGAAATCTGGGGTTTCGATGAAATGGTCTCTGCATTGGATGACCCTAACCATACGATCCAAACTTTTCTACTTGGATGGTCCGCCGACATTCCCGATCCATACAGTTTCGTCGACGTATTGTTCAGATCAACCAGTTCGGACAACCATTCACATTTCAACGATCCTTACATCGATCTCCTATTAGACCGCGCCCAAGCAGCAGCCACTAACAGTGAACGGTCGCATCATTACAGCCTTGCCGAAGATAAGATCATCGATGAAGCCATAGCTGTTCCGCTATATTTCCCTGTTTCGCACGAGTTGGTACAGCCTTGGGTAACCGGATACAGGGGACGTCCACTCGTCAGAGAATGGGTCACTGATATTGCCATCCAGGATTAGAGGTACACCTCGAATGAACCGGCGCCGTCTACTTTCAACAACAGTGGCGGGAACAGTAGTCATGACGATCGGGGCGTGCGGTCGAGCGGACCCAAACAACCCGAAGACCTCTCGCTCAACAAATAGACGTCTCGAGTTGTTGCTCGACGAACCAGCCACAATCGACCCTGCACTTGTCGCACAAAGCCACGAAGCCACGGTTGTAGATGCACTATTCGAGCCGTTGGTCCGTATCACGGAAGGCGGTCAGACTCATCCAGCCAGCGCAGTTTCCTGGCAAATCACCGATAACGGCCGCGCTTATCAGTTCAACCTAAACGCCGGTAACCAATGGACCTCAGGGGAAGCCGTTTCAGCCGACGATTTCGTCTGGAGCTGGATCCGAAACCTTAATCCAGAACTCGGATCCACCTTCAACTACTTGCTCTTTCCCATATCCGGAGCCGAAGAATTCGCCAATGGAATCGGCGACCGAAATTCCATCCGCATTCACGCTCCCGACACCACAACATTGCGCGTACATCTACACGAACCAAGCCCCGACTTGTTGGCACGTACAGCTACATCCACATTTCTTCCTTTGCCGCGTTCAGAGATCGAAGGAATGGGAACACATTGGACTGATCCCTCGAACATACGAACTAATGGCGCATACACACTGGCTCAATGGGACCGCGGCCTTGGCATGACTCTGCATCGGAACTCAACCTATCAGGGTCAGGCCGCGACGTTTCGTGATGTTGTAATTCGATACCCATCAACCACCACATCACGCTCAACTGAATTTCGTACGGGCACATCCCACGCAGCTGAAATCAGCCGATCTGACTATGCTGAAGCCCGTACCAGCGAGCTTCTACGCCCCAGGCTTCGGCTTTTCGAGCGCGCAGGAGGATGGTTCCTCGTGATCAACACTCGCAAAGAACCGTGGAGTTCCCCTTTGGTTCGGCGCGCTCTATCAATAGCGCTTGACCGTCCAGCACTTGTTGCAGCTGTGTTTGACCAACCAACGCTTCCTGCAGATCGTCTTATACCCTCAAGCATCCTCGCAAACGCGCCACAATCAGTCCTGGACATACCCCATGCTCAGGCCCTCTTGACGGAGGCCGGATTCGACGGTGGACAGGGCCTCCCAACACTTCGTCTTACGTATCACCGTACTGATCAATGGGACCGACTTGCTGTCGAACTTGCTCGACAGTGGGGAGAAGCATTAAACCTACGCGTTGAACCGGATGTTCGTGAGTGGCGAGACTTCCTCTCGTTTTCCGACAATCCGGGTGACTTTGATGCGTACCGCGCTGGTTGGACCTCTGAGTACCGTCATCCTGAGAACTGGTACAACGACCTCTGGCACTCAAATGTTGATTTCTTCCGATCCGGATGGTCAAGTTCAGTGTTTGACACACATCTAGCCGCGGCAAGAACCGCACCTACTGATGAAGCTACGCGAGCCGCATATAGAGCTGCTGATAACATCCTCGAATCGGAGGTTCCTGCAATCCCGATTGCACGCCATGCCTCAGCCTTCCTTCTAAAATCGAATGTCACTGCGTTCGCGGTCGATCCAATCAGTGGAGCCATTGATCTCTCAAAAGTTGAATTGGGCGACTAACACCCGAGATTGACAGCACCCTGACCCTACTCATCGACACAGACCATCCGATCACAAGCAAGACTGCCCTGCGACCGACGTTCTACAGATGAACTAGGCGCGTCCGTGCCGCCGACGCCGCACCCAATATCCCAACATTTTCACCGAGCGACCAGGATTCCACCCGAATGTTCGGAGCCGTACTCTTCAGGAGATGCGCGTCGACAACGACACGTAAGGGACGAAAAAGTAACGCACCCGCATTAGCGATCCCACCACCAACAACAACTAGATCCAGATTGACAAGATGGGCCACATTGATAATCCCAAAACCAATTGCTCGTCCCGCCCGTGCCAGTGCTTCGACGGCAAGCGCGTCACCCCGTTTAGCAGCCTCTACTACATGGTGCCCCGTTAGGGTCGTTCCTCTGCCGATCAGTGGACGTAACGGTCCCGGACGACCTGACTCAATCTGGCTAGTCACCCAAGCCGCCATGTCAGGCCCCGAGGCAAAAGCCTCGATACAACCTACATTTCCACAGTCGCATACGGGACCGTCAAGATCAACAGTCATGTGCCCAAATTCTCCCGCGCTACCAAATGCCCCGTGCCAGAGATGACCGTCAAGAATCAAGCCCCCGCCAACACCGGTACTCACAGTTATGTAAAGCATGTTCAATGCGGCCCGATTCTCCCCGTAGGTGAATTCAGCTAGTGCTGCGGCATTGGCATCGTTTTCAAGAAACGTTGTAACACCTGTGGCCGCCGCCACACGATCAACTAATGGAACGTCGATCCAGCCGGGGAGATTAGGTGCTTCATGAATTACCCCACGTCGCCAGTCCAAAGGACCTGGAGCACCAATTCCAACAGCGCTGAGCGTGGCTTTTGAAACTGACGCCCGCTCCAATGCCTCATATAGTGTCGCCACCACACGCTCAATCACCACGTCAGGTCCATCAGTAGCGTCTGTCGGCCTCGTAACGAACCCATCGACAGCACCATCGCAATCAACAACTGCCGCTCGGATATTGGTGCCACCGAAATCGATCGCGCCTACGAGGCCCTGCTGGTCGATGTTCAATGTAATCTCCCGCACACATCGGCAACCCAACGCAGCCTGCCATGATTCCAAGCCCAGTCCAACACAGAACATCTGGCCGGAACCAATCCAGGCGCCATGCTCAAGGGAGATCTTATGCGGTTCGAGTGCATCCCTATGTTCAATCCACACACTCCCCAAGACCTACTAAACCTATGCGATACCCCGCGACTTCTGGTGAGCCCGTGCAAGAAGTAGAAACACCAGTCCAGTCCCCATAAATAGAGGAACAAGGCCGATTACTGCTTGCACGGAAAGCACATCCGCAACCGCACCCATAAACAGCCACAGCCCCACGGAGCTCAAACCCCCAATCGCAAGAATGAGACCTGCGATCGAACCGGCAGTCGCCGGATTGCCCCGTACACCAATTCCCATCACGATTGTGAATAGTGGGCCAATAGCCACACCAGCGAACATCACACTGATCAAAATTACGACAGTATGTGAAGTAGCCGCGGTGATAAGCGCAGCGACCAGAGTCAGGCTAAGACTGCCGGCCGCAAGATCGTACGACTGTACACGTGACGCAAGCCAAACCCCAAGAACACGACCGAAGAGCAAACCAGCCCAATACACAGCCACTGCTGCCGTCGCGTATGACCGGTCAAAATTGAGAGTCGCTTCAAGATGGGCTGGAAGAAACCCACTAAACCCAATCTGGATTCCGAAGTACATCGAGACAACTGCACCGAGCAGTATCGGGACCGGACGTGTCATGCCACGCAAAAGTCCCATGGTTTTCGTACGGCTAGCATCGTGTTCTGGAAAACGCACCAACGCGATAAGCAACGCCGCCAAACCAACGACAGCGGCAGCCCCGAGATACGCACCTCTCCATCCAACATATGTCGGGAGAAGCACACTAACGATGGGCGGCGCCACGAGAGCCCCAGCTCCAAATGGTATTTGTGAAAGAGTTAGGGCACGCCCTACCGCGTGGCCTGAAGCATCACAAATCGCCGCATTGAGCGTGGCATCCGACATCCCGAACCCCACACCGTAGATGATTGCGCCAACCACAAACACACCCATTGTCGGCGTGAATCCACAGGTGACCAAGCCGATCATAAAAAGTACGACGCCGAAGCTCAGCGTTGTGCGTCGCCCAATTCGATCAGACGCAAAACCACCGGTGATAGTGCCAACCACGTGCCCAAGCGTCATTGCCAGAAACAAACTGCTAACAGCCGTGTACGTAAGATCAAAGTCGGAACGTATGGACTCAAGCGTTGGCCCGACAATGCCAACTACGACACCGATAGCCAACCAATACGGCATCGAATACACGACGATCGATCGCCGGTCACCAGAATTAACCGACACGATTACTGACCCACTCGAGAGACATCTCATCCGTGAAGATCGAAAGCACCCTCTTCGACCACGGATCCATCAGGATTAAAACCAAATGGAGTGGTTGGCTGCACAACCACGCAGTTGCTGGGCAAGTCGTCTAACACAGCTTCACTCAACCAGAACGTCTCGAGTTCAAGAGTGTTCTTGATCCGACCTATCCGTAAATCATGATCAACAGTTCGTGAGGCCAATTGCATCACTGTCTCGTAACAGATGCGATCGTTTGGAAGTGTGAGCGGCGTTTTGGCTGCATCTAGAGCCATCGCCGTGAGGATGTTTGTAGCCACCGCCTCATAGTCAATGGCATCAACCAATTTGCGACTACAAAGATCTGCAAGGCCCATTCCTACAGCATTGCCATGTGATTGGGGTGTCAGTCCGAGCACAGCGAGCCAGCCGTAATCCGGGATCCGTTCGAGTTCACTTAACCGTCGCCACATTCCAATAACGTTTGGATCCATTCCAGAACCGGATATGTTCTTACCCATACGATCAACGATTAGTCCGTCAAGGCGTTTTATGGGCAAGCGTGGTAATAGCTGTTGAGCGACTAGAAGGAGGCGTTCGTCGGTCTCTCGAAAATCATCCGGAGCCACTACCTCGACACAGGCCGGCCGGTCGAAGGCATTCTCTACGAGAGCAACACCACAAAGTAACCGCCCTGATGCCACGGTCACTGCAGCAACCTCCGGAATTGTAGTAACCAACGGATGCGCATGTACGGATTCAGCTCCGTGTCGGTTGCCCAAACCTACTGCAGTCATCTTGCAGAGACCGCTCTCAACCGGACCTCTAAAACCTGTGTGCGGCTTCACCCGACCGATTACGATAACTCCGTCTGTGGACGCAGCGGCAGCATCAAGATGAACAATCACGCCAGAAGGTGTCCGGCCAAGCTCTATGGTCTCCATGGTTGCCCGAACCGGCGCACCGACGGTTTCCTCCGCCACGCCATAATCCGTCAGCACAGCTTCTTGCCCAGCAGCTGTACCGCCCCCATGACTGCCCATGGCCGGCACGATAATAGGCTGCAACCCCGCACGGCGAAGCTCATACACGAGCGTTCGCACCACTTCAACCACGGGTGATACACCCCGTGATCCGACTCCAATCGCTACGGTGGCACCTACCGGAAGATTCGCGCGCGCAAGCTGGACCTGCAAACCTGCAGCAAGAATCCCGGCTAGATCAATCACCTCGCCGGAATCGAATGTCTGATGAACCAAAGACATCCGTGGCGGCAAAACGGTGTTGGGTGGCATGAGCATGAAGTTTAGCTAAGCAGGAGCTCCGACTGGCATACATCGGGTCCGTTGCGGCACGCTGGGAGCTAACATGCGACTGGCAATCGTTACTGACATCCATGGCAACCGCCACGCCTTGCTTGCTGTCCTTGATGATCTACAGCGCCAAGGCGTCGATGATGTTGTCTTCGGTGGCGATGCGGCTCTGTTCGGATCGAGACCGCGTGAATGCTGGGAATACGTGCTTGAGCTTGGATGGCACGTTGTGCAAGGCAACACTGATCGATACATAGCGAAGCTTGAGGAAAAACTTTCCACCCTGGCTGACCCCGCAAGCATCCACGCACAGTTCTTACGTACCAATGTGGACTGGGCTTCAGATCGGCTCGGACCAAGCCTGATTCAGGCCATGGGCAAGATGACCAGCGAAATCCGATTCGATTCGTCAGCCGGAACTCTGTTGGTCGTCCATGGTGTCCCCGGTGACGATGAAATTGGATGGGCCCGTAATGATGATGAACAGGAAATCGCTGGAAAGCTCGGTAACCCGAACGCCGCCGTTGTGGTCAGCGGACACACCCATACGGCCGCAATCCGTTATGTCAACAACATTCTGGCTGTGAACTGCGGGTCAGTTGGTCGCTCGCATGATGGTCTACCTGGTCTCGCGACGTATACCGTGCTTGAAGATACAACGGGGCGATGGTCGGCCAACCTCCGTTGCGTCACCTACGATGAGATCGCAGCACACGCAGACCTTATTGATACGGGCGTCCCTATCCCTGAAACATTCGCCAGCACACTGCTAACAGGCATCGAACCACGATGAGCTCGATCTTGAACGTACCGCTTGAAACCATATTCTTGCCCGGATTCGTCCTATGGCCTCAGTCCTAACAGATCCTCAGCCGCCCATACTTAGGATTCGCGGTTGGGCCGGTATCAGCGCCACGGTAGCGCTCTGCGCTGGCTTGGCGCTCTTCATCACAACCCTACGGGAAGGGCGTACCAACCTCGGTACGATCAGCCTGCCCTGGGCACTTCATTTTGGAACCGTACTCGCAAGTTCCGTCGCGTGGTCCATCGTTGGATCACTGCTAATCGCATTTATCGCCCACCGTCGGACCGATGACGTCTTAGCATTCCAGACAGCAACACATCTACCTCTGATCGTGCCAACAACACTCGCCTGCTGGGCTTACTTCTCGGACGATCTCCATCATCGACTCATTCACACGGACGATCTTCGTTGGTTGTGGGCTTCCGCCTTAGCCATCTGGCTTATTACCCAAGTTATATGGCTCCCAAGCGGCATGGACCGAATATCCTTGTCCTTCAGAAAAACGATTCGAAACACGATCGACTTTCTCGTTAGTACCAGCTTCGTTCGGAACACCTTTGGGTTGGTCGTCATACAGTTTGTAATCGTTCGTTTAGGCCTTGCCTTGCTCTGGCGGCCAATCGGCTTCTTTGAGCGGGGCAGTGATGTCGGCGCCTACGAGCAACGAGCTCGTCTCGCAACCCTAGGTCTACAGCCATATCTCGACTACTGGGTGGAATACCCACCACTCTTCCCCTGGACCGCGCATGGCATAAAACTCCTGAGTCTGCACGTAGGAGGAAGCGAAGTCGCGTTCCAGATCTTGTTCAGCTTGTTAATGCTGGGCTTTGAGGCCGGGATTCTCGGACTGATTCACCGGATTGCAGTCCACGTCTGGGACCGGCCACGCGGCTTGGTTGCCGCACTGGCCTACGCAGGACTTTTCTATCCGATCTACATTTCCAACCGTCATTTTGAATCCATCGCCGTATTTTTCCTGTTATTGGGAATCACTTTAGCGATCGAAAACCGACGACATACTGCTGCACTGGCGATAGCCCTCGGAATGCTAACCAAGATATTCCCAATCGCTGGATTGCCTGCATTGTTCGCGGGCCAGTCATGGTGGGCCCGAACTCGCTATCTCGGAATCCTCGCAGGATCGCTGGCCGGAGTCCTGTTACCACTGTTCATTTCCAGCCGGGAATTCTTCGTCGCTTCGTTTCAGAATATGATTATGCGCCCAGGTTGGGAGACAATCTGGGCCTTGGCTGATGGCTATTTCTCGTTCGGCTGGGTACACCGATTCCGCCAAAGCCCACATACCGCGCTCGAATTCAATTACACACCTGGTGTTCCAAACCAAGTCTGGTGGGCTACTGCCGCCATCGTCGCAGCACTCTACATCTACCTCACTCTGCGCCAACAACAAGCAACCCCGGCAACAATTGTATGGTCAACCGGATTAGCACTGGTCGTGTTCGCTCTTTATTTGCGCGGGTGGTCTCCGCAGTTCATGGTCTGGATTTTGCCATTCGTGCTCATCGCTTTTCCGGGAGGTCGCGGATTCTTGATTGCTACATCCCTTTCGGTATTGGCACTACTCGAGTCTCCAGGTTATTTCTACCTGTGGTCCGATCAGACCTGGGTTTTATGGATACTCGTACTTGCCCGTACCATCGCCCTCATTGGTCTGGGCGTTATCTTCGCCTACCGCCTATGGAAATCTGGCAAGCACAGCACATCTGCCATTCATTCTTCTACCGGTGAATAACCACGCGGAAGGCAGCCGGTTCATTCGGAACACATTCGGAATTATCGGCTGGTGCAACCTTGCAGGCCTGAGTCTCATGATTGCCAGTTCGTCGATAGGGCGGACTGACCTTACCGAACCAAGTGCACACTGGGCTGCCGTTGCAGCTGGAAGCTTCGTGGGGGCTCTCTCCTTATGGGCTACGGCTTGGTACATACGCCAACGCACCGGTCACAACACTGACTGGATCACCGCAGGGTTGCCCTTACTGTTTCACGTCGACGGTTGGCTGATCCTCGGTTTCCAGTATTTCCACGACCCAACAAACCATCTACTCACAACCGGACTTGTGACAACAAACCTTTTTGCACGTCCGTCCATCATTGAGTGGCTCGTGGTCAAATACATCGTTGTGGGGTTCATATGGACCATATGGCCATGGATCTCCGCACACGAGAATTCGTCATCGGATGCAGAGCCTTCGCGTTCGATGCAAGTCGGTCTCATCGTGGCAGCCGTGGTTGGAAGCTTGGCTTACATACGAATCAACTTGCTTGACGTCTTGCTAGTTGAGATTCCATCCGATCTCCGTGTCAACTACATCGGAGCACTCGCAATGCGTGAAGGTCTCAATCCGTACGACAACGCTGTAGCACTGCAGCTTGCCGGTCGTGAGCGTATCCCATACGTGGGCACCCAACTGTGGACGCTGGTCACAAACCCTCCCACTGCCATGCTGTATTTTGCCCCCTTTTCCGCCATTCCGATCACGGCGGCACGCCTCGCCTTCCTAGCACTAAACCAGCTCGCCTTCCTTGCGGCACTCATTCTCACCTGGCGCCTAACACGTCCCCGGATCCATCCCGCAATCTGGACCGGCCTCGTACTCGGATTGGTTTCACTGCTCGACCCCTTTGCCCTGGCGCTCCGCCTTGGACAAATTGATTTGGTTCTTGGACTCGCCCTTGCATTCGCCGCTTATCGGTTACGCAATGGAGATTCCATATGGGCTGGACTCGCTATCGGCATCGCCGCAAGTTTGAAGATAAGCCCGGGCCTACTGATCTTGTACCTCCTGTGGCGAGGACACTGGCGAGCGATATTCTCCACACTCGCCACAGCGCTCGCTCTCGGCGCCTTCAGTCTAGGGTTTTCAGGACTCGAGACTTGGCAGTACTACCTGACAATCCGATTGCCTGACCTGCTAGCAGGTAGTGCGCTCTACAACAACCTGTCACTCCCAGGACTATTTCTGCGCGTCTTTATGGGACCTGAACTTGCACAGACATTCCTAGCCCTACAACCGGAGATCGTTGCAGCCAAGGTTTTAACGGTAGCTGGAATCCTAACGACTGTCGGAACTACGGCTTTCACCCTCGGCCGAAGCCGACTCCGAGGCCACTCATACATACTCGAATTCAGCCTGGTCCTAGTTACCATATTGCTCATTGGAGGCATCACATGGCCTCACTACCTCGGGTGGCTTCTACCGCTCATAGGTTTATTTGCCGGCTTCCACTGGCCCTCACACGCAAATCGATGGGTTGCACTACTCGCGGGAGTGGGTATCGCTATCGCCGCTGTGCCTATCGACACCTACAGCGACCTCTTCATCTCGCTTTTTGACCACTCAACGATGGCTCTTTCAATTCGCACCGGAGGGTTATTGCTTCTGTTCCTCGCTCTGACAATAGCTGTGCGTGCTACACCACGGAACGACGGTTCACTGCCCCGTAAGAACAACCTATAGATCCCGATTGTTTGTGCAGAGCGAAAAACCAAAACCGTAACCCGGCAAGCCAGCTATCCCGTTTTGGATCCGAAGGTGTCGTTGCACTTTGACCGCTCTTCAGCCCAAATGATTTCGGCAATGCTGTTGTCCAATGCGCGGAGTTACAAATCAGTCAGACTGAGCTGCGATGCAACAACGATCGATTGGAGCGACACACCACCGGTCTAGGCCTCTCCGGTAACGGGACTAAATCAGTGGTTCAGATAATCACCATCATCCCGACACGATCGTTCGGTAGAAGGAAGCAGTCGCATCAGCTATGGCAGCGGTCGTGAAGAGTTCAAGCGCACGCTTCCTACCCGCTTCAGCTAAGAACGTTCTATGAAGGGGATCGCACCGCAATCGACGCAGCACCTCTGCCAACTCGTGCGCATTACCCGGCTGCACGAGCTCCCCACCACTACCGACCACCGATGGCAATTCACCGGTCTTCGCGACGACGGTTGGAATTCCACACGCCATGGCTTCAACCGCCGCACGTCCAAACTGTTCGGTCCAACCGTTCCGTCCAATGGTCGGTAAAACGAATACATCCAGTCCACGGTAAAACGATGGCATCTCTTCGCTCGCGACAGAACCCAAGAAATTAACTTCGACACTCTTTGCAGTCATGCGACGCAACCGAGACTCGTCAGGTCCGGAACCAGCAACACGAAGCTCAGCCTTTCCTCTTGCCAGATGAACGGCTTGAATTAGGACATCGACTCCCTTTTCCGACACCAAACGTCCTGCATATCCAATCGTAAAACGCGGTTTAGCCCGAGGATGTTTATCCGGAACGAAAACTGTAGGGTCAACACCAAACTGTGGAATCACGGCAATTCGTTGGCGATAGCCCTTCCGTCGAAGAACTTGCGCCGCCGTTTGAGTTCCAGCAATTCCATAGGCTCGATCGAGCACGTAGCGTTCGATCCAGCGAACCGGCAGCGGGTAACGCCGGAACAAGTTCTGCCAAGAAAAAAACACAGGCCGCGCTCCATGGCGGAGCGAATCCCGGCAGGCTATAGCCGTCGCAAGGTTGTACGGCTCCTCATCAATGTGCACCACATCCGGACGAAATCGACGCATAAGCCGTTCAAGAGACCGAAACCAATACATGTGATAGTGACCATTGAGACCGAGGCGAAGATGCTCGATGTCATACGCATCAGGTTCCGGCCGTTCAGCCTTGCGCACGCGGCCATTCTCAATCCAACATTCCGGCGCCGCAGCAAGAATTTCAATATCTGCGTTTGCCCCTAAAGCTCGAAGCTTGTCGTGGTGCGCACCCACAACCAATGCCTTCGAAGCCAACAGCACTCTCATTCTGTCGCTGCCGCATAAACCGCATGCGTGAGTTCAGCAGTTTTGGCCCAGGTGAATTCGGATGCACGTGCAAGTCCACGTTCACGCATGCTCGAGGCCAGCCCGGAATCCGACACAATCCGTTGTACTGCCTCGGTCCATCTTTGCGGCTTGTCCGGCGAAACAAGACAGCCTGCATCGCCAACCACTTCCGGAAGAGAGGTTGTATCGGCAACGACCACCGGAACACCGCTAGCCATCGCCTCAAGTGGGTCTAGACCAAAGCCTTCATATCGTGACGGGAAAACAAATATTTCGGCGGCGGCATAAAGATCGGGTTTGTCGCGTTCCTCGACGGGACCGATCACGTGAAGCCACGAATCCGCGGTCGCATCCAAACCAGAAAACCAATCCGCATACACTCGACTGCCCCGGCGAGGCGCACGCCCAGCAATCACCAACGGGAGACCGCAGGCCTGCCATACAGCCGGCCACGCATCTAACACAACACCTAGATTCTTTCGCACGTCCCACGACCCGAGATACAAACCAAATCGTCCCGGCAATCCCAATCTTTGCCGCATCGCTTCGCGCTCGACCGTACTAGCAGGCCTAAACCTCGCGTCGACCCCCAACGGTATGACACGGATGCGTTTCTGTTGCACGCCTACGATCCCCACAAGATCACGGCGTGTCGATTCAGAGTCCACAATCACAGTTCGGGCGTTTCTGAGCCCCAGACGAACTAGCTCTCGGTAGACCGTCTGCGTCGCACCAGCCGCATACGCGGTGAGCGCAAAGGAGATCACGTCGTGAGCGGTGACAACTGTTCCAGGGAACATCACCGGTGGCGCGAGATACGGCACATGCCTAAGCGCGCCACGAGCGCGCCAGGGCCACTGCAATTGTTCCCACAACACTTTGCCCAAGGATCTACGCATCGGACGTGGCGGCAGATGACAATCGACCACAAGATCGGGATACCCTGCTCGCAACGCCCTCACTAACCCCGCCAAGTACTGGCCCGATCCAGTTTCCGGATAGAGGCAAAAGTGAGCGTTAAACGCGATGTGGAGAACTTGGGCGCCGCCAGGCTAGCTGTGGTGGTTAATACCAAAGCGACGGAATAGACCTAAGGCCAGTGTGTCATCCGCACTCGATCGTCGCTTGATCTCGAGTAGTAGACCAATTACAGCTCCAGCCACCACGTACGTCCATGACCATGTCATCAAACCAAAAATAACTGGGAACAGTCGAATCAACGTGGGCGTCGCATCGGTAGTCCGACGCCTCGGCAAGAGCGCAAGCAACCAGGCCCCGACACAGGCGGCCCAAATCAACGGTTCAGCATAGACCAAAGCGAAGCCAAGTGTCGTAGTTCCACGACTCCCACTAAACCTGGCAAACACTTGCCACATGCTGCCGGCTGTAACCGCAGTAATCGCTATCAACACCGCAACGGAATCACCGCTAAAGAAACTCTTTGCAAGTAACACCGCTGCCGTCGCAGCAGAAAAATTCCAGATTAAAGCGCAGATCGCCGGTAATTTCCCGACTCGGAAAAGGGTGTTGTAAATACCCAAATTCCCTGATCCCGTGGTCCGGAGATCCACTCGCTTAAATATCGCTGATACAACAAGAG
>CAYRCL010000035.1:0-10465 GCA_964422795.1 uncultured Chloroflexota bacterium
GATTGACTGTCATCCATCTAATATGGACAGCATTCAATCCTCCAGATCCGGAACACCGACACTTCGTCTGAATGCCATGTATTACCTGCTAACGCTCGTGCTCATCACGAGCCTAGTCGCCGGATGCGGCTACACCCAGGCTGTTGGCGACGCACCCACACCATCAACAGAACTTAGCCCACGCCCCACTACCACAGCCCAGCCAACATCGACTCCACAGGATCGGCCAACATCGACTCCACGGGATCAGCCAGCGGCGACTCCGATCCCCACAACCAGCCCAACCCCAACCGCACCGACGGTAGGGCTGCAACGAACGTTTGCGGAAACCTACGTGATTCGAATCGATCATCCCAAACAATGCACATCCGGCGTGCTGCTGGGTAAAGACGGTCTTATCCTCACGACCTACCAAGATATCCAAGGAGCACGATCCTTAATCGCCACCACGGTAGACGGGAACACGGCCCCGCTGAACCTGCTTGCCCACGACCGTGTGCTCGATTTAGCCCTGCTCCAAACCACTTCCCCTCTCCCAGAACCCGAACCGCTCGTATGGAGTGCCAGAACCGGATCCGGATCTCCAGTCTTCGTGCTTGGATTTTCGTTCCCGAGTTCACGATCATTATCTGGCTGTAGCGATTCGGTCACTGTTGCACACGGAACGATCGCAGGTCGACCTACCATTCAGGGGCAAGAACGGACTCAAACTGATATCGGCGTAAGCACCGGCATCAGTGGTGGCCTAGCAGTAACAAATACCGGACTCGTTGCCGGACTATCCACATCCCAGATCAATCCAGACAAACCTCAGCATGTGTTATTGATTCCCGCACGGACGATCGAGACACAGTTATCGGAGTGGATCGAATTACTGGCGTTGGGGCAACTCGCTCCACCATCTACCCAGATTGTCTTCTCCAGCAGACGCAACGGTATGGATGACATTTACAGAATGAGCGGAGACGGATCGTTCGCGCGGCAGCTGACCGACAACCCGGGAGGCGATTATCAACCTGCGTGGTCGCCTCACGGATCAGAAATCGCCTTTGCAAGCGACCGTGATGGAGATCTCGACATCTACACCATGGATGCAGATGGCAGTAACGTCCGACGGTTAACGGACCACCCAGGGCGGGATTCGCAACCGGCCTGGTCATCCGATGGAAAGCGGATCGCATTTGTCAGCGATCGTGATGGCACCCCGAACATCTATGTCATGGATGTGACTGGGAACAACGTCCACCCGTTAATTAGTGAGACCGGATGGGACTTCGGACCGTCATGGTCACCTGATGGGACCCGAATCGCGTTTACCAGTGACCGTGACGGGAATGATGATATCTACGTCCTCGACACGATCAGTGGAACTATATTGCAGCTGACGCATGATCCAGCGTCAGATTCGCAACCTTCCTGGTCGCCTGATAGTTCTCAGATCGCGTATGTGAGTAACCGCGACGGCGATCTAGACATCTACGTCATGGCAGCGAACGCCGGCGACGTTCACCAATTGACAAATCATCCAGCCTGGGATTGGAATCCCGTCTGGTCACCCGATGGAATGTGGATCGCATTTGATAGCAATCGCGGAGGCGACGGCGACATCTATGTCATGAATCCGGACAGCGGAAACGTACAACGGCTCACATATACGCCTGGAGAAGATTTTCAACCGGCGTGGTCACCCGACGGAACGCAGATCGTGTTCGCCAGTAATCGCGGAGGCCGCAGAGATTCGGATATCTATATTATGGACGCAGACGGGCGCAATATCTGGCCGCTTATCGATAATCCAAGTGCAGATGTTCAACCAGCATGGTCGCCTGATGGACGCCGAATAGCCTTTGTCAGCGATCGCGATGGTGACTGGGACATTTACACCATAGAAATGGCCAATGCCAAGATCACGCAGCTAACAAACGACCCGGGTGGAGATTTTCAACCGGCATGGTCACCTGATGGAACCAAGATCGCGTTTGACAGCAATCGCGACGGCGACGGCGACATCTACATCATGGACACAAGTGGTAACAACGTCCAGCTATTGACAGCTGCCACACCGGGTGGGGATTTCCAACCCGTCTGGTCTCCCGACGGAACACAGATTGCTTTTGATAGCGATCGTGACGGTGACTTGGACATCTATATCATGAACGCCGATGGCAGTAATACCCGCCAGTTAACTAACAGTCCCGGATGGGATTGGAATGCCACGTGGTCATCGGATGGAAAACGAATCGCATTTAACAGCGGTCGGGACGGAAACGACAACATTTACACTATGGACGACGGAGGGATCAACCTTTGGAAGCTGACCGATCATCCCGGAATAGATTGGCAGCCGACCTGGTCAGCCAACGGTACACACATCGTGTTTTCGAGCAATCGGGATGGAGACATGGACGTCTACATCCTTAACACGGACGACCATAATATCCAGCGACTCACAGACCACCCCGCGTGGGATTGGAGCCCTGCCTGGTCTCAAGCACCGTAACCATCAATATCTGAATTGCGAAAGAACATGCCCTTTAGTTTTCGGACGACAGGGTCTCAATCCACCGATCAGCAGTACGCCCGTACACACTTCAAAACCAAGAGTTCAACGAGACGCACGTCCTCCCCATCCACTAGAACGAAACCTTTCAAATTCGCCCGCCATATCAGCTTCCTGATGATCTCCATCGTGGATCACGAATCGAACGGTTTGATCCAGAGGACTCTCCGAAGTCACATCTACTGCCTGCGTGCGCATGGTGCTAATCATGATCGACCCGTAGTCCCGTACCATCCACGGCACTCCATCAAATGACGCGTCCGGTATGACACCGATGCCAGCCACCTTTCCGAAGGCAAGACGTCCATGAGCATCGATCCAATCAGCTGGCTGATCAAAGATCTCAGCCTCATTGGTCCGACCTTCTGAATCTTTCATCGTGCCACCCTGTGTTACGTGCAGCGGATCGGCCAACCGCACCCCGTAATAGCTGTGCTTCGTTGGCCCGATGGTTACGGTGTCAGAGGCAGTATCACCAACCCGTGCATCCTCTCCAGGTACAAGCTGGGACCTTATCGTAATGAGATTTGAAACCTCGCCCGGTTGTATATCGGTGGTCCGTGTCTCAGTTAGCAGGAGCCGACCGTTCCGATGGCTCCAGTCGGGCTGGCCACGCCACTCGAGCGACTGGGTCATACGCAGCCAGTCATCTTCCATTTCCTCGTACGCGCTGTTGGTTTCTCTGATTGACCCTGGAACTCGTCCAGCATAAGTACTTTCCACATAGAAGTTGTATCCATTAACCATCTCAGCCGCAATCCATATCGAGCGATGGTGTGGATGGTCACACGGTGTTTCGTCCGTAACCGCCTGTCCAGCCGGCGTATACACGGGATACAGATAATTTCGCGTTTGCCCTTGGTTGAAGGCGGTAATAAACCGCTCATTCCAACTCACCTTACGGCGAGACTCTTTAACCTCGATCACAAATTTGGACACAACTCACCTACCTGCACGACATGTCGACCCCTGTTGGTTGCAACTTGTAACACATTGGCCTCCTCCATTCGGAGGGTAGCCCGCACTACAGTGCGAAACATCAAGCAATACGTAGACTGCATCGCACTCACACCAACGTAAATCGAGCCCCCAAAGTCACTCTCGATCCCTTCCATTCAAATTCATACAGCTCATCTCCACCCATAACCACCTAAACCCGGAGATCGGACCATGGACCATTAAGCTCCTACCGTCGGCTGGTGTTATCCCTTGAACGGCGAGGATGCGGAACGAATGGAACACCCTTTAAACGCAACCTCAAGGCCTGCCAGTAGATTCCAGCTGTAACCCCAGCCGTCATGAATGGATATCGCAGCAAGCTACCTGCGAGTCGGCTTGCGCTGATCGGCTGTCTCCTGAGATTCAGTTCGGCATCGAAGAACGCGTCGTCCGCACGTCGAGCCGCAAGCGACAAGTTGAGTTTTTCGCCAGGTACGTTTGAACTCATCTGATATGTAAGATCCATCGACATAAATGGCGACACATGAAGGGCCTTCGCAAATTGATTGCTGATCGAAGCCCCTTGCGTATGAGGCGTTGGAGCAACCACATAAACATGACGCTCACCCCAGGGTGTATTTGTCACCTCGAGAAGCAGAGCCTCTATGTGCTCTGCGTTCGCATCGAAGCAGTAATACACGCTGACAGGATTCGATATGTATCCCCCATAGCGGAGATGGGTCAATAACCGGATCGGGCCGTCCGGACGCTGGCCTGTTGATTTCTCCACACATCCGCGCACCGCAGTATCTAACGAAACCTCAGGATCACCGAAATGATCGCTACGACGGAACCAAGCAAGAGCCGGACGTCGGGCCGACCACAGCAGATACCCATCAAACAGTCCCGGAAGCTCTGCTAAATCGAGATACATCATAAAAAGATCGAATTTGAATGTGTGGTTCACCGGCCGATACCGACGATGCACGACGGTACCCGTATACATATAGCTTTCAAGCGTCATTCAAAATGTCTCAATTCCTGCGCGACACGAATGCCACTCAGCACACCATCCTCATGGAATCCGTAGTTCCAATATGCGCCTGCGTATGACGTGCTGCGTCGGCCGCTTATCCGCGGCCAGTGTTTCTGTGCTCGTATCGCATCTTGATTCAGCACTGGATGGTGGTAGGTCAATTGCGTAATAACGCGCGCAGGGTTGATGTGTTCTGTCTGATTTAAGGTGACACAAAATGTCTGAGGCGCTTCCAAGCACTGCAATCTATTCATGTTGTACGTGATTTGAACGCGATCACCATTGGACTCTGGAATCCTGTAATTCCATGCAGCCCATGCACGACGGTTTCGAGGGAGGAGTGTCCGGTCCGTATGCACCACGACATCATTCTCCTGAAAACCGATAGCTCCAAGAACCCGACGCTCGTCCGGAGTCGGATCATCGAGAATTCGCAGGGCCTGATCACTGTGTGTGGCAAACACGACATGGTCATACGTTGTCTCTCCATGGCCTTCCAACGTGATGTGGGCCCCAGCTCGATCTCGCCAAACCCTGGTCGCTGGTGTCTGCAGATGAATCCGATCACGAAAAGGTTGGATTAGCGCCTCCACATAACGACGCGATCCACCACGAATCGATCGCCATTGAGGTCGATTCCATACGCGCAACAAACCGTGATTATCAAAAAATCTAACAAAGGTATTCACAGGCATTAGTTCGATCTGTCGGTCCACCGCAGACCAGATTGCAGCTCCCATCGGTACGAGATAAAGATCCCGAAACACTCGCGAAAAATCTGACCGATCTAAGAACTCGCCAAGCGTTTCCCGTTCGTCAAAATTCAACCCATCACGGGCGCGACGATTGAAGCGCAGATAATCGGCCAAGAGACGCAGAAACGTCGGGCGCATGATATTTCGCCGCTGGGCAAACAAGCCATTAACGGATGTACCCGCATACTCGATACCTGTCTTGTTGCAGCTCACCGAGAAACTCATATCAGATAGCTGCGTCTCCACTCCCAATCTCCGGATAATTCGCAGAAATTCCGGGTATCTCACGTTGTTGAACACAACGAAACCTGTGTCAATATCAAAGCTTGCACCATCAATTTCAACATTGATGGTGCGAACGTGACCACCCGGGCTATCACCAGCCTCGAAGAGCGTGATGTCGTGTTTCTGATGTAACTGACTAGCCGCGACGAGGCCGGACACTCCAGCACCAATAATCGCAATTCTCACTTATGCTTCTCTTTCACGACCGCACGTGAACCACGGACACGACAACGAAGACCTCGAGCATTTCCATCTGGCCCCCGTAGTGATCCGCATCACGCAAACCGAGATCCTCAGTCATCGCAGTGGATCCGGAGGCGCAGAACCACCGATCCGGAATCAACACACACTCCCGCATCATCGAAAGCGACGCCAACTTAAAATTCTCGGGAAAAACGCGGGGGTCTCCTCTACGTATGCGCGATATTCCGGTTTGCTATCGATCAACGCACGTTCAAGCATCACAACTCCTGATACACGAACAAGGAAGACTGTCATCACGATCGGACTGATCAGCGACCACCAGCCACCCACGGATAAAGCTAAGAAACCAAAACCCCACCACACGAGAGCCTCTCCAAAGTAGTTGGGATGCCGGGTGAGACCCCAAAATCCAGACCGCAGCACACGTCCTTGATTGTCGGGGTTCGACTTGAAACGCATGAGCTGTAAATCACCACCAGCTTCGAAAACAAACCCGGTCACCCAAGTCACCACCGCTACAATGTCCCAGCCGGTTATGAAACTGGGATAGGACGCATCCTGAGCCACAAGTAGCGGCAGCGCGACGACCCACATAACGCAGCCCTGTAATAAGAATACGGTGAAGTAGCTACGCCACCAAAACGACGATCCAGCATTAGCCCGGAATCGCCGATACCGAAAATCCTCAGGCTTTCCTCTGTTCCGCCATCCAATATGTCCAGAAAGCCGGCACCCCCAGGTGAGCACCATGCCAAGTACCAACACACGACGAATCACATCACCGGACGCGAGAAACGTGCCAAGGAACGCGACTAGAATAAATCCAGGACCCCAGAACACATCCACGATCGAGGCATTCCGCACCGCGACACTCAGCACCCATATGAGCGTCATGAACATCACAATAGCCACCGCCGAGACGGCTAGAAGCCACGGGTCCATCACAAGCAGCACCAGCAGGTTCGACAACTACCACGAGCGTAACGCGCCGCCAACATGTCGCCCATGTATACGCTCCATATTCACGTGAGACGAACAAGCCAAACTCGTCAGAGATTATTGGCGACCGTATATACCGATCAACCTGCAATAATCTTCTGCGTCAAGACTTCGTGGACCACACAGCAATCCAAGATTCGTCGCTCCGATCAAGAACCACGCCATAAATTGGCTATCAATAACGCGCAAGATCGCCGTAATCGATCGATTCCATTGACAGCATGTACCAACCAATAGGCTGGCCCATTGAATCACGCTCGTCGATAAGACTCTATAGTGCTGTCTTCATAATTGACCAGATGAGTAGATTTGCAGCACTACGGAGTACATAGCGGACGCACGACCTCTGGGTACAACAAATGACCACGTCAGCTCACTTTGCATGGTTGCTGGGAAATCGGCAGCCTTTCATTGTGGTCCATGGCAGCCCCAGACGCCGTTCGGCTCGTACAGCAAACGCCAGTGTTAACGCTGATTTTGCTTGCACGGTCACTCCCAACTAAGCCCCAAGCATCCAATGAAATTCAGCCGAGGACCCACAGCTTACGCGAGGTAACGCGACAACGATGCCATCACTGATTGGTGGTAACGGCGACTCACAACCACCCGGGACATCGCATTTCGACGATAGTAAGCCGCCACCGGTACGCTAAGACGCAGCGGGTCACCCCACCAGCCTAGAAACCACTCACAAGGAGTGCGTCAGGATGAAAGCAATCATGGTGATGTTCGATTCGTTGAATCGACACTTCTTGCCAAACTACGGCAACCAATGGGTCAAGGCCCCGAACTTCAGGCGACTGGCCAATCAAGCAGTCACGTTTGACCAAGCCTGGATTGGAAGCATGCCGTGCATGCCAGCCCGTCGAGAACTCCACACTGGTCGATACAACTTTCTGCACCGCAGTTGGGGCCCGCTCGAACCATTTGATGACTCTGCCCCGGACCTCCTAAAGAATCATGGGATCTACAGCCACCACGTAACCGATCATCAGCACTACTTTGAAGATGGAGGAGCCACCTACCACGAACGCTATTCCTCATGGGAATTCGCCCGAGGTCAAGAGGGTGATCCATGGAAAGGTCAGGTCGAGGATCCAACTGTCCCTGCTGGGAGCATCAACCAACAATCACCCAAGGCACGACAGGATTGGGTCAATCGAAGCTATATGCGATCGGAATCCGCACAACCACAGGCCCAGACCTTCGACGCAGGCCTCGAGTTTATTCGGACGAATGCGTCCGAAGACCATTGGTTCTTACAGATTGAGACGTTCGATCCGCACGAGCCCTTTTTCACGCAACAAACGTATAAGGACCTCTATCCCCACGAATATGACGGTCCGCATTTTGACTGGCCCCCCTATGCTCGAGTCGATCACCCAAGAAACCAGGTGGACCACATGCGGTACGAATACGCCGCACTCGTCAGTATGTGTGACGCCCACCTCGGCAAGATCCTCGATGCAATGGACCAACATGATCTGTGGGACGACACCATGTTGATCGTCACCACCGATCACGGATTTTTGCTTGGCGAACACAACTGGTGGGCCAAGGTGATTCAACCGTTCTACAACGAGGTCGCCCGTATCCCCTTCTTTCTATGGGATCCACGATGTGGTCGTCGGGGCATTCGAAACGACAAACTCGTCCAGAACATCGACGTGCCAGCCACACTGTTGGATTACTTTGGTGCTCCCCTTCCGCCGGACATGCAGGGGATTCCGCTCCGTGACACCGTCGCTACCGATGCCCCAACCCGTGAGGCCATTCTGTTCGGCGTAATGGGCGGCCATGTCAACTGTACGGACGGACATCACATTTACATGCATCCACCAACGGACAGCAATCAACCGCTCAATCAATACACCCTCATGCCAACCCACATGACCGAACGAATGCCGGTGAATGAACTACAGGACATGGAATTGGCCGCTCCCTTCTCATTCACCAAGGGGATACGGACGCTAAAAATCCCTGTGCCCGCTGAATCGGTGCGTCTGCGACCCGAACGTCCAATGCCGAAGCTACTGTTTGATCTTCATAATGATCCGCTGCAGGAACACCCACTTACCGACGAAGCCATTGAGCAATCGATGCGCATGCATATCACTCACTTGATGCTTGAAAACGATGCGCCCGCTGAACAATTCGAGCGACTCGGTCTCACCGACGAACTCGCCGTCGTCAGCGGTTCGACCTAAAGTGCACGAACCTTATGGTGTGCGCGTGAAGAATGTGACACGAGAACAAGGGGAGTAGACATGGAACAACGATCGCTCGGGCGAACGGGAGAGAATGTCAGCGCCCTCTGCATGGGCTGTTGGGAAATAGGCGGACTCGCCTGGGGAGACATGGCGGCCCCGAGAGCCGTCGACCTCGTCCAGCGTGCCTTTGATTGCGGCATCACTACCTTTGACACCGCTGAAGTGTATGGAAATGGGCGAAGCGAAATTCTAATCGGCGAGGCGCTTCGTGGACGACGTGAGGACGCATTCATCATTAGCAAGGTCGGCTATCTTCCAGGGATCGATGGCGCACAAGTGGTCCTTGGCTTCCCGCAACCCCAGGACTATTCGCCAAAACGCATCCGGGATGCGTGTGACCTTGCCCTGCGTCGGCTGCAAACCACCTATATCGACGCGTATCTCTTGCACGATCCCCAGATGCACGTCGTAGAGCACGAGGCTCCCTTTGGGACCTTAAAACAGTTGCAGGACGCCGGAAAAATCCGCTGGTGGGGGGTCTCAGCGACCACGGGACAAACAGAAATAGCGGCTGAGGCAATCCGACGATGGGACGCACCGGTTGTCGAAACACCCTTCAGCGCCATCGACGATAGTGCTGCAGATGTTGTCCTACCGCTAGCCGCCGAACGTGGGACCGGAGTGTTCGCTCGATCACCATTTGCGAACGGCCTCCTGATGTTGAACGACAAAGAAATCGATGCGCTCCCCGATACCGACTGGCGACGATCTGACGTTTCTCGAGCCCGCATGCAGGCAGCTGCAGAACCTCGTGAACGAATTCAGGATCTTGCGGATCAACGTGACGAACTACGTCACACGACCGGGATCGGGTTTGTTCTCGGGCATGACGCCGTGTCCACCTGTATCGTCGGCCTGGCTAACGACAGGGACATCACAGCCTACGCACCTGCGGGCAACCCACCCTATCTTGACGGCGATGATATCAAAGCCGTTCGAGTCGGCCGAACATCCTAAAACCCTAGCCACGTAGACTACGGTCAGTTGCCCAGATCGCTATCTAGCGAAGGTACTTGCTGGGAGACCTACGGGGTTCATATTCAACAGTCGGGTCAGCCTCTCGAACCACGGTCGGGATTGGATGGGTCCACCAACTCGGGGGCTCTGGAAACGGAAACACGTCGTGCCACGCGAGCATCAACGTCCGGCGAGCATCGGTCGTATTTGGATGCGCCGCATCCAACAGCCGAGCATCAGCCACCACCAGATCCCCGGCCCGCATCGGTAAATCCACCGCATCGGGATGATCCGTAAATGCCGGATCATCCGTACTCTCGAGGGCTTGTGCATCCTCACCATGCGCGTCTGGAATCATGTCGTGGAGATCAATCCGACGAAGATGCGTCCCAGGAATCACGCGCAGACATCCTTTCGCGACAGAGGTGGCGGTGAGATACGTAGAAAGGAACACCTTGGT
>CAYRCL010000036.1:0-5154 GCA_964422795.1 uncultured Chloroflexota bacterium
GCCTGGGTGTAGCCGCATCCGGCGACTAGGCTCGTGATGAGCACGAGCGTTAGCAGGTAATACATGGCATTCAGACGAAGTGTCGGTGTTCCGGATCTGGAGGATTGAATGCTGTCCATATTAGATGGATGACAGTCAATCTTGGTGTGACGCTTTAGGGCACTGTTATTCGTGGCGTAGCGCTTCAATTGGGTTGAGGCGTGCAGCTCTAGTTGCCGGGTATATGCCGAAGAACAAGCCAATAGAAGCGGATACTCCAACCGCCAAGACGACCGATTCAACCGTAATCAGTGTTCGGATCGGGTTCGACTCGATTTGGATCTGACCGATCCCGAATGCCATGAGTGAGCCAAGTAGCAATCCGACTAAGCCTCCGACTAGCGCAACAACTACCGATTCAATGAGGAACTGTCGGAGGATGTCTCTCCGTTTTGCGCCGACAGCCTTGCGTATGCCGATTTCCCGTGTTCGTTCGGTAACCGAAACAAGCATGATGTTCATGATGCCGATCCCACCGACGAGCAGGGAGATTCCTGCGATGCTTCCCAGGAAGATCGTAAAAATCGCAGTGACTTGACCAAACGTGTCAATGAAGTCCTTTTGGCTTCCAATGGTGAAATCGTCCTCAACTGTTCGGTGCCGATCGCGTAGTAGTTCCCCGATGGATTCCACGGCGCGGTTAATAGTAATGTCTTGTTCGTCGACTAACTCCACGCTGATTTGGGAGACAAGGTCACCACCTTGATTTGATGTCGATTTGCTCAGACGACGCTGCAGCGTTGTGAGGGGTACGAGTGCCATGTTGTCTCGACTTAGAAGGTCTGTTTGTCCTTTTTCTTCCATGACAGCCATGACACGGAACGGTTGGTTGTTGACGCGGACGCGTGAACCGATAGCGTCTCCAGCTGGAAATAGTTCGCGTGCAACACCAAAGCCCAATGCGATGTTTCGCGAGCGCAGTGCCATATCACGTTCGGTGAAGAACTCGCCGATAGCTGGCGGGAATTGTCGTACTGCTGCATAACTTGGAGTGACGCCTGTTACCTGCACCCGCATCGATCTGCCATCCGCAAATAACGAAGCGCTGGTACTCCGGCTTGGAGCGATGGCTACAACGTCAGGGAAACCCATTTGGTCGATCGCTTCTGCGTCTTGCAAGGTGAGCGTCGGTGCTCCTGACTCAGTGCTTCTAATCCTCCCGACGCCTTGGCTCTGGGCGCCTGGATTAATGAAAATAAGATTCGTGCCGATACTCCGAATGCTTTCCTCGATCTGTGATTGGGCCCCGGTACCGATCGCCATGAGTGCCACTACTGCCGCGACCCCAATGACCATTCCGAGGACGGTCAGCAAGGTTCGCAGCATATTTGCGAATAATGCCCGCATAGCTACGCGTATGCTGTCGGCGATATTCACGTTGACTGTGTCCGATGCTGGTGGTGGGGGGGGCTGCTACAAGGATCTTCGCACTTGCCTTCGGTCCATAAATCTGGGGTGGTCACGTCTGTCGTCTCAGACTTCCCCCACCGCGGCTCATGTCCACGTCACGGAGCTGTGTTCCTCGTACAGCGACCGAATCACGATCCGTCAATCCGTTGAGAATCTCTATGAACTTGTCGTCGCTAATACCGGTTGTCACTTCTTGGGCAGACACTTGGCCATTCGCATCAACGACATCCACTAGCGATTGCTTTCCGTCCGCATCTTTTCGTACCGATCGCCTTGGGACTACGAGCGCCTGTTGCGATTCGGATACGACAATTGCAACTTCGGCGGTAAGGCCGCCTAGAAGACGAAGATCAGGATTGTCGATATTTATCAGAACTGGGAAACTCACAAGGCCTTGGCTTTCTTCGCCCTGGGCACTTCGAACCGTTACTTTTCCGTCGTAGACGGTGTCAGGAAGTGCTTCAAACACCAGCGTGGTTGGTTGACCAACGGCTACGCTCCCGATGTCGGTCTCATCGATATTGCTCCGTACACGGAGCGATCGGATATCGGCCAACACTACGACCGGACCTGAGGTCATTTCTCCAGGAGACGCGCGCGTTTCAATCACTATTCCGTCAAACATGGCTCGCAAAGTAGCGTCGGCTAACGCATCTTCAGCGGCAGCGACGCCTCGTTGAGCATCTGCTACCGCCTGTTGGAGGAGTTCCAACTCAATAGGATCTGGCGTTATTTGAAGTTGCGCGAGTTGAAGCTCGGCGCGTCGTAGAGTTCGTTGCGCCCGCTGCACCTCTTCAGGTGTAGCGCCTGACTTGATGTGATCCAGCCGCGTTTCGGTTTCGATTACGGAAAGCTGGGCGGCTTCAACTTGGCGCGTTGCTACCGCAACCTTGTTAGCGTCTGCGTCAGCCTGAGCTTCGTCCAGTGCCAACTGGGCAGCTCTAACCTGAAGTTTTGCTACTGCCACCTTGTTGGCGTCTGCACCGGCCAACGTGTCTTCCTGAGCCAATAACGCAGAGGTCAGTGATAGGCGCGCCGATTCGACATTTCGTTGTTCGCTCGTGACGTTACGTTCGGCAGGATCGCTGATCAATTCCTGAAGATCGGATTGGGCATTTGCTAACCGTCGTCGTGCTGCTTCGATCGCCCTGTCCAGTTCGGCGAGGTCGGGTCCAGCTTGCAATTCAACCAGTCGGTCCTGCGCTACCTTCAGCCGCGATTCTGCACTCGATAGATTAGCTTCCGCTTCTGCGAGTTCGTTCGTTGTGGCGGGGCGAACAGCGTCGGTATAGGTTCGTTGCGCCTCGCGGTAAATAACGCCAGCCCGCTCCTTAACCGCGGCGCTGGCACTGCTACTGGTACGTATGGTGTCATCGTGAGTTAGCCGGGCTCTTTCCAGAGTATCTTTGGCCTTGGCAACATCGTCGGTCGTTGGTTTACTCCGAAGGTCGGAGAGCAACTTTCGTTTTGCAAGGACCTCAGCTTCGCGGGTCGAGACATTTGCTCTTCCGTCTGCGAGAAGGACTGGATGGTCGAGTTCAGCAGCTTCTCGATGTTCACGTGCATTGGCGAGGGCATCGGTAGCAGCGGCAACCTCATTCTGCGCAGCTACGAGCGATGCGTTTGCTGGAGCTGCGTTTAAGTCTTCGAACGTAGCCTCCGCTCGTGCCAATGTTGCGCGGGCGCTCGCTACGGCTGCCGCAGCTTGGGCGATTTCCACTGCAGTCGATGATTGTGTCAGTTCGCGAAGGTCCTCAGTGACCCGTGCCAATGTGTGTTCGGCTTGTGCAAGTTCAAGGTCGGTGGACGGTTGCTCAATTGCGCGGAGATCCTCGATGGAACGAGCGAGCGTATGTTTTGATGACCCGACGGATGCTCTGGCGCCTGCCAAATCTACTGAATCTGGGAGTGCTTTGAGTTCTGCCACCGTCCCGGCTGCATCCGCGACATCCAACTTGGCACGTTCAATGTCGATGTCTTCAGCTGGTTGCGTGAATTGCTGCAGACGCAGTTCCGCTTGTCGTAGTGTTGATTTTGTATTCGCGATCGATCTGGTAAGTCCACGGACGTCTAGTTGGGCGAGGATCTCTCCCGTGCGAACAACGTCGCCGACCCGAACCGCTACATCTTGCAGGCGGCCGTTCTGACTGAATCCAAGACTTGAGACCTCACCAAATTCCACGTTTCCAACCGACCGAATGATTTCCTGGATGTCTTGTCGTACGACCGGCACGGATGTGAGTTGCGATATTGCGTTTTCGTCTGTGGATGCTCGATTCGGTCCACACGCCACTGTAGCGATCAGGAACGGGATCACAAATAACAGCGTGACAGCACCTAGCCCACGGATTGTGTGTGTAGTACGTCGTACCTGCGCATGCACGTCTGGAGCTGTTGGAGAAACGAAGCCCATAAATTCCATTCTTGGATCTTTCTTGAGGACTGTTTGGTTCTTTGTTAGTACTCGCGGATGTGGACCACTGATCCATTTGAATCGTTAGGACACGACAGCACCCTGCAGTTTACGATTCAGTTGGTATTCAACAACGAGGCTTTTTTGTACGTCTCGATTTTTATATGTGTGGGAACTCGGAGCTCAAATCTCGAGAGAGTCAAGATATAGCTCCCGGTGCACTTTCTGATGGAACAGGACTGTCGGACTCAATCAATCCATCCCGAAACCGAATGATACGGCGCGTTCGGTTGGCAACCTCGGCTTCATGGGTTACGAGAACCGTTGTGATCCCGCGATCCTTATTCAGTTGTTGCAATAGATCAATAATTTCATGAGCCGTTGTCGTATCCAGGTTTCCAGTTGGTTCGTCGGCCAGCAGCAAGCTTGGGTTGTTGACGAGTGCACGTGCGATAGCCACGCGCTGTTGCTGGCCACCGGACAACTCGGTGGGCGAATGTTTCATTCGATCCGATAGACCGACTGTGGCCAAGGCTTCACGGGCACGGTCGCGGCGGCGCGGCTGGTGACCATATATCAGGGGGAGTTCGACTTGTTCGAGTGCACTAGCGCGTCGCAGTAAATTGAATGTTTGGAAAACGAATCCGAGTTTTCGATTACGGATTACAGCGAGTTCGTTGTCTCCAAGTTGGCCAATGTTGTCTCCGTCGAGGACGTAGTTTCCCGACGTTGGGATGTCCAGGCATCCCAATATGTTCATGGCTGTCGATTTTCCAGATCCTGACGGGCCCATGATGGCTAACATTTCCCCAGGAAGCACATCGAAGGACACACCGCGCAGGGCTGCGACTTCGACGTCACCCATCTGATAGACCTTGGTTAAGGCTTGGACTTGGATGGTGGGTTCAGATGTTGATTGATCAGCCATTATCTTCGGCAGTACCTCTCTACAGAATCCAAATCAACTTTGATGGACACGAAAATTTGCTTAGCTTCGACTATTTCCAATACAAGAATGGCATTTCATCATAGTTGTGTGTATCCAATTGGCCCGTGAAAATCACTAAAGAATGGGAGTTTCGTGATTCATCGTCAGTATTCAAAACACCGAATATCCTGTGTGCTTCGTAATGGCCTTTCTGGAACTTCGGCTAGCCAGAAGCTCCTTGTGCCGGTTGTGGTTTAGGCATGGCCTGAATGGCGGTATAGGCAGGCCGTGGTGACAGGTCACTACGCAGAACTCCAAAGGCCCATTTTTCATCGGTGTTCGGCACCACCTGTTGGAAATTCAG
>CAYRCL010000037.1:0-11465 GCA_964422795.1 uncultured Chloroflexota bacterium
GATAGACGGGCGACGTAAAGCGCAGGGGGTATTGGCATGACGGTGCTCAAGAACCAAACAGGAACCGTGCCGTCGATTGACCTTGCACGTCGAGTGGGTCTTTGTGTCTAATCATCGACCAAACATTGGTGTTGGGGCCCTTGACCTTACTGCTGAAGCTAAACGTCGGGTCATGCAGGTGCTTGATAACAATCGTCTTTCGTATGGTCCCGTTACCCGTGAATTCGAAGAGCGCTTTGCTGGATTGCATGGTTGCCAATTTGGACTCTTCACAAACAGTGGGACAAGTGCACTGCATATTGCAGTGGCCGCCCTCAAGGAGATTCACGACTGGCGTGATGGCGATGAGGTGATCGTGCCTGCAGTAACGTTCGTTGCCACAGTAAATGTTCTTCTCCACAACAATCTTCGACCAATCTTGGTTGACGTTGATTCAACCTACTACGAACTTGACCCGAGCCTGATAGAGGATGCTTGTACTGACCGGACTCGAGCCATCATTCCTGTTCATTTGTTTGGCCAACCGTGTGATATGGACCCGATCCTTGAAGTTGCGGGAAGGCGCAATCTGCGTCTTATTGAGGATTCCTGCGAGACGATGTTCGCTAAGTATCGGGGCCGAAGTGTAGGGAATTTCGGGGATGTTGGGTGTTTCTCAACCTATGTAGCCCACCTGCTCACGACTGGAGTGGGCGGTCTGAATACGACGAACAATCCGGAATACGCGGTCAAGCTCCGGTCGCTGGCCAATCACGGCCGTGATTCGATCTACATGAGCATTGATGACGACGATGATGTGTATGGTGAACAGCTTCGTACGATCGTGGAACGGCGGTTTAAGTTCGTGACCCCTGGGCATAGCTTCCGCGCTACCGAGATGGAGGCTGCACTTGGAGTGGCTCAGCTTGAGGATTATGAGGTGATGATCGAACAGCGCCGCTCGAATGCTGCCTATTTATCGCGCATGCTGAAACCGCTGGAGGATCGCTTACAACTTCCGGCTATTAGGCCGGAAACCGAGCATTCGTTCATGATGTACCCGTTGATTGTTCGTGATGAACCGAAGGAGGACTTTAGCCTTTTTCTCGAAGAACGCGGGATTGAAACACGCGATATGTTGCCACTAACGAACCAACCTGTGTATCACAGGATTCTTGGGCTTACTGAGGCTGATTATCCAGTAGCCGATTGGGTTAATCGGCATGGCCTATACATTGGATGTCATCAACATCTCAGTGCGAGCGATCTCGACTATTTGGTCGATGTTTTGCATAGCTATTGGAAGCAACCAAGTCGATTGGATGTGACTAGATCGTTGCTTGTTGTTAATGCGAAGGATGCTTCTGCTGACGCAGTCGATATTCTCGAACGCCTGCCGCTTGGGGCTTTCGATCACGCAATCATGATCGGTTTGGATAGGACTGATCCGATCGCCAATAATCTGAATGCCGATAATCTTGAGGTCGTGGACGGGTCTGATTCGGACCCGTGGACATACCTCCGTGGAACGAGTTTGACGGAGGATTACGACAACATCGTCACGTTTTCCCTGGATGGTCGAGATGATCCCGGTGTGGTGGGCAAGCTTCTTTTTAGCTTGGAGCGTGGCAACGACATGGTTGTTGGTTCTCGGTTTTCAGTGGGTAGCGGAGGTGGGCCACGCACCAGTTCACCCGCCAGGCGAACTGGCAACCGTATCTTTACCCTGCTTGTGAATCTAGTGTTTTCCGGAAACTTGACTGATAGCTTGTCGTC
This sequence comes from uncultured Chloroflexota bacterium, assembly GCA_964422795.1. Classification (GTDB taxonomy): domain Bacteria; phylum Chloroflexota; class UBA11872; order UBA11872; family UBA11872; genus UBA11872. The sequence goes on from CAYRCL010000037.1 coordinate 1,756, forward strand.
GCTGCGTGGTGTTAGAGGTCGGCGTCTGCGTGAAGCTCAAATGTCTGGGTCTGGACTGGTCGCATGCTACGAGTTGTCGATTTCCGCCGCTCGATCGCGCTGGCGTATTGCGGAAGTAGAGACTGTTGAGCAGACGGTTGGCAATACGACTGAGACGGTGCGTGCGTTAGGAATGGTGCTTCCTTTGTTGCTCACACTTGTGAAACGTGTGTTTGTCCGTGGTCACGACGAAACACACACCACAGACTTGGATTCATCGTAAGTTGGGACACTGAATGCCGTCTTTAGGTTCTGATCGGACCACGTGGAGCGCGTAGTAATGGGTTTTTGGGACGGAAAACGTGTCTTGGTTACCGGCGGTACTGGCTTTATCGGGTCGCACTGCGTAGAACGGCTTTTGAATCTTGGTGCTCACGTTCGGGTTACAACACATAATCCCAGTGAGACGGCAGAGTACTTGTCTGCCGTTCGGCCGCATATTGATCTTCTAGAACTTGATCTCGCTTGTATGGATGATGCGGAACAGGCGGTAGCACAACAAGACATCCTCATCCATCTCGCCGCCTATGTCGCTGGTGTGGAATACAACTCGAGTCATCCGGTATATATGCTGCAACGAAACATTGAGATTGGATTGCCAGTTATGACAGCCGCGGCTGAGTCAAGTCTCGAACGCATCGTGTGTGTCAGTTCGGCATGCGTGTACACACGGCACTGCAGTATTCCCACACCTGAACACGAAGGATTCCTCGGCGATCCTGAGCCGACAAATTTTGGCTACGGCTGGGCCAAACGTCTCCTTGAAGTCCATGCACGTGGCTTGCACCAACAATTTGATGTGGGCGTTACGATCGTCCGCCCGTACAACGGCTATGGCCCGCGCGACAATTTCTCCGATGAGACTAGCCATGTGATTCCTGCTCTGATTAAGCGTGCTGATCAATCGGTTGAGGTCTTCCCTGTGTGGGGCGATGGACAGCAAACGCGATCATTTCTTTATGTAAGCGATTTCGTTGAAGGCATTCTTGTGGCTGCTGAACAATCGGCGAATGCGGATCCTATAAATATTGGGTCAGATGAAGAAGTCACCATAGCGGATCTCGCACAACGCATTGTCAACCTTGTGAATCCGGATCTTCAGTTAGATTTCGATCTTGAGAAACCTCGTGGTCAACCACGACGCCGGGGAGACCATACGAAGGCTAAGGCCCTTGGATTTGAGCCCACCGTCCCGCTTTCGGAGGGATTGGCTCGAACGGTTCATTGGTTTCAAGAGGTGCGACCGAACTAATGCGAACCGTGATCATCCTCACGCTTGATGAACTTGAAGGCGTCCAGTCACTGGCTGAACCTCTTCAACAGCTGCCTGCCGATGAAGTGCTCGCAATCGATGGTGGATCAACCGATGGCACGGTGGGTTTCTTGGAATCTATAGGGATTAGGGTCGTTAGGCAGGGACGGCCTGGCCGTGGTGCTGCGATCCGGGACGGTGTCGATCAAAGTCGGGGTGACAACCTGGTTTTGTTCAGTCCTGATGGAAACGAAGATCCCTCTGACATACCGCAGCTGTTCGAGATGCTAGATGCTGGATATGACATGGCAATAGCTTCCCGCTTTCTGCCAGATGCTGTTAATGAAGAAGATTCCTCGTGGTTCCCGGCTCGTAAATGGGGCAATCAAGCGTTCTCGCTTGTACTCCATGCGTTGTGGGCTCCGCGTGGAGTGTCGGTTACGGATCCAATCAATGGTTTTCGTGCCTTTACGCGACGTGCTTTTCACATAATCAATCCGCAATCAGATCGATTCACGATTGAATACGAGCTCACACAACGAGCTTTTGTCTTAGGTTTGCCAATCGTTGAAATCCCCACGCAAGAGGGTCAACGGATTGCAGGAGCTACTAAGGCGCCCTCGATTCGCACTGGGGTTAGCTTCTGCCGGTTTGTGCTCGGCCAGTGGATCCGTGGTCGCAACTGAACCGCTGGTGGCATTGTCGGCTGAAGATGGAATGGTATTGCTCTATCGTCATTTGCTATCAATAGATGAATCCGGATTTAGTGGTACCCCCGGTAGGACTCGAACCTACAACCACCTGATTAAGAGTCAGATGCTCTGCCAATTGAGCTACGGAGGCTAGGTCGTTGTTTCAATCTGTGACTCGACGCCAATGTGATTTTATCAAGATCAAGGTTGTCCGCGCGGATGCGTGGCCTGGGTTAGAAGACTCATTTCTGTCGTCTCGCACGCGACAGGAAATCGTGAGCGGTGTGTAATGCGGACTGTTCGTCATGACATTGTTGAGGCACTTCTTCTGATCGCAATCTACACAGCGATCGGCTCCGGAACACTCTTCATCGGCGTGGTTACGGTCGAAGGGTTTGTGCGATCAGAGAATCCGGAGAGCTTGCTGGCGATGAAGGAAGCAATATTTTGGCTTGCGCTCGTGAGCTTGGGGTATTTTCTTGGTTGGACTCTTACTGGTTTGGCGGTTGATTACGAAGAGTTTTGGATGGTTCCAGGGCGTAAACGTTCCTTTGATGGGCTAGTTGCCCGGTCTGGAGCTACCGATGGTCTTACGATGGACATCGAGAGAGCGGGTTCTGTGCAAGCTCTTCTTCGTTATCGGAACCTGCGGGCGAAGAGATTGAAGGTGCTCACCGCCGCGCCCTTGACATTCGTCTACCTCCTGGTGCGTGGCGCGTGGCTTGGAGGTGCTGTCACATCGCTTGTAGCAGTAATTGATATTGCATATTGCGTTCTAACTGGTTCTAATGACCCCTTGCGTCTTCCAGTAATTATCTTGGTGGGCTCATTAGGGACGTTGGGCACGAGTACGTTATTGACGTTGTGGGTTGGATCGGCGGCTGCTAGGCAGGTAGCGGTTGCAATTAGGTCTTGAGTGCCCAGGGCTACCTAGTTATCAGGCATTGGTCGGAAGATCTACGAATTGAGCTTTGCATTTGCGTTCGGCGTTGATTAGCCGCGCCAGGGCCTGTACCCCGAACACTTCAGTCGCATAGTGTCCAGCGGCTAAAACATGAATCCCGATCTCCCGGCTCCACATCTCCATAGGTTCGGATAAATCCCCGGTCACGAATGCATCGCATCCCCGGTTGGCTGCATCTAGGAGGTATCTCGCTCCTCCTCCGCTACACACTGCGATCCGGCCAATCTTCTCGGGTCCATTCAGGTAATTAGCGTGCAGTGGGCCAACTACTTCTATCACCCGGTTTGCGAGTTCGTCTGCTGTGATTCCTCGACTAAGCGCGCCGAAGCGACCAATAGGTTGGTCGCCAACATGCGCAAAACCTTCATCATCCTGCTTGAACCCAAGGGCTGCGATTATTTGAGCGTTATTTCCAAGGGTTGGGTGGCTGTCGAGCGGTAGGTGGTATGCGACTAAGTTCATCTCATGCTGAAACAGTACGTTAAGACGTTCACGCATAAGGGGATCGATTACACGTGAGTCTCTATCCCAGAAGAGACCGTGATGGACGATGATTGCGGCGGCCTTCTTCTCCGCTGCGATCTGGAAGAGCTCAAGGCTTGCCGATACCGCCGTCACGACCGACTCGACAATCGTACGCCCATACACCTGGAGGCCTGTAGGGCAAGAATCGGGAATCAACGCAGCACTGAGGCGCTGATTGAGAAAATGTACGAGTTCGTCGCGCGATTCAGCCATCGGAAGCGGGAGGAGGGGTTCTTCGAAGCTCCCGAACCTTCTGCACGAGGTGACTGTCTGACTCCACGGAAGTCGCGATGTCTAAGAACTCCTCGGCGCTGATACCTAATTCCACCAGAACCCGGTGATCGATTGGGCATGGATAGATGTATTCACCGATCGTTCCATCAGACTTCGCCCGAGCTTTGTCGGACATCCGTGCGATCCACGGGATGCCGCCAATCACGAGATCTCGCGCGCGTGGTCGGAATTCGTCGGTCATAGTTCATTTGTGCTTGCTACGTCTATGCCATCTTATGTGAGTACTGCGCGAATGTGATCGTTTGCACCTGAGCGACTTGGAAGATTGGCAAGAATCTCTTCCCGGGTCATCGTTGGGTTGTTCCACGCTCCGGAACTTGCAAGCAACACAAGCACGGTGAGGGCTGCGTCGAAATGTTGCAGGCCACTTGTTTCGTCGGGCAATGCGGTAATAAGACTAGGTGCGAGGACCGCCCCCTCGGACCGTGTTGTAGTCGTGACGTATTTGGCAAACGTCCAACAGGGAAAGTCGAAGCCAATAATTTCCATGTCAATGAAGGTGGCTCCGTTTGGTCCCAGGACAATATTTGAAGGCGATGCATCTAGAGGGAGTGTTGAAAGACCGCATGCCATCGAATCAGCTACAAGCTTGTCAACGTTGCATGGAGGTATTGATGGATAGGCGTCGGTTATTGCCGTTGCGACCATCTCGAGTTCACGACGTCGAAGTTCGTGTGCGGTGCGCAATCTCGACTGTGGGATGTGCACTTGCCATAGCTTGAGAGCATGGATGATGGCTGTCCATGCGGAATGCACGGTTGAGGCGTCATGTGGCGAGAGGGGCGTTTCTTTGAGTAATCGCTCGTGCAGCGTTTGACCGGGTATCCACGACCGAACGAGTGCGTTTGACGCTGCCGATTTCACTATCGCGGTTGGAACGGGGGCTCCGGTCTTCGCCAAGTGGGTGCACACCGCAAATTCCGTCTTCAACCGCTGATCTGAGTTGGCTCCATCAAAGAGTTTTATCGCGAAATCATGTTCGTCCGTCGTGACGTGCCATATGTTCGAATGTATTGCGTGCACGGGATGATCGCGGGAAATGCCAGCTTCCTCGACTGCAGCGTGAACTCGACTGAGTGCGCGGCTATCCGTCGTGAGCGAATTCAATGTCGACACGGATAGTCGAGAGAAACTCAACATCGAGTGCGAGCGCGAGGTCTCGTGGGGTTACGATTTCATTTGAGGCCAATTTCAGACGTGTGTGAATACGATTTGGGTCAGTGATCACCAAGTCATCCACGCCGGGGCGGATCTCACGAAGCCTGCCGTCAGGATCGCGAGGCCGGGTTATCAAAACGCTCGTGCGATTAAGTAACTGATCGATGCGAAGGTGCAAATCTGGCGAGGCCTCTGCGACCAAAAGTTCGTAGATGCCCCAGACCGGCTGAACGCGACGCCCGGGAATGCTGGACATTTCGATCACAGACATTCCTGGGATCGCCTCAGTTTTCAATTGTTCGTACACGAACGCTGTGTTCAGTGGTTCACGTAACGCCATCGTCATAAATTCGCGGTGTCCTTCCGCTCCTACTGACAACGGCGGACCAAAACTCAGCCGTGGTTTTGGATTGAAACCTCGGCTGTATGCCAGTGGAAGGTTGCCACGCCGTGTTACGCGTTCCCAAGCACGACGTACGTCGTGCTGAGAAAGGAAACGGGCTGCGTCAGTCTTGGTGAACCGTACTAGGTACCAATGCTCGGTTGGGTTTGCCTCAGGTGTCACAGGTAAGGATACGCGTGATGCACACCATCGTGTGAACGACCGGTCGTAGTTTGTGTCATGAGATCACGATATCGGTATTCACCCACCATTTCTCTGTGGGTGATCGGTCGTATAGTCCGGTTCTAGGGTGATCCACCTAAGCGCTGTTTGGACCGGTCGTTCGCCGAACGGATTTGTCATGCTAATGATCGCTTGCATCGATAATCGAGATAGACTTATGGATCCTCATGACAAGATAGGATCACGCTGAATATCTTGGCTCTTCCAATCCTACGCCAGCGGTTATCACCCCAGGTGCAAGCCTGGGTCGAAGAGGCTGTAGGTGTTGGCCTAACGAGCTTCGGAACTGACCCAGTTCCTGTGATCGGCATCCCATCGGGCCGTAATGGACCGGCAGATTCGCCGCCTGGTTCGGTTCCAGCAGGCCCACCACTGCGCGCAATTCGTCTCGATCATGGCTCTGTATTGACAGCTCAGGACGATTGGCTGGAAGCCCTACGACCGATCGTTACTGGATTACATCCGGATCTCCTTTTTTCTACCTTCGGAGCGTATGAGTTAGCGCGCGTCACCTTGCCGGACGGCTTTGGGATCTGGGGCCCGGTCTGGTACCTATTTGGCGATGCGTCGACCTGGCGTACCGAACCGGACCCACGTGTGCAACGTCTCGACGCTGAAGCTATGGCAAAGGTTGATTATCAGAAATTTTGGCATTGTTACGACGGGCATGCACAAGACGGATTTGGCGTGATGGAGGAAGGGAAGCTAGTTGCACTTGCAGCTGTACATGAACGGGACGACGGGTTCCATGAGATTGGCATGGATGTTGACCCCTCAGCGCGCGGCACTGGCCTTGGTCGAGCTGTTGTCGGAACGGCTGGGGCTTCGATTATCGCGAACGGTTATGTTGTGCTTGGGACGACACGATCTTTCAATGTCCCATCGGCGCGAACTCTTCGCTCTGTCGGTCTGGTCTACGCATTCAGTGAGCTCTTTGCTATGGCGGGAGGCATGCCCATTCCGCCACAGACGTTAGGTCGGCCCGCCCCGGATGCTCCGATCGTCAATTACTACCCTGATTGGGCTATGAACCAGGACATCGAATCAAGGCCGGACTGAGCCCGTTCAGCCCTGGCAAGGTATCACGAAGGTTTATATGGGTCGTCGTGAGGATCCTCTCATGTCAACGACACGACGGCAGTAGTAGTCATGCTCCGAGGCCCGTTGGTTGACATAATACATAATGCGTGGTGATTAAGACAATCACGGATTCCGGGTAATCCCTGCCAACACACCGCACAGGCTCGGTCGAGTTGACTACGGTAGATCGCGTGATCGTCCGGTGTAAACACAACGAAACGGATCTCCACCAGGCTAGCCGCTTCAATGTGTTCCACGACCGTGTTACCCGTGATAGATGCAGCATTATCCTTCGAATAACCATAAAGCCCGGTGCTGATTGAGGGGAACGCAATGGTGCGGGCGTTGATAGGCGGATTTTAGACTAGCGGCCTCACCCGAAGTTCCCCCGTTCTATATAGGTTCCACGGTATGAATGACGTGCTGTACCGCGAGCCTTCCGGCGCCTATACGCACCGCATCACCGGACGCACAGTCGCCGATCCGACAGCATTGGCCATGATCTCTGATCCGCTAGCTCGCTGAATTGCGCCATCGACTCCACCACATCCGGACAACGCCGTGTTAGCTGCATTCACAATGGCATCGACCCGTTGTTTCGTAATGTCGTCGTGTATGACGAGTACACGGCTCCGTCCGACGGTACGACTAATCACGGAAGGGCTGTGAATAATCCTTCGTTATGTGCCCGGGGTCAGCTTGTGCAGGAGCAAACGACTTGGATGCGACACGTCATGATGCAGGGTCTGATGTGCAATTAGTGTGCGGCGCGCTTCGCCCAACGGTTCACCTGTATTGGGGTTTGCATCAAAACGAGGGTAATTGGAGGACGAAACATCCACGCGTAGGCGGTGACCTGAAGAAAACTGGTTGGCTGTTGGATAAAGAATAATTCGAAACTCATAAATACGATCTGGTTCGAGAAAGTCTTCGCGGTCAAAGCCATTTCGAAACCGTGCTCGAATAATGCTATCCGCAAGATTCAATTCATAGCCTCCCGGCGTCGCCTCAGAATGTGGGTATACATCGAGGAGTTTGGCTGTGAAGTCCGTATCTCGTGCGCTGCTCGATGCGTACAGGACGAGCTCGACCGGTCCTGCAATATGGAGGGGCTCCAGAAAGGGCTCTGTTTCGAAGGAGACGATATCAGGTCGGCTGGCGAGGGAGAGGGTGTCGGTGTGGCCGTGAAATCGTCCAGGTTGCCCCCGCTGTTCAAATGCTCCGGAGGGTAGAACGTCCTCCGATGCACTGATAGAACCGCCAGTCGTGGATACTGGGTCACGTGGGTTATAGGTATAACGCGTCGGATCCGAAGGCTCTTGCGGTGCCTCTACGGAAAGCGATCCGTCCACACACAAATAGAACGGTGTTTTAATTCCAGGCGGAGGCCAAGCGTCGCCGCTTTTCCAAGCTCCGCCATGCCATAACGTGTTTTCAGCCATTGCTGGACGTCGGCCAACCTGACCTCCCATCATGAAATAGCGGACCGGTGGTTCATCAGCAAGGCCTGTTCGAAGACCTTTAAGGTGTTCGTCAAAGAATTGGAGGCGAATGTCGTCATATAGAGGCAAAGCCGCTTCGAGACCAAGTTCGAGATCACCAATCCTGCTTTCTTCAGTCGTCGGCTCACCATGGCGCCAAGGACCTAGAAGTAACGACATTGGGCTTTGCTTAAGCTGGCGTAAGCCATTGAAATTGGCAATTGCGCCGCGTGGGTAGGTGTCGTACCAGCCACTCTGGAACAAGACAGGAACGTCAGCGTGCTCGTTCCAGTATGCGTCGATCGTATATCCACGCTGGGACCAGTAGTCGCCGCTGTTCCCACGCGTCAGGATGTCCCACGCCCATTGTTCGTAATTAGGCAGCAGGCGGAGGGCTGTGCGGCCGGGCCGAAAGCGAAGCGGAGGTCCGAGGATTTGTGGCACCCGTGCAAATTCTTCGATTAGAACTCGCTCAAGTTCGGGGTCCATTGAAGCTTCTCGGCTCGTCGTTGCCATCCAGAAGGCGTACCGGATAAACCGTTGTTCGAGTGCCCCACCTTGTCGCATCGAGGAGAGGAGGTAATTGCTTGTACCCTGCCCGACAACTTGGGCACACAGATGGGGCGGGTTGAGAGTGGCGAGCGCACTTTGATCGGATCCCGCGTAGGAGGCGCCCATGGTGCCGATCTTTCCCGATGACCACGATTGTTCAGCAATCCATTCAACGGCGTCATATCCATCAGGAGCTTCTTTGGCGAAGGGGTACCACTCCCCTTCGGATTCGCCACGTCCGCGGACATCGTTGATGACAACGGCGTATCCGCGTCGTGCGTACCAATGGCCACGCCTGGAATATCGGGTGGAATCCTTAAGGTACGGCGTCCGCTCAAGCAGTGTCGGGAAGGAGCCTTCGGCGGCTTTTCCATCAAGGGCTGGCAGATAGAGATCCGAAGCCAGCGTTACGTCGTCCCGGGTTTGAAATCGAACATTAGGGACAACAATCGAGTCATACGAGTGGGTTGAACCCTCAAACGGGGACTGGGACATAGCTACAGCAACTCCTGAGGGTGTGGGGTGGGCCCAGGGCAGTCATGGTAGTTCCTTTGCCTAAGACATCCGCCGGGCTCGGTGTCCGTTAAGTAGTTTATTGATGGGAGTGTGCCGGACAAAGTACTGGTGTGTCGTCAGGCCGATCGCGAGGGTCAGAACGGTGGCGAGTAGGAATTTGAAGATGGGGCTCCATTCCACGCCGGTTATCTCTCGGAGGCGACCTTGGCGGTCCAGATGGGCCAACCAGAACGTGAGAAACGCGACAAGCGGCAAGTGCATGACGTAAATCCAGTAGGAGGAATCAACGAGCCATCGGATAACGGGGCTACGGTTTTTCAGCTGTCGTTCCGCAATCCCCACAAGGCAGATAGTCCATCACGTTGCAGTGAGGCCGGTGGTCAGGGCCGTGAGGGCCCCAAATACAGGGACCAGAGAGATGGCCCCACGGACTGCAGCATCAAACCCGAGGGCTGTAAAGGCTAGCTGTATCACGAAACATAGGCCTCCGACGGTTAGAAGGCTCCCGATCACGAGGGATGTCTTCAATTGT
>CAYRCL010000038.1:0-56184 GCA_964422795.1 uncultured Chloroflexota bacterium
CATGGCTTTCGGGTACTCCAACACGGCCACGCCGTTATCCACAAATCCACTGGTCGGAACAACCCGTTGCATGAATGGCCTAACCCGGGCCGGTCGGCCTAAAACCCAAACGATCTGGTCGAGGACATGGCCACAAAGATCTTAAAACACCCCACCATTGAACTCAGCGAACTGGCCGTGCGATAGAGGATCGGCGTAGGTCGGCATATGCGCACTGATAGCAAAGACATCACCAAGCAGCCCATCACGAGCCCAATCACCGATCCGCTGATACCCATCGTGGTGGCGGAACATATATCCAAGTTGCACGTACCTTTCACGCTCGGCCGCCTCCTCCAAAACCTTTTTCCATCTCGGGTAGTCGTGCCCGGCCGGCTTATCGAGCAACAAATGGTGTCCGGCCCGGATTACCGCTTCAGCCTGAGCGAGGTTCTCCACGTTATCGCCTTCAACCACAATCGCATCGATCTGGTCATCCCCGAGAATCTCTTCGGAACCATAAACCCAGACAGCTTCATTCCAAGGCGCCTCGTCCAACGCCTCAAGCTCACGACGGCGTTCAGGATCATCCTCAACAAGCCCAACAAGCTCAACATCACCGTTAGTCAGAATGACCTCAAGCCAACCTCGGGCATGCGCGTGTTTTGTTCCCCACTGAGCAAGGCGTAGCTTTCGGCTCGTCATTCCATAATCCCTTTACCAAACGGACAAACCACGCCTCGTGGGCGTTGGCTTGGCTCCTACATTACCGTTCACGCTGATTGGGACCAGACCGGAGGTCGTACCGACGATAAAGCTCACAAGGGTTATTCGCTCGATGGAACGACGGGGAGACTTTCATTCATAGCGCCAGATCGAAAGCCTTGAAGATCAAGCGTGACGTATGTGAACCCCTGCGCCTTTAAGCCTTCGATGATGCGCTCGCGACGATCCTCATCCTCTGTAAATCGCTGGAGTTCGTCAGTGGGAACTTCAAGTCGAGCAATCTGGCCATGGTGTCGAACCCGAAGATTGCGAAATCCCTCGGCACGCAGAACTGCCTCCGAAGCCTCGACTTGCCCGAGCTTCTTCACTGTAACCTCACTCCCATATTCAATACGTGAAGCAAGACAAGCGACCGCCGGCTTATCCCAACTCTCCAAACCCAACTGACGGGATAGTTTCCGGACATCGGCTTTGCGCAACCCTGCCTCAACCAGTGGAGCACGAGCGCCCCGTTCCTTACTAGCCGCCATTCCTGGACGGAAATCCCCAAGATCATCAACGACCGGACCATAGAGCATGTGGCGAACGCCACGATCGGCTGCAAAGGACCGCAGACGATCAAAGAGTTCTGCCTTGCAATGAAAACACCTTGATTGGTCGTTCGCACGATACTCAGGATTTTCTAGCTCACGCGTTTCGATCATCTCGTGCCGAATCCCGATCTGACGAGCAAATCGACCAGCATCATCGCGCTCAGCCTTCGAAAGGCTCGGCGAAACAGCAGTAACTGCCAGTGCCCCGGAGCCCAAAGCATCAAAAGCCATTCGTGCCAGAAACGTACTATCCACACCGCCAGAAAAGGCAATGACGGCATTGTCAAACCGCTTGAGACTGCCACGCAGATGTTCCACTTTGGCCTCAAGCGGAGCATCGATCTGAATGACTGGTTTGTACACGCTCATAGGTAGCGCCGTACTCTACGCCCTGGGTTCATCGGAATTAACTAACGGATCTTCGTAAATCACACCACCACGTAACCAGAAGCATCTCATTTTTGGCTGCTCCGTATTCAGCAATGACACAATAATGAACCGGCTATGTTCCGAATAGCCAGAACAAACCGCCTCACGAACATCGGTGGGCGACGGAAACGCATCGCTCATGGGATGCGAGTGATAAAAGGCGGAAATATCCCAATTGTTCACATCCTCGATGTCACGTGTTGCACGGAGCATATCGGAAGGTTCGATGGTGTAGTGCGACCTACTCTGATCGGCATTCCGTGCAGGATAGACCTCACGGGCTGTTTCCTTCTCACCACCGATAAGCCCACAGCACTCTAGGGGGAACTCCGCTCGTGCATGCTCAACAATTCGTTCGTGCTGCGACAACGTCAGATAGAAGGGCACAGATCAAACCTCAGTGCCCTGAGGCTTCGAACACATGGTTGAGGTCGTACAAGCCACAGCATCTTTTTTGCAACATAAGCGCAGGATCCCACAATTATGAACGTTGCACCGGCGCCAATGTCCGTTTTTGTTTCGGGTATATAGGCAGACTCGCTTGTCGACGTTCCAAGAAAATCACCCATTAATTCCTGCCTCTCATCCGCGCGGCCTTAAAGTTAACGTTGACAGTCGCAACATGTGTGACCGAACCAACACACTGCCAGATCAGTGGCTTCACAGGCCATACAACGCTGTCTCGAACGCGGATCAGGCCTCGAACACAAAAAGACATTTTCTATCGGACCGAACAGGGATAACCATTCAACATCCAATGACTTAGCTAATACAACACCGAAATGCCTTGACTCCCGATTCACCCGATTCCTACAATCCGTGTCACACGAGATTTAGATTTATCCGATTCATAGTCTCGGCAGTGCCTAACACCGGCTTGCACTACAAGGCACTACTATCTGACAGATACGGATCGGACCCGACCCTATACGCTGCGCAGCGTTACTTGCGGCCAGCCGGTCGAAAAGGACAAAGAGGATGCCGAAGGATATCTTGTTGGATGTTGAAGCCCGATCCAAATTGGTAAAGGGTATCGACATCGTCGCCAACGCCGTGAAGACCACGTTAGGCCCCAAGGGGCGTAATGTGGCACTTGGAAAAAAATACTCAGGTCCAACAGTCACCCACGACGGTGTGACTGTTGCGAAGGACATCGATCTCGAAGACCCCTTCGAGGACATGGGTGCTCAGCTCATCAAAGAAGCAGCCAGTAAGACGAACGACATCGCAGGGGATGGAACCACCACCGCAACCGTTCTGGCACAAGCCATCCTTAAGGAAGGTCTGAAGAACGTCGCGGCGGGCGCGAATCCAATGATCATCAAGCGTGGCCTGGCCAAAGGCGTGGACGCGGTGGTCGAAGAGGTTCGCAACCGAGCCAAACAGATTCGCAGTCAGGAAGAAATCGCCCAAATTGCCTCTATCTCAGCCAACGACACACAAATCGGTGAGTTAATCGGCGAGGTTATGGACAAAGTTGGGAAAGATGGAGCGATCACCGTCGAAGAGTCCAAGGGACTTGAATTCGAGATCGAGTACGTCGAGGGTATGAAATTTGACCGTGGTTACGTTTCGCCTTACTTCGTTACCAATCAAGAGCGCATGGAAGCCGTTATTGAGGACGCACTCGTCCTCGTAACGGACAAGAAGTTGTCGGCAGTCAGCGATATTCTGCCGACACTCGAAAAGGTGACCCAAGCTGGCAAGAAAGACTTGGTCATCATTGCCGAGGATGTCGAGGGTGAAGGTCTCGCAACCCTTGTAGTAAACAAGCTCCGTGGCGTCCTAAACGTGCTAGCAGTGAAAGCGCCCGGATATGGCGACCGACGCAAAGAAATGTTGCAGGACGTCGCTGTCGTTACCGGCGGGACAGTCATCTCGGAAGACATGGGGCGACGACTTGACGGTGTAATCCTAGAAGACCTCGGGCGCGCACGGCGCATCGTGTCTGACAAGGACAACACCACGATCGTTGAAGGTGGTGGAAAAGAAGCCGCTGTTCAAGCGCGTATCAACCAGCTCAAGGGTCAAGTCGAGGAAGTAACCTCTGAATACGACCGTGAAAAGCTTCAAGAACGGCTTGCCAAGCTAGCCGGTGGCGTAGCCGTCATCCGAGTAGGTGCGGCTACCGAGACCGAATTGAAAGAAAAGAAACATCGCGTCGAAGATGCGCTCTCCGCCACTCGTGCAGCTATCGAAGAAGGTATCGTCCCAGGTGGTGGTGTCGCCCTACTCAACGCCTCCAGTGTTCTCGATAGCGTAGAGGCTGAGTGCACTGGCGACGAGCTTGTTGGCGTCCGGGCTCTCCGACGTGCCCTTGAAGCCCCCCTTCGCTGGATCTCGGATAACTCCGGTGCCGACGGATCCGTTGTGATTGAAGAAGTCCGGCGACAATCCAAATCGAAGAGAAACACGAATTGGGGATATAACGTCGTCAGTGAGGATTACGCTGACATGGTGAAGACTGGCGTGATTGCCCCGGCCAAGGTCACACGTTCAGCCTTGGAAAATGCCGCATCGATCGCGGGCATGATTCTCACCACAGAAGCTCTTATTGCAGACGTTCCTGAGAAGGAAGAAACACCAGCTCCGGCAATGGATTACTAATCCATTAAGCGAGTGTAAGAACAAACGCCCCGCCGCTAATTTCGGCGGGGCGTTTGCTTACAGCTGCTTTCTGTGAAACCACACTGTTTTTCATTCACTCCACAAGCCTGACAACGAACAGCAAGTTAAGTTGGACCTCATGCTGAAAATCGTATTGCTCATGCTGGCAGGTGGTACGGGCACGGTCGCTCGGTATTTCCTGAGCAGTGCCGTACAGCGGATCACGACTAGCCCTTTCCCCTGGGGCACCCTAGGAGTGAATGTGCTTGGAAGTCTTGTGTTTGGCGCAATATGGGCGGTTACGGAAACCCGGGTCGACCTAAGCGACCAAGTACGACTTCTGCTTCTCATCGGCTTCATGGGTGGCTTTACCACATTCTCAAGCTTCGCCTTCGAAACCACTCAGCTGATGAACAACTCCGGATGGCTGGTAGCCGCAGGGAACATCGCCCTACAGAATGTACTGGGAATAGCCGCGGTTCTCGGGGGAATAGCACTCGGTCGACTCCTTGCATCCGGAATAGAGAATCTCTTCTAATCGGATACCACAGCACCCTGACCACGTATCAAATCTGGATCCCTCTCATACCCATACCCAACCACTCGTTGCACCACAGCACATTGGGCCACGCAAACATCTTCTCGGAACAGCTGTGTGTGGCAATGCTTACCACGAGCCCCACCAGACGGCTTAGCTAACGAGCAACATCCCTGTTCCATACATGATGAGCACACCAATCACTAGGCCTATCGCATTTAGTCCACTTGCAAGCGAACCGTCAGGCTCCTGCCCCATCATTCGAGCGAGTTGCCATACGACCTGAATGATAGCCCCAGCACCAGCCCCCAAGAAAAGCGTCGCCCAAATCGGAGAGAATGCGAATCCGCCAAGCCACGTCCCCAAAATGGCAGGTGACCCTGCGATAAGCCCTGCAAAAAGCAGATGAGGAGCAAGCCGACGCAAAGACGTCTCGCCACGTGCTAGAGGCGCAGCGATCGCCAGCCCCTCGGTTGTGTTGTGCGCCGCGAACCCCACGACCAAGAACGTTCCTAAGCTAATCGCTCCTGTCGCGTAGGCAGAACCAATCGCAAGCCCTTCACCCAAGTTGTGCATCCCAATCCCGACTGCAATCGCATAGGCCAAGGGCAATGCCGGCATTTCGAGCCGCGATTGTTGCCGCTCGCGCCAGCGATCAACCACTGAGACAGCCATAAACGCCAGAATAAATCCAGCAGCCGCAAGACCCATTCCCTGGAAGGCCCCGGCCACACCACCAGCCAAATGGATAGCTTCCTCAATTGTGTCAACGCCAAGAAAGAGAAGCAGGCCAACCGTGATAGCAAGAAAGAAATTCAACCATCGCGGCGCAAGGTTCCGTAGGAAGGGAAACCACACAAGACCAATCAGTACCGGTATAACCCCCACGTAAACACCGAGCATCGTAAAGGTCATTAAAAACGTTGCGCCTGGAACCGGCGAAAGCGACGCAACCGGAGCCTCCGCCTCAAATATGACGCCGTTAGAACTAATCAATGCAACCGCGTGTGGTTCACCGGAAACCCATGGGTAGGGAATAGAAACCTTCGCACCACCGAGTCGTTCAACAGTGCCCTCAGGATCAATGGTGAACTGCCACACTGCCTCATCCACCGTCACCTGTGCGATCGTGACGGCTTCTGGACCACCATTTATGACCTGCAACTCAATACCGTCATCGGTGAAACTCAATCGGTCGATCGTAAGTTCCTCTATCGGCGGAAACTGCCCATCGAACACACCTCTCGTACCGAATTGTGAAAAGACATACAGCATCCCGGCTAACAGCAGCAGTGGTAATAGGCCAAAGATCCAGAAGCGTGCGTTCCGAACGATGCTTGATCCTGTACGAGCTGCTGAGGGATCCGAAGAGATCATAGCTATACCGCCACAGCCTCAAAGACCCCCATCCAACCAAGCTCCGCAAACTCACTCTGATGAGCATGGAACATGTACAAGCCCGGCTCAGGCAATGTGAATTCCAGTACGTGTCGTTCCCCTTGACACAACATGATTGTGTCCGTCAGCTCATAATGCTCCATCGTCGTTCCGGTTTTGTAGACCCGAAACATATCCGCGTGAAGATGAAAAGAATTGATGAGATCAAATTCCGTGAGATTCACCAGGTAAATCCGTTGGAGCTCACCAACACGGACCGGGATTGGGTGCTTCATGTGATGGAACGCGACCGTGTTCACCGCGTAGAAGGTGTTTTCACCATTGAACTCAGTCGAGAACCCATTCATCACCATAACCATCTCACGCGCCGCCGGACGGCCTTGCGGCGGATCGATAATGAAAGTTCCGTAGAGGCCTTTGTGAATATGTCGCTTCAAGGGAACAGCATGACAGTGATAGAGGTGCAAGCCCCATGGGTGAACCTCGAATTCATAGGTGAATTCGCCACCCGGCTTAACAATCTCGAAAACACCATCCATCCCTGGAGGATGGATACCGTGGAAATGGATTGAGTGAGGATGACTACCCGCGTTATTGAACCTCACTCTCACCACATCACCGGCAGTCGCCCGGAGCGTTGGGCCCGGAACCTGCCCGTTATAGGTCCAAGCGGGGAAAAACACACCAGGAGCAATCTCGATTTCCTTGTCAACTGCAACAATTTCAAAGTCACGTAGCGTCCGACCGTCCGGAAGCTTCGAAACACTCCCACGGTTGAATGACTCCAGAAATACCATTGGATCGAAATCTGATGTGTCGACATCACCAACCGAACCCGCGAACTCGTGCGAATGATCGAAATCTTCGACGTCCGAAAATCCTGGGATAGAAAAAGGAAGATCGGTCACACTCGCCTTGGCTGTACGACTATTGCGACGCCCAACGGCCACAACTGATGCTGCAGCGGCCAAACCAGCAGCCGTGGCCGCGGATCCACGAAACAAACCGCGACGCGTGAGAATAGGAGCGCGGCGAATATTTGGAAAAGAGACGTAGCGTCCCACGCTACGGAGCACAGGCCGAACAAGCGCCTGGTAAACATCAAGCGGTGATAGGCGACGATTGACCTCGTCTAAACCCGATGAATCTCGACTCGGTCCCGAAGATTGTTCGGGACTACCCGTTGTGGAATCCGAATCAGAAGGCATCGGAGAGCCTCACAGCCAGACCACCCATTGACCACCGCAGCGGTTGCGGTTGATTGAAAACTGCATTGCTACGTTGTTCAGTTTAATGTTTTATATATCAAACATTTTCTTTGCTATGTTCAAATTATCATTGAGTCCACGGGTTTAAGTCAACACAGGGGGACAAACCTACGAGCTGACAACGGATCGAACTCATCATCGATCTAACAAAAACAAAGCCTCTAACGTCTTGCTGCTCTCAACTCATTAGGATCCGAATCGCAAGACGGCGCATCTACCAACGCTACACATCTCTCACAAAAACACTGTCGCTAACTGTTCGACCTAACGCCACTTCCGTATCACCGATCCGAACAACGAGCGGACCGTCAAATGGCATCCGACGAATCACGAGCGCTCGAGCACGTGGGACAAGCCGTATTTCCTCCAGATGCGCCAATACGTCGCGGTCGCGATCAGACACACGTACCACGACAAACGGAACACCTTCTAAGACATCCGTGAGCCGGAACGAATCATCTTCCAATGCATCGAGCGACTCGTTCGGAATGGCGTCGCCGTGAGGATCAGTGGTGGGATCCGACACCCGAGCTGCAATTCGACGTTCCATCTCCTCCGATATAGCGTGCTCAAGCCTGTCAGCTTCCTCGTGGACATCGTTCCAGTCATAGTCCAAGAACTCGACAAGAAACCTTTCGATCAGCCGGTGATGTCTAATGACTTCAAGGGCTCGTCGCTGGCCCAATTCAGTGAGCTGTCCTCCACGATATCGTTGATAGTGAACAAAACCCATGGCATGCAATCGTCTGAGAGCGACTGTGACCGTCCCGGAGGTCAAGCCAAGCCGGCCCGCCAGCTGACCTGTCCCGACAAGCCGTTCATGACCACCTAAATCATAAATCGCACGCAGATAGTCTTGGTCACTGGACGAAATACGACGAGCTGACACTCGATCTGATGTGAGAGCCGTTCGGCCAATACGCCGCGGCCTCCGCAGGGTAACAGCTTGCTAGCTCACTGAGAGTCGATACCCTACCTACGTGCCGTCATCCCATACACACCACAAATATCCCAGGCGTATGCTTCCGATTCAACGCCGTGCTGCCCTAAGAGCGATCTGCCTAGGCATCGCCACCATGCCAATTTCGACGAACCTCGCCGGCTGTGGTGCTCCGCCTGTTAACCCGAACGTCAGTGCCTTGTTAACCGTAAACGAAATCCTCCCGGGCCCACACCGCTTCCCCTTTCTCCTCTTGGATACAGACGGGACGGCTATCAATGGAGCCGAGGTACGCGCCTCCTTCTTTCAACTTCGTGAAGACCTCGACGATCTACGATTTCAGACCTATGCAGCGGAACAAACGATTGTCACCACTTCTGACCACATCCACTCGGACGGTTCGATTCATAAGCACTCTGACACCCGATCTTATTATCTCGTTTCCGACACGGCGTTCGAGGAAGGCCTATGGCGTTCAGATATGGAGGTCCAACCAGCAAACGGCTCTGCCTACTCTCTGTCCACGGCATTTCAGGTCCTGAGCAGTACAAACAGCCCCAACGTGGGCGAACGAATACCATCTTCGATTAACCCAACAGCCTCTGACGTTCCCGATCTATCATTGATCACGACTGCGGTGACGCCCGAACCCGGTATGTATGAATTTACCGTGGCCGACGTCCTAGCATCTGGCGATCCGCTTGTGGTGGCCTTCAGCACCCCGGCATTCTGCCGATCACGCATGTGCGGACCCGTAACCACCGTTGTCGCCAAGCTCTACAAGCGTTGGCGCAAACATGTCCGATTTGTTCATATCGAGCCGTTCAACCTCTCCGTTGCACGTACCGCAGGCCGTCTGGAGCTGACAGACTTGGCTGGCGATTGGAATATACGCACCGAGCCGTGGGTTTTTGTCATCGACCGAAATGGACTCGTTTCGGCTCGATTTGAAGGCACGGTGGGAGAAAACGAACTAGAACCAGCGATAGCGACCGTAGCCAACCATCGCTAAGGTTATGGCACGTTTCATCACCGCCTCCGCTCTCGTTTGCGCAGTATTCATGAACGCCGGAATCGCGCACGCGCATGGTGGCGAGCACGTCTACTCAGGTCGGGCCGGTGCTTATCAAGTCCGAGCATACGCAAATTGGTCCGATGGGTGGCTCGACTACTCGATTGAAGTACGAAATGCAGCAACTGGAGCCCTCGTCCCAGATGCCCAAGTAATTGTTTCGGTTTTCGACAAGGGCTCGAAGTCAGCCGACTACACCGCATATGAATCAGGCTCGGTATACGAATTTGTGGAAAAGAGCCCTTCAACCGTCCAATGGCGACTTGTCATTGACATCCAGAGCACGCTCGGGGCAGCGAAATTCACGCATCGTCTTGACCTGAAACCCTCAAATTGGTTGTGGCCGACCGCGGCGGTTACAGCCAGTTTCTTCGCAGCTGTAGCCGCTCACCTATTCGTAGCGCGGCGGCGCACATCTGCCTAGCTTTGCCCGGATTCTGGAAGCGTCTGAAGGAAATTAATCACATGCCATATGTCGATCTGATCAAGCTGATCCCCGAAACCTTTCATACCTGTTCCCTGTATCCCGTCCTTGATAAATCTGAACAAGTCCGCGTCCCGATGTAGTGGTACATGAATCCTCAAATCGACCGGCTTCGGATCGAGTGTGGCCGCTATAGGACCATCACCTCGGCCATCCAATCCATGACACCCCGCACACAAGGTCATATAGCTAGTACGTCCTGCCCCGACCGAAACCGCATCCGGCAACACCTGATTTACCGACGGAACCTCCACCATTGAATCCTGACCCGCCAGGAACAAGGCACCACCCAAGACCATCGCACCAAATCCAGTTGACACACCGAAACGTCGAATTACCGGTGACCAACCAGCGCGACTGAGTGTCGCAAACGCCAGAACCAACCCTATACCAACAATAGTGAGCGCCCAGAGGCGAGCTGCAGTCGTACGATCAATCTCGACGAAACTTGTGGAGGCGTCTAGCCCCCCAATATCAAGGCGGATCGGAACCCGCGCGTCGAATGAGCCCGGACTACGAACGACAGCAAGTAGTTGCCATTTACCAGCCAGATTCAGATTTTCGGTTTCGAGTCTGAATCGCGAACCGACATCACGCTGTGGCCACGCCACAACCGTCCCAAGATCCACATCAAGATACTTGAATTCGATCTCGAGTGTGGCCTCTCGTGAGAGTGATTCACGTTCGCGGATGACTTCAATTTCAAGCGTATTTGGACCTGGACGACCGGGAAGCACAAGAAGCCGAACAATCGTCCCAGATGAAGCCGCCTCCGCTGCCACAAAACCACGTGATTGTTCCGTCACCTGGCGCGCCGGTTCACGCTCAGTCAGAAATCCGACAACCATCAATACCGCTATCGCAAGCATCAATTCGGCCGCAACGAGCAGGCGCACCATCTTGGCTGTACGGATAATCGTGGAACCTCGAATGCGAAGACGCGGAGCTGCCCAAAATCGATTGAGCGCACCAAGTGCCAAGAGTGGACCAACGAGCGTCAATTTGATTAACAGCAAGATTCCGTACTCTGTAGTCCAAAGACGGGAAAGCTCAAGAACCTGAAGCCAGGCACTGTAGGCACCGGTAACTACGATCAAACCAACTGCCACTGTCGCTAACGCCGAGAATCGGGCCACGACCTCAAAAACGTCCGCCCAACCAATGCCGCTATTCGACCGTTGAATCGCATGTAGGAGAGCCAGCAACAACACTGGAAACCCGCCAACCCAAACTCCAACAGCCAATATGTGCAGCGTGTCCACAACCAGAGCCGGACCGAAGTCCGCAAGCGCCGCAGCGTGGCTTCCAAGAGAAATGGTGACCGCCATAGCAGATCCAGCAATCGAAATACAGGCGAGCTCAATCGATCGACGTTGTGGCCCGACAGATGGAGAACTCACTCGATCCGCAAGTACTAGCACAACAATGAGCGCTACTGTTCTGGCGATCCATAGAATGCCCCATTGGCCCGCCCCGAAAACGTCACTAAACCCGGCCATCAGTGAGTCTTCACCTAAGGCAACCACCTGGATCCCCAACAGGCTCACTTGCCCTAGAAGCGCAAGAAGCCCGGCGCCCAACAGCAAGAGAACAACGCGCCGTTCAAGGTGATCGTGACAATCCACGGTTGAGCGTCGCCGCTGCAGAAGCGTATGAACTGGCGCACCAACGATAAGAGCAATGGAAATGAACAAAAGGCCACGAGAAATCGATGCCAATGGACTGGATTCAACCGTCGCCAATGCAACCGCCATGCCCGGGTCCACTGGCTCACCAACACCGAACGCAAAGGATCCACGAATGATGTGCCCGTCGACAACCGATAGAGAGCGCCAAACAGCTACATAGCTACCATCACTCAGAGGTCGGATTGGAACGAGCATTGCCGCAGCGTTTGTTGGATCTGGTTCCGTTGGGCCATTGGTTATCGATTCACCAGACGCGTTAAAAACCTCAATTCGACTAAAGCTATGATCCAGTTCTTCAGTAAATTCTGCGTACACGACCCGTGGCGAAGCGTCGGCCGTTGAACCAGGCGCAGGAACAGCACGCAACAGATTCGCGTGCGCATGGACGGGTCGCACCACAACCATCAAGGCCATGAACACAACGGCGATCATCATCGCGGTGCCTACGCGAACGAGACGCGTCGACCGACAGCATCGTCTTTCGTTACGCACGCCGTTCACGGACCATGACAATCACGGCCATACATCCACCAGCAAGACCAACGACACTCACCACCAACGCCGCAATCGCGATCACCTGTGCGCTTCCAGACACATCGACCACGCTCCGCACTTCTTGCTGTGATGCTTCGACAACACCAGCGACTTCACGAGCGCTGGGAACAACGACTGGAAATTGAACCGCAGCCGTCGACTGAACATCATCAAACGTTCCAGGTCCTGAGGTAAACGATTCGTCCAGCTCTGCTGACCCAACCGTACCAACAAACCGGAACTGATATTGGCCCGGAGCCGTCGGAATAAATGGCGCAATATAGCTACCAGAATCACCCTTCATTGGATGAATTTTCATCTGGGTACGAGCCCCAGAACCAAGGTGGATCACCTCAACCGTTACCGTGTCAGCCAGTCCTGCGACTCCACCCACAGCCTGCGAATCAGCATCTCCCTCGTGAGCATGCTCTTCACTAGAGGCGGCGTCGTGCTGTCCGCTCGTCACCGTTTGTAATGCACCACTCGCATTCTTCCAGATCACCGTCGCACCGGGAGCAACGTGAATATCACTAGGCATTGCGTGATCTGGATGAAGCGTAACCTCAACGTGGCCCACAGCCCCATCAGAACGAATCTGGAGTGTGCCTGAAAGTTTTGGGTTGAGATGGCTATGCCACGGAATCGTCAGTCCACGCTGATCATCTGAAATAGTGAGCTCGTACCGATCGCCTGGATCGATCGGCGTGGACGTAAAGAGCTCTGCATGACCTGATGACGCCACGTGGGGATCAACCGATTTGACACTGTGTCCATGACCTTTGGTGCGGACCACAGACACAAAAACCGCATTTGGCTGACCTTCATACGCAGGTTCTTGGAGGAAGCCCACATCAAATTCGTAGCCATGGACCATCCGTCCTTCGTGGGCAAACACTAAACCCGGCCCAGCTGCGAACAGCGCAACCAAGATGGTCACGACCACCAAGCATCGCGTGGCCCGATGAACTTCCCCTCGCGAGACCATGAGAATCACTCCTCGATGTCAATCGTCACTTAGAGTACAGAGCGCAATCAAAGATCACCCTGAGCAAAAGATCCTGAGAAGGGCATGCACACACCCATCTCTGATCTAAATCAAACTACCCTGAGTGGATCACGAACCAGACAAATGACGCAGCCTCATACAATCATCGTTCCTTCTTCCACGAACAAAATCGTTCAGCCAGCACTAATCTTATGATCGTCGCAACAAGACCACATACAGCAAGAACCGCCTGATCCGGAAGTTCGCTTATAGCCTGGATCTCGGCTAGGGGTTAGGTTATCCCCGGATAAATGGAGATGCGATTGATGCTCATGACCCGACGGTGCTACAACGAGCAAAACGGGTTCAAAACCCAATAACAGAGCGGGAGCGCAAAGGGCCACGGAAACAGCGAAGCAGACGAACCGACGGGCCAGTAGAGCTTTCACTAAAACTCTCCACTGTCACCCGTGTGAGATTCATTAACTTACGCTATCCAGGCGCCTTAGTGAACGGAAGCTCGAGTCGATGGGTCGCCGCGATTCCCAGAATTGCGTCGTGGATCCTTCCATTACTAAAAACGCAGCGTCGACTCTCAGGACCGGTTGGCTCACCTCGTACGTCAGTCACTCGTCCGCCAGCCTCCTGTACAAGAAGGCCGACACCGGCATGGTCCCACCATTTAACGTTGCTGAACAGTGCTCCGTCGTAACGACCAGCAGCGACCCACGCCGTCTCGAGAGCCGCCGATCCGGTAAGACGGACACGGTGAAAAACACGAGCGGCCTCAGCAAGCGCTGCGTTGAAGCGACGTTCGTCGTCGGGGTCAACTCCACGCTGAGCCCAAGCGACAGCACACGATGACGGATCGTCGCAATCCGTAACAACAATCGGCCTACCATTCAGGAGTGCATCACCATCCCGAACAACCGTGAACAGCTCATCTCGTATGGGATCGAAGATAGCCGCAACGTCCGGCTTGGTACCCACTGTATGAACCACACTAACGCAGAACTGTGGCTGGCCACGTGAATAATTGTCGGTCCCATCGAGCGGATCAACCACCCACACATCCGGACCATCCACAGTGCCATGCGGATATTCCTCGGAGAAAATAAGGTGATCTGGTACACGCTTCGCCAAAACATCGCGAATAGCACGATCTGCCGCCAGATCAGCATCTGTCACCACAGTTCGCTCGCCTTGCCACGTCTTCCAACGCACATCAAGTTTCGACTCGAATCGGCTCATTAGTTCATTGCCAGCCGCACGAACCGCTTCCGTGGCTGTTGAAAGCAGAAGCTCCTTCTGGTCTCGACTCGTCACAATTAGCCAGCACCGAGAGCCGGTTGCTCAGCTACCGCCTTACGGAGCCCCTCCGTCCATGCGTTGAGACGTCGCTTCATGCCACGCCGAACAAAAAATCCAAGCGGTCCTATCGTACGCACACCACTCGCATTCAACTTCAACTCAACTTCGGCACCACCCTCGCACGGCCCTAGCTCTACGGACATTCCACGAGCCAAACCCATCCTAGATCCAGTCCAACTAGCCCGATGACCCAACGCGACGTCCGTAATCACATAAATAAATTCCAAACGCTCCCGATTAGATTTTTGCCTAAAGCGGAAACCTGGAGTCCAATTGCCGGCAGTCAGGCGCTCGGCCGATTCAATCGAGGCATTCCACTTTTCCCAATCATTGATCGAATTGACAATCTGCCAAACGGTATTGACGGGTGCGTAGAGCTCGACACGCGCATCTTCCTCAATCACTTACCTTCCTCCTCCAACTCTAACTCGATGCTCTCTGATAACGCGATCGCCATCTTACGGACCACACGCAAGTATCGGCGACTTCCGTCACGTCGCGTTAGGCTGGAGCAGCAAAGTAGTGGGGACAGATCCCGAGGAATATTGATGCAGCCGATGGACTTTGTCGATGCGTACGTGCGTGACCTAAAGGCACGTGGCCTTTTCCGTACGCTGCAGGTGATCCAATCACCGCAGGGCCCTCGAATTCAAATCAACGATCGAACTCTTATTAATATGTCATCGAACGACTACCTGGGTCTTGCGAACCATCAGGAAGTCCGGGCCGGAGCAATAGCTGGGGCCGAATCATGGGGTGGTGGAGCCGGGGCCGTTCGCACGATCGCAGGAACACTTGAACCACACGAAGCATTGGAAGCAGAGATTGCTGAGTGGAAGGGTGTCGAGTCTACGTTAGTCCTCCAATCCGGATTCTCATCCAACCTCGGTGTAATCCCTGCACTGGTGGGACGCGACGACTTTATCCTCAGTGACGAACTGAACCACGCCAGTATCATCGACGGCTGTCGACTCAGTAGAGCCACAATCCGTCGCTACGCGCACGCGGATACGGACGCACTACGAGCCGAACTGAAAACCTGTCCGGACGGACAAAGAAAGCTTGTTGTGACCGACGGCGTTTTCAGCATGGACGGTGACATCGCGCCGTTGCCAGCAATCTGTGACGTCGCCGAAGAGTTTGGGGCTATTGTGATGGTCGATGATGCACACGGAAGCGGTGTGCTCGGTAGAGGTGGGCGCGGAACCGTCGATCATTTTGAGCTGCACGGACGTGTGCAAGTTCAAATAGGTACTCTTTCGAAAGCTATCGGTTCGATGGGTGGCTATATAGCCGGAACCAAAACGCTGCGCGAATACCTAGTGCAAACAGCACGCCCATTGCTTTTCTCCACAGCACATCCCCCCGCGGTCGTAGAAGCTTCTCGAGCAGCAATCCGAGTTCTGAGTCGAGAACCCGATCGCGTCGAACGACTTTGGGAGAACACTCGATACTTTAAGAAAGGACTCGGCGACCTCGGTCTTGATACGGGTAGGAGTGAAACCCCTATCACACCTGTTTTGGTGGGCGAAGCCGAACACGCACATGCCCTGAGTGATGGTTTACGTAAACGGGGGGTTTTCGTTCAAAGCGTAGTTTTCCCTACAGTACCGCAAGGTGCAGCACGAGTACGCGCCATGGTCAGTGCTTCCCACACTCGTGAAGATCTTGATCAAGCGATAGAAGCATTCCGGGACGTAACTCAAGACATGCAAAACACTTCTACGTAACGCACAATTGCATTTGCACAAACCGGTGCACAAATCACGCCCGTGCGGCTGGCGGAGTTCCTAGTGTCAGAGTCGCTTGATGAACTACGGCGAGCTATCGACACGGTGGACGAGCACATCGTAAAGCTTCTTGCTGAACGCGCCGCGATCGTACGCGAGGTTGGACGTATCAAAGCGGACGCCGATGAACCTGTCTTCGATATCGAACGTGAACAGGCCGTTCTCGCGCGCGTTAGAGAACTTAATCCGGGTCCCTACACCGACACCCATCTATGTGAAATTTTTCGTGAGATCATGTCCGCGAGCCGCAGTCTCGAAGAGCCTGTCCGTGTTGGCTACCTCGGGCCACCCCACACCTTCAGCCACCAAGCAGCCCAGCAGGAGTTCGGACGATCCACAGATCTCGTGCCACTCGACTCGTTCAGTGAAATCTTTGATTTTGTCAACCGATCCTCTTCCGCTTCCGGTGTTGTCCCCATCGAGAATTCGACCAGCGGGACTATCGGGGAAACGCTCGATCTCTTCGCCACTCACACCGTTCACATCAAAGCCGAAATACGCTTGCAGGTCTCACATAACCTGCTTTCATGCACAGATTCAGGGGATTGGGCTGTGGTGTATTCCCATCCACAAGCTATTGCCCAATGCAGGGCATGGCTACAGCACACACTTCCCCAATCCCTCTTAATGGAGGTAACAAGTACTGCTGAAGCGGCGCGACGTGCATCGACCGAGCCAAAAGCCGCAGCAATAGGACCGCAAAGCGCCGCAGAAGCTTACGGATTGGAAATCATCCATCGCGATATTCAGGACGTGGCTTCTAATCAAACCCGCTTCTATGTGATCGGTAATGAGCCATCAGCTCGCAGTGGCCGCGACAAAATGGCATTGATGGTGGCTGTCAACGATCAAGTCGGGGCCCTCCACGAGGTCCTTGGTCGACTCCGAAGCCACAGCCTCAACCTCAGCTTCATTCAGTCACGGCCATCGCGACTGAAGCCTGGGGATTACATATTCTTCCTTGAGTTACTTGGGCATCCAGATGAGACTGCCGTTAAGGACGCTATGGCCAAACTCAACGAAGCCACTGTTGTGACGCGCGTACTTGGCGCATGGCCATTTCCAAACGAGACCCCCGAGGAACATTCTGACTAACACTGCATAGCAGTTTCGTGATACCAAACGCATCTCAGTTCCAGGCCTAAGATCCTCAAAAAGAGTCTATCGACCGTCCGACCTAACAGCCCCACTCCGCACGGCTTCGATCACCACACGCATCTCTTCAAGAACCGAGCACGTCTCTCGCGCGAAGCCCGGGCCACGACCAGACCACAAAGCAGTGCGCCCAGCATTCACAAGTACACCACCCGGCGCTGATCCAAAACCAGCCTCAACAGTCGCTTCAAGCATGCCTCCCTGTGCCCCGACACCTGGAGCCAGAATAGGCATGGCTGGTGCACGTTGGCGTACACGCACCATATCCGTGGGTCTAGTCGCACCTACTACGATTCCCAAATTACTCAAGGTATTCCAATTCGACACAATACTTGCCATCTTCAGGTAGACAGGATCCATTCCATCGTCGTTTAACCCCTGTATGTCGTCCGCATCAGGATTGCTACTACGCACCCAAGCGAATGCACCTCGTTCGGGACGATCAATTAGAGGACTAATTGAATCATGTCCGCCCCAAGCATTGAAAGTCACGGCATCGGCATCAAACACGTCAAACAGCGTGGTCGCATATCGCTTTGAAGTGTCTGATACATCTCCCACCTTCGCGTCCAAAATAAAGATTGCGCGATGACCTACAGCATCACGCAAATCGCGAAGCAATTGAATTCCATCGACACCAAGAGCGAAATAAAAGGCTAAATTCGGTTTGAAGGCCACTACTGTGTCAGCGCATGCATCGACAATCTCCAGTAGAAACCTCCGCGCTCCACTAACAGAACGTGGGAACGGGTCTGGAAGACGCTCAAGATCCACGTCAAGACCAAGACAAACCCAGGAAGCCTTGGCCTCAGCCTCACGCCACAAGCGCTCAGCAAAAGCCTCTAAACCCTCAGATTGCATCACGATAGGATCCAGATCCTCAGAAACCTTCTAGTCATAGCCAGCAAAGCGACCCCTATATTCCGTATAGAAATCGCCACCACGTATTATAATCCCGCCCATATGGACCACCTCTTGCGTTTGCAAGGTCTGATGAGTTGCTATGGGATTGCTTGATTTCTTTAAACGGAGCTCCGCGCCAACTACTGTCCGCCACACGATTAAAGTAATGCCGAGAGAGACACTGCGAACAATTTCGGAACGTGAATATGGTACTCAAGACAAGTGGGAAGTAATCTTCAACAAGAACAAGTGGCGCTTTGACGGAGAAGATCCGAATACGATCTATCCAGGAATGGATTTGGACATTCCCGAGATCGAGTCAAGCTAACACCATTCCCAAGCTTCTACCGGGTCAGGTGCCGAAGGTCGGGATCGCACCGACACGAGGGATGAACCTCACTGGTTTTTGAGACCAGCGCGTCTACCAGTTCCGCCACTTCGGCTTCGGCAGGAGTGGAGGGGCTCGAACCCCCGACCTACGGTTTTGGAGACCGTTGCTCTTCCAACTGAGCTACACTCCTCAACCGTTATCACGCTATCACAACATCTAGCTTTTCTTGGTTCTCGTTCCCCATCAGCCATCCGAAAAAGAAGCACAATTCGATTGCTTGGGTAGACAACAGCCTTACCTTCTCTAACCATTCCGAACAGTCTGGTTTGTGCTGATGGAGAGAGTCGCAGTCAACAACCAGCCACTTAGACGAGGCTCCTCGGGCAGGACTCGAACCTGCAACCCTTCGGTTAACAGCCGAACGCTCTACCATTGAGCTACCGAGGAAGGAAGCGTTTTAACCTTATTGTCTTAAATGATCGAGGCGTGTAGACCGTCACGCCCGCAACGGCATAATCGAATCAGCTACACCGACGAATTAGACTCGTCCTGATTGTCAATAAAACTCTTGGCCTTACGAAACAAGAACGTGAGCGCCCCGACAACAACCGCGAACACTCCAAGCTTCCGAAACATGAGATCCGCCAGTGGGGATTCAATTAGGGGATCGGACAAGTGAGGATAGCAGAGGCACTCCAACAATAATCTAACCAAAACGATCGCTACTACCCCTCATGTATCCGTAACCCTCGCCTCGAACCTATCCGACTCGTTGCCTAAACTCTTTCACTGCAGGAAGTCGTAAATAGCAGTGTCTCTGCCAGTCCTGAAGCATCCAAAACCCATCACCTTGGGTCATCAGACATTTACAGCCATCTTTTTGCACACACAAGGGTCTCACTGCCCGCATTGGGTTTGGTCACGCATTTCGACGCAATCATCACGTCAGCCCGACTAAACTTGATCCCATTGAATCGACCATTGGGCAGGTGCCGCTGATTTGAAGAACTTTTTATCCGTTGACGATGCACTTGAACGAATACTTCAATCGTTCACTCCACTGGCTCCGCGCGACCTGCCACTCAATCGAGCCCTGGGTATGGTCACCGCTGCGAACATCGTAGCCCGTGACAACGTGCCTGCCTTCGCTAACTCAGCATACGACGGGTATGCCGTCCAGGCATCCAACCTATACGGGGCATCCACAGCCACACCCATCACGCTTGACGTGGTCGACGAAATCCAAGCAGGTCACACCGGTTCAGTACAGATCAAATCGGGTCAGGCAGCACGAATCATGACAGGCGCCCCTGTTCCCGATGGGGCGGACGCTATCGTTCCATTTGAATCTACAGATCGCGTTGACTGGGGCCGACTTGATACCTCACGACCCCACACAGCGGACAACGAGCCAACTATCGTATCTGTCCTCGAAACCATTAAGCCCGGCGAAAACATACGGCCATCCGGTGGCGACGTGCGAGCCGGAAACATTGTTTTGGAAGCTGGCAGAACCCTAGGAGCTCCCGAGATTGGTGTGCTCGCATCAGTTGGCATCTCGAGCGTTCTCGTATATCCGCGTGCGGTGGTATCTCTTTTACCCACGGGCAACGAAATCGTTGAGCTCGACACACCCCTCAAATTCGGACAAGTCCGCAACAGCAACGCTTGGGCTCTCGAAGCTGCCGCAACCTCCATTGGTGCAAATCCGCGGCGCCTACCAATAGCCGGTGACTCCGTCGAGGAACTGCGATCCGGTCTTGCTAACACTGCTGATGCGCACATCATCGTGACGATCGGTGGTGTCTCGATGGGTGACTTTGACCTCGTGAAGAACGTTCTTGGGACCGATGGGCAGATAGACTTCTGGCAGATCAACATGCGCCCAGGCAAACCGCTTGTGTTTGGTCAACTCAATAACATCCCGTTGATCGGCCTTCCTGGGAATCCGGTCTCAAGCATGGTCTGCTTTGCCTTATTCGTACGTCCCGCATTACTACGACTCATGGGGCACACGGACGTTACCCACCCACGGATTCGATCCTGTGCCGGAGAGCGTCTCGAAAGTTCGAGTGGCAAGCGAACATTCATCCGAGTGAAACTGAACCACGAACATGGCAACCTCGTATGCAGGTCAGTTGGTGATCAAGATTCGTACCGCATGTCATCGCTTGTCGCCGGCCACGGGTTAGCAGTCATTCCAGAAGATGCAACGGTTGAAGTTGGAGAATCCGTTGACGTGATGGTTCTGGATGAACAGGCCGTGCTTCGTCTTTAACATTGATACGCTAGCCAGCTGTACGATAAACAATCTGGGCGCGTAGCTCAGCTGGTTAGAGC
The DNA here is from genome assembly GCA_964422795.1 of uncultured Chloroflexota bacterium. Taxonomy (GTDB): domain Bacteria; phylum Chloroflexota; class UBA11872; order UBA11872; family UBA11872; genus UBA11872. Next base: position 21,132 of record CAYRCL010000038.1, read on the forward strand.
GCGCGGTTCACATCCGCGAGGTCATAGGTTCGAGTCCTATCGCGCCCACCGTCTTCAATATCAAACTGGCCAAGTCAACTGGCCTCTCCCAAACCCCGTCACCGCACGGCCACTAATTCGAGAAATTCATCCGACATGGAATCCATAGTGCTCGCCACCCTCGCCGGAGCATCCGCGGCCGGATTAATCGCAATAGCCAGTCTTTGGATCGCTACACAACTGAACCGGAACCCATCGAAGCAAGATGATGTTCCAACTCAGCGCCTCGCCCGTGACCTTGTGATCATCAGCCAACTTCTCGCTGATCGCCTGGCAAACATTTGGGAGGCCGATGAGGGACCAGCACCCGGTGTCGAAGATCATGACGCGGTATTCCACCACGTTCGTGAATCGACTGAGACAATCGTTCGACAGGCTGGGGCATCGGCAAAGACAGCCCTAGCAGTCGGCGCCCTGACCGCGAAAAATGTTCGACCCGGGCCAATTACCGGACCTGATGGCGAGACACCCAGACCCCGCACGCAGAACGGCTAAATCGCGACTTCATACCTTGCGATAGCCTCCTCATCTATAGCTACACCTAGACCTGGTTCTGTTGGAACTGGAAGGTAACCCTCAGCATCAATGTGTTGGGGATCACGAATAATCCCGCCAAGTTGCTGATAATGCTCGACCGTTCGGTATGGCGGATCCAAAATATATTCAACATACCTCGAGTTTGATACGCAGGCGCTGAACTGCAAGTGGGCCGCAAGCCCGAGCCCCGTCACTCCATGATGGGGAATAAGTTGTCGCCCGGCGATCTCAAAAGCTCCGGCCATTCCGATGAATTGCGACAGCCCTTCGCAACTGTTGCAGTCGGGCTGAAGAATATCGTACGCGCCAGCATCGACCAGACGGATGAACGCAGATATCCCAATGTCACCCTCACCACCAGCAATCGCAATGCTCGTCTCCTGAGTAAGACGTGTAATCCCTTCCACGTCGTCGCGCAGAAGTGGTTCCTCTAGCCAGATCACGTTTAGTTCCTCGAGTTCACGGGCCGTTGAAACAGCTCGGTCATACGTCCAAACATTCCGATGGTCGCTACCCGCACTGTGGTTGATGTTGGCATCAACCATAATTTCCATGCGATCACCAACTGCGTTACGCACTGCTTCCACAAGGCCGATATCTTCCGCCATCGTTGGAAAAGCGATACGCAACTTGATCGCGGTAAACCCCTGCTCCAAATATCTCTGGGCATCCTCCGCACGCTTCGACGCGCTCGCCGCAACAATCGTGCTTGCATAAGCCCGAATGCGCGTGTCGCGATATCCCCATACGCGGTGCAACGGTTCGCCGGCCACTTTTCCTACAAGATCGCACAGCGCCATGTCGACGATATAGGCACCGGTCATCCTCACGATTTCGATGTGATGCCCAACCGCACGTGGATCTGTGCCAAGCAATGCAGGTGACACGATGTTGCGAATCACCGCCTCATCCGTTAGGTCCCCAATACCCCATCCAACCAAACCTTCATCGGTTTCAATCTTGACGATCGATGCACCACGCGATCGTTCCAAGTAATTCGGCGGTTGCCACGCACCACGATACGGGTAGAGGTGAGGGACAACAACACGCCGTACATCAACGCCTGTAATTTTCAATGCTCGCCCTTACGACGACTCAGCCAAACGAATCGACATCAAGAAAGTTGATATTCGGCGATCGCGTCTTCATTCACTTCAACCCCAAGACCGGGACCGCTCGGCACGGACACAAATCCATCCATATCAATCTCTATGGGATCAGTAACGATACCGGCCAACTGCTGATAGTGCTCAACCGTCCTATACGGCGGATCAAGAATGAATTCAAGATAGGGACAGTTCGGAACACAAACTCCGAATTGCAGATGAGCAGCGATACCAACACCGGTACCCCCGTGATGGGGAATGACTTGGCGGCCAGCAAAAGCCGCAGCTCCAGCGATCCGAATGAACTGGGAAAGACCTTCACAGGTTGTGGCGTCCGGCTGAAGAATGTCATACGCGCCGGCGTTCAGTATCGCAGCAAAGGCATCCCAACCAACATCACCCTCACCACCAGCGATAGCAAGTTGCGTCTCCGCCGTTAGTCGTGCAATTGACTCGAGATCACCGCGCGGAAGCGGCTCCTCTAGCCACACCACATCCAGTTGCTCGAGTTCGCGGGCCGTTGCAAGAGCACGATCAAAGCTCCAGATGGACCGACCCACATGCCCGACACCACCGGCAAGATTGGCATCAACCATGATATCCATCCGATCACCCACCGCATCGCGCACAGCAGCAACCAGCGCGATATCCTCAGCCATCGTGGGGAATGCCGTACGCAACTTTATGGCTGTAAAGCCCTCCTCCAGATACCGAACGGCGTCATCCGCCCGCTCTTGTGGCGTCGAAGCCACGATAGTGCTTGCATACGCACGAATGCGGGTATCTCGAAATCCCCATAGACGGTGCAGTGGTTCACCAACCGCCTTGCCGATCAGGTCACAGAGTGCGGTATCAACAACAAATGACTCTGTGGCTCGTAGCACATCGATGTGACGATCGACGGCTCGTGGATCCTGACCACGCAAAGCAGGAGCAACAACCTGACGTATTGCAGCATCACAATCGCGGTTGGTAATACCCCAGCCTGAGAGTCCTACGTCAGTCTCAACTTTCACGATCGATGCCGCCCGTGAGTATTCCAGAAAGCCTGGAGGTTCCCACTGGTGCCGATACGGAACAGGATGAGGAATATCGACACGGCGCACGACAACATCCGTGATCTTCACGGTACGTACCTTTCGATCACATCCAACCGATGGTCGACTCCAGACTTCAAACCATCAGCCCGAAATTACGCATGCCGTGGACGCTCGTATTCATAACAGCTCGAATCACACGAGAACGACGGACTACGAACCACGGCTCGTATCCGCATCTCAACACAGTCCAATCGTCGCGTATGGGGCTAGTCCCGGAAGCGACTCAGCGCACTCAATTCGGCCTCTCCACCTAACGAAATGTAGCCCTTATCGCTCCCAGCAGTTAAGAAGGTACAGCCCGCGTCAGCCCATTTCTCTATTTGTTCAACACTACCAGCAGCAAGCCCAGGCGCCTTTCCGTGCTTCTTGCACGCCTCGATCATCTGTAACACAGCCTCGTCATGTTCCGAAGAATTGCGCGGGTGTCCCAGAGAATTTGCGAGATCACCAGGACCGAGCCAACAGCCATCGATCCCCTCGACCGCCATGATCTCATCCGCAAGTTCGATTGATCCCCGTGTCTCTAACTGGATTGCGACAAAGACTTCGTCGTTGAATCGAGCCCCATACTCAGGGCCATAAGCACTCGCGCCGGCAGCACCAACAGAACGTCCACCAGCTGGTGGGTATCGTGATGCAAACGCAACGCGCTCAGCCTCCTCAGGGGTATCGACCATTGGTACGATGATGCCCAGTGCCCCTTCATCCAGAAGCTGGCCAATCGCGTAGTAATCATTTTCGGGCGCGCGAGCCATCGGAATCGAGCCACCGGCACGAATGGCCATGAAGGCCAGCATTGACGAATACCGTTCCCAAGATCCGTGCTGGTTATCAACCATAACCCAATCCCAGCCCATGCCCGCCAGCATTTCGGCCGTGAATGGTGCACCAAGAGCACAGCCTGCTCCAAGCGCTACCTTGCCCTGTTGCATACGTTGCTTGGCCGTATTTGTAATCACAATTGCCTCCCGTAAGAGCGTGTACGTGCCACGAAGCTAGGAACCATAGCGTAATCCGTCAATCGGACAAACACCATTCCTTATAGTCCCCGTCGGATCGACGAATTCGATATACCATGTGACTTCTACCCACGAGACCGTGTCACACCAACACCGACACCATCCCCGACCTGTACGATCGTCGAATCCAGTCTCGGATCATCAAGAAATGCGCGGTTAAAAGCACGAATCAACGGCGTAGTATCACGAAGCTGAGACAGGTCATCCGGGTCACGGGCCGCCTGACCACCCCACAGCAAGTTATCAACAGCAACAACACCGCCGGGGCGTAGACGATCAATGACCGCATCAAGATAGCCTTGGTAGTCCTCCTTGTTCGCGTCGATGTACGCAAAATCATAGGGTCCCGGGAGACGCTGCAAGACATCCAATGCCTTGCCACAATGAGTCTCGATTTGACCGACTATCCCTCCCCGCGACCATGCGGCCTGCGCCCGTTCCAGCAAGTCAGAATTGATATCCACGCACGTCAGCAAGCCGTCCGGAGGGAGCGCTCCCGCAATCCACGATGCTGAATAACCAAGATTGGTTCCTATTTCGATCGCTTGCCGAGCACCACTCACCCGAACAAGCATGGCTAAAAACCTGGCAGATGCCCGATCGGTAATTGGTTCCCGTTCACGCCCTGCATCAGCTTCGATCTGTGATTGTATGGCCGAAATAGCCGGATGCAGATCGCGAAGATACGCAGCATCAGAGGCTGGACGTTCAACATCGGAGTAGCGTTCGCGTAACCAATCAGTCATACCCAATCAGTCCCAAGGATCTCGGCCATCGGAGGACCCCGGCCACCGTGAAACAATCACTTTTGGATCGGTGAAGAATCGCACCGCATCACCCGCCTGACCATGAAGATCACCAAAGAAAGATGATTTCCGACCAGCAAATGGAAAGAAAGCCATCGGCGCAGCAACTCCAACATTGATCCCAACATTGCCGATGTTGACCCGTGCCGCAAACTCTCGGGCCGCTGCTCCACTGCTCGTGTAGATTGAGGCGGCATTTCCAAATGGGCTTGCGTCGATCATGTCAATAGCCTCGTGTAACGTCCCAGCCCGCCGCAGACTCACAACCGGACCGAAGATCTCCTCACGCATAAGGCGCATGTCCGGGGTGACATCATCGACCACGGTGGGACCCACCCAATAGCCTCCAGCCAAGCCCTCGGCGGTCGCGCCACGCCCATCATTCACTAACGTCGCACCCGATGCCGATGCCTCATCAATAGCAGAAATGATGTGAGTCTGTGCATCAGCCGAGATTACCGGCCCCATGTCAACGACAGGGTCGAGTCCATCGCCCAAGCGCATAGATCCAGCTGCTGAACCAAGCCGTTCACGAAACTCGGCGTAGATATCATCTTGAGCCACCACAACGGACCCCGCCAAGCAACGTTGGCCAGCACAGCCAAATGTCGATCCCATGAGGTTCGGAATTGCAGCGTCAAGATTTGCGTCGGGCATGATTACGAGATGATTCATTGCTCCACCCTGAGCCTGAACACGCTTCCCATGCAATCCGGCGAGCTCATAGATCCGCCGTGCGACCCTCGTGGTTCCAACGAACGATATCCCTCGAACTAACGAGTGGGTCACAAGCGCTTCGGCCTGGTCCGCACCGCCATGAACTAGATTAATTACGCCAGATGGAAACCCCGCTTGTTGCACCAGTTCCATCATGCGGGTCTGACTGAGCGGTGTCTGCGGCGATGGCTTGATCACATACGTATTCCCGGTAGCCAGTGCATACGGCGCAAACCAAAACGGAACCATGGATGGAAAATTAAATGGGCCAATTTGCGCAAACACACCCATCGGCTCACGCACCGCCGCTTCATCAATATCACGGGCAATGTCAGCCGAGAATTGACCCATTTGAAGCGATGGGATTCCAGCCGCAACCTCAATATTCTCGAGCGTACGCAGCACTTCCCCACGAGACTCCTCAAGCGTTTTTCCATTTTCGATAGTGACCGTCCGGGCCAGTTCGTCTAAGTTTTCCTCCACCAACGCCTGAAGCCGAAACAGCAATCGGGCCCGATCCACCGCTGGCGTCCGACGCCATCCATCAAATGCGTCCTGCGCTGCCTGAACAGCGTCATCAACATCATCGAGCGAAGCCATCGGGGCTTCACCAATCACTTCACCAGACGCCGGATTTGTAATCTCAACCGCGTCGGTTGACCGCGGCTCCGTCCATTCGTTTGCAATCCAATTCTTGAGCTGATGCATAGGAGTAGTCACATCAATCATTAGTTGCTGGTCCGATATACCTACGACAATACGACACGGAACGACTCACAAGTAAACTACTGGCCGCAGATCTTATTCACCGTCCGGCTTTTATCGAGAGAAATATGTCACTACGTGATTCGACCGAGCTCATCATCGGCAACGAACCGTAGTTTTTCTTCGACAACATGCTGCTTGAGGAAGTCCAAAACGTTACCCGGACGATGCACATGCCGAAAAACATGGACGGAACACCGGCGATTTCGCTTCGTCATGCGCAACGCTGAGCTATATAGCTTCCAGCTCGTGAACTCATCACCAACCGCATAACCGTTCCTTCCCTTACACTCCAGTCTTCTGACGAGAATTCGACAAACAGGAGGATGCTGTGCTGCAACACGACCTTGTCACCGAGATAGGTCATCCGCTGCACGAACTCGACACACCTGCACTGATCATCGACACAGACATCCTGGATCTCAACATCAACCGCATTATCGAGATCGTAAGCGCTGCTGGGTCGCGCTTGCGGCCCCATATCAAGACGCATCGAATGCTCGAAGTTGCACACCGACAGATAGCAGCCGGAGCAAGCGGCATCTGCTGCGCCAAGACAGGAGAGGCGGAGGTTTTTGCCAACGGCGGCATCGATGACATTTTTATTGCCAACCAAGTTGTCGGGACACGCAAAATCCAACGCCTTCAAGCCCTTGCTGAGCGCGTCCGGCTTGCGGTAGGAGTCGATGACCGAGACCACATCCATATCCTCGATGATGCGTTTCAAAATGGACGTTCAATCGATATCAATATCGAGATCGACGTTGGTCAAGCCCGAACGGGAGTAGCGGACAGCCCGTCTGCCCTTGCCCTCGCGCGCCAAATCCTGGACACGCCCGGCCTGAAACTACGCGGTATCTACACCCACGAAGGACATGACTACGGAGCAACAGACCAATCAGATCTGTTGGGTATCGCGGACCGCGCACAAATCCAGATGCTGAGCATCGCTGCCGACATCAGCAATGCAACCAACACCGATTGCGAAGTCAGTATGGGATCTACCCCATCACTTCTAGCACGGGCATTCCGACCCGGGATAGCTGAACTCCGACCAGGCACAGCAGTCTTTAACGATGCTTCCCATGCCAATTTCCTTGGTCATACAGACTGGTGTGCAGCACGCGTGCTCGCCACAGTCGTAAATCGACCAAGTCGTAACCGGGTGGTAATCGATGCCGGTGCAAAAGCCCTCACCTCCGACAAGCGAGGACCCAGCATCTTAGAAAATCGTGGGTATGGACTCGTTGTGGGCCACCCGGAAACCACAATCGTGAGCCTGTCCGACGAACATGGAGTCCTTGACGTCCCGAACACCGACGCGTACGCGATAGGTGCCGTCATCCAAGTGATACCGAATCACATCTGTCCGTGCGTCAATCTCTACAGCCACGCGTACGCCACACGCAATGGGATCGTTCATGCGATCTGGGATGTATCAGCCCGCGGCCAGAGCCAGTAGCCTGCTTCTATGAAAGAGAGTTCAACATCATGCCCTCGTTAAAGAACCAGGTCGTCATCGTCACCGGCGCTGGATCAGGTATCGGACGTGCGACAAGCATCGCCTTTGCCGCCGAAGAGGCATCTGTAGTGCTGGTCGGACGCCGGCACGACCAATTAACCACAACTGCTGCTGAGATTGAAGATGCTGGAGGAACTGCGACCAGCATTGCTGTTGACATTACGGATCCCGCTTCCGCAACAGCCATCATCCAGCATGCCGTATCTCATTTCGGACCTGTGAATATTCTGGTAAATAATGCCGGCACTAACACTCGAGCGCGCAGCATTCAAACGACCGACGTCCCCGATATGGACTATGTGATGAGCGTGAACGTTGCCGCTCCAATGCTCCTGATCCAGGCTGTACTGCCCCAAATGCTGGACCACGGTAAGGGCACCATAATTACCGTCGGATCGTACGCCTCGATCAGCGCGAGCCCGATGGCCGGCACCGCGTACGCAGCTTCGAAAGCAGCCATCGCTAACCTCATGGAGAACCTCAATCATGAGTTCCGCAATCGAGGCGTTCGTGCCTGTACCGTCTATCCAGGCGAGGTGGACACCCCGATCATGGACAGACGCGCGCTCGTTCCAGACCGTGCCGCTCGTGAAACAATGATGCAAGCCACTGACATAGCTGAAATCATCCTGTTATGCGCTCGGCTACCTCAACGCGCATTGGTTGAAGACGTGGTGGTGAGACCAACCTTCCTGCGTGAAACTGAAGCCGACGTCGAGGCTGCACTCCGCGTGTAGCGAGACAGTCCCGCATGCGCTCATTCGCCAGCACCAGCCAAACCAAGAAGATCGTCTGCTCCCCGAGCAAGCCAAGGCATGAATGCCGCAGTTACGAAATTCACGCCAAGGTCAATATATCGAGCGATGGATTCTGTCGTCACGAGCGTTCCAGCTGGTCTACCGGAAGCCACTATTGTCTTGAGTGCACGGTCAACGGTGTCCAAAACCTCGGGATGACTTCTGTCCATATAACCCAAGCTTTGACCAAGATCACCCGGCGCAACGTAAAACAAGTCAACACCCTCGACCTCAAGGATTTCATCAAGATTCTCGACGGCTACAATATCTTCGATGAGGATCATCGCCAGGGATTGGTCATTGGCCGCTTCCAAGAAGTTCGACACGCCGTATCCCTGGCGTGAGGTGGCAATTCCACGCTTGCCCAACGGCAAAAACTTCGCCGCATCAGCGACGGCTTGTGCCTCTTCACGCGTATTCACATGCGGCACGCACACACCTTGTGCACCAAGATCGAGCGTTCGGTAAATCGGTCCATATCGATTTTCGTTTACACGAACGATCGACGTCATTCCCCATAAATCGGCCGCCCGCGTCAAGTCCGCAATGTCGCCAAAGTCCACTGGTCCATGCTCACCCTCCAGCCATACCGCATCAAAGCCGAGTGGGCCGAGCACATCGACCAAGTCCGGGCTCATTCCAGGGCCCATCACGCCTACGGCAACTTCACCAAGGGTAATTTTCTGCTTGACTCGATTAACTCGAAGTTCTCTCATACGGGTCTCCACAAATTCGAAGGACGCTTTGGCTGAAGCAGTGTGGCCGAGAAGCTCTCCAGACGCCACCACAATTCTGGGGATTATCGTCTCACGGACGTAAGCTAGGGCGTCACCCAAGACGGATCAAGCCATGCCTGAGCACAAGCCTCATATTCTTCTCCTAATCAACGATGAACATCGGGCAGATGTCATGCCGGTTGAAGGTAACCCTCACATTCAGACACCGAATCTTGACCCGATAATCGATCGCGGATTTTATTTTCGGAACGCGTATACACCGTCACCAATTTGCGTTCCAGCCCGACAAAGCTTTTTATCTGGGCTCTATCCGCGGAACTGTGGCTCGCTGAATTTCGGAGATGCGATGCCGAGCGAGGTCCTCACCATCCCGGGGCATCTGTCGCGCTACGGCTACCGTACGTGCGCCGCAGGGAAAATGCACTTCGTTGGACCTGACCAAATGCACGGCTGGCATGAGCGCATCGGTCGCGACATCGTGGGTAAGAACGGTTACGAGTCGGCGAATGATCCCGAGCACCAAGCCTTAATCGAACGAGAGCCCGGAACCGGATCGTGGTTCAACAAGGTCACCGCGGAGGTAAAGAATGCACGGGCAGGCCGAGGCCACTGGCTACAGCATGATCGCTATAGCGTCGATGGGGCGCTCAATTTCTTGGACGAATATTTTGTCAACGAGCCCTACGACCGCACAACCGCGAACCCGTTATTGCTCGCTGTCAGTCTTTGGTCACCACACTACCCGTACCAGTGCCCAGATGATCTTTTTGCGCACTACCTACGGCGGGTCACTCCATACGTCGAAGACTTCGAAGATGTGCCCGAACATTTTCAAACGCCTGATTTCTTCAAAGTTCCGGTCGGTGAAGCCGTTACCTATCGTGAAGCGCACAGAGCGACCGCCGCCTATTACGGAATGATCGAATGGATGGATGGGCAGTTCGGACGGGTACTGAATAAGTTGGAAGCATTGAACGTGCGTGATGATTTCGCAATCGTCTTCTTATCCGACCATGGCGAGATGCTCGGCCAGAAAGGCTTGTGGGAAAAACAACAGTACTTCGAAGGTTCGGTACGCGTACCTTTCGCGGTCCAGTGGCCACACCGCTTCCCAAATGGCGGCAGCACCGTACACGAGAACGTGTCGCTGGTCGACCTATTCCCAACACTATGTGACATCGCAAATGTTCCAGTGCCGGAGAACCTGGATGGGCGCTCGGTCCTTCCGCTCATGGAGGGGACCGAACACAACTGGCCCGACGATGTCTACAGTGAATTGTGGAATGTCCACAACGGGCCATCCGTTATGGTCAAACATGGTGACCTCAAACTTTGTCGTTTCGATGGTCATGAAGGAGTTCCGGGAACTGCCGACGACCCATGGGCCTGCCCTGAACAGTTATATGACCTGGGCAAGGATCCAGGGGAAACCGTGAACCTCATCGAGAACCCTGAATATGCCGACCAGCTCAAAGCATTACGAGCACGACTCGACAATCTTCCGCATCCGCGAGCAAAGGACAGCATGAATCGGTTCACTGGAGAAACGCGCACGCCCTACGCCCTTCAGCACAAAACGCTCAATCCACCTAAACCAGGTCGTCCCAAGAACTGAGCCCTGTGATTCAGGCATCCTCCCAGCGCACTGTGCTCGCTGTCGGCTCGTGGGTACGCCGATGAGCATGGAATGCTTCCCAGGTGCCAACCACGCTCGCTGGCCTCGATCGACTACGCACGAGAAAGTCTGGTTCGGGCGGATAACAGCTGAGCGCCTGCTTCTCAGTGCTCATGTTTTTCGCATGCCTGCCATCGCCACGCTGGGTTGGCAACGGATAATTGGTCGGCAGCTTAGTGCTCTGATACCGAATATCGATGCTCCATCGGACAATATCGCTGTGATTTGGCGTTGACCGATGAGCGGTCCGATTAGTCAGTAAGACCACACCTCCCCGATTGACCGGCACAGGGACGACCCTATCACCAGGGAGATCCGCGTCAGCAATCTCCAGGTAGCCGTTACTCGGAGTCCGTCCAGGAACACGCATTTCTGGAGCTCCGCCCCCTGCCGGGAGCTGTCGATGCCGCACTACGCCGCTAGTATGACTTCGAGGCATCACCTCGAGACATCCCCGCTCAATGGTGGCATCAACAAATGGCACCCAGACAGTCAGGATCAGATCACGATCACATACCGATTCAAAATACCCAGAATCCTGATGCCAAGGCACTTCCCCGTGCCAATGGCCGGGAAGTTTAGGCCGTAGAACATAAACCGCCGACGCAATGATCTCGGGCCCCACAATGGCCTCCGCAAGATCGAGCAGCGCGGAATTCGTAATGAGAGGAAAAATTCCACGTGCTTCTAGTGTTCGACCCAAGAGCGACCAGTACAGGTCCTCATACTCCTGATGGATCTTCCATAACCGTGTCTCAAAGGGCTCGTCCACATAAGTCTGGCTCAGGTCGCCCCGCGCGACTGCTTCCAGAGCTCGTTCATGAATCACAGACGTGATTTCGGTAATCGCCGGCTGAAGACCAACCGGGTCAAATGCGTTGGGAACTACCAAATATCCTTCGCGCTCAAAGAGCGCTAGTTGCTCAGCATCAAGAGTCAACGACACAACTCCAGAAAACATTCATGCATCCTGTATTGTGGCCAAAATCAGCATCCGAGAGCAATCCATCCCGCACATACCCGTTTCCTAACGGGGTGGTTGCATGCATGCGTCCCTGAGTAACCATAGCGAAACGTGCGTTGGAGCTTTGACATCCGTTACAACCCAACGGGACAGTCCACTGGCCGCGAGTCCCTTCCCAGCTTCATTGCACGAAGTCGAGGGAATCCCGAGTCTGCGCTTCGTGACCCCGACACGTGGTATCAGATGTGGATGGAGGTTCGTGACCGCATGCTAAAAAAAGATTTTGAGGCGATCACGCCCCGTTGGGACGGCAGCGACGAGATCTGCGCCTAAGGGACAGAGAACGAATCTCCAATAGCGACAGGTTCCACAGGCATTGTCGTGCTTCGTCAACAGTCCGGTGCAAATACGACCATGCACTCAGAGCCGTGCTGTCAAGGCCCGACCTATCCAACCTTTTTGGTGATGAACGCTATTACGAGCCGCGTTGAAATTCCTTGCTTAGCTTGCTTCCTTCGCCCGTAGAGTCGTAATACCGATACCAACAACCGTAATGGTCATAGCAAGCCAAGCCACGATCGGAACAGGCGTGTCGTCCCAAGGAATAAAGGTTCCAAGAAACAGGATCACACCCACAAGCGCAAACAGCCATCCAAGGACCGCAGGCGCCGCCTTCTGTGCAGCTATGGTCACACCAAGGAGTATCGCCGCGACGCCGAAGAACAGACCGAAACCACTACCAATACTATTGCCAATAACTTCGATGGGCACCCCAGCCGGCACACCATGTTCCTTGGCAGTTCCTACGGCTGCGATTGAGAGCCCAGTGTTTGCCATCCCAATAGCAGTCAGCGCCGCAAACATGATCGTTGAAGCAGCTGCAAAACCATTTCCAGATGGCCCGTCGCCTCGCAATGAGATCGATAGCAGGCTGAGTCCAACGAACAGTGAGATAAACGAAAGGCTACCGAGAATCCCAAACAACACCCATAAAGTCTCGTTTGCCAAGGCCTGTTCGAGCGCCTCCGTAGGAGTCGCTCCACTCCCAATCACAAGAGGCTCAAGAATCCCCCAAATTAGGAACATACCTATGGGTCCACACGTCAGCAGCCAACCAGTAAGCGTCCGGGTTTGCACGGGACTCTCCTCAGAACTTCTCGGTGATCGAGCCGTCGCACCTAAGTTTATTCAGCGTGACTTCGTTGATCAAACCAGACGCCACCTGTCGTTCCGTATTCATTCGCGTTTGATGGGATCGTGCCAGCCCGCCATCCATGACACCGTGTAAATCCGAGCCGCAAAACCCGATGCTTGTGGCACGCCCGGAGGGATTCGAACCCCCGACCCCTGGTTCCGAAGACCAGTGCTCTAATCCGCTGAGCTACGGGCGCATCAAGTTACACGAGTGTACGGGAGCCTGACCAAACGGGCTTCAGTCCTCAACGCGTGTCTTAATCGCATCCATCCACTCGTCCCACCGATCAGAAAAAACTTGATCGATGTCATCCCGAACTCCACGCAAAGCGCCAAAACCAGACTGGATAACGTCAACACGGCATCCAGACGTATCTGCTACGAAATCAAATGACAACACGCTCGGCCAGTTCTGAACCATCCGCCAGGTCAAACGAACGCCACGAACGTATTCCCCAACCCGACCAATCACAACACCGAGATCAGGATCCCGAAATCCGATACGCCCACCAGCCTGCGGTGCAATGCGTACTCGCTCCAGCGGATTAAGGCAGGAGCCCAGCAGAACTTCGTCACCCAATGCGTCAAACACGACCTCCGGCGTAGTGTTGACAACGTATGACCGTTCGACAACGAATTGCCTTCGCTCAGCCATCCATCCTCCTTAACGAATACACGACCAACTCGCCTGAACGCGGCAATGTATCACTCGACTTCCGCATCCGGTGAATATCGAAGCCAGCAGCACCCGGCACGCTCAGGATCGGGTATACCGTATGAGTCTTCAATCCACCTATCGTACCTACTGCAAACCACGCATTATCCAGCAGGGCCCTCAGCCGGCGGTTGCCCAGTCTCTCCGGACGCCCCAACCGCGACTTTACTCGCGAGGGCCTGATCGGGTACACCGGACTCACTCACACCTGAAGTGGGCATCCCTGCAGACATTCGATACCCAGTCCACTTGGTCAACTCGAAGAAATCACGCTGCAGCCATGTCCGCGGATCTACAGCCGAACCAGCCACATGAACCTCCCAATGGACATGGGGGCCCGTCGATCGACCGGAAGAACCCACGGTCCCGATCGCCTGCCCACGCGTGACCAGATCACCTGTCACAACATGTATCGCATCAAGATGTGCAACGGCCGAGAACACGCCAAACCCATGGTCAACAATGACGCTATTTCCACGAATGGCCAACGGACCGGCCCATGCAACCGTACCATCCGCTGTGGCCTGGACCGTGGCTCCATGACTAGCCGCCACATCAGCACCTTCATGCAACGATTTCACGGCGCCGGGCTCAAAAGTGCGTCGCTCACCAAAGGCAGAACTAGCACGTCCGAGTGCGGGTTGACCGAACACTCCCATCCACTTTGGTGGACCGGTTACTTGGTCGATGATCGCCTGCAGAAACGATCGCTCTTGAGCGACAAGTTGTGCGTCTAGTAAATGAGTAAGCTCGGAATCAATCGTCAGATCGATCGACGGAAACATCCCAACAGTCACGTTGATTTCATGGACTTCACTCGCACCTCCAACCTGCACCTGTAACGTGTGGGGTCCAGGCGCTGCGTCGGCAGAGAGCCCGATGAGAGTTTGCCACTCACCGTCTGAGCAAACTAAGGGCAAGGGCCGACCATTGAAATTCGCACGCGCATCTGGACGCCCAGTCGCGAGTCTTACCAATAACGTTGCGCCCTGTATCGACAATTCACCGTCAACCGAAAGTCCGGTTTCACCAGGTTGCACAACATCCGGAACACCCGGTGCGACTGCGGAAGTTGGAAACAATCCAGCCTCCCGCGCCAGATCACCACTATTCGCAAATATCACCTCACCAGCACGTGCCCATGGCACATCGTCAACCCATTGTTGGAGAACAGCACGTTGAGCCCTCAGAACGCGTACAGCTCCAAAATCCTTGTATGCAATCGGTAATCCTAGTCGCGTTAACCATTCGGGGGTCGCCAAGAACGCAGCACGAATCGCTGGGTTTGCATCCAACAGTTCAAGGTGATTACGAATCACAACATCAAAACCGGCCTCGTGGTCGGCCGCCAAGACCTGATGCTGGGGGACTTGTCGAAAAGCCTCCAGCCAAGGATCAAACCCCGCGTGCTGAAGGTCATCCAGGGTGTTCGCAACATTCGCGCGCGAACTCGCAGGATCCCACTGTAGTACCGCCTTCTGGAACACCTGAACAAGAAACCCACGTAGATAGAAACGGTGAGAGACTGGATATCCAAGAGCCTGAATACCACCAAAACCCTTAAACGCAGTCCAAAACCGAGCTTCGGCATCGTCCTGAACACTAAACCCAGCTTGGCCACCGCCCGTCTGTGTAAAAAATTTCCCGTTGGGTATGGCGAAGTCCGCACCACACGTGGACGAGATTGTTTCAGCTCCGCTGTCAGCCTGCGCCGCCGAAACCAGCATCATGCCCAGCATCGCGGCAAGCGTTATTCCAACAAAAACGCGTCGACTGAATAGACGAACCATGGACGGGATCCTATCAAGGACCAGCTAAACTCCCACGAACAATTAACGACAAATACGGCAATCTGTGATGCCACAAATCACTGCGACCGCTTGACAAGGTCGATCGGGACACTTGAGATACGACCATGAATTCAAATCGCTTATGGTTATCGCGCCGTCCCCAGTGGGCGCTCCCATTACCTGCGGTCACACGTCGACACTTCCTCCTACTCACCGCGCTCACCGCCGCCGTCGCTGCCGCCAGACCCGGTAACGCGTCCAACTCCGACCCGCTGGATCCAGACGCTTCTCTGGAGGAAAGACCGCTACGTCAGACCACAAGTTGGTCCGTAGAGGGACTGCCAGAAATTCAGGCGATGGCGCCTCGAATCAAAGACACGCTAGAGTCCACTGCGATCGAGCTCATGTTTCATGGTCGTCGCATTCACGGGAATTCAGCCGGGCAGCTCTATGCACCAATCTTTGTCCGGGATATGGCAACGATCCAGCCGGCAGTTCCATATTTTCTATCGGAGAACTTCAGTCGAACACCAATCGAAGGCTTCTTGGCCTCGCAAGAGCGGTTTGCCGCGAATCCAAGAACCCAAGGCGCCGTCGCAGCCACACTAAACATCGAAGGAATCGTCGATAAAGCGACAGCCGTCAGCGACGAAGAAACAAGCGTAGTGCATGCCGCTTTCGCCTACTTTAAGGCCTATGGCAGTACGGAATGGCTCGCGTCAGATCTGGAAGGACGCTCCGTGATCGACCGTATCGGTGACACCCTGGCATACGTCTGGCGCGAAAGACGCTGGGGCACGACTAACCTGCTTTTTCGGGGTCATACAACAGACTGGGGTGACGTCAAACGCGAAGCTGGGCCGGAACCCACTGATCTCGCAGCCAACGATGAACTCACCGCTTCACCATTTGATCAAGCGTGGCACTATCGGGCACTGCATGACTATGCATCCATGCTTGAAGCTCTGGGCCGAGATGACGAAGCGACCACCCATTACGAACGCGCTGCGCATGTTCGCGCTGATTCACGAAAGGCACTCTGGCAACCGACGCGCGGCCATTACCGTATTCATCAGCATCTAGGAAACGGGCATGGGAGTCACTTCGATGAAGACGCCATTGTTCCAATCAGCAGTGTGCTGTCCCTCTTTGCTGGTCTGGCCATGCCCGACCAAGTGCCAGCGATACTTGATGCATCCGTGCGAGCTGAGGAACAAGCTGGGACAAATCGTTCCGGAATCTCGCTCACACCACCCTATCCGGATGATTTCTTCAAGAGCCGGCATATGCCCGCCTGGCAGTACCAAAATGGAGGTGTTTGGGATTGGTGGGGCGGCCTGCAAATCGTCAGTGAGTTCGAACATGGCCAGAGCGATCGTGCGATTGCCCACCTCAAAGCCGCCTCGCAGGCTTGGGAAAACGCGGATGGAATCCACGAGTGGTATCACATCCCAAGCCACTCATCGCAGGGATCGGACAACTTCGCCGGCGCTGCAGGAACGATGGCTCAGGCAGTCATCCGAGGCCTCTTCGGCGTCGACATTTCAACGAACCGTTTCCAACTCATACCACGACTCGGCAACCGAAATGGACGATTGGTAGCCGCACGTCCAGACGGCAGAACGCTTGAAATTACTCAAACCGTTTACCCATCACTCCTCTTCCTCGACATAAGGACTAACCTTTCCACGATCGGCGCCGTAGGCCTCAGACTGCCGAATGGATGGTCCGATCTAATCGCATTTGTTGACGGTCGGCCGATTGAACCGACCAGATGGCGAGTGGGTAGTGATGACTACATAGGTGGATGGTCAATCAGTACCGGAACACATTCAGTCATCGTGGCGCGCACTTCGTGAGGCAGGTCACAACCTTTTTCGGGTCAAGCGAGAAATTGTCACGGTGCGAAACGTCGTGGTTCTGCTCCTCTCGCTTATTAAAAGCAGCTTGATCATCCTTGGAAACACCGTGTTGGTTCCGAGTTAACACGGTCAGCAACCATGCGCTAAGACGGTTATCAGAGCTCACTCGCCGCGTTGATCATTCCACCGAACATGTGCGCCTGCGTTGGTCATTAGGACTCCAACCATTTGTCCGTGTCCATGAAACCAGCCACGACCCAAATGACGCATCGTGGACCAAAGAAATCGTCCGTTACCACTTGTTTGGTTGACCAGCCGTCAAAGGCGTTGCTAACGTCTGCGGGCTGGTTGAACGGCAAATAGACAATACTGGAGAGTTGCGCCTATTGAGCTAGTTTTATCGTGGCCGACCAGGATGGTCGAGTCCGATCTTCGGTGAGAAACGGCTTTTGCCGAACATTTCTGTTCCCACCGGACCACGATCATTGATCGTCGGTCGAAGAGCTGACGGCCAAACTTGAGCCGTCTCTCAAAAAGACAAGTCAAGGAGATGCATTATGGCAAGTGTCACCCTGGATCGCGTAACAAAGCGATTCGGAGAAGTAACCGCGGTGCAAGACCTCTCGATCGAGGTCGAAGACCGTGAATTCCTCGTGCTCGTCGGGCCATCTGGTTGTGGAAAATCCACCACACTGCGTCTGATTGCAGGACTCGAAGAACTGAGCGACGGCAACATTTACATCGGTGAGAACCTTGTTAATGATATTGCGCCGAAAGACCGCGACATCGCGATGGTTTTCCAGAGCTACGCGTTGTACCCGCACATGAGCGTCTTCGACAACCTTTCATTCGGCCTCCGTCTCCGCCATACCCCGCGAAAAGAAATCGAGCGTCGGGTGCAGGAAGCAGCCGAAATGCTAAACATCGCTGAGTTGCTTGATCGAAAACCGAAAGCACTCTCCGGTGGACAACGTCAGCGTGTAGCCCTCGGGCGTGCTGTCGTACGTGACCCAGCGGTCTTCCTCATGGACGAGCCGCTCTCTAATCTAGACGCCAAGCTACGTGTACAGACACGCGCCGAACTGATCAGGCTTCACGAACGATTACAAGCAACCGTTATCTACGTGACACATGATCAGATGGAAGCCATGACGATGGGCAGTCGCATTGCCGTGCTACGTGACGGTGTCCTCCAGCAGATTGGACCTCCACAAGAGGTCTATGGAGAGCCCAATAACATGTTTGTAGCTGGCTTCATCGGTAGCCCTGCAATGAACTTCTTCGATGCACGTCTAACTGGTTCTGCTGATGCCATGCAGGTCGAAACCGATGCGTTCAAACTCGAAGTTCCGGCTGATCTACGTCCCCGCTATGCAAGCTACGTAGGCAAAGAAGTTGTCTTCGGGATCCGTCCTGAAGATGTTTTCGATCCAGATTTCACGCCTGACCAGGTAACACAACGAGCCGAGTTTTCGGCTAAGGTTGACGTGACTGAGCCATTGGGAAGCGAAGTTTATCTCTACATGTTGGCCGGCGATGAATCGTTTATCGCACGCGTTGATCCTCGAACAACGGCCGCTGTTGGACAAGACTTCGGTTTGGTGATCGACATGAGCCATATGGCGCTCTTCGATCGCTCAACGCAAGAAGTAATTCGCTAACGCAAATTTTGCTACGCGGATTCGAGTGCGGGCACCTCTTGAGGTGCCCGCACTTGTACTTCCACAATATCCATATCGCGACTGCGCCAACCTATACTCGAAGTTCCAGCAGGCCCGACGGTCAGTGCGGCCGGAGGAACCCATGACCCAAATAGGCCTCAACGCAACTGTAATGCGTACCGACGCGTCGTATCACAATGCTGGCCCGAGCCGATATACCACCAATCTTGTCGCTGGCGTGCTCGCGCAGCCATCGGACTATGACTTCACCATCTATGTAAACGACCAAGTGCCATCATTGCCTTTTAAACCCACGCGCGATGTCCGCATACAGCGCACACCGATTCGTACATCACGAACCGGATTGCGGATCCTATGGGAACTCATGGTCGCCCCGTGGCAAATTGGCGCCTCCCGACTAGATCTAGTGCACTCAATGTTAAACGTCGTACCCCTCGCAGCACCGACCCGCCATGTTGTCACCATCCATGACCTTTCCTTCATGCGGGTCGCTAACGCACACCCGCCGCTCCGCCGCTGGTATCTCACCGCCGCCACGTGGCTATCTATCCGTCGCTCTGCTGCCATCCTCGCGGATTCGAAAGCCACTCGAAATGATGTAATTCGCCTGCTCGGAGCCAACCCTGACCGGGTACACGTGGTCTACCCTGGATCAGACCCATCATTTCATCCACGTCCGGATAACGAAGTCGAAGCGTTCCGTACGACCAAGAATCTAAACCGTCCGTTCGTACTCTTTGTGGGGACGCTTGAACCACGAAAGAACGTCGACATTCTCATAACCGCTTTTGGGACGCTGGTTCGACAAAACAAGTTTTCTGGCGACCTCGTGATCGTTGGTGGTACCGGCTGGGGAACTCGTGCGATCGACGCAGCACTGGCAAAGAGTCCTATTCGGGATCGAATCAAGATGATGGGTTATGTCAATCAAAGTGAGCTACCCTCTTGGTACACTGCCGCGACTCTTGTTGTTTACCCATCAAGCTATGAGGGCTTCGGCATTCCCGTTCTGGAGGCCATGGCCAGCGGAACACCGGTTATCACTTCAAACCAATCCTCGTTGCCTGAGGTCGGTGGAAATGCGAGCTTGACGATTGAACCACGCGACGCGCTCCAGCTGGCTGACGCCATGACCACGGTCCTCGCATCGCGTCGGCAGCGAGAGGAAATGCGTTCGCGCGGACTAGCTCAGGCTCAACGATTTGATTGGGGAATCGCATCACAACGATGTCTCAACGTCTATCGAAAAGTACTGAATCCAAGCTAACGACTCCACACGAGAGCGTGCAGTCGCCGAGGCGACGCCATTATGCTGCTTGGAAGTTTCTCGATTCGCCTGTTGTCTTAGCAATTGGCGACGGATTACTCCTCTTTGGATCGTTCCTATTCGCCTATGCCGCACGGTATCTGTGGCGGCTGGGGCCAACCCTTAATGAGTTCCAATTCACGCCCCTTGACGCGTATTGGATCCTCGCCGGCCTGTTCATTCCAGTCACACTCATAAGTTTTTCCGGCTTGGGCCGATATCAACGGCAAACATCCATATCGACCCTTGAGGACATCGGCCGCATCGCGCTTGGCGTCTTGATCGGCACGGCTGCCGTAATCGTCGTGTTTTTTGTATCCCGGCCACTCTTCTTCTCACGTCTCATGTTCCTATATCTTGGGGCAAGCGCCGTCGCCCTCAGTTCCCTGTGGGTACTGCTTCGATTGCTGGGATTACGCCTCCTGCGGCACGCAGGCTATGACAACCAGAGAATCCTTGTCGTTGGTGGAGGCGTAGTCGCCAAATTCCTGATGCAACAACTCACCGCCAATCCAAGACTAGGGAACCGCGTGCTTGGATACCTCGAATCAAATGCTGAAACTACCGAAACAGCTTTTGGTCGGTTCCCCCGTCTGGGGGATCTCGCTGATCTTGAACACGTGCTAGACGTTCACCAAGTCGATGCGGTCTATATCGCTCTCCCATCGAGTGCCCAGCATAGTTTGAGATTGGTGATTGAACGCTGTCGAAACCAAGGCATGCAGTTCCGAGTTGTTCCGGACCTACTCGAAGCCCAATTCGGACGCATCGACATCCACTCAATCGCCGGCATTCCACTCGTCACACTTCACGAAACCGAAATCAAGGGATTTCGCGCTGTACAAAAGCGGACACTCGATCTGGTAGTGAGCATGTTCGGCCTCATGCTCACAGCACCACTCTGGATCTTGATCGCACTAGCAGTGAAGATAGACTCCCCAGGTTCGATCTTTTTTCAGCAAACGCGGATTGGACGTGATGGCCAGGCATTTGGTCTCTACAAATTTCGATCCATGGTTCACGACGCTGAGCAGCGAAAGCAGGAACTGTTTGACAGCACTACCCACCCGCTTCTCTTCAAAGCACCCGATGACTTCCGCCGAACACGGGTTGGGCGCATACTACGACGCCTGAGCCTGGATGAACTTCCACAACTGGTCAACGTTCTCCGAGGCGAGATGAGCCTCGTCGGACCGCGTGCTCAAATCCCCGACGAGGTCGCACAATATGACACGTGGGCACGACACCGCCTACGCGTCCTTCCCGGATTGACCGGGCTATGGCAAGTCAGTGGACGAAGCGACCTTCGATTCGATGAGATGGTGATGCTCGACACGTTCTATGTAGCCAACTGGTCACTTGGTCTTGACTTGCGAATCCTCCTCAAAACAATCCCAACGGTTCTCAGCGGACACGGCGCGTATTGAAACCAATGAACCTAGCCTCTGGACATCCGCAGATCGCACTTGTGCACGATTGGCTAAATCAACAAGGTGGTGCTGAGAATGTGTTGCTGGAGTTGAGTCGATTGTTTCCACAAGCACCCATTCATACATCCTTTCACGACAAAACACTCGTAGATCCAGTATTTGACGGTCTTGATATCCGCTCAACGTGGATGCAATGGCTGCCTCTGTGGCGAACTCATCACCAGGCACTGATGCCTATCTACCCACTCGCTTTCGCTTCGACACAGATAGCGCAGGCGGACGTAGTAATCAGCAATTGCAGTGCGTTCTGCAAAGGCATACGCATCCCACAGAATGCAGTGCACGTGTGTTACTGCCTGACGCCCACAAGATTCGTATGGATGCCCGACACGTATCTAGCCCGAGAGCACAAACCAGTATGGGCGCGGCTGTTACTGCCGCCCGTGCTCGCATGGGCGCGACGATGGGATCGACGCGCTGCACGACGTGTCACTCGCTTCGTCGCAATTTCCACAGCAGTTGCCAAACGTATTCAGCAGTTTTACGGCCGGTCTGCGCAAGTTGTATATCCGCCAGTAGACGTCGACCGCTTTCGACCAACTACGGAGGTTGACGACCACTTCCTGATCGTTTCACGCCTTGTCCCCTATAAGCGAATCGATCTGGCTGTACGTACATGCACCGCGCTGCATATGCCGCTACGAGTCATTGGAACAGGACGTGACGAAGCAAGTTTGCGTGACCTAGCAGGCCCGACGATCAAATTTCTTGGTAGGCTGCCAGACTGCGAGGTGAGTAAAGAAATGGCACGCTGTCGAGCATTTCTATTTCCAGGGGAAGAAGACTTCGGCATCGCCCCAGTCGAAGCCCAAGCAGCCGGCCGACCAGTCGTGGCTTATAAGGCAGGCGGAGCTTTAGACACAGTGGTAGACGGCGCAACAGGAATTTTATTTGAAACGCAGAGCATTGAATCGCTTGGTGCGGCGCTCCGACACGCGCAACACGCCTCTTTTGCAACGGAGGAAATGGTGACGAACGCGCAACGCTTCAGCCCTGAGAAATTTCGACGCTCGCTCGTTGCAGTCGTGGATGACACATTACGCGAACGTGCTCACGCACCCTCATCACCAGGGCAGACCTGATGTCAACAGCACGAATAGCCAGAATACTAGGGCGGTGGTGGTGGTTCATTGGAGCCGTCACGATCTCTACAATAGCGGGATCGATCCTATGGCATGCCGTTGGTCCCGTCTCCCATCACGCTGAAGCAGAGTTGCTGCTAGTACTCGAACTACCTCCAGACAGCGAGGACCGACAATTTGGCATCGGAAACAGTCGCGCACAAGCATCATCCATCGTGATTGAGGACCTCGTACGGCTAGCGCGAGGCCGGAGCTTTCTGAGGGAAATTGTTGAGACCCTGAACAAGGAAGACTCACATATTGACGTCGAAACCCTGTCCAAGACGATCGACGTATTTCCTCTTGCCCGTGGACTCAGGCTTGAACTGGACTGGCCCAACGCACTTGAGGCTCAGGCCGTGATTAATACAGCGGTGCAATTACTGCTTGTCGACCAAACACGACTGTATCCCAGCCTAAGCGAGCTAGGCACATTGCGTCTCATCGACAAGACTGATGCCGCCATTCGACCGACATTTGGCTTTGTTTTCCTCGACACAACACTAAAAACATTCGTTGCGCTCTGCGCCGCTATCCTGATCGTATTGCTCGCCGATTGGCGTATTAACCGAATCTTCGCGGACGATGTCGAAGACTTGCTAGACACCCCGATTTTAGGAACGGTGCGTTGAACGTCGTCAACTCACCGCACCAGCCGCCCTTGCGCCTCTACATCGTCGGAGGCGTCGCCGCTGCTTTAATCGCCGCTGCAATCGCGTTAGTCGTCGCGCTCATCGCTACACCTATCTATCGTGCAGAAACCGCCGTCTCAATACGACCACGAATATCAGATCTCGGTTCGGCTGAAGCAGCCGCCCGTCTAGTCCAAAATTATGCTGTCTGGGTAGATTCTAGGGCCTACGCTGCAAGACTCTCAGAGAAACAACGTGACGGTCTAACCGAAGCAGCCATCGTCCAGAATGTCCGGACACGTGGAGACTCCGACCGCATGCTGGTAATTATCCAATCTGAGGATTCCAGTGCCGCCCGAGCAGCATCCACTGTAAATAACCTGGCAGACCTCCTCGTTTCCGAAATCGCGATCCCTGAACGAGTTTCCGATCCAGTACGCGGACTTGAGATTGATGTCATTGATCGAGCACCCATCCCCGGCTCAGCTGTGTGGCCACGCATTGAAATTGCGCTTCCACTAGCAGCAGGACTTGGGTTCGGACTTAGCTCAGCCGCAATTTGGCTGGTTTGGCCCATGGCACGAAAACGCAATGAGTGATTTACCGATCTTGTCGAATTTACCTACCGGCGAGGCAATCGACGAGGGGTTCGTCGAGCTCCGCGTCAATATGTTGTTGTCGCTCGGGACCTGTTCTCATCCAATAGTGGCCGTAACGAGTGCACACCCTGTGGAGCCACGCCAACACGTTGCAGCACACCTCGCTGCTGCTGCAGCGCAAACAGGCCGTCGAGTGATACTCGTAGACGCTGATGTTGACACTGCCGTTCAGACTGAATCAGCACCTCACGCAATCTCAGATTCCCTGTCAGTCATTCCAGCACCGGCCGTCGTTGCTGGAGATCCAGCACTACTCTCAGATCCCGAGTCCATCTCTGCTCTCCGGTCCAAAGCCAATGCTCACGACCTAATGATCGTCGCAGCACCACCCATCCTTGATGTGCCTGACACTCGAGCTCTAGCTGCCCACGCAGACGGAACCCTGCTCGTCGTTATTCACGGACGCACAAACCGTGAGGACGCGATACGCGCGGCGGCTATTCTCCGGCACGAGGATATCCATTTGCTTGGTGCCGTCGTTGTCGAAGACTAGCTCGTTCGCCGTCCTGGCCCGATCTCCTTTTCCGGTTGCTCTGCGATAAGGAGTCGATCGTACGCCGTTCTAGCAGCACTATTTGCAGCATCAAGAACACCAATGGGAAGCTCGGATTCCAGTGCAGAAACCGCAGAGTCCACCTCGTCCGCATTCCGAAAACCAACTAACGCCGTTGAAATAGCCGGCTCCTCAAGAACCCATCGAAGGGCTAGCTGCGACGTCGTAAGTCCCGCCGATCCCGCAGCACTCGTTACTTCATCAACCGCTTCAAGCGTGGCAGAGAGATACCGCGGGTGGAACAGCGGTAGCCCAAAGGCATAGCCTGGTTTGCGCCAGTCATCATCGTCAAATTTCGGATCCTCGGTAAATGTCCCGGTCAACACCCCATGTGCAAGTGAACCATAGGCCATCACTCCAATCCCATTTGCGGCGCAATACGGGATGATCTGGTCCGTGTTGCGTCGGTCAAGCATGTGGTATCCAACTTGGTTCGCAACAATCGAAACTACCGCGCGCGCTTGATCCATAAGAGCTGGCGGGAAATTCGACACCCCAACATAAGCAATCTTGCCCGCATCCTGTAAGTTTTCCATCGCACGCATCGTGACGTCCATTTGGGTATCCGGATCCGGCCAATGGATCAGATAAACATCAATTCGGTCTGTACCCAAGTTGCGTAGGCTCGCCTCGCATTGCTCTTGGATTTGCTCTGGCCGGGAGTCACGAACAAATCGTTGGCTAGATTCCTCCCAGCAGATCCCTGTCTTGGTCACTACCACGACATCATCCCATCGCCCCTTCAACGCCCGACCCAAGACCGTTTCAGAATGGCCTAATCCATATCCCGATGCTGTATCAAAGAGATTTATTCCGGTATCAAGAGCCCGTCGTACGGCACCCATCTCTTCATCGTCGTTCACACCTCCGTACCGGTGCCCGCCCATCGGCCATCCACCAAATCCGATCGCTGACACCTCAAGATCTGAATCTCCAAGCGCACGGTATTGCATAGGACCCACGATTCGACATGCTTATGTGCAGGATGGACAAAGTGTCCTCTTGCGTCAATGAGGCAACCAATCCTCACTTAATCGCCGTGACGTTGGTACGATGCACATGTGGTGGTCTGCATCAAAGATTCGAAGCCACCTGCGTTACCCAGTACATTCACTTACGGAACCAACTATGGGCTTTGCGATCATCGCATCTGGCGGGAAGCAGTATCGTGTTCAGCCAGGTGACATTATTGAAGTCGAACGACTTGATGGGGTCGAGTCTGGACCTCTTACCTTGCGTGACATATTGATGGTTGAAGACGACGATGGCATCCGTGTCGGTCAACCCACTATAGATGGCGCCACGGTCGAAGCGACAGTACTGGGCGCTGTCCGCGCGAACAAGATCCAAGTGTTCACCTACCACGCAAAGAAAAGACACCGCCGCCGTCTTGGACACCGCCAAACATTGACACGCATCCGCATCGATTCGATAGGACCTCCATCAACAATAAGCGCGCCAACTGAAGAAACAACCGACACACCTCAGGCTGCCACCTCGAGCAAAGCAACGGCTAAGCCCAAAGCAACGGCTAAGCCCAAAGCAACGGCCAAGCCCAAAGCAACGGCCAAGCCCAAAGCAACGGCCAAGCCCAAAGCAAAGGCCAAGCCCAAAGCAAAGGCCAAGCCCAAAGCTTCGAGTAAACCAAAAAGCGACGCGAGTTAGCACGATACGCAACACATCGTAAGAGGAGCAAAGGGTTATGGCACACAAGAAAGGTCTCGGCAGCAGCCGCAATGGCCGCGACAGCAACCCCAATATGCTTGGGGTCAAGAAGTTTGCCGGTGAGCGCATTCGCACTGGACAAATCATCGTTCGACAACGCGGAACGCGAATGATTCCTGGGGAAAACGTCGGACTAGGCCGCGATCACACTTTATTCGCACTCACTGACGGCACGCTCATCTTTGAAGAGATACGCGGACGAAAACGGGTTCGTATTCGAACTGCAGCATAGGTTAACGACCGGGGCCGATAGCTCAGTCGGAAGAGCGCCGCACTCGCATTGCGGAGGTCGTGGGTTCAAATCCCATTCGGTCCACCAGTTGTCGGATCAGGTTGCTCCGGACGAACCTAGCTCATCGAAAACTCAGAGTAAACAGCCCCATGGATGGGTCTAATATCCAACAAGACCGAGAAGAACCGGTTTCTACCGGGACTCGAGAGTGAGCAAGGTCTTCGTTGTTTTGACCGCATCTTCCATATCAAGAGATAGCGGGTGGTATCGGCCATTAATCCAATCATCCAACTGTGCACAATAGTTTGGATCAGCCGGATGCCCAGATTCGCCCGCAGCATCGACGTACCACAAACGCGGAGGGGTCTCAGCCAAATCAACGACAAGTCGATAATTTGCCCCGGCCTTGGAAACATAGTCCGGATCGCTACCCGTATTACCAACCGTGAATCCATTTCCGTTGACAGGCTCATCCCTCCGGTCAAGTAACTCACCCAAATCCCCGCGAGCTGACAGACAGTGCCGCAAACGCAACCGGTGCAGTTGCCCCCACGACCACTGCGAAATATCCGGACCGAGCGAATTCGTCAATTCATCAAGCGCGGATATGAACGTTGCCTGAATCATCGGAATACGTTTGCCCTGCTCAAACCATCCAACTTCATCGGCGTACAGCATCGATAGCGCGAGGCCGGAAATACCGCCTGAAACAAACGCACCCGAATCACCGAGTGCCACAGCCTGAGCATTGCTACTAAACCTTTGATTCGCGATCTGTTGGACCCATCGATTAAAAAAGACCTCAAAAATAGCGGCGGCTGCACTGTCGGAATGCATACAACAATCCCAACTCGAAAGCAGTTCCATCGCCTCGTCCGTACGCCGAGTGCCAACTTCCTCTAACACCTGCAGCAACCCAGGAAGCGCCTCGACAGCACGCAGCAACAACGTGTCGTATTGCATGCGAACACAGTCCTCACGTCCAATCGCCGACTGTCCCTCAATCATCTGGCGAATGCGCTGCGCTCGATGCCCGCTAGGCGAGGTATTGCTGAGGGGATAAGGAAAATCCGAAGGCGCTGGAAGATTATTGGCCGTAGCGATCCATCCCTGATCCGGATCTGTCGAAGCTGGCATCGCATCGAATGGGATCACACCTTGCCACTGATCCTCGGGATCCCACCCATGACGATAGCCACGTTCTTCCCGGCTACGGACCGGAATCCGACCGGTGGCCTGGTACCCGACATGCCCGTCGACGTCAGCGAAGACTAGAGAGAAGGTGGGCGCAACCCATGGTCGCAAAGCTTCTCTGAAGTCATCAATCGAACGAGCTCGATTCGAAGCCTGCAAGGCCGGCAACCATCCACATGGTGTAGCACCAATCCAACGCAGCGACACAGGTCCAGTCCCAGTTGCCGCTTCAGGCAACACCTCGTCGACAATCGGACCATTCCGTGAATGGCGTATCGTCTTTCGAACTACAGGCTGACCCCTGACCTTGATCTCCTCAACTCTTGTAATTGCCGGTTCCCACGATCCGTCATATAAAAAAGCATTGGGATTCCCGGGTTTCGTTCTTTCCAAATACAGATCACGCTGTGAGCAAATGTTGTTTGTAATACCCCATGCCACATGTTCGTTACGACCAATCATGATCGCCGGAACACCCACATACGCAGCACCAGCAACGTTCACAGCATCACTATGGAGATGGGCGTGATGCCAACACGAAACCGCACCAAATGCAATGTGCGGATCACTCGCCAATAGCGGCGCACCTGACGAGCTGCGGGCAGCGCCTATGACCCAATTATTGCTTCCTGAACCGTCGTCGGGTCCACCTCCCAACCGGGGTAACACGGCATCGACCCCAGCATGATTCGATGGATAGGAACCGGACACCAAGATCGTTTCATCAGCAGCCTCAGCGGTCAGGAACGCCTCGTACATTGGCCCCTCGCCAAGCACCCGCTTCGCGAGTTCTGGCATAACAATGACCGGAAAGCGACCCGTTAGATACCAACGAAACTCACCCATAATCGCCAAACAGTCTATAGGTCGCCAAGGTTCAGGCTCGTATCCCAGTAACTCGAATTCGATCGGTAAACGGTCGAATTGAGCCTCCATGACACTATTGACACCACTGCTAAACGCCTCAAGCATGCCGATTGATCTGTCCGGCAAGCTGCGTTCCTCATCTGCCGCGATCCGATGCAATCCAACTGTACGAACGAGAAGATCGGATTCAAGCGCCTCGACACCAAAGATCTCCGACAAGCGTCCAACAGCTCGACGCCGTAGATAGTCGAGTTGCCAGAGTCGGTCTTGAGCCATCGCGTACCCGTAGCCAACGAAGAGATCATGCTCAGCCGATGAGAAAATGTGCGGAATGCCCTGAGCATCACGCCGGATATGGACCGCCGATGTCACCGGTGCAGCAAGTACACCCTCCGTATCCGGCAAACGACACTCAATTTGCTCTTGCCACAAAATATCGAATTCATCGCGCTCGATCCCAGCAGCACCACACACCACTGCAATAGGGTCACCGTCGCCTAACCTGCGAAAAACGTCGTGAATCGGCAACTTCATAACTCAAAACCTGAACAACAGCAGTCCATACAGCTTTGGGAGGGTAGAGATCAGCATCTAAAACGTCAACGTCTGCAGTGTGTGTCGGTTCAACACTCAAACTCGCGACTGGTCCATCCGATGTGAACACCGGCAAAGCAAGAGATCCGGATGTTAAGCAAAGATCCGGACCAATTTGACTCGCTACTCCAATCCATGGAATCGACGTCCTACAACGAACAAGGTTCGTGAAACATTGATTTCCCCTGTGATGTGTAATGATCTCACCCGACTAACACCCACAGTAGGATCATTTCGGCGTGCCGAGATCACGTGCACAACGGGATTGGCCGAAGATGGTATACACAACGCGCCTACAATCCACGTACCACTCCCATGCCTGAATCCAACCTCGATAATTCCGTCTACGCTGACCTTGGACTCCGTCCGGTAATTCACGCCGGAGGAGCAACAACCAATTACGGCGGATCGCGTATGCAGTCCGACACGCTCGCCGCCTACGTCGCTGCAGCACAATCGTTCGTCTCGGTCGTAGAACTCAACCGTCGAGTTGGCACATACATCGCCGAAGTCACCGGCGCTGAAGCGGGTATGGTTACTAACGGTGCAGCCGGTGCCATGGTTCTATCGATTGCTGCCTGCATGACGGGCACCGATGTCGCTGCAGTCCGACGCCTACCCGATGCCACTGGCCTGAAAGACGAACTGGTCATCCAGAAGACGCACCGTGGCGGCTATAGCCACATGTATACGTTCCCTGGAGCTCGATTTGTCGAAGTAGGTGACACGCAAACATGTTTAGCTGAAGAAATGACGGCTGCGTTTTCAGAGCGGACCGCCGCTGTTGCATTTCTTATAGCTCCCGGCACGTATCAAGGCGGCTTGTCTTTGCCTGAAGTAACAAAGCTTGCTCATGCGCGCGATATACCAGTGATCGTGGACGCCGCTATGACAGTTCCCCCACGTGACAATCTACGACGCTTTATTCGCGAGGGCGCCGATCTCGTAGCAATGAGCGGAGGAAAAGTGATCCGTGGCCCGCAAGACACCGGACTCCTATACGGTCGAAGTGATCTCATTGAGGCAGCCCATGTCAACAACAGCCCCAATCATGCTATCGGCCGACCTCAAAAAGTATCCCGGGAAGGAATGCTCGCACTCTATACCGCTCTGAAAAGCTATATGGCTAGCGATGAGGACGAGATGCTGCGTGAGTTTGAAACCGCGCTAGAACCGATTCTAGACGACGTCGGAGAACTCGATGGACTAAATGTCAGTATTGAACACGACGACAACAAATATTTCGTCCCGACCCTCGTTGTTCAGTTTACACGCGACTGGCAGGGCGCTAGCCCGCTCGAAGTACAAGAAAAAATGCTCAGCGGTGACCCAGCCATTTGGGTTGGCCGTGACCTGGAAACTTCCGACCTCAACATCAGCCCTATCAATCTACAGGACGGCGAAGCGCCAATTATTGCGCGCCGGCTCCATACAGAGCTGTCTGAACACCAGACGTAACACGACTCCAGAAAATCCAGCCCATCTTCACTCGCAGAGCCAACCTTCTGCTGACGTAGAACGGACGATCTCGTATTACCTCCATGGCTAGCCGAAAACCAGCTATTCACTCACCAGGCGTTGCTGACCGCTAAAGCCTTCGCGATCAGTCCGTTGCCCTCCTACAAGAGACCTCCATAACCAAAGGCGATGCGGATTATCTTCATCATCACGTTCAACTCGCACACGGATCCCACGCCCCCAAACGGCGTCGGCTCCATAAATGCGTTCGATCGTCGCCTCGATCGCCGACCGGAGCATGCCAACATCTTCGTCCGATATCACATCAACCGCTTGGCGATGCTCAGGGCGCTCATACAAAGCTCTCACAATCGAGTCAACGTCGCGTTCAACACCCATAGCAATATCCCGTTGATGGTCACGGATCGTTCACCCGATGGTAACAAGGGCATCGCTCCTCCAAGCGATTTCGTAGGATGTCTCACTCAAGACAACTTCCTTCAAATGTGAGCCTCAAAGTGATCGATGCGACCATCCAACGTATTCCGGTCGATGTTCTAAACGGGTTTACCCGTCATCTACTCGAACGGCACGGACTCACACCTGAACACGCCGAAATAATGACGGCCAATCTTGTGGAAGCTGATATGCGGGGCGTCAAATCGCATGGCCACTGGTTGATGAAGCGCTATTCCGACTGGCTGAACACGGGGTACATGAATCCGAAACCCGACATCCGTGTCATCCGCGAATCTCCAGCAACGGTGCTCATCGACGGGGACCGTGGGCCAGGTCACTTGGCTGGATCCATCACCATGCGCATGGTGATCGAAAAAGCTCGTGAGGTCGGGTCCGCCACTGGTGTAACCCGTAACAGCCGCCATTATGGCGCAGCAGCCCACTATGCACTGATGGCTACAAACCACGATATGGTCGGTTACTCGGCGACTAATGCGGGGCCTACAATGTTCGCGTACGGTGGACGTGAACGCGTCGTCGGAAACAACCCTGTGGCCTATGCAATTCCGGCAGAACGCCTACACCCTTTGGTGTTGGATATGGCGATGTCAATGTCAGCCAACGGGCGAATCGCAATCATGGAGAGCCTTGGCCTTCAACTTCCCGAAGGATGGGCTTTGGACAAGCTGGGTCAACCAACCACCGATCCGCACGCGTTCACAGACGAAGGAGCCGGTGCCCCGATCGGTGGACCCAAGGGGGTGGGTCTCGCGCAAGTCATCGATGCCTTGACTGGCGTCCTGTCAGGTTCAGGCTTCGGTCAGTCGGTAGGCCGCGTGGATGGATCGGCGGGAACCATTGCCCACACATTCCAAGTAATCAATATTGCAGCCTTCATGCCGCCTGGCTTGTTCAAAGAACGTCTTGGCGAGCAGATACGCCAGTTTCGTGAGTCCAAGCCAGCCGATGGCGTGGAGCAGATCATGATTCCAGGGGAACTTGAATGGCACGCCTTCGAGGACGCCGAGACAAATGGCGTTCCACTCCTAGCATCAGTCGTAACGACTCTTAATGAGATCGCGTCCCAGCTGGGTATGCCTGAACGCTTGTAGGCACCTTTTCGACCATGAAGGGACACAAATGGGTGCATTCCAACCGACGGCAACATCCAAACCCTTCAACCCAATCGCGCCTTGAGACCGAATCCCGTTACCCGACAACTTCATAACCCTCGACAAATTCAATGACTTCACGGGTCACCCGCGCTGGCGTCGATGCCCCAGCCGTAATACCTACCCGCATACCCGGGCTAAACCACGAAACGTCAACCGCTTCTGCCTTATCGACCAGATAAGCCGGCTTGCCCTTGATATTCCGTACGACCTCGACAAGACGTTTTGAGTTCGAGCTTCGCTCACCACCAACCACGATAATGAGATCACAAGTGTCAGCCGCCGCAACGACAGCTTCCTGGCGATCCTGAGTCGCTAAGCAAATGTCGTTGTGAACCTCGGCATTGGGATACTTTCCGATGACAGAATCAATTATGTTCTGCGTATCCCAAACACTGAGAGTGGTTTGGGTAGTGACCGCAATACGATCGCCAGGCAAGTTGAGAGCCATAACATCATCGACCGAGGTGACAAGGTGTACATGGTCAGGCGCCTCACCGATAGCCCCTTCCGGCTCTGGGTGCCCAGCCTTTCCGACATAGACAATCTCATAACCGCGAGCAACAAGATCGATGATGAGGTCGTGTGTGACATAAACATCAGAGCACGTTGCATCAATTACGTTGAGGCCCTTTTCGATCGCTCGTGCTTTAGCAGCAGGTGACACACCGTGAGCTGTGAGGATCACAGTGCCATGATCAATCTGCTCTAAGCCCTCCATTCGATCATCCACATCGATCAAACGAACCCCGTGCTCAGCCAACTCCTGAACCACGTGCGCGTTGTGCACTAGGTATCCCAACATATACACAGGTCCCACGTGCGTCGATCCAGCATCATGCGCTAAGCGGATAGCATCGACAACACCATGGCAAAACCCTCGAGGTGTGATGCGCATAACGTCCATCAACCAACCCCTGAACGATCGGTTCCGTCAAGAATGTCACCTATCGTTTCACTCATTTAGGTTCAGAAGCTCCCGCACCTCATCAACATCGCCTGTCGGAAGATCACACTCAAAGCCATGGCAAACATATGTAGTGGCCCGACCATCGACAAGCCCTCTATTGTTCAACAGCGGAACCTGGCTGTCCGTCGACCCATTCCCTACCGCGAGCACACTACGCGGCCGATAGCACTCACGGACAACCTCAACCAAGGAATCCCGTTCAGCACCAACACCTACTACTGCGATCTCGGAGGTCTGTCCAACCAGAAAATCAGCCGCACTCAGCCACTGAGCAAATGCGGTAGCGTATCGGGCAATACCCGGACCAACAGCACTCAGCGCACGATCCGCAACACTGCGATAACGCGCATCGCCAGTCAGAGCGTACATTCGTCCAAGCACCGAAACAGCCATAGCGCCACCAGACGGCGTCGCATTATCCTGCAAGTCCCGCGGGCGAATAACTAGTATTTCATGATCATGACTCGTATCGAAAAAACCTCCATCAGGATGCTCAAAGTGCTCCAGAATGGAATCACAAAGAGCGCGCGCAGCAACGAACCAACGCTCGTCGAACGTCGTCTGATAAAGCTCAACTAAGCCTTCTGCCAAGTACGCATAATCCTCCAAATACGCATTGAGACGTCCGTTGCCATCCTTCCACGACCGCCAGAGTCTGTTGGCGGGACGCCAAAGCTCACGCAGGCAAAATTCACTGGCCGCAACTGCGGCAGCCACGTAATCATCCCGACCGAGAATTCGTCCTCCCTCGGCAAATGCCGCGATCATCAATCCGTTCCACGACGTAATGATCTTGTCGTCGAGTCCTGGACGTACCCGCCCAGAACGGTGGTCAAGAAGAGTGGGCCTCACACGCCCCAGTATCGACTCGATCGACTCAACATCAAGGCCGTGCGTATGCGCCACCACGTCCACATCCTTATATCGGCGCAAAACATTCGTACCTTCCCAATTTCCACGTTCAGTCACGTCATAGATATCGGCGATAAGCCCTGCCTCTGATCCCAATACCTGGACCAGTTCATCCGCGGACCACACGTAAAATCGACCCTCTACACCCTCGGAGTCAGCATCCAGCGTGCTGTAGAAACCGCCATCTGGATGCGTCATTTCTCGTCGAACCCAGTCAAGCGTCTCCTCAGCGGTCCGACAATATTCGGATCTGGACGTTATCTGCCATGCGTGAAGATAGACACGAGCCAGCTGACTGTTGTCATACAGCATTTTTTCAAAATGTGGAACATGCCAAACAGCATCTACGCTGTACCGATGAAACCCTCCACCAACATGGTCATAGATCCCGCCCTGTGCCATCTTCCTCAGCGTACGCTCAGCGACATCGAGCAGAAGTTCTTCGCCCGTTGCAAGGTAACGACGCAGTAGAAACTCAATCGTCATAGATTGAGGAAATTTTGGCGCCGTCCCCCATCCACCATTAATCCTATCGTGGGATCCAGCCAGGCTGTGTGTCGCTTGACGCAAATCTTCGTCTTTAACCGGCGCAGTCGGAAGATCAAGCCCAGCACCTGATCGCAAGCCATCACCCATCCTGTCAGCCGCTGAATCGAGTTGGTCCCGGCGTTCACCCCACGCG